>JBEKOY010000101.1:0-20493 GCA_049521295.1 Polyangiaceae bacterium | reverse complement strand
CTGCTCCAAGACGATGTGCGCATTGTCGCCCTGACGGCCGACAAGGAGACGGAGCGAACCTACCGTCCCGAGGCCGCGAGTCTCCGCGAGCGGCTCTTTCTGGCCGACCGAGGGTACGAGGAGCGAAAATTCTTTTACGACGTCGACCAGGCGGGCGGCGCCTTCATCGTCCGCGGAACCAAAAACATTCGACCCACCATTCGGGCAGCTTTCGACAGCGCCGGCAAACCCATCCCCAAGTTGCTCGGCCAGACGTTGAACTGGGACCGGCTTCCCGCCCAGACGGTCGACCTCGACATCGAATGGCAGGCGAATTCATTCGTGTATCGCGGGCGAATTGTGACGTTCTACAAGCGCGGCAAGCGTAACGCGAAGACGTTCGTGTACCTGCACACCAACCTCGCTCCCAACCGCTTCTCCGCCGCCGACGTGGCCGGCTTGTATCGCCTGCGCTGGCAGGCGGAACTCCTGTTCAAAGAGTTCAAATCCCACGCCAAACTTCATGCCTTCGACACGGGCAAGGCTGCCATTGCGAAACGGATGATATGGGCGAGCCTGCTCGCGGCCCTGCTGAAACGTTCGCTCGCACACTTCGCGGAAGCCTCGCTGGGGGTGGAGCTCTCCACCCAGCGAGCCGCCGCGTCCGGCAAGCATTACTTCGACGATGTCCTCCGCGGCCTTCTCGACTCGCCCCGCCAACTACGTCGTGCCCTCGCGAAGCGCTCAAGTTCCTCGACTCCAACGCGCGCCGCGCCCATCCTGCTCGCGATCGCAAGCGCGGACGTCGATTCCCGGGACGATTGGACGAGGTTTCTTTTGGCAGGTCCGGAAACACTTGGCCAAATCGTGAAACGTCATCGCCTTTCGCGTCGCGTCCGTGATGAATAAATCCGCGCGGTTAAGCCGTGCCCGCGTGAGGTACATGCGGAGTTTACGCGGCCCGCCATCGCCCGGCAGACGCATCACTCGGCTCTGGCCCTCCGATTCGTCGTGCATCGCCTTGAGCATCGGCAAAAGTGCCGGCTCGATGGGGACTGGTCGGGCCGCCGCACTCTTGGTGGGCTTGATGCCGTCGCCCCGACGGGCGCCGCGCGATCGGTGAATATGGACGATCCCATGCTCGAGGTCGACGTCGGGCCATTGCATGATCCCCCGCGACTTCATCACCGAGTGGCGCGATTCCCACGTTCGGGATCGACGAGCTACTGGGCACGAAACTTCGTGTGATCTATTTATCCAATGATATCATATATGTAGTCGAAAATAGCCCATGGATGGGTCGAACGGCATCGGCCCAGGAGTGGGCGTCATGCTTTTGGACGATGCCGGCGCCTCGATGAGCCTGTGCGAGACCGCGTTCTCCACCGCCACCGCGTAACGGCAAGCACTAAAGCGCTCAGAAGCCCTCGATGCGAAGACGCCACGTGGGCGGCCATTGGGGTCGCGCTGCACCCGCCGCCTTGTGAACACGCGTCGGTGATGCAGTCGAGCATGCCACCGCAGCCGTTTTGAATCACCGCACATGTTTGGTGCTGCGCCGCACACGTGGTCGGCACACAGGATGTCGCGCCCGCCTCGGAACCAGTCGCGCCATCGTTCAGCGCGCCCGACTCGCCGTCTTGGGCCGCTCCGTTCTGCGACGCACTCTCGTTGGGCGGGCTGCCGCACCCGGCCCTTTCGTTGTACGCATTGACGCACGCATCGCCGATCTCACCGAAATAGTCGCCTGCATCCGGATCATAGTCAGCGACAACGCCGCCATCTGGCGCGTAAACGAGGATCGGTGGCGGAACTCCCGGTATCTCGTCCGCTAAGCCAATATGCCATTCGTTTGCGTTGCTTCCGAGATCCGCCGGTGCTCTCAAGAGCGCTGAGGGCCCGCAGCACGACGCGGACACGGGTGTTGCCGAAACGGTGGGGTCGTTCAAGTCATTTGGATTGTGGCAAGCGGTACCGCTGTCAGCAGCTCCGTTCTCCGGCCCATAGCAGAGCTGGTAAGCGTCCCAGCGGGAACTCATGGGAAACTCGACATCGGCCATTTCTCCCCCGATGCCCGGAGCCAAGGAAATCGCCAGGCAACCGATGGGCTCGGTAGGGCCTGCATGCGCGGGGTCTTTCGTCGACGGGGCGTCGAGGCAAAATCCGACCCACGGAGTGATTTGGCTCCACGACATATAGCCGTCCACGCCCGGCGGGAAGTACGCGCCGGCGTAGCCGGGTTCAAGAGGGTACTCTTGAGCAGCACTGACCGACACATTCGAAAGTGCGATACCGTACTGTGTCGATTCCGCACAGGGCGTACTCTGAGAAATGCACGAGCCATCCGTACGAATCGCCAAGTCACAGCACAGGTAAAGATTCTGAGCCTGTGCGCCTCGGGCAACGGCGATGGACAGGAGTACAATGGCGAGTGGCCAAATAAGCTTCGGTGGCATTGTCGTGCTGTTCATTGCGGGGAGTCCGAGCATCATTAGCATCGCTGCGTGAGTCCACGGTCATCGAGCCATGGACGTTGAGTGGTGTCCGATGGCATGTCACCGTCTCGTGTCGCGTTCGTCACCGAAGGATACGGACTTGCCGATGTGCATGGGCCACGGCAAGACGCCACGCGCTACCGACCGATGCCGGTGGCCATGGGGGACGAACCAATGGGAGCGCCTGGCCGCGCATCGCGAGCCAAGGACTTTCCGACCTGCACGGGTCCGAACTCGGTCGTCGAGACACCTAGCGGAACGCGCCGTGCATCCGAGGCGAACGGGTCGAAGCCAGGCGGGGCGCTCGACCTTTGCGGCGAAGCGACCACCGCCTCGTTCGCGGTCGGCCGTTCAATTTGCTCCCTCGTCGCAGCGCGTCTGACGTTAGACTCCGCCCCATATGAGTCAACGTCTTCGGTCGGCTGCGAATGCTCTCTGGCCGTTGTTGCGCGCTTACAACAGGAAGTTCGAGCGGCGTTCCCCTCAACCCAAGTGGGCCCCCGCGCCGCTGCTCAAGCGCCGTGAGCGTACATTTCCCGAGCTCGGCTGGCCGCGGGAAACAGATTCGCTTTGCCCGCGTTGCGTCAAGGAGGCACGCACGGCGATCCTCGAGGGACGTGCCGAGGTGCGCACGTTGATCGAGGGCAGACCCGGCGAGGTCCGGGCTCGTATCGAAGAGCGGGAAGGCCGCATCATGATGACGAAAAGTTGCCCTGCTCACGGCGAAATCGCCGACGTAATCTCAATCGACGCGGCGTTCAGCGCCCGAATCGAACGGCTGTTCCCGGGGCGCGACTTTGCGTCTCCTCCGACGAAGCTCCGGAACCACGGGACGTCGAGCATCAAGTACGGCCGCGGTTCCGTGTTGACCGTGGATCTGACCAACCGCTGCAACATGATGTGCGATCCGTGTTTCATGGATGCCAATCAAGTCGGGTTCGTGCACGAACTCGACTGGAGCGAGATCCAGCGCATTCTCGACGACTCGCTTACGATCCAGCCGCAGCGTCAGATGAGCGTGCAGTTCTCGGGCGGCGAACCGACCTTGTCCCCCCATTTTCTCCGCGCGCTGAAGTACGCCGCTGATGTCGGCTACTTCTGCGTCCAATGCGCGACGAACGGCATTCGGTTCGCCCAAGATTCCATGTTCGCGCGGCAGGCAAAAGAGGCTGGTCTGCGCATCGCGTATTTGCAGTTCGACGGGCTCGGCGAGGAAGCGAACGCGCACCGCAAAGTCGGCAATTTGTTCGACGTGAAGCTACAGGCCATTGAAAACTTGCACGCGGCGGGCATCGACGTCGTCCTCGTCGTCACGGTCGTGCGCGGAGTGAACGACGACCAAGTGGGCCGGGTGCTTCGGTTCGCCATCGAGAACGCCGACAAGGTCACCGTCGTGTCGTTCCAGCCCGTCAGTTTCACCGGCCGCGACGAAGACATCTCGGACGAGCGACGGCAAGCGCAGCGGTACACGCTGTCTCACCTTGCCCACGATGTTCGCGACCAGCTCGGATCCACCGAGCCCATGCGCGACTGGTTTCCGCTTTCGGCGCTGGGCGCCTTCGGCGATCTGACCGACCTCCTGTTGGCCGACCGTGCAGATTGGGGGGCCCTCAAGTGTGGCTGCCACCCGAATTGTGGCATCGGCACGGCTCTGTTGGTCCACAAGCGGACGCGCGAAATGGTGCCGCTCGCGCAAGTGCTCGACCTCGAGGGCCTGCTCGAGGACATCCAGGAGATCACCGACTCGGCGCAGCCCAAAGCCGTTACGTTGGCGCAGCTCGCTGTAGCGCTGTGCCGTCGCTTCGACGCACGCCGTGCGCCGCAGGGGTTCGGGCTTTATACGTTGCTTCGTCAGTTCCTGAGCCAAACCGGGGCTCGCGGAGCCAAGGTCGGCGAACACGCGGACGACGCTCGCGAGTTCGATTGGCGCGTTCTCTTCGTCGCCGGGATGTGGTTTCAGGATTTGTTCAATTACGACTTTCGCCGTACCGAGATGTGCATCATCCCGTATGGCACCCAGGAAGGCGAGATCAGTTTCTGCGCCTACAATACGGGTGTCGGCTGGCGGCAGATTGTCGAAAAAATGCATTCGACGGCGACGGTAGCCGAGTGGTACCGCACGAAAGGTCGACACTCCGTCTACGCAAAGAATCAAAAGCTCGCGCTCCCGAAACCAACAGGTACGGTTCGGCTCCCGATCCTCGGGTAAAGGCTGCGTGCGTCGCGCGAGAAGCGCCGCTCCCCGTCGAGCTGCAAAGAGCTTCGAGGCGCAGAGACGCCCACATCGATGCCCGTCATCGTTCGCGTCAGCCGGGACTCCTGGCTAGAGTCCCCGCACCTTGGTCGGCCGTTTGCCGTACGCCCCATGCGCGCTCGCCTTCGCGACCGTACTCGCTAGCACGCCGAGCGCCCGGTCCGCACCGAACGACCTGGAATCGCCGTCGAGTCCATCGGCGACGGCGCTACGCTGGACCGACGAAACGCCGGACGCCATGGTCGACGATGCGACGGCTCGAGCGCTTCGCCCCACCGCGACGGTGCGCGACGATCTGGCCGCACTTTCGACCATTGCGACGCTCGCCAGCCGAGCGACCGACGAACACGCGTCCAAGGCGCTGGCGCGCATCGCGGCCGACTCAGGCGGCAAGCCGGGGGACGTGCGCGGCGAGGCCGCACTGCTCGGTCGCATGCTTGCCAACGATGATGGAACCGACTCAGGCGCCGAGCAGGACGAGAGGCTCGGCATCATCGACGCCCTGTCGATACTCGGCCCCTTCCGTGACACCGGCGGGGGTCTGGACGCACGCGACGGCCCCGAAGCACCGGACGCAACCTTCGGCGACACGCGAGCCCGCTACTCGTGGGGCACCTACGAGGTGGCTTGGCGCTCCGTGCCTCGCGCGTTTGCACCGGCTCGAGGGGTGGCTTTGGACCTCTTCGTCTTTCCGCGCAAGGAGAGCTGCACGTGGATCGCAACGAAGCTGACGGTCGCGTCCAAGCAAAGTCTCTTTCTCAGGCTGGCTGCGACTGGGCAGGCCCGCCTCGTCTTCGACGGCACCGACGTCGGGCGAGACGATGCGGTCCATGAAGTGCTCCGCTTCGATCGAATCGCAGCGCGAGTACGTGCCGAGGCCGGAGCGCACCTGCTCGCAGCGAAGGTCTGTTCGGGGGCTCTCGACGACGACGGGCGGGTTCGACTGCGTGTCACCGATCAGAATGGATCGCCCCCGCACGACGTGACGGCCAGCGCCGATCTATCGGGTCAGGGGGCGCGACCCAGTCGCGGTCCGGCGCCCGCGTTCGACCTTGTCGCCACGCCACTCGGGCGAGCGCTCGAGCAGCCCGGGACCGGCCGGGACGCTTCGATCGGGGCGGCATTGCTAAGGACCCTGGGCGGCGCCGACGACTTGCGAAGCCCGCGGGCCCCAGGCCTGCTCGCGGCGTTCACGGACGGGGACATCGACGCCGACGCCTTGGCCATGGCGGCCTGGATCACGCCCAGCGGCGCGAACCGCAGCGCTTGGCTGAATCGCGTTCGCTCGAGCCCGTCGGCCGATGCCCGAACGCGCGCCTTCGTCGAGCGGCGGCTGGTCGAGAGGCACTTGGAAGCCGGCCTGCCCGATTGGGCCATGGCGACTCTTCTCGCCGCCAACATCGACGCGGCGCACGACGCCGAAGCGGCGGTGCTGGCGTCGCGGGTGGACAGCGCGTTGGGCACCGATGCGCTCCGCGTGCGCGCGGAACGCAGGTTGGCAGCATTCGCACGGGCGGCGACGAACGCACCGGATGCCCTGCTCGACAGCCTCGCCGACCTTGCCATCGCCGACGATCCCGCGCTCGCCTCCGAGACGCGCGAGCGCCTCGCCGAGCGGGGAGAGAATGGCGCGGCCCTCGTCCTATCGCTTCAATCGCGCGGACGCGACGCGGTAGTCAGCGCAGCGCGCCGGGCGTTCGCCGGGGGCGTCGACAACGCGGACGAAGCGCTGTCGGTCGCCCAAACCGTGGCCCATGCGGGCGCGCACGAGGAGGCGCGCACGCTCTATGGAAAGCTCGCTCGCTGGGCGCCGAATCACGCCGGCGTCTGGGCCGGGCTGGCAGAGGAGACCGGCGCGGCCCAAGGAGATGCCACGCGCAACGAAGCGATCGCCGCCGCGTTGCGACGCGCGCGCGAGCTCGACCCGGGCGAGGCTCGCTACAGAGCGGAACTGTCCCTGCGCACGCGCACGCCGCCGAGCGGCGAGCCTCACGACGACGACAAATATCTCGTCTCACCGCAAGCATTCCTCGCGCGCCGGCGGGGCGGAGAGCGCGAGGACCCGGTCGGCGCGACTCTGCTGGCCACCGGGCACGAACCTCTCGCAACCACGCCGGCGTCCGCCCCGCGGATCGGGAACGACGGTGCACTGCCGCGCGGTAGGGAAGCCGCACCGCCCGATGTCGCCGATCGCGAGTTGCACTGGATGCGCGCGGTCGTGATGCATGCCGACCGACGCGTTTCGGAGCTCGTCCAGTACGCTCGGGAAATCGAAATTTCACCACGCACCGAGGACGAACTCTACGAGGACGTACCGGCCGAAGGCGATCTGACTGAAATCGTGCGGGCGCGGGTCTACCGCAGGGACGGCGAGATTGCGTTTCCCATCGAGGAGTCGAGCGACAATGCGAGACCCCGGATTCGCTGGCCGGATCTTGGGCCGGGAGATGTCGTCGAGGTCGCTTTCCGGTCCTGGACGGCGGGCCCGGTGGGCGGGCGCGGCGACCCGCCATTTTATCGCCTCGACTATGCGGGTAGCCAGTCTACCCATCCCGTTCTCCATAATGAAGTGATCGTCGAATCACCCGCGGATCGTCCGATCTACGTCGACGTGGTCAACGGCAGTGCGGATCACCGCGAGGACACGGACGAAGGAAGCCATCACGTCGTTCGACTGGTATGGGACCGACCCGTCAACGTGCCGGATGAGCCGCTCGCCCCACCGCTGAGCGAGATCATCCCGACTGCTGTCCTTTCCACGTTCAAGGACTGGCGCGCGTTCCGCGATTGGTACGGCGAGGCGGTGCGTGGCTTCACCGATCCCGACGCCCAGGTGCGAGAGCTCGCGGCAAAGCTCACTCGAGGCAAGTCGAGTCGCGACGAGAAACTGCGTGCGCTATTCGACTTCGTCGCCGACGATATTCGATACGTAAACTACGTGAGCGGCGAATGGTGGCTGCCAAACCGTCCACAACAACTGCTCGCGCGACGCGAGGGTGACTGCGACGACAAGGCTCTGTTGCTCATCACGCTTCTGAGGGCGGTCGGCATTCGTGCGCAAGAAGTCCTGGTCCAAACGAGGCTTACGGCGGAGCCGTCCCTGTTGCGCGCGGCCGGGGCTGCCATCCCCCTCTTCGATCATGGAATCGCCTATCTGCCGGGGCCCGAGGGCGGGACGTTTCTCGACGCCACGAGTCCTCAGTCGCGCCTGGGGCCGCTGCCCTCGATGGACGCGCGTGCCACGGCGCTGCGCATGGACGGACCGGCCGAGGTCGTGCTTCTTCCTTCGAGCTCGCCGAGCGACCACGGAGTCGACTCGACGTGGACCATTGCTTTGAGGCCGGACGGAAGCGCAGACCTCGACGGTGAAGAGCGGGCGAGCGGCGACGATGCGTTCTGGCTCCGCACCTACCTCACCGAACAAGGCGCCCGGGCGCCATGGGTCGAAGACCATCTCGTGGGCCCGTGGTTTCCGACCGTCGAGATCGACAAGAAGGTCGAGTTCCGCGGTGAATTGCCGCACGGCAAGGCGGTCGTGCAATGGCGCGCGACGTCGAGTGGCTTGGGTCGTCACGAAGGCAATGAACTCGTGGTTCCCCTCTCACCGTCGCAAACCATAGCTTCCCAGCTCGCGCCGCTCGTCAACCGCACGCTGCCTGTCTGGCTTCCGCCTTCCGTCGCCCCCCGAAGCGAAGCACGGACGATCCGCGTGATCGCTCCGAAAAACTGGACATTCGCCGCGCTTCCCGCGGGCGGCGACGAAAATGGCGGGCCCTTCGGCCGCGCGCACCTCGACGTGACACGCGATCCGCGTCAACCGAACGCCATCCTGATCCACCGAACCGTCGTGTTCGATCAAAGCGCGATCGCCGTAGAGCAATACCCACCCTGGCGGCAATGGATTCAACGCGTCGACGCGCTGATGCACCGCAGCGTACGGCTGGTCGCGGCCACGGGCGGTGCCCGTTGAGGATCCTTGTTGCCACGCTCGTCAACATTCTGGCGGTGTCGCTTGCGGCCTGTGTCCCCGTGGCGCGGCCGCCGGCCAGCGGCCGAGTGAATCTCGCCTCGGCCTTCGCAGATGCGTTTCGGCTGGATATGACGAGCGATCCGGGTGTGGCCGTGCAGGCCTATCTCGAGCTCGTGAACGTCGCCGCCCGAGCCGAAGGCGAAGTGTGGCAGGTCCCAGCCATCGAGGCCGCGCTCGACGCCCTTGTCGAACGAGAGATGCCGTTGCTCGGCGGAGCGGCCCCCGACGCGGCTCTCGAGCGACGGTCTGCAGAGTCGCACGCCATCGCCGACGCGCTTTCACACGCGGAGAGCGTCGCCCGCGGACCTTTTGCCAAAGGGCTCCTTGCGCGTGCTCTCATGACCCTCGCGCAGCGCAGGGGCGACTCGCACGAGGCCGACTTAGACCGCAGGGCGAGCGGCTGTGCGCGTGAGGCACTCGTCATCGGCCCGATCACTTGGGCACCCGTGACCGGTGTCCACGACCCCTCGCCGCTCGATCGCGCCGGTGCGCGGATCGAGCCCTCGTACAACATCGGCGGTGTGTTCGAGTCGCAGGTCCGCCCGATCGCGGTTGGCGGCCGGGGCTGCGCAATCGAACTCGACGCCGAGAGCGCCCACCCCGGCGTCCGTGAGGTCGTCGTAGACGTCGCCACCCCGCGTGCCCAAACGATCGGCGTCGTATTGCGTTCCCATGGCGCGGCCGAGATCCGTGCCTCGGGAAGGGTGATTCTCGAGCGTCCATTCGAACTCGGCGACGGCGAGGCGGCGCGCTTCGCGCGCGTTACCGTGTCGAGTGGGACCGTCCGGTTCGTCGTGCGCGTCGGGACAGCGAAAAGCGAAGACGCCGTCGAAATCGATGCCTTCGATGAGGCTGGCTCGCCGCTGCAACTCGACGCCCCCCGGGTCGGATCGAGGTCGGGCGGGAGCGTGATCCGCAGTGAACCCCTCGCTGCCCCGGAGTCGAGAGACGAGGACGAGGCGCTGCTGGCAGGCGCCGCGGCGCTCGCGGAGGGCGATCCGCGAGATGCGGAGCGGCAGCTTTCGCGGACGGCAACGCGCGCGGACTCGCGACCCGACCTGGCGCTGCTCTATGCGCGTGCCGTCGAAAGCGCTCGGGACCTTTCGCCGGCCACCCGAGCCGAACGAGCTCGAAACGCGTACCGACGCGCTTTGGAGACATGGCCAACCAGCTGGGAGGCGACGATCGGCCACGCCGTGCTGGCGGGTGTGCGTCGCGGCCACGATGAAGCCGGGATCGAAACGCTCCGCGACTTGGACGAGATCCGATCGAAAGCGAAGGCCGCGCCGTCGCCAGTCCTCGACGCGTTCGAAGCGCTCATTGCCGGACGGGAACGGTTGTTCGACCGTGCGCGAGCGGCGATCGAGCGAGCACGGACGACGCTCGCTCGGTCCGCACTCGTGTCCGACGCCGACGATGCCGCGTCACCGCGAGTGGGAGCCGAGCTCGTCGCCGCGGCATGCGATTTGGCCCGTCCGATCGCGCACGATACGACCGACTGCCTCGACGCACTGCGCGAAGTCGGCGACCGGGCGCGCGTGACCGGGGAATTGGCGCGGCTTCGCGTGCTTCTGGGCGCGCCGTCCATCTTCTTACCATTCGAGTTGCAGGAGGCGCTCATTGCCAAAGACATGCCCACCGCCGTACGCGTGTTCGACGCGATGCTCCCGGCGGAGCGCACGATGTCCGCGTTCGCACTGCTGACGGGCGGCGCCAACGGATCGGGAACGCAGGATGCGCAGGCTCGGCTGCTCGCACTCGCGACGACTGCTTCCGACGCGCCGGCTTCGATCGCACCGCTCCTGCGGGCTTGGGGAAGCGACCCGAGCCGTGAGTTCGACCCCATCTCCGAACGTCTTGCTGCCGAAGATCGCGCGCAGCCCATTCTTCCCAATGCCGGGACGGCCATTCTCGTGCACACCGAGCGCTACGAGGTTTTGCGTAGCGGTCTGGTCCACTGGATTCTGTTCGACGAGCGCCGGGTCCGCGGCACGACGGATGTCGAAGAGAATGCTCAGGCAGCGGCCCCTGACGTTTGGGGGCATAGCGCGCTTCGCGCCTTGCGCCGCCGAATTCTCAAGAAGGACGGACGAATCCTCGAACCGGACCGCGCGCCGCGGGCCACCCAAGCTCACGCCGACCTCTCCCAGCTCGAGCAGGGCGATGTCGTCGAGGCACTCTACGAAGGCTGGTCTCTCCCCGGTGAGACCGGCGACATCGGCATCGACACACCGGACTTGCTCCCGGAGCGCACTGCGGTTCACACGGCGACGATCGAGCTATCGTTACCGCGCGATCTGCACGGGGCGCTCTGGAGTCACGCCCTGCTGGGAAAGCCTACCGAGCGAATCGAAGGAAGCCAACGCATCTTGACGTGGCATCTTGCGGACCGCCCCGCACGGCGCATCGAGGACGGCGTGCCGAAGATGGACCGCAACGTGAGCGTCAGCTTTTCGACTGCGTTGTGGGGCGGCATCGCGCGGGCACTCCGTGAGACTGTCGCCAGCCTCGACGAGCACGATCCAGAGATGGTCGCCTGGGCACGAGGAGCCGTGGCCGGGGCCGGCGATGATCCACGCGCAATCGTCGACTCCATCGTCGCAGCGGCCGGAAAGTCGTTGCGCGAGTCGGACCCGGGCGTCCTGAGCGACTACGGCGGCGGGATCGCCCCGGTGCAGATTCAGACCGCTCGCACGTTCCTGGCGTCGCACGCGGGAAGCCGAGCCTGGCTGGTGTTGCGAAGCCTCCGGGAGTTCGGCATCGCGAGCGATCTGGTCGTGGCGGAAAACGACCCCTACAGCGCGGACCCGTCGTTTCCTCCCCACTACGGTCGATTCGTTCACCCCCTCGTCGTGGCCCACGTACCCGCGGGCTCGGGAGTGGATGACGTCTGGATCGACGCCGACGTGGCGGGTCCCCCGTTACCGGCCGGTCGCATCTCGCCCGAGCTCAGAGGCCGGCTCGCGCTGCGGTCCGACGGGGCTATAGCTCCCCTTCCGGCTACCGGCTGGGGTCAAGAACGCGACGAAGTGGACGTGCGGCTCGCGCTCGATCCGGAGGGCAATGCCAAGGGAACGTTCGCGATCGTACTGCGTGGCCGCGAGGCCCAAGAGCTTGCCGAGGCATTATTTCGAATCGTGGGTGCGGAGCGCCAGCGCGCGCTCCGTGAGGTGGTGCTCGGGTGGCTTCCATGGGCCAACGTCGACGACGTCCAGCTCGCATCCACCGAGGGCAGCTGGCAGGTCAGCCTGCGCGCGAGCGTCAGCGTCAGCGGCTACGCCCAATCGGAGCAACTCGAAGGCAAGGAAAGACGATCGCACCAATGGCTGCTGCCCGGCCTGGACACGCTCCATTGGGTTTGGCCACGCGCGCGGGTATCGAGTCTGGCCGCGACGTTCGCGACCCAATCCGGGAGAGAAAGCGCCTTGGCCGTAAGCGCAGCGGTCCAATACCACGTGCACCGGCGCCTCGATCTTCCCCCAGGTGCGGTCGTCGCGCGCATGCCGGGACCTCTGGACGTCAAAGCCAAGCTGGTCGAAGCTTCGCGCAAGCTGAGCGTCAACGGCCCAGTCCTCGAGGATGATTTCATCCTGGGGGTCGCCACGGGCACCGTTCCGACCGAGGAGTACGATTCCTTCGTCCTGAGCGCCCATCGGGCCGACGACGCCTTCATGGCGGGGACGAGCATTTCGTTGCCGTGAAAATGCTCTCGCGGATGTCGCGCCGCGCTTGAAGCCGCGCGACCCATTATCTAGGCTTCGCCCGTCTAAAGGCTCGGCTCTGCCCTGGCTAGCCAAAACGGTAACGCACCATGAGCGGCCATTCGAAGTGGGCCACGATCAAGCATAAGAAGGGCGCGCTCGACGCAAAGCGCGGCAAGCTCTTCACGAAGCTCATCAAGGAGCTCACCGTAGCCGCTCGCATGGGCGGTGGCGATCCCGGTGGCAATCCGCGACTTCGCAAGGCCATCACCGACGCGAAGGGGCAGTCCATGCCCAACGATACGATTCATCGGGCCATCAAGCGTGGAACGGGCGAGATCGAGGGGGCCGCGTACGAAGAAATCATGTACGAGGGGACGGGCCCGGCAGGTACCCTTTTCTTGGTCGAAGCGATGACCGACAATCGCAATCGGACCGTGGCCGAGGTCCGAAAAATCTTCGAGAAGCACAACGGTGTGCTCGGTGCCGCGGGAACTGCCGGTTGGGCGTTCGACCGGAAGGGCGTCATCACCGTGGGCAAAGAGGTTACCGAAGACCAGCTCATGGACGTCGCCGTCGGCGCGGGCGCCGACGACTACCAGAATGCGGGCGACGAGTGGCACCTAACGACGGCGTCCGACGCCCTTGCACAGGTGCTCGACGCCCTCGATAAGGGCCGGATCAAGCCCAAATCGAGCGGAATCGCATTCGTTCCGAAGATCAAGAAGCCCCTTACCGGTCGAGACGCGCAAGTCGCCCTCAATTTGGCGGAAGTGCTGGACGACCACGACGACGTGCAGAACGTGTACGCGGACTTCGACATCTCCGACGAGGAGCTCGCGACACTCGAGAGTTCCGGGTAGTGCCGATCGTGCTCGGGCTGGATCCGGGCACGCGCCA
This sequence comes from Polyangiaceae bacterium, assembly GCA_049521295.1. Lineage (GTDB taxonomy): Bacteria > Myxococcota_A > Polyangia > Polyangiales > Polyangiaceae > Palsa-1150. Next base: position 7,134 of record JBEKOY010000101.1, on the reverse strand, counting down.
CTTCGGGTGGGGCGTCGTCGAGCAGCGCGGAACACGCCTCTTCCACGTCGCACACGGAATCGTTCACACCGACGAGAAAGCCGCGATCGCCGTAAGGCTCGTCGCGATCGAAAGCGCGTTGATGGCCGTTCTGGACGCCCATGCGCCGCACGAAGCGAGTGTCGAAGCGCTCTTCTTCGCGAAGGACCCGCAAGCGGCGGCCAAGCTCGGCCATGCACGCGGAGTGGCTCTTCTCGTGTGCGCGCGCGCGGGACTTCCCGTTTACGAGTACGCACCGGCGCTCGTAAAGCGGGCCGTCGTCGGCAGTGGCCGAGCGGAGAAAAGTCAGGTCGCGCAGATGGTGCGCGTGGTGCTCCGGCTCAGCGGCGCGCCACCTGCCGATGCCGCCGACGCGCTCGCGCTGGCTCTCACACACGTGCAACGCGCGCGCCCCGCCGCGCCGGCCGTGCGCAAGCCGGGACGACCCTAGCGTCCGGCGGCGTTCGCGAGAACGCCGGAGACCGCATCGCAACCCACGATCAAGGTGTGCAGCACTTGCAATTGGGAGAGCGTGCGCTTGTTTGTGCACTACATTTGCCAACCGTGATGCGCCCCCCCATCCCGTTCATCGTCCTCGCACTTCTCACCTGCGCCACGCGGACCGACGCCGACAACGGCGCGGAACATGCGGACTCCGCTGCCCATACCAATGCCGACCAGTCGGTCGCGAACGTGCAGGCGTTCTACGATAAGTCGACCACCTTCACGAGCGACTTCGAGCAGAAGTTCTGGGTCAAAGCGTACAACCAAGAGAAGACCTCGCGCGGACACGTCACTTTCGCCAAGCCGGGCAAAATGGAGTGGGTTTACGACGACCCGAAAGACAATCGAGTCGTCTCCGACGGCACGCTCATCAAGATCTACGAAGCGGCGAACAAGCAAATGTACGAGCAGCCGATCGACAACTCGCAATATCCGGCTGCGCTGTCGTTCCTGACCGGCACCGGAAAGCTGGCGGATGCTTTCCATTTCGAGGTTCTTGCCGGTAGCTCCATGAAGTTCCCTGGCGGATATGTTCTCGTGGGAACCCCGAAGCAGCCGACGCCTTCGTACTCCAAGGTTCTGTTTTACGTAGACGCCGCGACGTCGCAGGTGCGGCGCGTCATGGTGATCGATGGCCAGGGCAACCGGAATCGGTTCGACTTCATCAACCCGAAAGTGAACGAGCCCGTCACGGCAGCGCAATTCAATCTGATTCCGCCGGTCGGCACGTCCATCATTCGGCCATGACGACTCACCTTGGCAATCGTCCCGGGTCGGCCCGAGCGAATCGGCGCCACGACCGTGACGGCGAACCCCCGCGCGCCCAGAAGCAGCGCCGCTCGCTCACGCACGTCGGAGGTGCCGTTGCCACCTGGGGCGATCCCGACGTCGCCGCAACACTTGCGCAAGCGTTGGACGTCAGGCCGTCCTCGGGACCCGCCGAGGATTCCGATCGGGCGCACGTCCACGGGTTTCACACGTATCCGGCGCGCATGCACCCGACCACGGCTTCCCGTCTGGTGCGCACGCTGAGTTCAGAAGGCGCAACGGTGCTCGACCCGTTCTGCGGATCCGGCACGGTCTTGATCGAGGCCATGCTCCATTCGCGACGCGCTATCGGAACAGACTTGAATCCACTGGCCGTTCGCCTGGCGCGCTTGAAAACGACGCGGTACGCAGATTCGGTTCTAGCCTCGATGGTTTCGGCAGCCCGATCCATTGCCATCTTCGCCGAAGCGCGCAGGATCCGGCGCGCCGGCGCTACCCGCCGGTATCCGCGCGAAGACGCGGAGCTCTTCGATCCCCACGTGCTGCTCGAGCTCGACTCGCTTCGCGCGGGCATCGTCGAGCAGTGTTCGAGCGACCCGCTGGTGCGCGACGCGCTCGAGTTGGTCCTGAGCGCGATCCTCATCAAAGTGAGCCGAGGCGCTTCCGACACATCGACGTCTGTCGAAACCCGGCGTATCGCAGCGGGTTTTGCGTCACGATTGTTCGCACGAAAGGCCGACGAGCTGTCGCTGCGCCTCGCCGAGTTGGCTCGGCGCACACCGGTGCACGCCGCATTGGTGGTGACCGCCCTGGACAACGCTGCCCGTTTGCAAACAATCGCCGCAAGCACCGTGGACGTGATTGTGACGTCGCCTCCCTATGCGGGAACGTATGACTACCTCTCGCATCACGCGGTCCGAATGCGCTGGCTCGGTCTGGACGCGGGCAAGCTCGCCAGCGGCGAAATCGGGGCGCGTCGCAACTACGAGCGGCTCGACGCCCGGTCTGCTCGGGAGGCCTGGGCGCAGGAGTTGGGCCGGGCGCTCCGTGCCATGCGTCGCGTCTGTCGCCGTGGAGCGCGCGTTGTACTCTTACTCGCCGACTCCGCCGTCGGCGAACAAGCCATTCGCGCCGATGCGGTCTTGGGGGCGATCGCGCCCGACGCCGGATTCGCGGTGCTCGCCCGCGCGTCTCAGGCGCGTCCTCATTTTCACGGTCCCAGCTCGGCGGCGTTCCGCGACGGCCACCGAGCGGAGCATGCCATCTTGCTAGAGAAGCGATAGGGATTCCGCGCGTGCCCATCGTCGTGTTCGAATCGTCCCATCAGGCACCGCTCGAGGTGAACGCACCGGACGGAGGCCGATTGCTTGACCTGTGCGACGAATGGAGTGCGCCAGTCCCGTTCGGCTGCCGCAGCGCCAGCTGCGGTACCTGTCGGATCCATGTCCTGGAGGGGGCCGACCTCCTCCAGCCGCCTGCAGAAAGCGAGACGGATCTGCTGACGCTCATGGGCGATAGCCCGGCCCGCCATCGGCTGGCCTGTCAAGCGCTTCTGAGACGAGGTTCAGGACGACTTCGTGTTCGTGCGTCGGCCGAGTGGTGACCTAAAGCCTCGCGAGCATCCAGTCCGCGATGCGCTGCGCGGTCTGCGGCCATTCCGGCTCGTTGAGTACTTCGTGGTAAAGCCCTTCGCGCGGATCCCAGGTCTTGTCCGTGCTCCCGGCAGCATCGTAGAAGGCCTTCGCCGTTGCGAAATCCGCGACGCGGTCCTCCGTGCCCATTGCGATATAGAGGGGCACCTTCAGGGACGCCGCGTTGGCCGTGGCGCGAGTCTGGGCGATCCGCATCTCGGTGAACCAGCGGGACCTCACGTTCTTGAAGACGAGCGGGTCCTTGTCGTAAGCGCGTGCGATCGCCGAATCGTGGGTTAGGTCCGATCCGCTGAGGCCTGCAGGCAAGCCGAACCATGGGACGAGGCGCGACGCGAGGTGCCCGGCCAGTAGCTTGAGCGGAGGGACCTTTAACGCGACGCGAAAGTTCGGAGCCGTGAGGACAAGGCCCTTCCACCGGGCCGGTGACTCGAGCACTTCGCATGCCGCAACGAGGCCCCCAAAGCTGTGACCGAACAGGAACGCCGGAAGCTGACCGGCTCGCTCGCGAACCAGCTCCTTTAGCTCCGACACGTCGTCGTGGTACTCACCAAACCGCAAGCAGGAGCCCCGCGGGCCCTCGGCTCTGCCGTGCCCGCGAAGGTCAACGGCGATCGTGGCGAGCCCGCGCTGCGCCCAAGCGCGCGCGACGTGCGCATAGCGCGCGCCGTAATCGGCAAACCCATGGATGAGACCGACCACCGCCCGCGGGTTAGACTCGGCAGGGAAAGTCGCGTTGAAGTACAGCGTCGGACCGGGCGTTGCCCGACGAACGAGCGGGCTCTCGTCGTGTCGGGCCCCAATCGATCCTTCGGTCGTCAGAGTGGAGGAAGCGCTCGAACCCATGCTTCGCAAAGCGTACTCCGCGCCAGGCTGGGGTGCGTCAAGAAACGGCCCGACGCTCTAGGCCCGGCCGGCGAGCCGATGTTACCGTCGGCTCGTGACCGCGGGAATCAAGATCGCCACGTGTTTCTTCACGACGATCGCAGCCGTAACCCTTGTCACCGATCCGGCACCCCCCGAAGCGCCTGTACCCCACAGCGCAGGTCTCGGGTCCAAGAAGGGGCCGCCCATCGATGAATTGCCCGAAACGCCCGTTCTCGCCACGCTCGTCGACGTCCACACCGGCGAGCACGTCGTCCTCGATTCGGTGCGGCCGGAGACCCCTCGGTTCGACGCATTCCTAAGCGATCGCGTCACGGGAGCAACGCACGCCATCGATCCCGCTTTGCTGCAACTGCTTCGCGGTCTCGCGGCGAGGCACCCCGCATCGCGAATCGAGGTCGTCAGTGGGTACCGAAGCCCAAAACTGAACGAGATCCTTCGCAAGAAGGGCCATCATGTGGCTTCACACAGTCAGCACACCCTCGGACACGCGTGCGATTTCCGAGTCGTGGCACCTGGCGACGAGCGTGCGCTCGACCCACGCCTCGTGGAGCAGGAAATTCGCGGGCTCGGGTGGACCGGAGGTATCGGTGTATACCCGAACAAGGACGATTGGTTCATCCACGCCGACGTTGGGCCCACACGACGCTGGCTCAACTAATACTCATCCGACGAAGCCGGGCCTCGATCTGCCTTCCCGAGACGTGTGTCGCATCCCCGGAGAGCCCGTGATCCTCGCCCAGCGTGCGTTTGGCTCAGATTCAGAAGTCGACTCTCGCTTCGGCGTATGCGCAGTGCGATAGGCTGGCCACGCCGGTCTGGCGTGCCGCGAGGATGGCCTTCGCCCCGTCGCCAAGTACGAGCACGGAGTAGCCGACTTCAAGTAGGACGGGGGCCCAGGGTGACCATCGAATGGTGGCGTCGACCTCGTGGCCCAGCCCGGCGTGGGTATTTCCCGACGCTTGCCCGATAGTCTGGAGGTAGGCGCTCTGCCAGCCACTGCCTGGTTGCGCAAGCACGACGTATCGATATTCGAGGGCCACGACGCCTTCCGTCCAGGGGACGATGGCGCCTCGCGCGCTCGCCTCGGCCTCATTCGACCAAGCGAACGCTTCGGCGGCTCCGTGCCAGGTACGAACGTCGGGCAGCAAAGGATCAAAGGCGCGATAGGTCGCTCCCGCCTCGTCCCCGGTCGCGTAGGCGGCAGCGATTTGGACCGTCGGTTCCCAATACGCCCGCTCGAACGTATGCGCCAGGTGGCCCGCGGCGGCCCAGGCCGCACGGCGACCCGTGAATTCAGGTTCTCCGAACCGCGTTACGCCATCGACGTGGCCGAATTGGTACGCTGCCTCGGCGCCCCAGGTCCAACGGCGATCGTCGCCATGCAGCCTGGCGGATCCCGTGTAAGTCTGACCCTCGACTGCCGTTTGCAAGCTTGGATCGCGCCGAGCCAAGCGAGCCAGCGCATCGACCTCAATGGCGAAAAGAGGATCGGAGGCCCACTCGGCCCTCGCCCCGAACAGCTCGCCGTACGGATCCACCGAAAACCCGGGCGTGGACGGCCAATCCTGCAATACAGCCCCGAGAATCTCGACCGCAGCGTCGTCCACGACCAGCCGACCTCGAACGGCATCGAGGGATCGACCCGTCGGCGACTTGTCGGCGGACCCGAGCAGCCGTCCTTCACCCCAGACGACCGCTTGGCGGCCGACTCGAAGGTAGCTCGGTCGAGAGCCATCCGTATGTGCCTCGGCCCAGGCCTCGTACGCCCCAGTGGAGGCAATGGCCGGAGATCCTGCGATGAAATAGCCGCCCGAAAGCTCGACCGACCGCGCATCCTGGAATACCAGGCGCGCTTCGAACGAGCCGCGTGAGGCATCCACCCCGAGCCGAGCGCGTTCGACGAGAGTGACGCGATCCCGATCGTCCAAGTCATGACGATACTCACCGCGGGTCTGCAACTCGACGACCGGATCGAGGCGCCAATCCCCCACGGCGAGCGTCACCGGCGCGGCGGACTCCGCCTGCGCGCACACGCCCGTCGCCCAGACGATGACCACGAGCCCTGCGCTAAACCAAAGGCCTTGGATCACGCGGCGAAGCTAGCGCGTCCGTCGCCGGCTTGAAACGCGCTTCGCCCGGTGCTCGAGCAGGGGCCACCACGGGCCGGCCCATGGCCCAACCGATGGGCGCGTCCCGCCATGCCGAATCAAGGCGTTCGAGCAGGGGCCACCACGGGCCGGCCCATGGCCCAACCGATGGGCGCGTCCCGCCATGCCGAATCAAGGCGTTCGAGCACGCTTGCTGTCGCAATACTCCCGCGCACGGGCAAGGAGAGTGTTCCGGTCGTTCTCGTTCGGATCCGTCGTCACCACGTCGAGCAATGCGTCGAGGATCTCTCCGACGATCGGCCCGGGCCGGATGCCCAACTCGCGCATCAAGTCGTGCCCGTTGACATTCAGATCGCGCGTCGAAAGGGCCGCCCCTTCGGCGAGGACACGTGCGACGTGGGCCTTGAGCCGAGCGAGAGCGGCGAGGTCGTCGGCAACATCGCGACCCTTCGCTTGAACGTCCGCCTCGTTCAGCACGTACAAGTCTGCGACACGATCGGGGCCGACGCGACGGACCCAGCGGCGCACCGCGGCGTCCGTCCACTCGTCCGAATAGTGGAATACGTGATGCCGCACCAACGCGACGATGCGCGACCGGTCGTCATTCGAAAAGCGCAGCCGCGCGAGAATGGGATCCGCGATCTCGGCCCCCACCCGGTCATGATCGAAGAATGTGAAATCCATCGTCTTGTCGGACCAGGCACGCGTCCTTGCCTTGCCGACATCGTGCAGCAGAGCGGCGATTCGAAGTGCGGGATCGGCCAAACACGCGTCCATGCACTCAAGCCCGTGGCGCCACACGTCGAACGCGTGCCAGCGGTTCTGTCCCATGCCGACGCCCTCGAGAAGCTCGGGGCAAGTGACCTCGAGGATTCCGGTTCGGCGCATCACTTCGAAGGCGCGTGAAGGGCAGCGAGCCATCATGGTTTTGACCCACTCGTCACGCACTCGTTCCTGCGCTACTTTGCGGTACGTATCGAGCGTCGGCTGAATCGCCCGTTCTGTGTCCGGGTCGAGAGCCAGCTCCAGGGTCGCCACGAAGCGCGCAGCCCGCAGCACGCGCAATCCGTCCTCCGCAAACCGCTCCTTTGGGTTGCCCACGGCACGGAGGATGCCCCGTTCCAAATCGCCCCGTCCGTCGAACGGATCCATGATCCGGCCGTCCGACGGGTCCAGGGCGATGGCGTTTACCGTAAAGT
>JBEKOY010000100.1:0-20568 GCA_049521295.1 Polyangiaceae bacterium | reverse complement strand
TGCGACAGCTTGTATTGCAGACGGCTCTCGTCGCGGAAGCGCCTAATGAACGACTCGACAATCGCGGAGCCGAGCGCAGGCGGCAGTTTCAGGCATTTGATGGCAATGGGCTCGCCCAGCCCAACGTGGGTACCCTTGTAAACGATGCTGAACCCTCCTTCGCCGACGCAGCGCTCGACGCGGAAATGCCCATCGAGCACTTCACCGACAAGCCCAAACGGGTCGGAGGGAGCCACGCACGAGACGATAGCAGGTGCCGTCCTCAGCCGTCGGCTACGGTCCGCCGTAAAATACGAGCCTCGCGCTCGCGATCAGGCCACTTGCATCGTACGGCCTCGTGAAGACGGCATCGTACTCGAGGCTCGGACCTATCCCCGCGTGACCACCGAGGAAGTGGCCAAGCGGCCACTCGTAAAAGACGCCCGCACCGGCATAGGATTGCGTTCCGCCCGCGTCCGGCAGCCCCGGCGTCGTCAGCTTCGCGATGCCCAGACCAAACTGGGCAAATGCCCCGACGCCTGACAGCCGAGGGGACAGGGCCATCAGAGGAAACGTCTCGACGCGAAGGCCGATGCCAAGTTGGTTGGCCTTCTGCGAGCTGTCCCTGAAGCCAGCCTGCGCAAACCAGAACCCGAAGTTGAGATAGTCCGCTAAAGCGCCCATCAGCAGGAGAGTGCCGCTCGTGCCGGGTATCCAGCCGCTCGAAGAGTAGTCGGTCGTGCCGATGTCGTTGGCGTTGTTGGGGTACCCGGCCCCATGGCCGAAGCCGGCGCCGAGCGCCAAGCCCAAGAGGATACCGCTACGGTGCTTGGGCGGCGATTCGACCCCATTCGACTCCGGTGGCTGACTGACGGCAACGGCGGTGGTCGCGGGAGCCGAAGCGGCGAGCACCAGCGGGAGCATCGTGGCCGAGACTTAGCACGGCCCATCGCGCGCCAGCAGCCGCTCTGGTACATCATTTCGCATGTCCTGGCCCCCCGCTGCCTTCAATCCGTCGCTCGTGGAATCCGACCCCGCCGTCGCCCGCTTGGTGGCGGACGAGAGCCGCCTCGAACACGAAAAGGTCCGCCTGATCGCCAGCGAAAACTATGCCTCTCGCGCCGTCATGGAGGCCACCGGCTCGGTCCTTACGAACAAGTACTCGGAGGGGTATGCCCACAAGCGCTATTACGAAGGGCAACAGGTGATCGACCAGATCGAGGAGCTGGCGATCGGACGGCTCAAGAGCCTCTTCGGTTCCACGGCCGCAGGCAAAGGCACGGCCGACGACCTGCACGTGAACGTTCAGCCGTATTCGGGAAGCCCCGCCAACCTCGCCGTTTATTTCGCGTTCTGCGCACCCGGCGACACGATTATGGGCCTATCGCTCCCGGCCGGCGGACACCTGACTCATGGCCACTCCGTGTCCATCACGGGCAAGTACTTCAAGAGTGTCCAGTACGGAGTACGAAAGGAGGACCACCTCATCGACCTGGATCAGGTTCGCGATCTCGCCCGCGAACATCGTCCCAAGATCCTTTGGTGCGGCACGACAGCGTACCCGCGACGGATCGATTTCTCGGCCTTCCGAGCCATTGCCGACGAAGTCGGAGCCCTTCTCGTGGCGGACATGGCGCACATTGCGGGGCTCGTATGCGGCGGGGTCCATCCCTCGCCCATCGGCGTGGCCGACATCGTGACGTCCACGACGCACAAGACATTTCGTGGACCGCGCGGCGGCATGATTTTCTGCAAGAAGGAGTACGGAGCGGCGATCGACAAGGCCGTGTTCCCCGGCTTGCAAGGCGGGCCACACAACCATGTGACCGCCGCGATCGCCGTCGCTGCCGACGAGGCCGCGCGACCCGATTTCAAGCTGTACGCGCAGGCCATCGTCGAAAACGCCCGCGTTCTGGCGCGCGCCCTTGCCGAGCGCGGCTTCGGTGTGAGCACCGGTGGAACAGACAATCACCTCATGCTCGTCGACGTGACGAGCAAGGGGGTGACCGGCAAGCAGTTGGCACGAGCGCTCGATCGGGCGGGAATCGTGCTCAATTACAACGCGGTCCCCTTCGACGCACGGAAGCCCTTCGATCCTTCGGGCGTTCGCATCGGCACGCCCTCGGTCACCTCACGCGGTATGGGCACAGACGTCATGCTCCGTATCGCGGACTGGATCGATCGCGTAACGCAACGACCCTCGGACGAGATCAGCCTTGTGCGGATCGCCGATGAGGTCAAAGACGTCTGCGCGAGGCACCCGGCCCCAGGCCTTCGCCTGAGCTGAGTGGACGACTCCGCCCGCGCCGACCGGCGCGGATGTTGCGGACTAGCGCTCGGAGGCCCGTGCCGGCCGTGTGTACTTCCCACGTTCGGCCGGATGTTCGTTTTCGTATGCGTGCAGACTCTCGCGACTGATTTCGACCTCGACCTCGCCCTCTGCAACGATGCGCGACTGACAGCCCAGCCGAGAAGTTGCGCGAACGTCGAACGCCTTGTCGAGAATGTCCGCCTCTTCGTCCTCTTGCTCGCTGAGGAGCGCTCCGCCCAGCGTCACGTACAGGTGGCACGTCGAGCAGGCGCAAACGCCACCGCACGCGCTGCCCTCCGGGAAACGCGCGTTCGTCGCGGCCTCGAGAAGGGTCGTACCCAGCGGCACTTCGACCTCGCCGAACCCCTTGAAGCGAACTGTCGTCATATCCCGTGTCCGCTCCTCAGCGGGCGTGCGCCAGCTCGACGCCCTTGGCATGCTCGACCGCCCGCTCGACCGCGTCGACGCGCTTGCCCTCGATGGCTCGCGCGATGGCGCGATTCATTCGCCGACCGGCGAACGCCTTGGTGGCATCGTCGAGCGTCTCGACGCACGAGCGGATGCGCGCCGGGTCGTCGCCGTACGCCGCACTCTCGAGCGCGGCCCACGTGCTCTCGATTCGAGCTCGTTCCCCGGGCTGGAGAAGGTCGGCGTCTAGGTCGATCGCTTTGCGTGCGGCCGCGAGGATTCGCCGAGCTTCGACGCGATTCTCCGCGAGCCGCCGGTTGACGAGATCCTCCTCGCCGCGATCGAGCGCCTCGAGCAGCATGCGCTCGACGGTGGCATCGTCCAGTCCGTAGCTCGGCCTGACGGCGACCGTCTGCTCGACTCCGGTCGTCAGCTCCTTTGCATGCACGCTCAGCAGCCCGTCGGCATCGACCTCGAAGGTGACCTCGAGACGCGCGATCCCTGCTGGCATCGGAGGGATACCTTTGAGCGTGAAGCGCGCGAGGCTCCGGTCGTCGGCGGCAAGCTCACGCTCGCCTTGTACGACATGGATTTCAAAGCCAGTTTGGTTGTCCTCCTGCGTCGTGTACGTCGCGCGCCCCGCGCAGGGAATCGTCGAGTTTCGCGGCAGCACTCGATCGACGACGCCACCACCGACCTCGATGCCGAGCGACAACGCAATGACGTCGAGGAGCACCACGTCCTCGCGTTGCCCCACCCCGGCCAGCAAGTCCGCCTGAACCGCTGCTCCGAGGGCGACCACTTGGTCCGGATCGATGTCGGCCATCGGCTCTCTCTTGAACAGCTCTGCGACATAGCGGCGCACGGCAGGCACGCGAGTCGCACCGCCGACGAGAATCACACCGTCCAAGTCCTGCGGCTTGAGCCCCGCATCCCTCAAAACACGCAAGCACGCAACGCCCGTGCGCTCGAGTAGAGGGCGAATCAGTTGGTCGAACCGCGCACGGGTGAGTGTAAGGCGACGCTGGCCCGGCACCTCCGCATCGACCGTCTCCTGAACGGTCAGCGCGTGCTTGACCTTGCGAGCCTCATCGAGCACGAGTCGCACGAGTTGGGGAGTCTGCTGGATTCCCTCGAAACCGAGTGCCCCGAGCAATTCATGCGCGACGGCCCGATCCATGTCGTCGCCGCCGAGCTGACTGTCGCCGCCCGTGGCCCGCACCTGAAAGATCCCCTCGTCGAGGACGAGCACCGTGACATCGAACGTCCCCCCCCCCAAGTCGTACACGGCGAACGTGCCATTGTGCTTTCTCTCGAGCCCGTACGCGAGTGCCGCGGCCGTAGGCTCGTTGAGAAGGCGCAGCACGTCCAGACCGGCGAGACGTGCAGCGTCTCGCGTGGCTTGCCGCTGGGCGTCATCGAAATACGCCGGAACGGTGATCACGGCGGGACCGACGTTCCGTAGAGCGTCGACCGCAACCTCCTTGAGTGCACGCAAGATCTCTGCGCTCACCTCGACGGGAGTGACGATTCTCCCTCCGGTCATCTGAAAGCGAACCGTGTTGGCCCCGCCGGCCGATGGAGGAGCAAACGCGTACGGACCGAGACGTCGCGTCTCGGGGTCGTCGGCGCCGCGACCCATGAACCGCTTCACGCTCGCGATCGTGTCGCGCGGATGCTCCGACGCCAGCCGTACGGCACGGCGCCCGACGACTACCTCGCCATTCGGCAAATACGCGACGACACTGGGTACGATCGTCTCGAGGTCGCAATCGGCAATCGCAACGGGACGTTCGTTAGCGACGTAAGCGACGAGAGAGTTGGTGGTGCCCAGATCGATGCCGATGGGCCGCGGGTTCGCTTTCGGATCGAATATTTCAAACAGAGCCATTCACGCCGCCAGTTCGTCTTCGACCGCAACAACGTCGTCGAGCAAGCGCCGATAGAACCTGAGCTCCCCCACCTTGCCCAGGAGCGAGCCACGCTCGCCGCGCGCGAAGCCGCCCGACAGGTCACTCTGCACCGCCCCGATTCGGGCCTGGATGGCCTCGGCTAGCCTCTGGACAGCGCTCAGATCGCGCGCGCTCTTCGCCTCGGCGAGAGCCTCGCGCCTCTCGAGCATCTCCATCAGAAACGCCGGATCGGCTTTGGGGCCGTCCTCGTCTCGGACGGAAACACCGCTCAGCCCGATCAGCGCCTCTGCCCTCAGCAGCGGATCCCGCACAATCCGCCATGCTTCGTTGACTTCCACCGCTTTCGCCAACGCCTGGCGCTTCTCGGTCGCACTCGTGCCCACGAAGCGGTCGGGGTGGAGGGCACGCGACAGCTCACGGTGCCTTGTCTGAGCGACGGCCAGATCGACGTCGAACGTTTGGGCGAGGCCCAGCGCCACAAAGGGATTCATCACACCGAGAACGAGCTTCCGCAGCCGCAGCCGCTCTTTTCGTTGGGATTGGCGAACTTGAATCCTTGGCGCATCAGAGTCTGTTCCCATTCGAGCACGGTACCGTTGAGATAGATGAGGCTCTTTGGATCCACGACCACGCGAACTCGTGTTCCGTCCATCGCCACGTAGTCAAGGACGCGATCTCGTCCATGGGGCACGCCGTCGTGAAACTCAATCACGTAAGTGAACCCCGAACAGCCTCCGCCTCGAATGCCGAGGCGCAAGCTCGCCTCGGGCGTGCCTCGCTTCCTCATTTGCCTGGCGATCGCTTCGACGGCCCCGCTCGAGACCGTAATGCTCGGCTCTTTCGCCTGGGTTTGTTGGAGCGTCGTGTCCATGGCTGCGCCGTCAGGGCTTTTCGTCGGACGTTGCGAGTGAGGCCGCCTTGCGATCCGAACGCTTCTTACGATAGTCGGCGATCGCCGTCTTGATCGCATCTTCGGCAAGCACCGAGCAATGGATCTTGACCGGCGGCAGGTTGAGCTCATCCACGATCTGCGAATTTTTTATCGACTCGGCCTCGTCGATCGTCTTGCCCTTGATCCATTCGGTGGCGAGCGAGGAGCTCGCGATCGCGGACCCGCAACCGAACGTCTTGAACTTGGCGTCTTCGATGACGCCTTGTTCGTTGACTCGGATTTGCAGCCGCATCACGTCGCCGCATGCAGGAGCGCCGACCAGACCGGTACCGACCATCGGATCGCTCTTGTCGAGCGTTCCCACGTTCTTCGGGTTCTCGTAGTGCTCGATGACTTTGTTGCTGTACGCCATGGTTCGGTCCTTATCGTTTTAAAAAAATGGATTGGCATCGTCGTCATTGTCGCCAACTCAACGGGGCACGTCGGCCATGCATGTCAATGCGCGACCCACTCCACACTCTTCAAGTCGATTCCTTCGTTGTGCATCTCCCAAAGCGGCGACAGATCCCGAAGTCGAAGCACCTTATCGATGACCAGATCGGCCACGTAGTCGACCTCCTCCTCGGTGTTGAAGCGCCCAAGCCCGAATCGAATGCTCGAGTGCGCGAGCTCATCTCCGACGCCGAGCGCGCGCAGGACGTAGCTGGGTTCGAGACTTGCCGACGTGCACGCCGACCCCGAGCTCACGGCGACATCCTTAATCGCCATCATAAGACCTTCGCCCTCGACGAAGTTGAAGCTCAGGTTCAGGTTGCCCGGAAGACCGTGCTCGGTCGACCCGTTGATGTACACCTCGTCGAGACCGGCCATGATGCGCGTGCGCAGACGGTCCCGCAGTGCGCGCAGCCGCGCCGCCTCGGCCTGACCTTCGTGCGTCATGATCTCACAAGCCTTGCCAAAGCCCGCGATGAGGGGGACGGCAAGCGTCCCCGAACGCATCCCTCGCTCGTGGCCGCCGCCGTCCATCTGAGCGACCAGCCGCACGCGCGGCCGGCTACGCCGGACATACAGGGCGCCGACTCCTTTGGGGCCATAAATCTTGTGGGCCGTCAAGGATGCCAGGTCCACGTTCATTGTCTGGACGTCGAAGTCGACTTTGCCAATCCCCTGCACGGCATCGCTGTGGAGCAGCACTCCCCGTTCGCGGGTGATTTTGCCGATGGCGTCCAAAGGCTGCACGGTACCGATCTCGTTGTTCGCGAGCATCACGCTCGCGAGAATCGTCTTGTCGGTAATCGCCTTCTTGACGTCGTCGGGGTCCACTCGTCCATCTTTTCCGACGCCCAAATAGGTAACATCGAAGCCCTGCTTCTCGAGACGCTTGCACGTGTCGAGAACGGCCTTGTGCTCGGTCACGGTCGTGATGATGTGATTGCCCTTGTCCTTGTAGAACTCGGCAACGCCCTTGATGGCGAGGTTGTCGCTCTCGGTCGCGCCGCTTGTGAATACGATTTCCTTCTCGTCCTTCGCGCCGATCAGTCGAGCGATGCGTTCGCGCGCGTGATCGACCGCCTCCTCAGCCTGCCAGCCGAACGAATGACCGCGACTGGCGGCGTTGCCGAACTTCGTAGTGAAGTACGGCATCATCTCATCCACGACGCGGGGATCCACCGGCGTCGTCGAGTGATTGTCCATGAAAATCGGGAGCTTCACAGCCATGGTCGTTACCTTGTTCCTGGTTCGTGCCAGCCGATGAGCGGGCGTTGAAGCTTGCGCAAACGACACGCTTGAACGTGCAATCAACGTGCTCTGAACCCGAGAACGAGCTCGGGCACGTCCGTCTCCTTGTCATGCAGGTCGCAGCAGTTGCAGGCGCTGAGCAGCCGCTGCGGATCGCATACGTCGCAGGTGTCCAAGTATTCGACGCTCGACTCCAGTTCGCGCTCGAGCGCCTCAATCCGTAGTTTTTGATCGCGCGTCTCTTCCAATTTGCGCGCGTAAACCTGGCGCATGCGCTTCATCGCGCCCGGGGCGCTCGCGATGTGCTCCCACTCGCGGACGACGGTTTGGATATCGCCCAGACTGAAGCCCATCGCCTGGAGCGTGCTGATCCAGCGGATGCGGACCAGAGCCTCGCGCGCATAAAGACGGAACCCACCCTTGGATCGAGCCGCCGGCGTCAGCAGCCCAAGCTCCTCGTACATACGAATCGCGCGAACGGTCTTGCCCGTTTCTCGGGCTAGATCGCCTACTTGCATCAGACCTCGGCGCTCCTGCGCGTATCCGCGCGCAGGCGAACCGTCACCGCGTGGAAGGCCCAGCTCGGCCGCCGGCCCGCCGGCGGGATCGGCACGACGCACCACGAGAGGGAGGCGATGATGATCGGGCATAGGTCAACTCTAACCTAACACTCTTACGTCAACGTTAGAGTCGCCCGTCCATTTAGGTTTCCCACCATCGCGCGTCAAGTGCGGCCGTCCCCCGGAGCTCTGCCTTGGAAGGCCCAGGGCTCGCCCAACGCCACTCGCGCCCGAACGAAAGCGCGGGATTCCTTCCGCCTGGCCCCGCGAGTGCGCGGACGGCGGACTGGGCATGGCCTCAGCTCGGGCTGGAGTGGTCGTCGCGCCGCCCATCCCGGACGGCGGCGAAGAGACGCTCCGCCACCCGGAGCAGCGTCGTACTGAACGCGATGAGCCCCACGGCGATGAGTGCGCGGGCGACGACGATGGCCGCCGATACGCTGGCTGGGACGAGCAAGTCGGACGGAGGATCGCGTAGCCCGATCGCGAGCGCGATGGCAATCCAAATCAAGGCGAGAGCCGCGCTCGCGACGGCGATCCGCAGCCGCATCGTGCTCCCGTCGGACAAGGCACCCTGCATCGCATCCGGTCGGGTCGACAGCAGCAGCGCGCGCCACCAGCTCGAGCCCTCGCCCGCCGCTTTAACGGTCGATCCCGCAGCGGCAACGAGGTCCCGCTGGTGCGCCGAGGACGCTGCACCTCGGGGTGGCGCCGGCGACGAGGCGCCCGCCGCAGCCGAGGGCGCAGAGCCGACGCGAACTGGCGGCCGCCCCACCGTAGGCATCTGGGCGGTCACCAAGTGATCGTCGGTCAAGCCGTCGGAATCGCCAGCCTCGTTGGTGTCGGGTTGATTCGTCGAGTCGTTCCCGGATGTGCTGCGAACCTGGCTCATCGCGAACTGAGTTGCCACTTTCGACACACGACCGCCAGTCCATTGTGGCCGAGAAGAGACTCGGCGTGTCCGCGGACTTGCCGCCGTCTAAACGGGCGGTAAGCGGCTACGCGGGCTCGCGGGTCTTGTCGCGCGCGTCACGCGCCGCCGCGAGCACACTTGCACGAAGGGCTTCGTCGATGTCGAGCCACGTTCGGCGCACGTCCTCCGGCACGGCTTCTTCCTCGAGGACCTGCGAGAGAACCCGGTGACGGCGGTCAAAGTGACCGGGCAAGAGCGGCAATGCCGCATGAGCTTCCGGCAGCGGTCGACCCGCATAGCGCGCTGGCCCCCCTAGAAACGCGCACGTAAAGATTACCTGCTGGTCGACGATGTGACGCTTGTCTTTCCCCACAAACAAAAAGCCCACGATGGGATCGGCGAAGAGCCTGTCGTAGAGCTTGCCAATGACGGCGCGCACTTTGATTTCGCCGCCCATGACTTCGTAGGCCGTGGTCATCGAAAAGCCAGAGCGAGCCCTACGGCGTCCTTCACGACATTTGCGATCGTTGCGAAAAGCTCGTCGCCCCGACCCTTGTCGTCCATCCAACGCTGCGTCTTCGCGTCCCAGGAAAAATGCCAGGCACGCGCGTTGGCCGCAAACCAGATCTGACGCGTCGGTCGCTGCGTGTTGACCACGCACTTCTTTGCGCCCGACAGCGTGAGCGTCACGACGTTTCCAGCGACTTCGCAGTCGACGATGTCCGGGTCGACGTCGTCGAATGCGTCGCCGATCCTAGAAAACGCCTGGTCGGCGAGCATCTGAAACGTGGACTCGTCCATGACGGATGCTTAGCCCAGGCGCGCCATGACCACACAGCTCTGCCCGGACAACCGTCGGTGGCCACGCGAGCGCGATGGCGGTTCGCGCCAACCGGCTCAAGCTTGTTCGGTTCAGTTCAACGAGTGAGGAAGGGCCAGCAAGAACGGCGCGATGACCGCATCGAAGTCGCGCCCATCCGGCCTCTGCATTTGGTACGTCCCACGCATCTCGCCGGTCGGCGTCTGCAGAACGCATCCGCTCGTGTACTCGAAGTGCTCTCCGGGGCTCAGGTAGGGCTGACGGCCGACCACCCCTGGACCCCTCACTTCCTCGACCTTGCCGTTGGCGTCGCGGATGACCCAATGCCGTGTCCGCAGCTGCGCTGGTTCCGCCCCCTCGTTCGTGATTCGGACCGTATAAGCGAACACATAGCGTCGCGCGGCGGGCACGGACTGATCTGCGACGTAACTGCTTCGTACCGTGACGCGCACGCCTTCGGTCAGGGCGCTGGATGTCTCGTTGGCCGGCATGTTCCGATCCTCAAAAAAGTCAGACTTCATTCTACGGCTTCGACGAGCACAGTACTGTCCAAAGCGCGCGCCGCTGCAAAGTGAACTCCACCCCGGGGCTGCGTAGCCGGAGTCATGCGTGTGTCGGTGCCGGAGCCGTTCGGACCACCCGGCAGCGCGCCACCAGGGGCATATGATCCGACAAGCCGTGAAAGGGTGCGGTCGGATCCCCAAATGGATGCGTGTCGTCGAAGTCCAGCCACTTGAGCCCGGGCCCCGCAAACACGTGGTCGAGGTGCATGCGCATTCGCAGAAATCCGGCTGTGGGCCAGCCGGCGATCTCGTCGACCGAAAAGCGATAGCGCTGCGCAAATGCATCGATCCACCCATGCTCCTCGACGAGACAGCGATACACCGGTGAGCCGGGCAGCGCGTTGAAATCTCCGACGACGACGAAACGACTGCTGGTTCTCTCGCGCTCCACGAAACGCGCGAGGTTGCGCGCCTCCTCGATCTGGTTTGGACCCCAACCCAGTCGGCGAGGCTCGGTCCAAAACGCCCGTGTCAACGTGCTCGGCAGGCTTAAGTGCGTGTTGAACACGTCGACGGGATCGCGGCCACTCTGCTCGCGATCGCGGAAGCGAACGTGGGCGCAAATTCGGGTTTGCTTGAAGCGTCGGATCGGATGCAAGCGACGGTGAGTGATGTCATGCGGCATCTCGGCGTTATGGTGATCGACTGCGAAATTCTCGTGCGCCAAGATCGCAAGACCCGTCGTATACGCGTGCACGCCCGCGGAGATCCGATACGCGTGCGCCGGGAAGTAGTACGCGTCATAGCCGTCCGGCTTTCCGGCGGCCGTGAGCGCGGCGGAGAGCATTTGCATGAATCTCTCGAGCTGAGTCTCGCCGCCTCGGTGCGCGACGGTCGATCGAATCGATCGTGTCTCGACCTCCTGCAAACACACAATCGCGGGAAGCGGTACGAGGCCAGCAATCGCCTCCGCAATCCTGAGCATTGCGCGACGCGTGCTCGCGATGCCTCGGGTGGCGTGCCCGAAGTAACGCACGTTGTAGGTCAGGATGCGGAGCGGGGTCGTCACGGCCGGCCGGCGTAGGTTGCGGCATTATTCGCGGACGGGCGGTCAACGGCCCATGACGACCAGGGTCACGGCTCCGCCCACGACGAGCGCAAGCACGCCCACGATGACCGGAAGCAGCCACCCGGGTTTGGCCGACGGAACGCCGGCGGGCAGCAGGTCCGCGTTGCGAGCGGCGTCGAAAGCCTCGTCCCTGCCCTGGCGCCCTCCCTGGAGTGCAGAGCCACTCGCGATCGGGGCCGAGCGCCCGGCCGAAGCGAACGGATCGGCGGCGACGTCCACAGCGGCAACCTTGGCGGCCATGAGCGACGGCAACGCGGCTGCTATTTGCCGTCCCAGCTCCTGCTGGGGAGTCGATGCCCACTGCCGATGATCGCCCGAGAGGCCGAAGGCGTGACCTATCGCGTCTGCAAGCGCTCCGACACTCGCCGTGCGGATGCCCGGATTCTTCGCAAGGCCTCGCTCGAGCACCTCGTCCACCGTCGGCGGGACACGGTACTTTGCGTCCTTCGCCTTCACGCTCGGCGGCACGGGGTCCTTGGTCAGAATCGCCAGAAGGATCGACGGACCATTGTTGCCGACGAAGGGGACCTCGCCGGTCAGGCATTCGTACGTCAAAGCGGCGAGCGCAAACACGTCTGCGCGCGGATCGAGCGTGTCGAGGCCCTGGGCCTGCTCGGGAGCCATGTAATACGGACTCCCGATCGTCGTGCCCAGCACGGTGAGCTTCTTTCGGTTCCCGACGGACGTGTCCTTGACGCTGCCGAAGTCGAGGATCTTGACCGTATCGCCCTCGCGCCGGCCACAAAGAAATAGGTTGTCGGGCTTGAGGTCGCGGTGAATGAAGCCACGCGCATGCGCTTCGTCTAGGCCAATGGCCACCTGAGAGAGAGCCCGCACGACGCGCTCGGGGGGCAACACCTTCTCGCGTTTCAGGACATAGCGAAGCTCTTCGCCTTCGAGAAATTCCATGACGAGCAGCCAGGTGTCCGCGACCGTGTCACGCTGGAAATCAAGGACCTTGACAATGTGCTCGTGGGGCAAAAGAGCACTGATTTCGTATTCGCGCTTGAAGCGCTCGAGCGCGACCTCGTCCTTGGCGACATCGTCGTGGAGGACCTTCAGCGCGATGCGAGAATTGGTCTGCTTGTCGATCCCCTCGTAGACGCGACCCATACCCCCATCGGCGACCGTTCGGCGAATCTCGTAGCGGCCGCAGAGCCGAGCTCCGATGCGCCGGTCTTCCTGGGAGTGCGCGACCGGCACGATGCTGGCCGCGGTCAGCGCCGTACCATCGGCCGGACAAAAGCCGGCGTCGTCCGGAAACACGCGCTGGCACTTCGGGCAGCTCTTCATGTCGGGACGCGCCCCGGGAACACTACAGCCAGCCTACCACCTCGGCCATTGCCCGCTCCCGAAGACTTCGCGCGTGCGGAACGCGCAGGTGCACTCGGACAGCGAAAGCCTTCAACTACGCTCCGGCGCGGCAGAAGCATCGACAGCTTGTGGCGAAGAGAAGTAGATGAGCCGGTTGCAAGAGGGACATTGCTCCAGCGTCGGCTCGCGCCGGAGCCGGTGAAACAACTGCGGCGGAAGCGCCATATTGCAGGCCCTACACGTCCCATCGTTCGTCTGCGCGATTGCGTTGCCACGCTTCGATCGGATCATTTCGTAACGGCGGTACAGCGGCGGGGGCAGCGCCTTGACGGCGGCATCGCGTTCCGCCCGCTTGACGCGCGCCTTGCTCTCCGCCTCGCCGAGCTTCGAGCTGATGTCACCCTCACGGGCACCCAGTTCGTCCGCTAGCTTGCGATGGTCGGCCTCCGTCCCTTCGATCTGCTGCCGGGCGGCGTCCGCGTCCCTGGTTAGCTTCCCGATCTCGTCCTCGCGGTCACGGACGAGCTTGCGCAGCTCTTCGAGCTCGCGTTGCGCGGCATTGGCCTCGCGCTCCGTACGGGCTCGGGAGAGCTTGTCGCGGGAATGGTCGAGCTGCTGGCTCATGTTGCGGACATCGAGCAGCAGTTCACCGCGGGCCTTCTCCATCACGCCCATCGATGCGCGATCAATCGTCAGCCTCTCGTCGAGCTTGCGGATGCCCGAAGTCAACCCGTCGAGCGTCGAGCGCTCCTGCGCGAGCTGGTCCTGAAGTTCTTTCAGTTCTGAATCAATCTGCGCGAGTTTCTCGAGCGCGCGAATGTGGTCGGGGATGCTCAATGCGTCACTCTCCGGAACGATGGCGAACAAGGCGGGGTGTCAAAGTACATAGCGCACGCTCGTATCCTCTGCGACGAGTGCGACGGCAATGCCACGTTTCCCTCGCGAGAGGCCGCGCCGAGACGTGAGTAAGCCGCTCTCGGGCAGGCGCCTGCCGTGTCGGCCAGTGGGCCCACCTGGGTTCGAACCAGGAACAGCCCGGTTATGAGCCGGGGGCTCTGACCGATTGAGCTATGGGCCCGCGTCGCGTACCGCCGACCGAGCGTTGTCGGGTTGTGGAAAGGGCCTTGCCGGGCGGCGACTGCCACGCGTCGTAAGCTAGTCGAAAGCAGTCTCGGACGGAAGCGCCTCGACGAGATGAGATCGTCAACGCGCACACGCAAATGTCCGGAGCTGCGCTTCGGGGCGCAACGGTGTCGCCACGAGGACGCGTTCCGGCGCACCCGGGGGAGCGGACAAGACGAGCAGCGGACGCGCGTCGTTCAACGACTCTTCCGCGCTGAGCGGCCCCGCGGGCGCCCCGATGGCGTCGAGCGGGATGAGGCGAAGTTGCTCGTGTGGGCCTACCCACGACAGCCACAGGGGACTGCCGTCCACGAGCATCGGAGCTCCGCGACCCAAACCGTCCATCGAGAACGCGAGAGGCGGATCGACTCGGTCGCCTGCCATCCGAACGCGAAGCAGAGTGCCTCCGGAACCGTCCATCGATTCACCGTCGTCGCGAGCTACGACGAGCACGCTGGCGTCGTCGAGGGCTTGCGCGTCGTACGCCGACACATGCCCGTTCATCGACGTCAGGCGTCGTACCTGTCCCAGGGCGACACCGCGCCCGTCCACCCGGATCGACTCGATCCAACCGAAAGCTCGAGGCTCACCGGGGGCCTCGGCGGCAAGGCTGCTTCGCGCGTCGTCGAGCGCCACCTCGGATTGACGCGCGAGCCAGAGGGCCGTGAACCCGCCAGCGGATGCAATGATGCGCGGCGCCTCCGCGTCTGACTCGGGCGGCGAGAGATCGCGCGTCGCGCCGGCGTCGCCTTGGATCGTGGCGCACCGTATGACGCCCCGTGCACCGGTCGTCGCCTCGTCCCACACCGCAAGCATACTCGCCCCGGAAGCCGCCACGTCGAACGCCAGCGAGTCGTCGCGCTGCTGACGGATGCTCTCGCGGACCGTCGGCGGTGCGCGAAGAGGCACCGTATAGAGGATGAGGTCGCGCGCCTCGTCGGCCCGCACGCTCACCCGCGCTGCGCCGTATGCAGCCGCAAACAAGCCGTTCGGCCCGCGCATGAGTCTCGGCGGAGGGCCGTCGCCCAACGTGGGGCCCAAGTCGAACAAATTTGCCGACCCTCGCGTGTCCTGGGCGATCCAGGCAATCGCAGCGGTCCGACCGGCCGCCGTGCGATGGATGACGCCCACGGCGGTCCCGGTCGGCTCCCTGACGGCATCTCCGATCTCAAACTCGTCCTGAGACGGGTCGCCGATGCGAACGGGCGCTCCACCGTCGCCCAAATCCCACGATCCCGCCACCGGGGTGCACCGCGTTGGGGCGAAGACGACATCTCCGGGCCATGCGGCATGGCGAGGCGACGGCTCGACCGATGCGATCGGCGCTCGCGAGGAGGGCTGGCGCTCGGACGATGACCTTCCGCATCCGACGCACACGGACCATGTGGCGAGAGCCGCCGCGCGTCTGAGCCGTGCCCGAGCGTAGGGCGGCGAAGCGAGTCGCGGTCCCGGGCGCTCAAACACCCGGATCATCACGCATCCATGAAGCCGTCGAGAACTTCGAGCGCAAGCTCGTGGCGCTCAAGCGGCGGCATGACGTACGCGCCGGCGACGCGGTGCCGCACAGCGGCGAGCATCTCGCGCGCTATCCGGACTCCCTCGCTCCGTGCCGCTGCACCCGTCCCGGCTTTTCGCATGCGATCGCGAATCGATTCGGGAACCTGCATGCCGGGCACCTCATTGTGCAAGAACTCGGCGTTGCGGAAGCTCGCAAGCGGCAAAAGCCCAACCAGCACCGGCAGATCGAGCGGACGCACGTCGTCGAGGAAGCGATTAAGCGACTCGGGCGAGTACACCGGCTGAGTCATGATGACCTCGGCACCGGCCGCCTTCTTCTGGTGCAAGCGCTCGATCTCGCGAGGGTAATTGAGAGCCGCCGGCTCGGCGCCGGTGGCGAGCAGAAATCGAGTCGTCGCGCCGAGAGGCTTGCCCGCCGGATCGACGCCGTGGTTCAGCCGCGTCGCAAGCTTGAGGATACCGATCGAGTCGAGATCGTAGACGGCAGTGGCATCGGGGAAGTCGCCCATCTTCGGCGGATCGCCGGTGATGATGACCAGATCGCGTACACCCAGATCGTGCGCTCCCAACAAGTGAGCGAATGTGGCCAGCAAGTTTCTGTCGCGCCCGCACACGTGCAAGATCACCTCGAGACCAGCCTCGCGCTGGATCCGCACGGCGAGGGCCAAATTGCTCATCCGAGATTGCGCGCGCGCCCCGTCGGCGACGTTGACGACGTCCACCCCGCCCGCTTTGAGCATTCTCGCGGCGGCGACCGCGCGGGACGGATCGAGCCCCACGGGCGGGTTGACCTCGACGGATACGACGAATTTGCGCCGCGCGATCTTGGACGCAAGATCGCTTCTTTCTGCGAAGGGCACGGGGGGCAACGAGCCGAGCATCGCATCGGGCAATGAGCTGATCGTCGCGCGCGCGCCGCTTTCGAACGGCGCGATGGAGACAGCGCCGACTTCCTGTCGGCTCCCGCCTCCCGGTGCCAAGGTCGGGTCGACGGTGAATCCGCGTTCCCGAACCTCACCCGCTCCGGCCATCCGGGCCGAGGCCGCAATCCGTCGAATGTGCTCGGGCGTGGTTCCGCAGCAACCGCCCACGAGGCGCACGCCCAAGCGGAACATGCGCTGGGCATACACGCCGAAGTACTCGGGGGTGGACACATAGACCATGCGCTCGTCGACCCGCCGGGGTAAACCCGCATTCGGCGCGGCAAGGACGGGCAGGCCTGCAGGCACCATTTTTTCAACCGCCGCCAGAACAGCCATCGGCCCCTCGGAGCAGTTGACGCCGACGACGCCGGCCCCCCATTCCCGCGCGAGTCGAGCCACCTCGTCAGCCGCAGTTCCCTCGGCCATGAGACCGCGATCATCGAGCGATACGCTTGCCATGACGGGAACGAGTCCCTCCGACGCTTCCACGGCCGCCTCAACCGCCATGCGAAGCTCGGGCGTTTGACGAATGGTTTCTATGAGCAGGGCATTCACGCCTTCTTCGACGAGAGCCCTGGCCTGCTCGGCGAAGACGGCCTTGACCTTGGCAAGATCCTCCCCGCTCACCTGCCCGGCCTCACCGAGAAAGTAGCCGCTCGGACCCATCGCCCCGAGAACGTATGCGTGGGTCCCGGCCGCCGCTCGCGCGATTCGAACGCCTTCGACGTTGAGCTCCCGGACTCGCGCTGACAGCCCGTATTTTTCCAACCTCAGGGCATTCGCCCCAAACGTGTTCGACTCGACGACTTGAGCGCCCGCGCGCACGTAGTCTTCATGGACGCGGGCAACGAGCTCGGGGCGCGACGAATTCAGCTCCTCGAAGCAGGCGCTATAGAGCACCCCCCGTTCGTACAGCTGCGTTCCCATGGCGCCGTCGAGGACCAGCGGCCCAACGAGAAGGGCTTGCATCAGCGGGCGGTCGGTTTGGTTGAAAGGCGTCGGCATGCGCTCCAAGTGTGCATTGCCCACCTACGGCTTTGCCAGGCGAGGCGCAAGCGGCGGGCGATCCTCGTAAGCCATTCCGACGCTCGGATCCCGACACCGCGATGCCACCCGGCCCTTTTCCAGACACGCGCCCCAGTGCGCCGGGCAGCATCGGATGCAGCGGTGGCGGCGGCCGACGTCCCCGGTGCTCGCAAGTTGGTTCGTGACGCCGGACGCCCGCGTTGAGGATCCTCTCGCCGTGTCGGCTTGCGAAACGTTGGCCGTGCAATCGCCGAGACGAGCACCGATTGCCCGACGCGCTCAGCCCATCCGCTCCGAGAGCGGTCACCGTGTTCCTATGCGCGTCCAGAGGATGAGGTGCGACATTTTACTGTGGGCGTGGCCCCGACCGGTCTACACGGCAATAGGCCGAGTCGCATGTAGCGTATTTCGCCTAATGGACTGCTTTGGCCTTCGTTACCCCTTATGACGAATCCGATTTACTGCAATGTCACGCTCGACAATTTACGTGGTGTGGCAGGCGCGATGCGATATCATCGTCGGGTGTGGTGGATGCGCGTCGCCCCGATCGTCGTTGCGGGGATATCGCTCGGAGCCTGCAGTCTGGTCACGTCGCTCAACGGCCTCGAAGTCACCGGCGATGAAGCACGGAACATCGGGGGCCCTCCCGTGCTCGATGCCGACGTGACTGACGACTCGCAGCTCGCCGCCGATGCCGACACGCAGGACGACTCAATGGCGTCGCAGCCGGCCGACGCCGGCGCCTCCGGTGATTCAGCGCCTCAACCGCCGACCCCACGCGACGGCGCGGACGACGCGCCATCGAGGGCCGATTCCGGCTTCGCCAGCGATTCGACCGTGCGGCCGGCCGGCGAGGCCGGCACCCAGCAAGATTCCGCGTCGCCGACCGACTCCAGCGATGCGTGCGCCGCAGACGTCATGGCCGATCCGCTCAACTGCGGGGTGTGCGGTCACTACTGCCAAGGTGGCGCGTGCAACTCGGGCCTCTGCGGACCGGTCACGCTGGCCGTGACGAGCGGATCGGTCGGCATCGCGATCGATTCGACTTTTGTTTACTGGGCCGACAGCGATGCGGGCGCGATCAACAAAGTGAGCAAATCGTTGACGCGCCAGGGCACGCCCACGCCCGTCGTGACGGGATCCGCCGCGCAGAACGTGCAGGGTATCGCCTCCGACGGCATGTTCGTTTACTGGACGAATAAGACTGCGTCGGGCCAAGTACGACGTGCACTCCCGACGGGCGCGGCGCTGACGACCATCGCGACCAATCAGGCCGAGCCCGACTGGATCGCCTCGAATGGGACGACTGTGGTCTGGACCGACCAAACCGGCAATCAGATCATGTCCGCCCCTGCGAACAGCGACGGGGGTGTCGCCGCCGTGCAGCTGAACGTCTCCGGAGAGAACGGAACAACGCCGGCGGGGATCGCGATCGACAATGCGAATGCGTATTACGCATCCAAGACCGCAGGCGGCGGTTTGGCCGAGAGTGTGCCTCTCGCCGGTGGCCCGGTGAGCGAGATCGGAACGGGCACGTTCGTCGGGCTCGCCATCGATGGCGCGCATGTCTACTGGACCGGCGGTTCCGCAAATCCGAGCGTCTACGAGAATATCAAGGCTGGCACCGTCGCGACCGAGAAGACGATCGCGGTCGGCGCCCTAACCTGCCCGCTCGCCGTGGTCTCCGACGGGGTCTCCGTCTATTTTCTCGATCAGGGCACGGCGGCATGTGCTCCTCCGGGAAACACCAAAGGAGCGCTCTATCGCGTTCCGATCGGAAATGAAGGACCGCTGCCTCCGCCGCTGGTCAGCGGCCTGAACGACCCTCAGGGAATCGCCGTGGATGAGACGGCCATTTACTGGGTGACCGGCGGGGCGGCCGGCACGGTGACCAAGCTCGCGAAGTGATCCGCTTAGAACCGACCCTCAGCGCCCACGGAACAGCCGCCGAGCGTCGGCCATGCCTCGAGCTTCAGGGCGGTGGCCCCTTCCTTCGTCGCGCTCGGCGAGCGCAGCAGCACGAGGACCGCTCCGGTGCCGATGCCGGCAGCCGCGACGCCCATGAACACATCTCCGAGAATCAGTTTCGTCCGAGCCGAATCGACGCGGTCCGCCGGGCAACCGGCCCCGCCCGCGGCAGGGGCACAGCTCGTTCGCATGTCGTGGACGTCCCGGGTCCCCGAGAGCCATAAGAGGCTCATCGGCACCGTTGCCACGAGGCCGATTGCGCCAGCGACCAACCCCGGCACGAGCAGGCCCCTGGAACTTGCTGCATCGCGCGTGAGCGGCGACCCGGGCGGCAGGAGCGCGGGTGCCATCTCGACGATGACCAATCGGTTCTTTTCGCCTTCGCCGACGACAATCCGTCGTTCGACGGGGGGCAGCCCCGCTGCCTCGAACCGAAGTGTGTGCGTACCGGGGTCCACCGCGCGCGATTTTCCGTCGAGCTGAGTCGCGAAAACAGTCCCATCGCAGAATGCTTTGACTTCGGTCGCATCGTCGCCGTGTGCGTCCTTCGCGCGCACCACCAGCGACGGCATCGCAGCGTCTACCTCGACCTCCTGCTGGATGCAATCGACGCGAATGGGAGTCGGGCATACGTCCCGTGCGCACATGGACAGCTTGTCTCGCGCCTCGATCAGGGCACGCTGATCGCGCAGCGATTGGGCCGCCTCCGAGGCGGCGATACAGTCTGCCGTGTCGTCGGCGTCGACGCGACGGGAGGCCGCCAGAAGAGCAAGACCGACGAGAAACGCCGGCCCAAATCCTGCCCGCGGAGCTACTTGTCTCGTTTTCGGAAACATGCGTCCTTCCAAATCTTGTGACCCCGGGCGTCAAGCGAATACGGGGGATCGCAATCAGGGTCGGCGCTGAGAGGTGGCGCGGCTACCGGTGCCTTCGCCTTTCCAGGCGCCTGCCGGTCAACCGTGCCGCGAACCGGAGGCCGCGTTGCCACCGCGGAGGCCGAAGCGATGGCCGCCGCCGCGGCGGCGGTGGGCGCAACGGAATCGGAGCCTTCGATCGCGGGCCCATCGGCGGACGGCGGGCTGGGCGCAGCGGGCGACACACTCGGTGCCCCAGAGCCTGGGGGCATCATGGTTGAGGGTGACGCCGAACTCGGGTGGCCTGACGCGAAACGTCGCGCCCCATGAAAGAACGTGATAACCCCCAAGGCCCCGAGCGAGAGGGCGCAGCCAAGCGCGATCGCGCGACGACCCCATCGCCGACTGGTTGGCCCTGCACCCGGGAGGAAGTCATCCGAAGCCGGCGGAGGCAAGAGCGAATGGGCCGCAGACGACTCGTAGCGCGAGACGCCACTGCGATGGTTGAGCGAGATTCCCGATTCGGGGGCGGGGACCGATGGTGCGCCCGAAAAAGGGCCGGCGAAGGTAACGTCACTCCACTGGGACGAGGCGCTTTCGATCTCGGCGACGATCGCCGCACGATGGGCAAGAGCGTCGTGTGCGACCGAATCGACCCACGCGCCCACCTGAGTC
>JBEKOY010000099.1:0-21129 GCA_049521295.1 Polyangiaceae bacterium | reverse complement strand
CAGCGGGGTCCAATTGGCGGCGCGATAGCACGTGCCTCGATTGCGCTCCGGATCGACGAACGTCTCGGTGAAGTAGATCGGGTGGGCGTAGACCTTCTGCCACTCGTCGGAGAGCTGCGCGCTCATGCGCGCGAGCAGATGCGACGCGAGGTGCGGAACGCGCACCCACGGCAAGATCAAGAATCGTGTCTGATAGGCGACCCAGCGCAGGTTGGCCTTGCGCGCCTCGATCGACCAAGCCGCACGCCTGGACCGGCGTATCCGGGTCAGCGGCCTGGTCGAGCAAAAGACACTCGAGGCCTTTCACCGACGGCTCGAACCACTTCCGACACTCGGTGCATCGACACGGCGCCATGGCCGCGAGCGTCCTCGACGGACGCCGCGCAGGCCCACACCTCGGCACCGGCGGGGTGGGTCACGATCCCGCCGCTTAGACCCCCCGAATCACGCCGGCGCCCGGATCACTTTCCCGACGCGCAGTGGATCACGACAAGGGCGCCGCTTAAGGGTCAGGCATTCCGTATCGCCCGAAGCGCCAGCGCTAGCGGCTCGTTTCAGCACCCAGTGCGCGCGCTCGCCATCGAAGGAAACGGTGTCTGCGAACTGCCCATCGAAGGCCCGAGCTCGCTGAGGCACAGGCGCCGCCGCTGAAGCCCTTCGTCGACGTACGCTGCGATCGCGTAGCTCCACCCGTCGCTTCGTCCCGAGCTCGAATCGATGACCGCAATCGCGCTCCCGAGCGGGCGGCCTCGCACCACGCGGACCATGACTGCAACGTGTTGACGGTGGGAAGAGTCAGGACCCTCACTCGGCCTCTGAGCGGCACGCGTCGCCGCATCGTGAGCGGCGAAGGATCGCTCCTGGACGCTTCGGCGGCGCGCTGGCTGCCTCCTCGCGCGGCAAAACTCGGGGCTCGGTTGCCGCGTCGAGTGCGGTCGGCGCAACCTTCGGGGCGAACGACGGGCCCGAAGTCACCGGTCGGGGGGCAGCGAGGCCGCCCAGTACGAAGGCTCACTCAGAGGGCTCGATAAGACGTGCCCGTCCCATTCGCTGGCCACGGCGATCGCGCCGATCATCGTGATGCCGCTCGCGTCGCGAAAGCCGGTGGGCGCACGCGACTTGGCGATCGGGCTCCAGAGGAGCCGGCCCCAGGGCGGATAAACGGACCCAAGGCACGCCGATCTCGGGAGGGTAGGGAACCTCGGCGGCGACGTACGCGGTCGAAAGCCAGAGTCCGGCCAGAGACAGCACGAGCAGCGACAAAAAGCGCCAACGCACGCATGGGTCCTCCGAGCGACGGCCAATCTGAGTCCACTATTCGAATCTGTCAAATGCGATATCGATCCGATTGACTCCAATCTGTCGCCGTATATGGCTTCGCCCCACCGGGAGTCCGCCGCTCTTCCGCCCTGAAAGAGAAGGCTAATCGCGCCGCGGGCAAGGGGAGGGGGGGTCAATAATTATTGACCCCCCCTGGTCAGCAATGATTGACCACCCCCATTCCTGACGCGCACCCATGAGTCCATGATTTCCTGCGGTTAGGCGCGAGAGGTGGCCTGCCGCGGCCTGGCGCGCGGCTTGCGGTAAGGCGTCCCATGAACCACCGCACCATGCGGACCGCCATGGGCTGTTCCCGCCCGTGGCCAACCTCAACACGTACGCCCTCACCCGCCGCACTCGCCTGCGGCGGCACCGGCGTTTCGGGTCGACCTTTGGCCAAATAGGCTCGATCGGTTTCGGCCAGCCGCATTCGGTTTTCTTTCACAAACTCAAATCGGTTCCCCGGAATGGAGCCAAAGCCATGCGTCGCGCCCGTCGGCCCATCGGGATCATTTCCGGATTCGTGACGACTTTTGCCTGCGATCTAGACCCCACCCGCTCACGGGTCCGCCGACGGCGCGCCCTGCGCCCTTGCCAAGAGGACATGACTGCGCCTGCTTCAGGCTCACGCCCAGCTCAGCTTTCTCGACCGTGATCGAAGTCGCGAGGCCACACGCGGGAAGGTCCTCTTCCCGAATCCGCCCCCCGGTTGAGCAGGTCTGACGTCATCGCTCTGTCTCCGCGAGTCGTGTGCTCGCGGCCACGCCAACGCTTTGCCCGGAGTCCGCCTATGAAAAACGCCCCGGATCATTCTGTTTGCCCCACAGCAGGGCACTTCTATCTGCCCGGAGTGTTCGCCACGCTGGAAGAGGCGGCCGCCGTGCTCCAGATCGATCCTTTTGAACTGCGCTGCCACTGCGATCGCGAAGCCGTGGTCTGCGGTACGATTGCGGCCGTCCGGCTGCCAGCCGGCGTCATGGCCTTCCGGACGCGCGGCACGTGGCGCTTCCGCTTTCCGATTCGCCGACCGGCACCGAGCGGACCCGATGATCTGCGAGTGCCGCTCACCGGGCGCTGGCCATGATGACCAAACGGACGCGGCATGGGCCGGGGCAGGCTCACTCGATCGAAAGCGAGTCGGGCCGACGGATCGTCGATGTCGAGCGCGTCGCCGCGCGGGCCGCGGAGATCGTCCTGGCGCGCCTGTCGGCGGGTCTGGCGGCCGAGCCGTCGGCGTATTCGACTCACCGCGACGGCCCGCGGCCGCGCGAGTATGCGCAGCGGCCGAGGGCGTGGCGACAACTGGCGCCGAGGATTCCCGGTGCGGTGCGGCTTGGACGTTGGGTCACCGTGCCGCGAGCGGCTTACGAACGTTGGCTTGCCACGCAAGGTACGAGGCCAGGGCTCCTTCCGACGAGCGACGCGCCGGCGACGACGCCGAAGAAGGCGTGGTCTCCCGCCGACCTGGTGCGCGACCTCGGGCTACGTCTCGACAGCGAGAGCAAGCCGTGAGCGACGGAAAGGGCAGGGGCGTCGTGACCGCGAAGCGGCTCGAGGAGCCGCTCGATATTCTGGCGCTGCCGGACTGGCGGATCTTCCAGACAGGCGAGATCGGTCGCTTTGCGACCCGACACATCGGCATCGCATGCCGGATGCGTTGGCCCGAGATCGTCGGGTACCTGTCGCGCGGCGTCGCGGGGGATCCGTGGAAGTATCGCGATCCGCAGATCGCCAAGGCGGCCGAGGGCGGCTGGGCGGGCGGCCTGTACCGGGACAACTGGCGGGAGACGAGTGCGTTCATTCACACGCACGTCATGACGATCGACATCGACGGGCATGGGGAGGTCCGTCGTGCGGCCTCGGCGCTCGCCCCTTTCTGCAAGGCGATTCATTCGACGTACAAGTCGACGCCCGAGGCGCCGCGCTGCCGCGTCGTGCTCCTCTTGAGCGAGCCATGCGCCGATCGGCTGGCGTACAAGCGGGCGCACGCGGCGATGCGCGAGCAGCTCTATGCGTGGGGTTACGTCCGCCCCGACAAGCGATCGCGGGTCGAGGGCGACATCGACGAAGGCGCTTCCGACGTCACACGCCTGAATTATGCGCCGATGTTTCATCCGTCGCGGTCGTTCGACTTTTTGGCGACCGGTGGCGAGCCGCTCGACATCGCCAGAATCCCGCAAGCCCCGCCGCCGCCCCCACGGGTGGCACCGGTCGTGCGAGAACAGCACGCGGATGCCTACCGCGAAGGCGCGCTCCGTCGAGCGGAGGACGAAGTGCGCACCGCACTCGAGGGGCAGCGGCATGCTTGTCTGTTCCGCGAGGCCGCTTCCTTGGCGCGGCCGGCGCTCGGGCTGACGGACGATGAGATCTACGGGGCTCTTCTGCCGGCGTTCATTGCCGTCGCAGGCGAGGCGAGAGCGCACGAGGGCGAACGCACGATCGCCGATGGTCTGGCGCGGGGGAGGGCCGGAACATGACCGCCGAATGGGATGGCCGACCGCCGATCGATCCGTACGCGCCGCCGGCGCCCAAGGCTCATGGCGCGAACGGCGCGCACTATCCGGCCGCCACCCAGGAGCAGCTCGACCGGGCGGCGGTGCCGAGTGCGAAGCTGCCCCGGCGCCTGCTCCAGTACCTGTCCGCCGAGGATTTCTTCGCGGAAGAATCGGACACGAACCTCGTCGTGCCGGCCCTCGGCCTTTGCTCGGGGCCACCGACCGGGATCATCGGGCAGCAGTACTCGGGCAAGACGATTGCGACGTTCTCGTTTGGGCTCTCGGTCGCGTCGGGCAAGGACCTTTGGGGGCTCTGGCGGGTCAAGTCAGGGGCCTGGCTGCACCTCGATTACGAACAGGGCAAGCGTCATACGAAGAAGCGAATCCGGCGGCTCGCGCGGGCTCTGGGCTTGGCCGATGAGGAGCTGCGTCAGCTCCTCGAAAGCCGCAGGGTGCGGATTGCGATCTTTCCGGAGTTGAACCTGACGACTGAAAAAGCCGTGGATCACTTCAAACGCGAGTTTGAAGGGGTGCGGCTGGTCACGTGCGATTCGCTGCGGTGCATGATCGGAGCGGTGAACGAAAACTCGAGCGAGGTCCGTGACCTCATCCGGGTCCTGACGCAGGCTTCCGACGCCGCGGACGCGGCCGTGGCCTTGATTCACCACGGCGGCAAGACGCCCAAGGAGGGGGAGACGCGATCGCGCCGCGAGATGGCGCGGGGCTCGAGCGCCATTGCCGACGAGTTCCAGTCGATGCTGGTGATGAGCAAGAAGAAGGGGGACCTCGTGACGCTCGTCACACACGAGAAGGACCGCGAGCTCGGCCACGAGGCCGCCGACTTCGGACTGCGCATTGAGGACGTGGCCGGCGGGCCGGAGGGGCAGGATCCGAAGTGGGGGTTGCGGGTCCTGCATGTAGACCGGGAGGAGATGAAGGAAAAGCAGCCGGCGCCGGATGCGAAGTTCAGCGCGGCCCTGGCGGCCGCCCGCGACTGCATCCGCGCGAATCCTGCGATCGCCGGGGCGGAAGCCGTCGCCGAGCGCCTCGGTATCCGAGCGCAGACCGTGCGCGCTGCCGTCAAGCAACTGCTGGCGGATGGCGACGTCGTCTCGAGACCGGCGCCGCGGGGCGGCGTGCGCCTTTACGTGAAGCACATGGCCCCCGCGAGCGACCGACCTCTGCCGCGGGCGAATGACTCTAAGGCGGAGGGCGCATGACTCTCGTCCGCTCGTCCGACTGTCGTCCCACCCTCGTCCCGGACGGCGGTGACTCTCGTCCCGCGACTCTCGTCCCGACCGTCGTCCCCCGTAGGGGGACGAGGGACGAGAGTCGGCGGGTCATGCGTCGCAGAACCCCACGCTCTGCCGCTCACGGACGAGAGTCGGATCGCGCAATCGCCGTTAGCGACACTGTTCCCAGACGATCCATTACAGCTTGGCTGAACGGGAACTCGGTCCGATGATTCGCCGCTCATGGGACCCGTTCACGCTTTGCGGCCGCCCGAGCCGGTGCACGAAACCTCATGGCCTACCGCGGCCTCCCGACGCTATCGAGAATCAAGGCCCGTTGTTGAACGGCCGTCCGCAGCATCGTCGGCAGCGTGGAGCCGCTAGTAAGCCAGCTCACAGAAAGCGACTCGCGGCGAAGCCGATGCTCGTCCGCGCCGGGCGCTGGTCCGGTCGCCGCCTGCGATGCGCCGTTTGCGCACGCTCGCGTGCTGCGGTTCGTGCTCGTACTGCCCGACGATTCTCATGATCGCTTTAGCGGCATGCCCTTGGGTACGGTACGTATCTCTTACAGAACCCACGGTCCCCCTCGTCGCCAGTGAGCGCCCCACGCTTGCAGGTTGGCGGCTACCTTCATGGGCGCTTGAAGAAAAGCCCGGATGGCATCAACCACGGAACGCAGCGGCTCGGCGTCAGAGGTCGCGCCCGATTTTCGGAGAAAAGCCGTCCACTGCGTCAGCTTCGTTGCGTCGCTGACGAATGCCGGTGATAGCGCGACGGGTGGTCCGTTGGGTAGTTCCGTTCCGCGCCGTTCGAACGTGGCGCGAAGCGCGCGCACGAGCAAGTCGCCGTCGAAGTCGAATGTTCGCGACAAGATGGCGATGTCGAAAAAGTCCTTCATACGGCTGTTCGCCATCCCGAGCTTCACGATCGCTTCGAGCTTCTCCGCGACTACTGCTTCGCGCGGGTACGCCGGCAGCGTCGGTGCCGGGAAGTCGAGGAGCGCAGGGAACTCGACGAGCTCCGGCGCCGGCGTGATCGCGTCGCCGAAACCGACGTCGATTTGAAGGCGGACTCGCGCGCTCGTCACGGCGGCCGTCAGCGAGACGCGAACGCCACCGTATTCCTGGTCTTCGCGAATGGGACCGACATCGAGCGATGCGAGGTCGAAGACGACGCCATCGTCGGGAACGTCGAGCTTGAGGATCTCTTCGAACACGGCACGCATACGCGCCTCGGACGGGTCGCCGTATCCGAGGAGGTCAATATCGCGCGTGGCGCGGTGCGCGCGGCCGGTCCAGAGTGTGAAAAGCGCGGCGCCCTTGAGCACGAACTGACCCGCGTACGGCGACAATGTCAGCCGATGGAGAAGGCGCTCGTTCGCATAGCGCGTGAGGAGAAGGTGGAAGTCCTCGCGCCTCTCGGTCGAGAGCCGAAGCAGGCGTGTGCGCACGGACGCACCGATGTTCTTCGGCGTTTTGGTCATGCGAGAGCGTCTAGGTACGGGCGCACCACCGTGTAGACGCGCGCCGCCTTCGCGGCGGCAACGAGTGCGTCAATGCTGAAGAACCAAGGATCGCCGTAGCGGGTGCCGTCTCCGTTGCCCGCACCAAATTCGCCCCCGTATCCGTCTCCGCCACCGGTTCGGTTGGCCTGTCGTTGCCGATGGGTTGGTCGTTCGCGCCCTCTTGCCAGGTAGTCGCGAAGCGCCTCGAGCGCGACATCGAGGCCGACGTGGCGGCGATACCGGAAGCAGTCCGCGACAGTCTTGGCGGGCGTCGTTACATGAACTTCGACACCCTCGATCGTTCGCGTCGCGACCCCGTACTCGCGCGCCGGTCCATGCGCGCGAACGACCTCGATTGCCGGCGTGTCGAGCTTCGGCGTCCGAGCGCGCGTGTCGATCATGATCCAGACCGCGTGCGGCGCCTCCGTTGTGAGCCCGTGCACTTGGAGCGCGCTCAGCAGACAGATCGTCGCATGCGGAACGCGCTTTCCGACCTCGGCGAGCGAATGAAGCTCCGTCACATCCGCGTCGGGCAGCCGGTAGAGCCCACGGCCTACGTGCTCAAGCAGATTCCGCTCCGTGAGTCGCCTGAGATACACGCGCGGGATGTTCGCCGCGTCGAGATCGCGAGCGCGAAACGGCCCTCTCCGAGCGAGACGAAGGACCTGAGCTGTTTTGGCTGTCTCAGGCATGATACGAAACGTTGTCTCACATAACTATAGAGCGACGTTCCAGAACAGCAAGGGGGTTACCCGTGATGCTCACCGTATGCGATGCTCACAACCCTA
The DNA here is from genome assembly GCA_049521295.1 of Polyangiaceae bacterium. Taxonomy (GTDB): domain Bacteria; phylum Myxococcota_A; class Polyangia; order Polyangiales; family Polyangiaceae; genus Palsa-1150. The sequence continues at coordinate 13,790 of JBEKOY010000099.1, read as the reverse complement.
AAACTGAGCACGGAGGTGGGCTCGGAGGCAGCCCGGTCCGAAACCCGGGCTCCGGCGATTCCGGCGAAACTGGGTCCCTCGGGGACCGGCGGCGACATCCGCGAGCTCTATCGCTCCAAGGATGCGAGCTGGTCCACATGGTGGACCACTAGCCCATCCAGACGTTAGGCGCGCGGTTTGGCAATCCGCCTACGACACTCTTTCCTGCCGGCCTCGGGTGCGGGCTTGGATCCTTTTGCTCGAGGGCCGCGATGAGCTCAGGCGTCGCCGTTTGTAGTCCCAGCGCCCCGCTCCACGGCACGAACGTCGTTGGCTGAATGTCTCGGAGCAGCTAGTCCCAGCTGCTGCCGCGCACCCGCCAGCGAGACCGGGATCGGGATATCGGCGCACCAGCTCGTAGCCGTGTTGCACATTTATGCGGCGGGTTCGATCGATTGTCTTTTGCACCCAGTCTGTACATCGCGCGTGGCCAAACCGAGCGCCGACGCATCGGCGATCCCCTTCCGCCGCTTCCGCCAGACTTCTTGGCCGCTCGGACGAGTCTAGGATGCGTTTCGGATTCATCCGAAACTATAGAGGCTAAGTTCCCGTTCTCACTCGGGAATGTTGTGACCCCAACGGGAATTGAACCCGTGTTACCGACGTGAGAGGCCGGTGTCCTAACCGCTAGACGATGGGGCCAGTTACTCGTGCGTGGGTTCTTATTCTGCGCATGACTGTCCCGGGCTCTTTGACGTACGCGACCAAGCTGGGGGACAAGGATTCGAACCTTGATAAGCGGAGCCAGAATCCGCTGTCCTACCGTTAGACGATCCCCCAAAGGTACTATCCAAGCGAAGCAGGATCCTCTCTCCGAGAGGTGCCGTTTAGGCGTCGCGAGGACGCGAACACTATCCATACCGAGCAGCTTGTCAAGGATGCGGAACTTGCCGTGGACATCGCGCGCGCCCCTTGACCGCGCCAAAAAAAAGCTTACCTTCCGCGCCGCTAGCGCTCGTTGCATGCAAGTGCCAATTGGCCTTGCGAGTCGCGTTGCTACGTCCGAAAGTTGCATCCCGCGAGCGCATCCGGAGGTTTTTCGCCATGAGGACCGTCCAATTGCCGACCGATTGATGGTCGAGCGCGTCGAGCAGGAAGAAAAGACAAATGGAGGCATTATCCTCCCGGTCATTCCGGACTCGGCGAAAAGAGAAACCCGTCGAAGGGTTCGTCATTGCTACCGGCAACGGCAAGGCACTCAAAGGTGGGAAAGTGCTGCCGCCGTCCGTTAGAGCGGGAGATCGCGTTCTGTTTGGGTAAGTACTCGGGAACGGAAGTGAAACTCGACGGTACAGAGCATGTGATCCTCATCGAGGACGACGTGCTGACCGTGATCGGCTAAGGGAAGAACATCCATGTCCGCAAAACAGATTGCTTACAGCCGCAGCGCCCGTCACGCGCTGGTCGACGGGGTCAACAGTCTCGCCAACGCCGTCAAAGTGACGCTCGGCCCTCGCGGCCGAAACGTCGTCATCGAGAGGGGCTACGGCGCTCCAGTGATCACGAAAGACGGCGTCACGGTGGCAAAGGAAATCGAGCTAAACGACAAGCTCGAGAACATGGGCGCGCAAATGGTTCGCGAAGTCGCGTCGCGGACAAGTGACAAAGCCGGTGACGGAACGACGACCGCGACCGTTCTCGCTCAGGCGATCTTCGTCGAGGGCCTCAAGCTGGTCGAAGCCGGCGCGAGTCCTATCGGTATCAAGCGCGGCATCGACGCCGCTGTGACCGTCATAGTTGCGGAGCTGAAAAAGCTCTCGGCCCCCACAAAGGACAAAGCGACAATCGCGCAGGTGGGGCAAATCAGCGCCAACGGAGATTCTGCGATCGGTCTGATGCTCGCTGAAGCGATGGAAAGAGTGGGCAAAGAGGGCGTTATTACCGTCGAAGAAGCGAAGGGCACGGAATCTCACCTGGACGTTGTCGAAGGAATGCAATTCGATCGCGGATATCTATCTCCTTATTTCGTTACGAACCCCGAAAAGATGTTGGTCGAGCTCGATGATCCGTCGATTTTGATCAGTGAGAAAAAAATCTCGAGCCTGCAAGACATTCTGCCACTGCTTGAGCAAGTCGCTCGCGAGGGTCGTCCACTACTCGTCATTGCCGAGGACGTCGACGGTGAGGCACTAGCGACGCTCGTAGTCAACAAGCTGCGTGGCCTGCTGAAGGTTGTAGCAGTCAAGGCGCCGGGATTCGGTGACCGCCGAAAGGATATGCTCAAGGACATAGCCATTCTCACTCACGGGCAGGTGGCGAGCGACGATCTTGGGATCAAGCTCGATGCTTTTCAACTTCGTGATCTCGGCCGTGCCAAGCGCATCAAGATCGACAAGGACAGCACCACGATCATCGATGGGGCGGGCGATCCAAAGCAGATTAAGGGCCGGATCGAGGCCATTCGCAAAGATATGACCAAGACTGCAAGCACCTATGACAAGGAGAAATTGCAAGAACGGCTTGCCAAACTCGCAGGCGGCGTGGCCGTGGTCAAAGTCGGTGCCCACACCGAGACCGAGATGAAGGACAAGAAGGCGCGAGTGGAAGACGCCCTTCACGCGACGCGTGCAGCCGTCGAAGAGGGTATTGTTGCAGGCGGCGGAGTCGCTTTGCTCCGCGCTGCCGCGGCGCTCGAGGGCTTGGCCCTCTCGGGCGACGAGGCAAATGGCGTGCGCCTTGTTAAGCGTGCCATTGAGGAGCCGTTGCGCCAGATCGCGCGCAACGCGGGCGCCGAGGGCGCGGTAGTCATCGAGAAAGTCCGTGCCGGCAAGGGTGGTTTCGGCTTCAACGCTGCGACGGAGGTCTACGAAGATCTTTTCAAGGCAGGGGTCATCGACCCTGTAAAGGTCGTCCGTACGGCTCTGGAACATGCTGCGAGCGTGGCGGGCGTGATGCTCATGACCGAGGCCGCGATTTGCGAGAAGCCCAAGAAGGAGATGGCTTCTCCCGCCGGCGCGGGCGGCGGAATGGGCGGAATGGGCGGAATGGGCGGAATGGGCGGAATGGGCGGAATGGGCGGAATGGGCGGAATGGGCGGAATGGGCGGCGGAATGGGCGGCGGGATGGACGATTTTGATATGGATTGATGGGATTGCAGCAAGTCGAGTCGTTTTCAGCGTCAGGGCGCACGTACGCTCAAAAGCTGAGCTGGTGCTCGACCACATGTGAGGTCCCCCCTTGCGCCCGGCCGCTTGCGGTCTCAAATAGAAGCCTACCCCCGTGACGCAAGTTCGTTCGGTGTTACCCGTTCAGCCTGCCATCGCGGGCCCCGTCGAAGGGCTCGAGGACGACTCGGAAGGAGCACGCATCGTTGCAGAGGAGCTCAGGCTGCTCTCTACGGTCGAGCGGGTGCTGGACGGATCCGGTCACACGGAGATCTCTGCGGCGAAAGGGCGCGCCGTCGACGACGAAAGGATGCTGGAGCTACGGGACCATGTCGCCGTGGCCAAAGCTGAAGACCTGCCCGCGCTGTTCGAACAGATGCACAACTTGGGTGCGCTGCGTGCCCATCGAGGGCACAGCGTCCAAGGCTCCGTCGACCGTTCGACTCCTTACTTTGGTCACATCCGTCTTGAGGAACAGGCCGGCAGCGTGGCGGCGCGCGGCAAGACGAGCGCGCGCCGGCGCGACGTACTCATCGGAGCGCGGTCGTATCTCGATTCGAACGAGGGCATTCGCATCGTCGACTGGCGTCACGCGCCGGTCAGTCGAATCTATTATAGGTACGCCGAAGGGGATGAGTATGAAGAAGAGCTTGGCGACCGATTGGTCGAAGGTCGCGTGATCATTCGGCGCGGGGTGAGTATCGTTCACCGCGAACTCGTTCGCGTATCAGCGCCGCAGGGGACGTTTCTGAAAGGGAGCAATGGCCGGTGGGGGCGAATAAGCGTCGAGCGCGCATTCCTCAAAACTGAGGCGAAGTGGACCGCGCGCCACGGAGTCGCCGCTGGAGCGCGTCTCGGGGTCGGCTCCGACGGCGGAATGCGTTCAGATAAGCACCTGCCCGCCATTGCCGCGCTCCTCGACGAACGTCAGTACGAGCTCATCGCACGTGACGCGAAGGGGCTCGTTGCGATCCAAGGTAGCGCTGGCAGTGGGAAGACCACCGTTGGCTTGCACCGAGTTGCGTACCTCGCGTTTCAGGAGCCGCAGCGCTTTCGACCCGACAAGATGTTTGTCGTAGTACCTAACGACGCGCTTGTGCATTACGTGTCACGCGTCTTGCCGTCGCTCGGGGTCGAGGGCGTGCCGGTATCGACCTTCGCCGGTTTCGCTTCCCGCTTAGTGGCGCAGCTTTTCCGCCGACTCCCGACAAAGGTGAGCGACGAGACGCCGGCTGTCGTAACGCGGGCGAAGTCGCACGCTGCGATGCTGCGGACGATCGACACGCACGTGGGCCGCATTACTCACCTGATCGACGAGAAGATTCGTTCGAGCATGATGAAGTGGCCGGAGGGGCATCGCGTTGCGGTAGCGTGGGCGGCGACGGGTACGGCCGCGGTTGCAAGCTCCGCGGAAAGCCAGTTGGCCTGCGATGCGCGGGTGTCGATCTTGGCCCAGTGGCTTGGGAACAAGCGAACAATTGCGGGCGTAAAGTCGGCTTTGGAGGTGCCAGACGTTACGCGCAGCGCGGCCGAATTCCTACTCGGCGAATTGCGATCGGTCACACGGTCCGTGACGGGGGTTTGGGATGAAATCCTGAGTTCGCGCGAAGCGCTGACCGAGACCTTGGCGTCCGAAGCAACGTTCAGTCCGTCCCAGATCGAACAGGTGCACTCGTGGTGTGTGCGCCAGTCGCGCGTGCGATCAGAAGGAGAACGCGACGGGGAGGAGCCCACTCTCGACGCCGAGGATTACTCCCTCCTCCTTCGCTGTTGGCAGGCGCTTCGCGGTCCGCTAGTCGACTCGGAGGCGAAGCCAATTCGCTTTGCCCACGTCTTCGTAGACGAGGTCCAAGACATCAGTCCAATCGAACTGCGGGTCCTTCTCGAGCTGACCGGTAGCGAACGTTGCATCACGCTCGCAGGTGACGTGGCGCAGCGCGTGCTTGACGAATCGGAGGATCGTAGCGAATTCGATTGGAATGGGCTGCTCGATGATCTAGGCGTTTCGCATAGACGTATTGAGCCTCTGCGCGTCAGCTATCGCTCGACCTCGCAGATCACGGCCTTCGCACGCACCGTCCTTGGGCCACTGGCGCACGATGACCCGCCCCAGACGACGCGTGATGGGCCGCCAGTCGAGCTCTTCCAGTTCGGGTCGATCGGCGAAACCGTGGCCTGGTTGGCGGAGGTGCTTAAGCAGCTTGCGCGCGACGAGCCCGATGCGAACGTCGCGCTGATTGCACGCTTTGCGCAGCAAGCAGACGTATACTTTGAGGGCTTGCTCCGTGCGGAGGTGCCGACTGTGCGGCGCGTCGCGAAGCAGGATTTCTCTTGGGAGCCTGGGGTCGATGTGACGGACGTGCGCCAGACCAAAGGTCTCGAGTTCGACGAAGTGGTTCTCCTCGAGGTCACGGCCGCATGCTATCCCGTGTCGCCGCAAGCGCGCCACGCGCTTTACATCGCGGCGACACGCGCGTCGCACCAGCTCTGGTGCGTCGCCAGCGATGGGCCGTCGCAGCTTGTATTGCAGGCGCTGCCTTAGTACGCCTCGGTTGTTCGCTCCGCTCTCCTGGCCCCATGACAGGGGTGGCCCCATGGCCCTGCGAACCGGCGCTGGGTGTTGTGCTCATGACCCTGCGAAAATCGGTCACGGCCTCCCTGCGGGTGCCCCATCATGCTGCGAAGGGGCTGGCCCCATGAACCGGCAACCCAGCGAGTTCACATAATGTTCCTTAGGGGCCTTTAATCTAGAAATCTAAGATGCCTTTAATCTTTCGGCCCCCGAATGAAGCCGGCGTCTGAGAGAAGCCAGCTCCGAGATCGAAGCCATCGATGGCATGTCCATCACGCGGCGAGAGAAGAAATACGGAGCCCCCCTTTATGGGACGAAGCTCTTTTGTGGGACGAAGCTAAAGCTACGATGTTCGCCGACGGTGGGTCCTTCGACCTTTAAGGCCAGGAGCGTTCCAGAGTTGCTGAGCAAGTATGCGCGGCCCCCGAATGAAGCCGGCGTCTGAGAGAAGCCAGCTCCGAGATCGAAGCCATCGATGGCATGTCCATCACGCGGCGAGAGAAGAAATACTCCGTAGCGCGTGGTGCCCACCAAAATCGCACCCGCAATCGGCGTCGGTGCTGTAACGCCGCCTTCAGGGACCGGGATGCGCCAAACCGGCCGACCCGTGGCCGGCTCCAAAGCCCACATGCCTGTCGCAGCGCTGGATGCGAGCACGAGCTCAAGCACGGAAACGGGCGGACCATCGACGACGAAGTCCGGGCTGCCCGAGTTGGCCTTGTGCGCAGCCTCTCGCCAAACCGTAAGATCAGTCACACCGGTGACCTTGTCGTTTCTCCAGACGGGTACGCCTCGCTCTTCATCGATGGCGAATAAGCCTCCTGCATAGCTGGCAACGAAGACGACGCGTCCTTGCACACCAAGATCGTCGGGTACCGGAGTCGTGTCGACATCGAGGTAGCGCAAGGTCTCGGTACCCGCAGACTGCTCGGCCTCGGCGGACAGGTCGACTGGAGGCCATCGCTCGCTCCCGTCTCCCGCATCGTACGCGCCTACTTGTCCGTCGGAAAACGCGAAGAACACGGCGCCGTGGTCGACCGCCGGTCCAGCGTATCCACTAATCTCCATGCCGAGTGCCGGAGTTCTGTGCACGTGCCAGCGGGTTTTGCCCGACCGGCGATCGATCGCGAAGAGGTTATCGGCCGCGTTCGCGAAGTAGAGCGCTTCGCCAACCAGCACTGGCCGGCGCGCGACTTCCGCCCCGCTATCGTACCGCCACACGAGCGCCCCATCGCTCGCGTGGACCGCATAAAGCGCACCATCGTCCGAGCCGAAGTACACTATGTCTAAGTCGGCGTCGTAGAGCGGTTCACTCTGGACCGCTCCGACAGTTTCGAAACGCCAGATCGAACTCCCGTTGCTGGCGCGCAGCGCGTACAACCCCCCGTCGCTCGTCCCCACGAAGACCCGCCCGCGGGCGGCGTCGATCTCCGGGCGCCCGCGCTCGTACGCCTCGCCCACAACGCGCGACGGCGCCGTCAAGGGCCTTACGAAAAGAACATGCAACGCGCCACTCGCGCGATGCAGCCATAGCGGCTCTTCGGGATTGATGCGATCGTTTCCGGTTTCCAGCGCGCCACAGCCGGCGGTCCAGGAAGCCATTGCGACGACCAGAGCATACCGCGTCACGGTATCGAGCCCGGTGCCGGCACCGAAGACGGGCTGCCCTCGGTTCTCTCCTTTCGCTGCATTTGTCGAATGATCTCTTGGATTTTCGGGTCGTTCATATCGACATTGCTTCCCAGTCCCACGCCGTTCGTTCCATTCATTCTCTGCGCCCTCGGTGGCAGTGCGGTCGGATCGATTTCCCGGAGCCGGTCCTCAACGACGAACTGCAGGTACGCATAGGGGTGTCCCGCTTGGGGTTCGCTGATCCGGCTCTCGACCCGCTTCAGGACATCGAGAGCCTTCGTCCTGTCGCCTTTGTTCGAAAGCACGCGGGCTTGGTGGTACATACCGAGTTCCTTGTAGCCGTTCGCGTCGACCGCCTCGAGCGCCTTGAACTCGACGAGCGCCTCGTCCAAATCCTTGTCTTTGTTCGGCGCCTCGGTTTGCGCCAGGAGCTCGTTGGCGAAGCCCATTCCTTCGAGTGCGCGCCCGCGTACCTCGGTGTCCGCCTGGGCCAGACGGGACGTGGTGACGGCACCATAAGCAGCCAGAGCTCCCTTCCCGTCGCCACTGTCGAGAAGAAGAGACCCCTCTCCGAGCTGTGCAAGCGTCGCAGCGCCCGTCCCGGAATACAGCCGCTCGACGCGTCGGTACTTCGCGAGCGCAGCTTCCCGTCGTTCCGCCGCGGACTTGAAGGTGGGGTAAAGTCTCTTTGTGGCTGATTCGTCGTCGGACTCGTCGTCCTTGACCCCGGCGATGTTGCCGAGATCGTCCGCTATTGCCTGTGCGAGGAGGACCGAAGCGTCGGCGTTGCGCTTGTCTTGCCAGATGACCCAGCCGAGAGCGCACGCGGCGCCAAGCACCGACACAGCTACAAGTCCTGCGAAAGTAGATTGATGTTCTCGGATCCACTTTGTCGCTTGCGTTGCACGCTCGAGAAGCTGATCGGCCTCAGGAATGGCGTCAACAGACTCCGAGGGCCGCCTGACGCTCCCCTCCCCAATGTTGGTGAGTCGCTTCGACGCTGCCGCCTCGAGACCCGTCTTTTTGCGCTCTCGCTTGCGTTGAAGGAGCTTAAGCTCCTCCTCGTGCGCAATCCGTTCCGCATCGGTCTCTGCGCCAATCTTATCGATTCGAGCCGCGATCGCTTCGGGGCGGAATTTATCGTCGTCGCTGAACTTGGGATCGTCGTCGTCGGGCACGTTGAGGGCTCCTCGGCCGGTCGGGGCGGAGACAATTTGCGCGACGGGGCTTGGTCAATCAAGTCGGCCGATCGGAGCGAGCCAAACAGCAAGAGCACCTCCGCCTGCAACGTGCAGCTCAAGACGGACGCGTCGCGTCCGGGGCGTTGGCCTCCCAGGAAGATCAAAAACTTGTACCTCGCCCTCGGTGACGAGCGGCGAAGCCGCTCGGCCGTCCGCGATAACTGTGGATGTTGCGCTGGGCGCCGACAGCAGTACGATTACGCGAGCGGCCTGTGTTGGAACGCCGATCGCGAGGACGACGTTCACGACAGACGATTCGGAGGCCCATTCGTGGGCGCCGAGCGCAAGGAGAGCTCGCGCCTCGTGCGGTCGCGTAGTCATGTACGTCTCGTTGGCCAGTAGCCCCAATAGGGGCGCGCGGGCGCGTTCGTCCCCCAGGGCCCCAAGCGCGTCCGCGACGAACGGGCGTGCGCGGACGTCCTCAAGGGCTCGAATTAGCGCGGGAACCGAGGACCGACATCGGGCGGTCCCTGTAGCGGCCAGTAATTCCTGGGCGTGCGCCAGATCGAGGGTGAGTCGTACTGGACTGTTGTCAGAGGATACAGGTGCGGGAACCACCTCGGCCCACCACGCGGCAAGTTCGTCGCAGGCTCTTGGGTCACCTCGCTCCGCGAGAGCAAGTGCGGCTGGACGGCGCCAGTTCAGCTCGGAGTCCCGCAGGAGACTTTCGGCTAGAGGCACCGCGGGCGAGGCCAACCGTGTTATGGCGAGAGCAGCCCATCGTTGTACAACATAGTCGTCGTCGTGACGCAACGTCCTCCTCAGCTTGTCCACAGTCTCCGGCACATGAAGTGAATAGCAGACCTCGGCCGCTTTTTGCCGGATCGCCGGATCGGCGTCGTCCAGTAGCGCGGCGACGTCGATCGCAGCGTCCGCCTCGCCTTGAAGGCCACGCCGTAGAGCCTCCGGCCATACCGATTCCCTGCTCGTTTCGTACCGACCGTGGTCGGCCTCCGTGGCTCGCAGCAGCGCACGAAGCTCGCGTCCACGCTCTCCGGTAGTCCCGAGATCGCGACGTTCAAAGGGATCGTCTGCTAGCCTGAAGAGTGCGCATGCAGCGGCGCGACGCTGACAAACGAACCGATCGACGCCCGCTGCAACCAACGTATAGTCGTCGGTTTCGGCGAATGCAAAACCTGCGTCGAGCGCGCGCGTCTCCCCCGCCAGAACGGGCCCCAGGTCACGCCCCCTGACTCGGGCCGGGCGCGGAATGCCGATCGCCGAGAGGACCGTCGGCAACAGATCGATCGTTTGCACGACCGTCGAAACTCGAGAATCGGCCCGTACTCCGGGCCCTGCGATTACGAGGGGCACGCGCACTTGCTCCTCGTAAACGGTCGTGCCGTGGTAGCGGCCGCCGTGCTCGCCGAACTCCTCTCCGTGGTCGGCGGTCACGACGATCACGGCTCCCGGTCGACGTGCGCGTACAAGTTTCACGATGCGACCGATCCCGTCGTCCGCGGTTGCCACTTCGCTGTCGTAGGCATCGATGTCCGCCGAACGCCCGCCAGAGAAGGGATGCTCGCCGTGTGCAACATAGGGCTCGTGAGGCTCGAAGAAATGAACCCACAGAAACATCGGCCGTCCCAGCGTGGCCGTCTCAAGATACTCGGCCACTTGCCGTTCACGTTGCGGTGGATCAGCGAATTCCACCTTAGCGTACTCAAAGCCAAGGTGGTCCGCCTCGAGTTGATCGAACTTTTCTTCGTCGATAAAAAAAACCGCGGGCGGATAGAATGCGGCTGTCCGCCAACCGTAACGTCGCACGTGCTGCGCCCAGGTCTCCGAGCTGGCCCCCAGGCCCACTGCGAGAAGGGGACGCAAGTACTTGCCCGTCATCATCGAAGTAATCGAGTATGAAGTATGAGGCGTTGGGCAATAGGCGCTGACGAAAAGTGTCCCCTCACGCGCTAGGGCGTCGATGTTGGGGGTAGTCGCGCGAGCATATCCATATGCCGAGACGTGATCGGCCCTAAGCGCGTCGACCGTTAACAGCACGACGTCGCGATCCGACCAACCGAGTGATCGCGCCACTTCCGCTGGCACCAGCCGGACCTCTTCCCCGCCTGAATCGTTCAATTGGGGGGGATGTAGTCGCATTGCAACAACCACGGTCGGACCTAGCAACGGGGCGTGTTCCACGAGTAGAATCCGCAAATTCGTCGCTCGGTCCAGCTCCGACAGTGACCGAGGAACCTTTGCAACGGACTCGATGACGAGGACGGCGACTAGCACCGCGCCGATTCTCGACAGTACCCGATGCGGCCTCGTCTCGCAGCGTACCGCAAATGCCAATAATGCCGCTCCCATAAGCGTCGCGACCAACAACGCTATATGAAATGCGGGGTAGAGTCGTGGAAGAACATAGGCGTCGGCGAGCCACGATACAATAGCCAATAGCACGGCTTGCAGGGCGAGCACCATTGGGCGACGTCGCAGCAGACTGATGCGGCGCACGACAAAAACACTCGCGCAGGCAGCGACGATCGAAAAGGTAACAACAAACGCGCTCCGCAGTTCTGGGTTCGCGAATCGTCTTCCACCGGAGACCCCCAATGCAAGCGCCGCTCCGGCCAAGATGCCGCATGTCCCCAGTACCCATGAGGCCGTGCGTGAGCGACTCGTAACCGTTCTCCACGCCGCCGCTACGATGAGGGCGGCTGGCGTCAATCCGGCCGTGGCGAGGGGGACGGCGGCGCGCCGCGCAAGCGCAATTTCCCAGATTCCCGAGAATTGATCGCGCTCCACAAATCCGAGTGCGACTGTTTCGGCAACCAGCGCTCCAGTCCAAACTGCGAGTACGGCCGCTGCATCAACCAACCATGAGAGAATTCGCAGCGAACGGATGTTCATCTCAAGGGCTCGACGATTGGCGACGCGATGCTCAGCCGAACGCGATATCCAAGACTTCGTAGGTGCGGTCTCCACCTGGCATGCGCATCTTCACTTCGTCGCCCACTTGCTTGCCGATGAGTGAACGGGCGAGCGGGCTCGTGATGCTGATGCTGCCTTTGGACAAATTGGCCTCGTCGGCCCCCAGAATCCGGTACGAAACTTCCTCGCCTGTGTCGGCGTTGGCGAGCTTCACGGTGGCGCCGAAGGCCACGCGGTCGCCGCCCAATTTGCGTGGGTCGATGACCTCTGCCAGCGCCAGCTTGTTCTCGATTTCCTTGATCCGGCCCTCGACGAAGGATTGGCGGTCGCGCGCGGCATGATACTCCGCGTTCTCGCTGAGGTCGCCGTGCTCGCGGGCCGTTGCGATCGCTTGAATGATAGCGGGGCGCTCGATGCTCTTCAGGTTGTGCAGCTCGTCGCGCAGCCGCAACGCACCTTCAGGTGTAATTGGGTTTTTCTGCATGGCGAACCCGGTTTTATCGTGGTGCTGATAAGGTGTCACCAGGTTCCGCCGGCTTCGTGCAGTTGACGATGAGGTGTGTCCTCCGCGGGCCCCCCCACGGATCCGGACACGCACAATTCACGCATCCCGCGCTTCGGTCATGGGCTCGTTGCGCGCGGGAGACGCGGGAGAAATGGGTGTGCGATGCGAGGCGACGGGAGCGACTAGCGCTCCGGCAGCCCAATCGTTTCCAACGCCTATGGCGTCGTGGCAACCGGCGCCACAACCCAAGGGTCTTTCGAAAGAAAGCCGCGATGCTTTTGCAAATTTCGCGGTGATTCCGTAATATTCGTAGTGGTACCCTTCGCCGTACACCTGCGCGCTCTGCCCGTCTATGCTAGTGCACCGAGACGTAGATGAGATCAAGGATCGGGGACGGGCTGTGTTCTAAGACGTCCATGGGGAAGACGACGCCACTGCGCGTGACACCTGCCCAACGGCGCAAGCTCGAAAGCATCGTAAGTCGAGTGCTCCGGCGGGGCACGTGCGGCGCGCCAGGGCCGTTCTTTTGAGCGGGGACGGTGTTCCTGCTATTGAGATCCGCCCGCCGCGCGGGCTTGTCGCCGGAGCAAGTATCGCGGATTCGCGCTCGCTTCGTACGGGGCGGTGTGGACGGACTGGCCGACCGCGCGAAAGCTGGCCGCAAGGATCACGCTGTTGCGGCCGACGTTATCGAACGGGTCGTCCAACTGGCGCTTTCTCCGCCGCCGGCCGGGCGCAGTCGGTGGACAAGTCGGCTGCTGGGGCGGGAGGTTAGGCGGCCGGGAGCCACGGTGGCCAGGATTCTGCGCAACAACGGCCTCAAGCCTCACCTCGTCAGGGCGTACCAGGTGAGCCGCGACCCCGAGTTTCTATCTGAACCCGCCGGAGAACGCCGTCGTGCTGAGCATCGACGAAAAGACCTCCATTCAGGCGCTCGAACGCACACAGCTTCCGCTACCGCTGCGCATGGGGCGGGCGATGCGCCATTCGCTATGACTACAAGCGACACGGGGTCGTCGACTTGTACGCCGCCCTCAATATCGCCACAGGGCAAGTCGCGCATACGTGCACGGAGAGTCACACGGGGCCGATTTCCTGTCGTTCATGAAGAAGGTCGCTCGCGCCAACCCCCGCCGCGAGCTCCACGTCGTGCTCGACAACTCGTCGACGCATGGGACGCCCGACGTCACCGCGTGGCTCGCAAAGAATCCACGGATTCGCTTCCACTACACGCCCACCAGCGCATCCTGGCTGAACCAGGTCGAGGGCTTCTTCGGCATCCTGTCCAAGCAATCTCTGAGCGTCACGAACTTTCCAACATATCGACGCGTACCTGGCCGGTTGGAATGACCACCCCACACCGTTCCGGTGGACCAAGCCCGCCCAGGCCATCATTCGAAGCCACCGGGCGGATGCTTGACCGTATCTCCGTCGCGGTGCACTAGGCACTCGGCACTACTCTCCTGTCCGACAACGCCGGGGCGCGTTGTCGGTGAACGGATCTAGTGCGGGCCCTGGATTTCGGGCTTCCCTGGAAGTACCACGGCGCGGCGGCCACTCGAGTCGCCCGGTTCGAGATCACCATAGCGCTCTCGGCGGACGGCGCAGTCCGCGTCGTAAGCGCTGCGCGAAGAGGCGTTATGGTGTACCGAAGCGGCAGGGGGGGGCATCTCGCGCGCGTGAACGACGGTCGTTCAGTTCGATGAGGTCTGCTCTTTCGAGGGGGGCGGAGGCACGGTGATAGGCCCGAGCGGCAGCTTGAGCTCGTCGGGCGAGAGGCGTGCGCGCGTGGCGGCCCAATACTTCGGGGCGAGCTCGAGGTA
>JBEKOY010000098.1:0-36415 GCA_049521295.1 Polyangiaceae bacterium | reverse complement strand
CGCCCCCGACCTGCACAACGATGCCCCTATGCTCGAGCGCCAAGCCTCCGCCGCCTCCTTGACCGGGCTGCCCGGCGGGACCGTCGCCGCCCGCCGTGGGTATCCAGGTGAGCGGACTCTCCGATACGTTTCCATAGGCCAGAGGGCCCGCCGCCGCGGACCGCGGGGGCCCGTCGGCGCCGGGATCGCCGGGTCCGGCGCCGTTCGACGGAGCCCCATCGTGACCGGCCACCAGCAACGCCGGCGCAATCGTCGGATTCGAGGTGCCGACGCCTAACTTACTGAAGAGTCCGGCATCGACGCTGTACTCGTCCTCGCCCGAACCGCCTGTGGAGCTGTCGTCCAGGTATCGGCAGACGTTCGTCAGCCCCATCCCGGTGGTCGACGGGCTCAACGAATCCGCGGAACCGAAATTCGCACCCCCTGGTTGGCCGTCGGCTCCGTCCGCACCGGCGCCGGCGACGAGCGCTACGCGCGTGAGTCGGACCGCGGAATTGGCGATGATTGCGGCGATGCTGGATGCGCCGGCGTTCGAGTTTGAACCAGAGTCGTCGGGGCTCGTACCCCCGTCGGATGCGGATATTGCGTTGGGAACGGTGAAACCCAGATCCTCGACTTCGATGGGTGTCGTGTTGTCGAGATCGGCGATCAACAGCGCGTAGCCGTCCGACGGCGCAAGGATGTCGGTTTCACCGCCATCCCAGACCCAGCCGTCGGCGCACGCCAAGCCGCCGTAGAGATTCACGGGGTTCGACTGGATCGTGACCTGCTCCGGGTAGGTGCCGTCGCAAATAAATAGACGGTTTTTGCCGCTCAAGTGCGCGATTGCAAAACCGATGGTCGCAAAGGGGTGCTCCCTCGAGCCATCGCCCTCGTCGCTGCCGGAGCTTGCCACGAAGACACCGTAGGTTTCGCTCACCAGGCATGACTGCGTCGATGGATCCCCGGCCTCGAGGTCGCACGACATCGTGGCTTGCTCGGCCTCGGCCTCGAGCGGTGCGCCGTCGAGCGGAACGCCGGACTCGAGCGCTGCGCTCGCGTCGGACTCGGGCGGCGCGGGGATGTAAATCGCCGTGCCGTCGAGCGTGCTTGAGTCGAACCCATCGACCGTCGCACTCGCCTCGGTGGGTGCGGCAGGCGGGGGCGCATTGAAGGACCCGCCGTCGCATGCGACGCCAGCGCCCGTCGCAAGGCCGAGCCCGGCAACGAGCGCCGACTTGCGGACCGCCCGCCACGGCGCCTCTGGCGGGGGGAACGCCGGCGTGGCGCGCGTGGATGCCATGGCCCGTCGCTCCTTTTCCCAAGGCAGGTGCCTTGGCACCCTGTTCGGGAGTGATTGAGCGACCGTTGCGCACGTACGAGCCGCGGCCATCGTTCAGCGTTGGATGGGAAGGCCCTCCGCCTCCCAGGCGAGCAGGCCTCCTTCGAGGAAGGCCACCGGCATTCCCTGCTCGGCAAGCTTGCCCGCGAGCTCTTTGGTTTTGTCTCCTCCGCGGCAATAAAGGACTGGCTGGCCCGCGAGCATGTGCATTTCGGCGAGGCGGCCCTCCAGTCCTTCGATGGGCATATTGACCGAGCCGGGCAAGTGCGCGCGCCCAAAGGCGACGGCGTCGCGCGTGTCGATGGGCACGACAGCCTTGGCTGCGAGAAGTTGCGCCAGCTCGGCGGGCTTGAGCGAGCCCGCCGCGCGCGGCAAGAACGGCTCTACGAGCTCCTGCATTTTCTTCTTACGAATGGCCCCGACGACCGAACCCTGAATGCGTCCCTCCGCGACGATCATGAAGGTGGGTACGCTCTGGACGTTCAGCTGTTGGGCGATGACCGGCGCCTTGTCGACGTCGATCCGGACGACCTTCGCACGGCCTTGGTACTCGCGCGCGAAGGCTTCCACTTCCGGCGCGATCGCCTTGCAGGGCTGGCACCAGTCCGCGGTGAACTGCATCAATACCGGGAGGTCGCTTCGCAGCACTTCGCGCTCGAAGTCGCGCTCGGTCACGTACGGCACGCCGCCGGCGCCCTTGGCCGAGGGGTCGGCGCCGGGTCCGTTACCGCGTCCTCGACCGCCGAAGCCACCCAAGATCGTCATGGTGTGGGGATTTATACGCACGGGTTAGGTCTCGTCGAGGGCTGTCGATTGTGTCGCGGCACGGCATCGCCGAAATTGACGCGTCCGGCAGCAAGCCTCACGGCGGCGTCGGGTCGAGACCCACGCGCGGCGCACGTTAGACGCCGAGACTTCGTGGCGATCGGCCGCTTGCTTGGTTTCCTTGGCGAATCAGCGGTAGAAGTGGGCCTCAGGCTTGCGAACGGAGATGGCCACGAAGGACAACGACACCGACCCGTCGACTCCCCGGGCCCGCCGGACGCTGTCGATGCACCCCGCTGCGCCTGGCGATCCACCGTCCGCGGAACGGCAGGGGATGGCAGCCGAAGGCGCGCCCGCCGCGGAGCAGGCTGGCGCCCCCGATGCAGCGGCCGCCACCCACGGCCAGCCCGAAGCTACGTCGGGCCCTGAAGAAGGCGAATCGGCTCTCGTGGGATCGGCGCGACAATCCAGTGTCGCCAGTGCAGCGGAGAAAAAGCAATCATCCGCGATGCCCGACGAAAGGCCGAATGAAACGGATCCGGGCGTCGGTCCGCCCGCACCCGTGCGGAAGTTGCCGCCCCAGTCGATCGGGGTGGTCGTGCCAAGCCCGGGATCGCCCGCCCGCACGTTTCCTCCTCCGATCGCATCGAAGAAAGACTCGATCGAGCTGCTCTTGGCTGGGCTTGCGGATACGCGCCCGGACCGGACGAGGACCGCCCCGCAGACCGATGGCGAGGCCGCGGTCGTCTACCATGCCGAGCACGCGGTTCGGGTGGGCAGCAGCCCGTCCGTCCAGCCGCCCCGCGTGCTCGTAGAACGGCCCCCGACGCCCCGGGCGATCCCGTTGGCCGCTCACGCCCAGCGAACGCGAGCTCGATTGATGAGCGCTGCCGAATCGACCACGGCGGTAACCGAGAAAAGCCGTGTCGATGCGCCTCTGGTCCGGCGAACGATGATCGCCCTGGTCGCGGGGCTGTTCGTCGTGATCGTGATCTTCGGGACGCTCCGTAGCGTGACGTTCCACCGGGACGCCGAAGATACGGTATCGATCGCACCCCCGGCGGCAGTTCCGGTTTCTCCGATGCCGTTGATGCCGCCGGTGCCGCCGGCCGTCTCGGCCGTGGCGCCGCCGACCCGAGCGGCTCCCGAACCCGCGCAGTCCGATCCACGTCCGAGCGCCGCGCCGCAGGCGTCCGCGTCGGCCGCCGCCGAGCCCTCCGCGACCGGGGTTGTCTCGGCGGCGAGCGCGCCGCCGCGGCCTCCGACTTTCGTTCGAAGGCGGCGAATGAGGCCGCTAATGGTTCCGATGCCTTCGGCGACGGCCAGTAGTGTCGGGGAGTTTAAAACGTCGTTCTGATTGCGCGATCGGCCGTGCGGATCGCGATCTTCGACCTCGACCTCGACCTCGGCTACCCCGACCCCGACCTCGGCTACCTCGACCCCGACCTCGAGCCCGACCGCGACCCTCGAGCCCGACCCTGACTGCCGATTCGGGCGCGCGCTAAAAGTTTCCTTCCGCGCGAATCCCGACCTCGCAAGGCGTCACTTCGGGCAGGATCCAGGCGAGTTGCGGTCCGTTCTCGCCTTTCGGCCAAAGAAACCAGGTGGCCACGGCACCGGCCGCCAAGATGGCTGCCGTGACGTAAAGCGTGGTGGATCCTGTGGCCGCACGATTTTCCGCGCGCACGGCGTCGTTCAAGTTGGTGCACGAGGGGTTGGTGCTGAGGCCGAAGCAGGAACTATTGCCGGTCAGTTGCGATCGGTCGGTGGCCGCGTGGTTTGCGTCGCTCTGCGACGCCAACCCAAGGTAGACGCCGATGCCGGCCGCGACGACGGCGCCTGCGCCGAGGGCCGAGACGGTGATCGCACGCGCGGGTGACGGCGATGGGCGCCCGTCCGCGACGCTCGGATTGCTTTGGGTAATGGCCGTGTCGATCGACGGCGGAACGGGCGCGCTGGGCGTCGCGTTCGTCGCTTCCGAGGCGGACGCGGGTGCCGTGTCGGTGGCGCCGACGGATGCGAAGCTCACGTGCGCGATCTGTCCCGCGGCCACGTCGACGGGGACGGACTTGAAGGAGTCGGCCAACCTCGCATCGATCTGATGGTGTCCGGGCACCACGTCCAACGGTTCCGGAAAAGGCGCGACTCCGGTAATTGCGTCTCCGTCGACCCGAAGCGTCGAGCCCGGCGGCGCCTGCACATCGATATGGCCGGTCCGCGCCATGAGACGATCGGCATGGCGCTGAGCATCTTCGCGGTCCGCCGCGTTGGCTTGCGCGTCGCGCGCGACGCGCTTGAAGTGATCGAGAGCATCGACCCAGTGCTCGGTCTTTTCTTCGGCGAGCGCGAGGTTCCATAAGATCGCCGGACGTCTGAGGACGGCATACGCCTGGGCAAACGAGATTCGGGCAGCCTCGTAGTCGCCGCCCTTCACCCTTGCGATCCCCTCCTCGAATCGCGCTTGCGCATCGCGCACCGCGGGATCGTTGTCCGCACCGGCGGCTCGTGGCGCCCCGATCGACAAGGCGGCGGTCAGGGCAATCCAGGGCGCGGCAAGTCGCATGGATCGCGCTATCTAGCGCGGTCGCTTTGAAATGGGCAAAGTTCGGAGTCGGGCGGCCACGTTCCGAGCGGACTCGCTCGGCGTCCTCTATGTCCGCCGTGCTCGGGCAGTGGTAGACGGGCCCGTCATCATGGCTGCTCGTAACGTATTGGATTCGCGCGTTGGGGACTCGGCAGGCGGTACGCAGAGCGGGTCCTGCGCTCCGCGGACGGGGGTGCGTCGCGATCTGGTTTGGTTCGTGGTCGCAAACCTGGCCATCGTCTTCGCGGTCCTTGCGTACGGCTGCGGGCGAATGAGCGGCGGCGGCTGCTCGGACAACGCCACGTGCCCTCCGGCGGATGGGAGTGCAGAGTCCGATGGGGGCACAGGCGCCGACGCGGTGTCCCTGGTGGAAGAAGACGGCGGAGACTCCAGCATTGTGTTGGTCGAGGCGGATGCCACGCAGCCCGAGACTTCCCCGGACGCGACGTTGAACGCCGATGGGGATGCGGGAACGGCCGTGCCCTGCGATCCGGCGGGGGACCCGAGCGTCGAGTCCTGCCTGGTCAACGAGATGTATGGGGTTTTCGTGGACTCGGTGAACGGCAACGACGGCGCCGCGGGAACGCGCGCCCAGCCCCTGAAGACGATCGGCGCGGGCATCGCCAAAGCAGCAAGCGCGATGGCCTCAAACGCGTTGCTCTCGCGCGTGTACATCTGTGACGGCACCTACACGGAACAGGTCCAACTCAGTGCAGCGACGGACGGCATCAGCCTTTACGGCAGCTTCGATTGCGCATCGTCGTGGCTGTACGCGAGAAGCTCCGGCGTGTCCCCGCTCGTCACCGTGGAGGGGCCTACCGCTCTGTATGCGCTTCGCGTGAACGGAATCGCGAAATCGGTGGTCATCGAGGACATTGCGTTCGACGTCCCGGATGCGACGGAGTCGGGTCTATCGGACGGCGGCACGTCGGAAGACGGCGCGTCGGACGGCGGGGCCGGGGATTCGAGCGTCGCAGCGGGAACCGGTGGCTCGAGCATCGCCGTGTTCGTGAGCAACACGAGCAGCTTGCTGCTTCGCCGGTGCACGGCATCGGCGGGATCCGGGCAGTCTGGGCAGGACGAAGGTACGCCGTCGCCGTTCGTGGATGCCGGGCCCAACGGGCAAGCGGGAACCGCCGGCGCCGGCGGCCCCGCCACACCCAACCCGATTTGTCCGACGAGCGTCGGAGGTGCCGGCGGTGCGCCGGCCGCGAACGGAACGAACGGGGCCGATGGCCTGCCGGGGTCCTCAAACGGGGACACGGTTCAGGCGTGCGGCAACGGCACCGGGGGTCTGCCCGGCACCAATGGCGACGGCGGGACATCGGGTGCGGGCGCTGCGACGTGGGCGACGTTCACCGCAACCGGCTGGACTCCCGCGGCCGGCGCGTCCGGGGGCGCTGGGGATATTGGTCAAGGCGGCGGCGGGGGCGCTTCGGTCGATCTGACCGGCGGCGGAGGCAGCGGCGGGGCCGGCGGGTGTGGGGGCGCGGGCGGCGCGGGGGCTGCCGGGGGCGGGTCGAGCATTGCGGTGCTGGTCTATCAGTCGACGATCGATCTCGAGCAGTGCTCGCTCCTTGCGTCGGGTGCAGGTCGCGGCGGCAACGGTGGCTCCGGAGAGGTCGGACAGGGCGGCGGCGACCGCGGCAACGGGTTCGCAGCGAGCAATGCGTGTCCTGGAGCGAGAGGCGCCTACGGCGGCAGCGGCGGCGGGGGGGGAGGCGGCGCCGGCGGGGTCTCTGCGGGGGTCGTTTGGGCGGGCACGACACCGCCGACGATCGACGGAGCGAGCGTCACGCAAGAGGCCAGCCTCGCCGCCGTGACGCAACTGGGCACCTACGGGGCCGCCGGCCAAGCCGGGACCGGCGGCGCCGCGGCGGGGGCTGGTGCGAGTGCCGGCAGCGACGGCACGCCCGGGATGGCCGGCACGGGCCCGCCTCTCGCGGTCATGCACTTCGTTCCTTAGCCCGAGCCAGCCTCAAGGGTTCGCCGCTCATCGGCTCACCCGCTGCGCTTTCGGGCGTCGCGGCGGCAACCGGAGCCCGTCTGCGGCCGACAGGCCGGGTATGAGGCCGACGCCATCGCCGATTTCGCGCGCTTCGAGGATTGCATCGACTCGATGGCTTCGATCGCCGCACGCCCGGATCGGCCGTTGTACGAAGGCACCGGCGCTGCTCGCGGTCGGCGCGATCGTCGTCATGGCATCGATCGCCCGTGGCGACCCCAGCCCGGATCTGGCGCCTGGCGAGCACGAAACCGTCCTGCCCCGTCTTGTGACCCTCGGCGGCAGGCTAGGCGCCGTGCCAGGTCGGTCGCCGGACGCGACCTATCCGCGCGGGACGATCTTCATTGGGTGGTCCCCGGAGCGGCAAGGCGCCGCGCTGGCGGAATGGGACGTCGAGCACGCGCGTCTGCTGCGACAACGATCGTTCGGCTGGCAGGGCGGGGACGTGAAGGTGGCCCGTTCGGGAAATCGCGTCGCGGTCGTCGCCAACACGTTGGCGCGGGCGCGCGTCAAGCTCGCCGTCGTGGATGCCAACGACTGGCGTCTGTTGGCGTCGAACGACCTCGGAGTCAGCACGTTCGCTGCCGTCGCGATGAGCGGATCGCTCGTCGCCGTGTGGCACGACGCAGCGCCGTACCCGCTCGCGGCGAGGTTGAACCTGTTGCAGGTCGATCTCCTGGATCTGGCGGGACATGTTCTCGGAACGCTGTCGGTACCGTGGACGGGAGCGCTCGAGTGGCCAGGGCCGTGGGTGGCCGTCATTGGAGAACGCGCCTACGTCGTGGTTCCGGGAATGCCTTCGGGCGCGATCGCGATGGTGGGCCCGGACGGGAGTATTCTCAAGCGATTCGCGCTGACCACCGAAATGGCGGCCATCGGCGCTCACAACGGACGACTCGAGGTGGGGGCCGGTCCGGTCCTCGAGGAGCTATCGCCCGAGCTCGAGATCATCGATCGACGCCGCTCCAAGGTCGACGTGCTGCAGCCCGTCCTCGGCCCGGATGGACGGATTGTCGGATGCGGGCGCGTGCTGTCGGCGGCACTCACGGTCCAGGCCGTCTTGCGCGGCCATGCGACCCGATGGTGTCACGACGCGCTGTGGTCGGGCGGCACGGCCGTGATGATTGGCTCGGCCGAAGTCCCTTCGAGTTGGGCCTGGGTGTCCTGGTTTGACCCAGGTGAAGCCGGGCGGACCGCGCCGGCGGAACCCGGTTGGTCGTTGCCGGGTCTCTAGGCCATCCGGGATCGCGATCGCGCCACCCCCCGGAGTACGCGCGGTGCCGAGGCGGGTGGGCCCCGGCAACCAGCTCGTGCCCTCCAACACGATCGCCCGCATCGCATGTACGAGGGCTGCAGCGTGCCAGTCTACGGCGCCTCGACCGCCGGCCCTCGCGCGCGATACCCTCGCCCGAGTGCCGGACGACGAGTCGAGCGGAGAGACGACCAAGCAGCGGGTGGATCGCGAGCTCAACGAGCTGCTCGGTGAGCTGCGAGTCGCGTTACCCGGCGTCCAAATGCTCTTCGCATTCTTGCTGACGGTCCCGTTCTATGCCCGCTTCGAGACGTTCCGGGGCCTGTCGCGGGCAGTTTTCTTCGCGACCTTCATGTGCACGACCGTCGCTGCCGTGTTCATGATCGCGCCGTCTTCGAACCACCGGCTGTCGTTTCGGGCCCGCGACAAGGAACAGCTGCTCTTGCGAGCCAACCGTTTTGCGATCGTCGGCATAGCCCACCTGGCGTTGGCGATGTGCGGGGTGGTGTTTTTCATTGCGGCCATGGTCGTGGGCATGGCGTGGGCGCCAGCGGCGGCCGCCGCCACCGCGGTCCTCATCGCCGGCACGTGGTACGTCCGGCCCCTCGTCCGCAAGATCGAGGGCCGCGCGCGGGCTTGACCGGTCCCGGGCCGTCAGCGATCGCCTCCAGGGACAACGTCGGCGACACGCGTGCTCGTTGTCTCCAGCGACGGGGGACCCTCATTCGCGGAGGCGATCTCGCTGCCGTCCTCGACGAGAAAGCCGCCGATCTGGCGGCTCCACAAAGCCGCGTACACGCCGCCGCGGGCCACCAGATCGCGGTGACTGCCGTCCTCGACGATGTGCCCCTTGTCGAGCACGATCAAGCGGTCGAGATGGGCCAGCGTCGATAGCCGGTGCGCGATCGCAATCACCGTCTTGCCCGTCATGGCCTCGGCCATGGCCGCTTGGATGAGCGCTTCGGATTCGCTGTCCAGCGCAGACGTGGCTTCGTCGAGAATCAGGATCGGGGCGTTCTTGAGCAGCGCCCGGGCGATGGCGATGCGCTGTCGTTGGCCGCCCGAGAGCTTCACGCCGCGCTCGCCGACGAGCATTTCATAACCCATCGGCAGGGCCATGATGAAATCGTGGGCGTGAGCGCGCCTCGCTGCCACCATCACCTCGGCGTCGGTCGCCTCGGGCCGGCCGTAACGAATGTTCTCCATGAGCGTGCGGTGAAAGAGGACCGCATCCTGCGGGATGAAGCCGATGGACCGCCGGAGGCTCTGCTGCGTCACCTGGGCGATGGTTTGGCCGTCGATGGCGATCGCCCCAGCTTGGATGTCGTAGAGGCGCATGAGCAACGTGGCGAGCGTGCTCTTGCCCGCCCCGGAGTGGCCGATCAGACCGACGCGCTGTCCGCCCGCGATCGTGAGACTCAACCCGCGGAATACGGGTACCGAACGATCGTAGAGAAAGTGCACCTTTTCGAACGAGATCGATCCGTTCGAGACCTTCAAATCGGTCGCGCCCGGGCGATCGCGAATGTCTCGCGGCACGATCAGCATGTCGAGCGAATCACGGATGCTGCCGATCATGTCGTACGTATCCGGCAGGGCATTGGCCATATCGAATACGTTGCGAATCAGCTGGATCATGAGCGTCATGACCAACAAGAAGTCGCCGACGGTGATGGTCGCCCGAACGAGAGCGTCGAGGGCGAGCGGAAGGAGTGCGGCGTAGATCACGACGTTGAGCGCCTGCGCGGCCAATCGCATTTGCACGAATGCGCGGTATTGCGCCCGCTGGGCTTCGAAGGTCTCCGCCACGGAATGACCGACGATGCAGTCTTCTCTCTCGTGGGCTCCGAAGAAGATCACGTTCTTGATGTTCGTGATCGAATCGACGATGCGCCCTGTGAGTTGCGCTTTCGCTTCGCTGTGCACGGCACCGAAGGCCGCGATCCGGCGGCCCATGGCGCCGGTCACGCCGATGTACACGACGAGCCAGGCGAGCAAGACGAGCGCGAAGAACGGCTTGGCGCGGAAAAAGAGCACCAGAAGCAGCGCGCACTGCACGATGAGCGGTAGGTAGTCCCAATTCGCTCGCTCGAAGAGCGTCACAGTCTGTTCGGGCAAGAGCATCGCGCGGTGCGCCACCTTGCCGGTCAGCATGTTGTCGAAATACGTAGGGCTGTGCCGTTGCACGTATCGGAACACCAGCTGCCGGGCTCGTGCCAGCACGGGAATGCGACTGCGGTACGAGCAGAGCCACGCTACCCACTCGGCGAGGATCGTGAGCGCCAGGACCGCAAAGAAGCCGAGCAGAGGGCCCAGCAGATCGCCTCGCGCCCGGGCCGCGTGCAGGTCGATTCGAGTCGCGGTGTCGATGATGCGCTTGGTGGCGTAAAACTGTAGGACGGTGAGCGCGCGAAGCGAGAACGAGGCGACCATCATGACAATGACCGTGCCCCGGTAGGGACGCGCGAAGAGCCAAAATAATCGAACGACCGACCGAGGCAGCGTCTCAGGGACCTCGGTCGTGAGGGGCTTCACGATGCGCGCAGGGTGTCGAAGAGGATGGCCACGAGCTTCGACGCGTCGCCGTGGAAATGATTTGATGGGCGCCTAGAGCCTGCCCTACGAACCGCCCCCATTTAGTCGGAACCGCTTGCTTTTGCTTGGTTCAAGCCGAGGCGACAACGTTACCGTGTTTCGAGCCGGGCCGAGAAGGCGTCTCGCGCCTTTTGGGCGGTCAACGCGGTGAAGTGCGGGCTCGGCGTTGGAGGTCGGGGTCCACGTCATCTCAACCTGGGGCGCTGCATCTCAACCTGGGGCGCTGCCCTCTTCCGGGGTCGACCGCTCACGCGCGCGGACCGTCGCCTCGCCTTCGGGAAACCGCGATGCAAGGTCGGCGCATATGCGTTCGAGCTCGATCCGATCCTCCTCGGTGAACGCCGCCGGCTGGTCGGAGTCCACGTCGAGAACCGCGAGCAGCGAACCCGCAGGCGACACGACCGGGACCACGATCTCGGAACGCGTGGCGCTCGAGCATGCGATGTGACCGGGAAAGGTCGTCACGTCGTCCACCCGGTGGGTGCGAAGTGTGCGCGCGGCCGCTCCGCAGACGCCCCGCGAAAACGGGATCCGAAGGCAACCGTGTCCACCTTGGTAGGGCCCGACGATGAGAAGGCCCGGCCGCGCGACGCGGTAGAAGCCAGTCCAGTCGAAGGCGTCGAACGCCGCGTGAAGCTCGCACGCGACCGTCGCCAGCGCGGCGATCCAGTCGTCCTCGCCATCGAGCAGACGTGCGAGCCGTTCTCGCACGTGCGCGTATCGCCCTCGACCGGGGGTCGGCTCGCCCGGGACCATCACGCACCGGAACGATAGCTGCATCCGTGCGGATCCGCCTCCAGGTCATCTCTGCGTCCCCCATGGCCATGCGGCTTCGATCGCGGTGCGGCCGACGAGCATAGGGGATATCTGACTCGGCTTTCCCGGCGGTCGCGGAAAGGCGCTCCCACGGCACACCTGCCGTGCGGCATCCCGACCTAGATAGGCGCTCTAGCTTAGAGACGCATCGTCGGGGCCGCGGAGCCGGGGGGGCGGGCGAGTGTCTCGAGCGGGAGGCGAGCCCATCCGGACGCGAACCTCGCGCGTGCCCGTGGCGGCCGGATCCACGACAATTCGGTTCGAATCGAGCCTCGTGCCGTCCATCGTCACCGCGGCGACGCCCGTCGCCACGCGATCGGGATTTTCGAAGACGAAGTGAATCGATTGCGCCCCAAGGCGAACCCACGCTTCGAACCCCTCCCAGCTCGGGGGAATGCACGGATCAATCCGCAGCTGACCTTCCTCCTTCCGGAGGCCGAGAATCGCCTCGATGCCGAGTCGCCACATCCACGCCGCAGCCCCCGTGTACCACGTCCAGCCACCACGACCGACCCATGGGGGACAGCTGTAGACATCGCCGGCGAGCGCATACGGCTCGACTCGATAGCGCACGACGTCCTCGCTCGTGCGAACGCGCAGGACCGGATTGAGCAGGCGAAAGATCCGCTCGGCGCGTTCCCCGTCGCCCAGGGCCGCGTGAGCAAAACCGAGCCACGTCGCGGCGTGCGTGTACTGCCCTCCATTTTCCCGAACACCGCGTGGGTAAGCGCGAACGTATCCCGGGTCGTGCAACGTGCTGTTGTAAGGCGGCCAGAAGAGCAGCACGAGCCGATCGGCGTCGCGCACGAGCTGCTCGTCGGCCGCGCGCATCGCTGCACGCGACCTGGCGCCCTGGCCGTCGCTTCGGCTCGAGAGGACGGCCCAGGACTGGGCGATCGAGTCGATACGGCACTCGCGGCTTTTGGCCGAGCCGACGAGCGAACCGTCGTCGTGGAACGCTCGGAGATACCAGCCGCCGTCCCATGCGACGTTTCGCAGCTTCGTCCGCAACGATTCGGCCCGCGGCGTCCATTTCAAGGCCTCGACCGTGTCGTTCCTGCGCATGGCCAGGGCGGCAAAGCGATCCATCGTGTCGCACAAGAACCAGCCGAGCCAGACGCTCTCGCCACGCCCCTCCGCGCCCACGCGGTTCAATCCGTCGTTCCAATCGCCGTCTCCCATCAGGGGCAACCCGTGGACCCCTTCGGTCAAGGCGCGTTCGAGCGCCCTTCGGCAGTGCTCGAAGAGGGGCGCCGTGGACGCCAACGCTCCGTATTCGGCGTATCGGTCATGCTCGGACGGCAGCAACGGTGCTCCCTCGAGGAACGGCACAGGCTCTTCGAGGATCGCCGTGTCTCCCGTGACCGAGACATATTCGCTCGTGACATACGCAAGCCACGCCATGTCATCGGAGCACCGTGTGCGGACACCGCGACCGGAAGGGGGGTGCCACCAATGAAGAACGTCGCCTTGCTCGAATTGGTGCTTGGCCGCCTCCAAGATGTGCGCGCGCGCGATCGCCGGGGCGCCGTGCAGCAGAGCAAGAACATCCTGAAGCTGGTCCCGATACCCGAACGCGCCGCTCGACTGGTAGAAGCCCGTGCGCCCGAACACGCGCGAAGACAAGCTCTGGTAGAGTAGCCACCGATTGAGCATCAGGTCCATCGACGGCTCCGGTGTTTTGACGCGGATGCTTCCGAGAACGCCGTCCCAGAACGAGCGCAGTTCGTTCCACGCCGCATCGACCGTGGCCGCTTCGCGAAAACGGGCCACGAGATCCAGCGCGTCGGGGCGATTCGACGATTGCCCGAGGATGAAATGCGTCTCCATTTCCTCGCCCGAAGCGAGATCGATGTGCACCTGAAGCGCCGCGCACGGATCGTCGCCCAGATCGGCGCGCCCGGAGAGCCCCCAACGATCGAGCGCTTCGGGACGCGCCGAATCGCCGCGTCGCCCCAGAAATTCACCGCGATCGGCCGTAAACCCGTGTGCCGGCTTCTGCGACGCCAGGAACGCGACGCGTCCGCCAAACTCCCCGTTCCAGTGGCACGTGGCGAGGAGGCAGGAGTGGTCCCGGTCGAACTCCGACACGATGTAAGGCCGTTGCGTCTCGCGCCGGCTGCCGAGAACCCACTCCGCATAATAGGTCGCCGTCAGCCGCCGGTGCCGCGCGAGCGTGTTCTTGAGCCGAAGACGCACGACTTTGAGCGTCGCGTTGGGCGGAACGAAGACGGTGAGCTCTTGAACGAGACCGTGACTCTCGCGCTCGTACGTCGTGTAACCGGCGCCGTGGCGAATGAGCGTATGTCCACCGCCGCCGGCGGGCAGGGGCGTCGTCGACCAAACCGCGGCCGTCTCTTCGTCCCTTAGGTACAAGGCTTCCGACGGGGTATCGAAGACGGGATCGTTTCTCCAGGGCGTGAGCCGGTTCTCGCCGCTGTTGAGCGACCAGGTGACCCCGAGCGACGACTCGCTCACCAGGCACCCAAAATCCCTGTTGGCGAGGACGTTGCACCACGGCGCGGGGGTCGATCTCGCCGGGCCGACTTCGAGGACGTACTCGCGACCGTCTTCGGAGAAGCCGCCCGTACCGTTGTCGAAGGACAACGCGGGTCGCGGACGCGGTTGCTCGGCGGTCTCGTCGACGAGCGTCGGCTCGAAGCGCGGCAGCATCGGGGGGCCCTCGACGGCACGTCCCCATCGCGCTCCGAGCGAGATCTCTCGCGTATCGAGCACCACTCGCGCACAGGCCTCGAGGTGACGGATCTCGCTGTCCTGGACGCGATCGGCGGCGACCACGAAGATGCCGCCGTGCCGATTGAGCCACTCGTCGGCTCCGTTGTCGGAGAGCACACGTTGAAGGGTTCCCGAGCCTTCAGTCAGGTATCCCGACGGGTGCTCGTCGACGAGAACGAGATCGACCGGCACGCCGCACGACCGAAGGTAGCGCTGGGCGGCGAGTGTTTCGGCGAGCAGGGGGACGTTGGGGTCGCTCACGCGTACGAGCACGATTGGCTCGTCGCCGGAGATGCCTCGACCCCAGAGACGACGTTGACAAGGTTGCGCGGCCGCCCTCGCCTGAGCCGAAGCGCGCAGGGTCGGATCGCCGAAGACCAGTGCGGAGAACAAACGCTGAACGGTCGGCAATAGGGCGGGTTCGATCTTCGCGCTCTGCAGCCGCCGCGAACTCTCCTGCTCGGCATCGAGAAAGGTCCACCGAACCCCGTGCATGGATCCGTATTTGCGGGCCAAATCGACC
This sequence comes from Polyangiaceae bacterium, assembly GCA_049521295.1. Classification (GTDB taxonomy): domain Bacteria; phylum Myxococcota_A; class Polyangia; order Polyangiales; family Polyangiaceae; genus Palsa-1150. Next base: position 21,818 of record JBEKOY010000098.1, on the reverse strand, counting down.
GCGGAACCCCTCGATCGGCCTACCGTGGTGACGAAGGCGAGCTTCACCGAGCCCATCGGCGCGAGATCGACGCGCGCCATCAGACTCATGATGGGATCCAGCACCGCGCCGACGCGACCGCGAAGGCCCCGCTCCCGCGCGACGAGCGCTGCCGGCGATTGAGGGCTCTCGCCGCGTCCGAAAAAAGCTCCGCGATCGCTCTCGTAGCCGGCGAATGTGACGGCAGCGCCATCGCGCACGAGGCGATGCACGACCACCGCCGGTTCTTCTTCGGGCGACTGGGGGCGGCGGGCAAAGAGAAGGGCGTCGAGTTCGGTGAGCCGTTCGCTCTCGACGAACATGCTCGAAAATGCCGGATGTGTCGGCGCCTGCTTCGCGTCGAAGAGCACGGGCCTGCCCGCGCTCGTCACCGTCAAATGCCGCGGGCGATTCGTCTCGTTGTGAAGGGTGATCTGACGCACTTCGACGTCGTCGGTTGCTGCCACCGCGACGTCGACATGGACCGATATGCCTTCGTTGCGCCGATGAAACTCGACTTTGTGCATCGCGTACGTCGTTCGGCCTTCTCGCGACGTCGCCATCCAGATTTGCCGACTCTCTTCGTCCCGCAGATAGAACCACATCCCCTCGCCGTCGCGCGTGCCGTCGGGCTCGTAGCGCGTGAGCGCCAGCCCCTGCCAACGGAGGCCGCCGCCCCCGGAGCTCGTCAGCCAGCTCGCGAGGCGGCCGTTGCTCAACACAAACGCTTGCAGACCCGCCTGATCGACCGATGACCATGGGGCCGGGGCGCGCGGTGGCGGCACGGCCTCGGAGGTGCCCCCGACCTTGGCGCCGTCGGCGACGGGCCACTCCGCCGGCGCGGCGTCTGGCGCGCGCTCGTTGAGCAACACGTCACCCGTCTCGACCCACGGATCGGAATGAAACCGGTCGACCATGGTGCGGCGGTTCAAGAAGTTGCCGAGCGCTACGAGAAGCATTCCTTGGTGGTGTGCCATGTACGAGCGCACGACGGTGAAGGGTTGCCCGCGCGGCGCGTGATCCAGCGGCAGTGGCGCGCGGTCTGGGGTCAAATCGACCGCCTCGAACAGTCCGTACGCTCCGAGCATGCCCATCGCTTCGAGCGCAATGACGTTGTCGACGACGGCCCGCGGCCGGATCGAGACAGCCAGGATCGACGCATACGGAGTAACGACCCGATCTTCTTCGAGTCCGCGCTTGAAGCCGAGTCCCGGCACACCGAAGGAGCGATATTGATACGTCTGGTCGGCGTCGACGCGCGCATACGCCGACTCGGAGATGCCCCAGGGGCTTTTGTTGCGCTTGCCGTAGGCGATCTGCGCGGCGACCGCGAGCGCGCTCGTCCGGGCGAGCAGCGTACCTTCCTGGCTCCTCATCAAAAGGCCCGGCATGAGGTACTCGAACATCGTGCCGCCCCACGACAAGAGCGCGGGGTCGCCGGCCACTTGCGTCATCGGTCGACCCAGGGCGTACCAATGCGACTCGGGCACGTCGCGCTTGACGATCGCCACGTAGCTCGCGAGCCGTGCCTCCGACGCCAACAGATCGTAGTGATGCAGATCGACTTGGTCGATCGTCGCGTCATAGCCGATGCGAAAGAGTTTTCTTTCCTCGTCGTAGAGGAGTGCGAAGTCCATTCCGCGTACTTCTTCGTCTGCCCGCGAGCCGAGCGATAGAAGCTCTGCGATCAGAGCCGTGGCGTTGGCCTCCGCAGCCCGAAAGGCTTCCACGAGCCGCTGCGCCGACAACTCGAGGACGGCGGACGCCTCTCCGCGCGAACGCCGCTCGGTTTGCCTTGCGTCGAGATCGAGCCGAAGTCGCTTGGCGACGGCCGGAATCTCGTCGAGCCGCAGCTCCGTGGGCAGATCGATGCCGTGGGCGGTCGCTTCGTCCGTCAACGCGAGCCAGGGCAATAGCGCGTCGAATTCGCGCCGCATTTGGCTGAGGTGCTGGTGGAGTCGGCCGATCGCTGTTCGAAGGGTACGCAGCACGTCGGCTTCATGGCGGGCCGCCCCGGTTTCGAGAAACGCGAGGACTTCGCGATCGAGCTCCGCGGCGGTCACCTCGCAGAGGGTCCGAAGCGTGGCGTGGGTGTCGTGAAGGCCGGTCTGCGCGCGAAGACTCGCATCCTGCATGCGTGAAATGATCGACCGAAGCGAGTCGGCCGCACCGAGCGGAACCGACACAATGACTTCGTCGAGAAGATCGATCGAATCCGAAAGACCCTCCCATGCCTCCGCGCGAACGACGGAAGCCGCCGTCACATCTCGGCACCCGTGCTTCAGTGCGAGGAGGCACCCCGCGAAGTTTCCGCTGTCGACCGTCGATACGTAGCGAGGAAGCAGCGGCTGCAGGTTGGTCGTATCGTACCAATTGAGAAGATGGCCTTGGTAATGGGGCATCCGCGTGATGCTGTCGAACGCTCTCCGCAGGCGGAGCGAAAGCTCGCTCGGACCGATGTAACCAAAGTCGTACGCCGAGAGCGTCGCCACGAGCATCAAACCGATGTTGGTAGGGGACGTGCGATGGGCGGTCTGCTCACGCGGCTCTTCCTGGTGGTTGTCGACCGGCAGCCACTGGTCGTTTGGCCCGACGAACGCATCGAAGAACTGCCAGGTGCGCCGCGCGAGCAAGCGCAGCTTCTTCGTCTCGCCCGCCGTGACGTGTTCGGTGCGCGAGCGCGGAGCCTGACTCACCCAACGGGCGAGCTCGGGGGCCAACAGCCAAATCGAAAGGAGCGGCGCGGCCGCGATGCACGCCGACGGTCGCACCCAGGCGACCAGGGCGCCGGTCAAGATCGCGATCAAGGGCGAAGCCATCATCGTGTGCCAGTACACGGCGCGTGGAGATCGCGCGCCGACCGTGAAGGCCGCGTGGGCGGCGCTCGTCCACTGCAGCAGGTGCTTTCGCGTGATGGTCGTTCTCACGAGCACGCGCACGATGGCATCGACGACGATTGCAGCCTCGTAGGCGAGAAACGCTGCCGCGAGCGCGTAGCGCGCCAGATTGGCGAGGCGCATTCGATGGCCACCCGTTAGCGCCGGCAGGATCGGCGCGAGAAGGATGGCAAGCACACCCAACGTCCAGAGCAGCGCACTTCCCGGCAGGCACGTCCAGCCGAGGACGAGCAGCGCGAGGAGCAGAGGGCTCGTGAGGCTCCGCCGAAGATTGTCTGCGATCTTCCAGCGATCGATGCCGAGCAGGAAATTTTTGCGCCGGTCTCCGCTCGCGGAAGGCACGCTCGCGAAGAGCCAAGGAAAAAGCTGCCAGTCGCCCCGCACCCATCGGTGCATCCTCAATGCGTAGGTCGCGTAGTTCGAGGGGTAGCCCTCGAAGAGAGGGATGTCGCTCGCCAGGGCCGTTCGTCCGTGGATCCCTTCGAAGAGGTCGTGACTGACGAGAGCGTTCTCGGGCGCCCGACCTTCGACGCTCCGCATGAAGGCGTCGACGTCGTAGATCCCCTTTCCGACGTAGATTCCGGAGCCGAAGAGGTCTTGATAGAGCTCGGAGCATGCGTGCGTGTAGATGTCGAGCCCGACGTCACCGGCAAAGATGCGCGAAAAGCGGGTCAGGCGCGAGCTCGAAGGGGACGTCTCGATGCGCGGTTGCACGATGGTGTACCCCGCGACGACCCGACCCGTTTTGGCTTCGAACACCGCGCGGTTCAATGGGTGCATCAAAAGCCCCACGAGCCGAGCGGCGCTTCCCATCGGCAGCTGCGTGTCGCTATCGAGAGTGATGACGAATCGAATTCCAAGAAGCGATTGGGGGTCGCCTATATGGCGCGAGTAGCTCGTCCCCGTGTCTCCACGGAGCAGGCGATTGAGCTCCTCCAACTTTCCACGTTTGCGCTCCCACCCCATGAAGCGCTGCTCGGATGGATTCCAGGGCCGATCCCGGTGCAGCAGGTGAAACGGACCGCGCCCCTGGCGACGGTGCTTCGTGTTGAGCGTCTCGATTTTCTGCGACGCGCTCTCGAGCAGGGACTGCTTCTCCGAACCGTGCTCGAGAGCTTTGGTGTCTACGTCATCGGTGAGAAGGGCGAACTCGATCTGGGGGTCGGGATTCGAAAGATAATGGAGCTCGATCTGGCGGATCATGGCCGTCACGTCCTCGGCTCGCCCGAGCAAAGTCGGGATGACCACGAGGGTTCGCGCTTCGGCGGGCAAACCTTTCTCGAAGTTCAGCTTCGGCAAGGTTCGTGGAGGCAGGCATCGTGCGAACACGACGTGGACAAGCGCGAGGGCTGCCGCCGAGGTCGGAATGACGGCGACGATGACGGCCACCCCGATCCACAGGAGCCGCGCGCGATTTTGTGCGCCGGTCGCTATGAGATACGCGGCCAGCGCGAGCAGCGGCGCCCAGGTCAAGAGCGTCAGCGGTACGAGATACGAGACCGTCGGCCAGCGAGTGATCGCCCTGCGGAAGAGCTCCGGGCCCACCGGCCTGTACCCGAGACGCTGCTCCAGGGCATGCCGTCCTTCGGCGACGAGGTAGTAACCCACATGGCCGCGACGCTCGTCGGGTGCGTGGTCGCGCGCGAAGGCCGTCACGAGGTTGGCCACGCTTTCCTCGGAGGTGCCCGTGGCCCATGCGAGCCTCTCGATGACCTTTCGGTACGAATCGCACGTCTCGAAATCCATCCGTGCATACACGTGCGAAGGGTCGGTCCGCAGGATGGCTTCGACGCGGTTGGTCTTCTCGAAGAATGCTTTCCAGTCGATGACGTCGAGCACGCGTAGCGCGCGAATCGACCGCTCCACGCCCACCTCAGGGTCCACCACGATCGATTCGAGCCCATCGCCGGCGCCGTCGGTGCGACGGCGCTGGAGAACCCGACGTTCTCTTTCGCGGCCGGGGATGCCCAGATCATCGAAAAACTCAAGGAGGTGCTCGAGCACAGCGGCCCGCAGCATCGTGGGTAGCGCCCACAGCTCGGCAATCGTCAGCGGCGACACCGCCTGATAGGCATCGACGAAGCGGCGCAAAATGGGCAAATCGAGCATCATCGTGCTCTTGGCCACGAGGGCCCGCGCCAGCACGTCGATGCGCGGCCGGCCTTTTGCCGGACCGGACGCGAGTTGGGGAAGGTGGCGCACGAAGCCTTGCGGAAACTCTTCTTCCACCTGTCGCGCGACCCGGCGAATCAAGTAGTAGTTGTCGAGAAACCACTCGGCTGCTTTCAGACGGTCGGCGTCGACCGGAGAGCTGGCAGCAAGGTGTTTCTGGACGCGCTCCAGGCGGCGCGCAACCGGTCGCGGTTCGAAGTGGGTCGTGAACCTCCGGGCCCGCGCGAGATCGCGTTGCGCTTGAGCGAGCGCGCGCGCATCCGCCTCGAGGGCGACGGCATTCGCGGTGCTCTCTACCGTCGCAGCGTCTGCACTGGCCGTCACGCCCTCTCCGACGCGTAGCTCGCCCGCAACGACGGCGGCGAAAGCTGCGCATCGACGTTTGGAATGCGGTGAGCGTCGGACTCCGGCAGGTCTTGCAGGACCAGCACGGGGATCGTCGAATGGGTCAGAAGAAACGCCGTGACGCTGCCGAAGGACCGGCCCGAATCGCAGGCCGATCCGTGTGCGGAGAGGACGATGAGGTCGCTCTGCTCCCTCTGGGAGACGTCGAGAAGGCACTGGCGTTCGTTCGAATGGCGAACGACCAGCGTTCGAACCGACGTCACTTCACGGGCGAGTTGCTGCTGGAGGTGCTCCAAGTAGCGCTTCGCGCCGAACTCGAGGCGCAGGGCGAGCTTGCGCACCAGATCGAGGTCTTCGGCCGCGTCGAGCAGTGCGGTCGGCAGAGGCTCTTGAACGGCGTGGACCAGTAGCAACGTCGCGCCCGAAGTGTTCGCGATGCGAGCCGCGGCGGGCAGGACGCTTTCGGTTCGAAGCGAGCCGTCGAGCGGAACGAGGATCCGCTTCGGAGTCACCTCCGCAGGGGTCGCTCTCGACGAGTGAGCGATGAACACCGAGCAGCGCGCGAGCGACAGAACCTGCTGCGCCGTGCGGCCGAGACTGCCCGCTGGGGCTCCCCCGTCGCCGCGACTGGCGAGAACGATGATATCCGCCGCGATTTCAACGGCCAGATCGACGATCCGCTCGGCGGGTCGCCCTTGCTCGAGACGGATCTCGGCCGGCTCTCCCAAGGCGAGCGAGACATCGCTGTCGAGTCGCTCAAGGTAGCGCTTTGCCTCTTGCCTCGAGATTTCCCAATCGAGCGCGTCGTTCATCGGCCGTGCATGGTCCTCGTAGTGCGGTTGCATCACCTGCACGATGGTGATGGCGCCTCCGAAGGTCTTTGCGAGCCAGACCGCGTAGGGAACACAACCCTCTGCGAAGGTCGATTGGTCGACGCAGACGAGGATGCGACGTCGGGACAACTGGTTTGCCGCTCCCGGAGCGTTCGAGAGGGAGGCAGTCCTGTCGCCCGCCGGCGGCGGCGTCGTCGCGAAGCCGCTTCGCGCCTCGAGAGGGAATGGGATGCGCGCGTTCGAAGGGTTGACGTTGGGCATGGGTGGGTTCCTTTCGGCTGCACACCTGACGACAGCGCGCGATGGGTGGAGCGCTTGCGCGCAAGCTGCATCTCTCGTGCCAGGCACAGAAGCCTTCGCGCAGCGACGGAATTGCTATTTTGACAACGTCCGGTTCGCAGTTCGCAAAGTGCGCCGCGAAACTCGAACGGCCCGCCGTCATCGCGCTGGGCCGCGACGTCTGGTCCGGCTCACCTATAGCCTATGACTGGTTCGAGCGCACATCCGGGCGCTCGCGCTCGCCTGCGCGAAGGCCGCGCGGCCGCGAAAGTCGAGCTGTTCGATCGCTACGCACAATATTTGGCGCGCATTCTGGCTCGGATCTAGGCCACGATGCCGAGCTCGCCGACTTGCTCCATGAGGTGTTCGTTCGAGCGCTGGCGGCGATCGACACTCTCGAGGATCGCGATGCGCTCAAAGGGTGGCTGAGGGGCATCGCCGTTCTCACGGCACGCGAGAGCATGCGACGGTGGATCCGCGGCCGCTGGCTACGGTTCCCGAGTTTCGAAGATGTGCCCATTGAAGCGCTTGCGCGAGCGCTTTCCGGCAGATGAGCATGCCAGTGCCGCTGTTAGAGGGTGCCAAACACCACACTGGTCGACGGATAATCGAATGGCACCTCGATGCAGGTGGTCTCGGAACAGGTTGAACTCAGCGCGGAGAAGGCTGCGGGCCCACACACGCACATCCTGGCGACGTACCTTCCCGCTGGGGCGCAGCCGGGCATCAAGCAGGCGCCCTCGAGCACAGGCGGTGGTTCTTGAATCAGACCGGGGCAGCCCACACCGACCGCGTAGAACACCCCGTTCCAAGTCTGCGTCATGGTGCCCGCGTCTCCGAGCGCCGCCCAGAACGAGCCGATGGGGTAGCTGAACGACCCCCCTGTGCAATCGGCGCAGTCGGCTCCGCCCGTGAGCCCGGTGGGCGACAGATCGATCTGATTGCCCGCGGGGCAGAAGATCGTGAGCCAGTTGAATGCGGGCAACGGGCTATCCCCACTCGTGCCGACCCAGGCCCCCGGTGTGGCGTACAGCTGGAAGGTCATCGTTTCGGATCCGCAGCCGCCTGCATCATCGACGGTCAATGCGGCCAGGGTGCAGGCACCCTCCCCAGCGTCCCCGTCGTCCAGGATAGGGCCCGAATTCTGCGATCCGTCGAGATCAGTAGTCCCATCGACCGTGAGACTCGCGTCGATTTGCGCGCCCGTGTCGGAGGTGAGGTTTGCATCCGCCAGGGGCTGTCCGGAGTCCTCGGGTCTCGCACCCAGGCTGCCGGACGGGTGCGCGCTCATCGCGTCGTCGCAGGCGACGGCCGCTGAGAGCGCGGGTAGAAGAGCGAGTGCCGGACCGCTCCGCAGCCAAGGAAGCAACGCTACCGGTCGCCGGGGGTGCTCGAATCTCACGATCCTTCAGCACCTCCCCGGCCGCGTTGCGATCGCAACAACGAAATTCGCTCTCGCCACGTCAAGCGGCACGACGCAGCCTCGCGTGCGACCGCCGGCGCGGGGTGTCGCTCGACGTACAGCGAAAGCGAGGCGTGGGTGCGCTTACTTTTCATGCGGGAGAGCTCCATCCGACTTTATGCCTCCCCCGAGGCATCCCGGTCGATCTTCGTCCGCGATCCGGGTCTACGACGGGAGGCCGCTCTCGCGCATCCGTTCCGTGCGCCCGCTCGGCACCGCTTCCGGCTCGCGATGGCACGATCGGTCACCGTCACGTTCGCTTGTGTTCCAAGGTGGGAGTGGACGCGACGATTCGTGGTCCGCCGCGACGCGCCGCCGCCACTGCAGAAGATGAACCGAGGTTTCGCTCCGGGCGCCGCTGCCCTCGTTCTGCTCGGGTGCGGTCTGGTCACGCACGAGCCCACGACGGGGTCGCCGGATTCGGCGCCGGCCGGGATCTCGCGCCCGGTGAATAGCTCGGGGTCGAGTGCGCTCGGATCGAGTGCGTTCGTCTCGACCGCCGACGGGACGGACGGCGCTAGCCCGGACGGGACCACCGCGGACGCGATTCTCACGAACACCGGCAGTCTGGACGGGACCGGCGCAGACGCCACTGGCTCGGGCGCCGAGGACGTCGACGCCGGCAGCACGGACGGGACAAGCGAGGACGTTGCCAACGAAAACACGGCAGTCTGCGGGCCGGCGGCGACGCAGTGTTCGGGCAGCAGCGTTCAGACGTGCGGCTTGAATGGCCAGTGGGAAAGCGCCGTAGCGTGCCCAAACGATGCGCCCTTCTGCAATGCGCTTGGTCTGTGCAACATTTGTCAAAACGGCACGACGCGGTGCCTATTCAACGGGGTGCAGACGTGCACCGCGGGGACGTGGGGAGACACGGTCGCCTGTCCAGCATCGACGCCGAACTGCGCCGCGGGCGTTTGCGGTCAACCGCCGAGCTGCCAGGTCAGCGCCGCGGGTACGAGCACATGCGGACCTGGAGGCAGCGGGACGGAGAGCTGCTGTGCAAGTCCGGAGGTGCCCGGCGGGACCTACTATCGAACGTACGACCCCATCACCGAGGACGCCGGTCGCGAGCACGTGACCCTCGCCGCCGATGGCGGGCCGACCGCGGAGGCCGACCCGGCGACCCTGGGCGGGTTTCGCCTGGACAAGTATCTGGTGACTGTGGGTCGCTTTCGTCAATACGTGAACTACGTAACGGGCAGTGCAGGTGCGCCGCCAGCGAACGGCAGCGGCATTCATACGCACTTGAATGGGGGCTTGGGACTGGCCAATAGCGGCGCCCCCGGCACTTACGAGCCGGGGTGGGACGCGACGGATTGGAGCGCGGAGATCGCGACCGGGGCCGGCGCGATCAGCACATGGGACACGAACTTGGGCTCGGCGGATTCCTGCGTTTCGCCGGCTTCCCCGCCGGCGGCCGACACGTGGACGAATGCGCCGAGTATCGGGATCCTAGAGAACCTGCCGATCAACTGCGTCAACTGGTACGAAGCGTACGCGTTCTGCATCTGGGATGGGGGCTTTTTGCCGAGCGAGGCGGAGTGGGAATACGCCGCAGCAGGCGGAAGCCAGCAGCTGGAGTACCCGTGGGGCGCGGGGGACGCCGGCGCCGGCAGCTTGTACGCGATCTACGACGATTACTATACCTCGAATGACTCGACACACATCGCGCCGGTGGGGAGCGCGTTGCTGGGAGCCGGTTACTGGGGTCAGCTCGATCTGGCGGGGGAGGTCGACGAGTGGACCCTGGATTGGCGCGCCCCATACGTCGATCCGTGCATCAATTGCGCCTATCTCACGCCCTCCTCTTCCCGTGCGATACGGGGCGGGGAATTCAGCGGTGGCGTGGTGTCCTTGGTTGCTCCGGGCCGCTACGGCTTCGACCCGACGTTCCGCGAGGTTTACCTGGGGTTCCGGTGTGCCCGCAGTGCGCCGTGAAAGGTGGCGAGGACGGGGTCGATCTCGAGGTTAGCCGACCTGTTGTTGCTCGCCACGTACCGGTACATCGGGTCGCTGGTCGGCAGGTCGTCCGCGGGTTTCGGTACTGGCGGGCTGCGTTGCGTAAGGCCCGTGACCTGACTGGGAGTGGGGCCGTTTGTGTTTTACGATGGTACGCGCTTCGCGAATGTCTCGAGTGCTCGCGCAAGCGCAGTCGCCTCCGAGGCGCTGAGCCCGTACGCAAGAGTGGCTCCGAGGTTTCCAGGCGACGCTTTGTACCCCACCATGAGAAGACCGGAGGTTTCGTCGAACGAGACCTTCAGCACGAGCTGCACATCTACGGGTGGCTTCGTGAGTTCCATATCGTGACGCTACCTCACGTCGTTCAGAAGGCGAGGAGAGACGTATGGGACTCCGACCCGCGACCCCGACCCCGACCCGCGATCCCGACCCGCGACCTCGACCCGCGACCCGACCCTTCGCCCGAGGGTCCACCTATCCCTTCGGCGCGCTCTTCACGTACTTGTCGAACCAGCGGAGCATCTCGTAGATCAGCTGCTCGTTCGATTCCATGGCCGAATACCAGTGCGGCTCGTGCGGGAGCATGACGAGGCGCGTCGTGCCGCCGTTGCCCCGGATGGCCTCGAAGAGCTTCGTGGCCTGCAGAGGCGTGGTCCCCGGATTCGCGTCGTCTTGACCGTGCACGATGAGCAGCGGCGTCTTCAGCTTGTCGGCGAAGAAGAACGGCGACACCTTGAGGTACACACTCTGCGCCTCCCAGACCGACCGGCGCTCGTTCTGGAAGCCGAAGGGAGTGAGCGTCTTGTTGTACGAACCGCTCGTGGCGACGCCGGCCCGGAAGAGGCTCGAATGGGCCACGAGGTTCGCGGTCATCAGAGCGCCGTGGCTGTGGCCCGTCACGCCGATGCGATCGGGATCGACCACCCCGAGCTGCACGGCCTTCGCCACCGCCGCCTTCGCGTCGGCCACGAGTTGCTCCAGGTAGGTGTCGTAAGCCTTCTTCGGGTCTCCGACGATCGGAAACGCCGCCTGGTCGATGACGGCGTATCCCGCCAGCAGTAGCAGCTTGTATTCCCGCAGGCGCGTGAACGTCTCTTCCGAACCGGTGACCTGCCCGGCCTTCGACGCTTCGGCGTAGTCGAGCGGATACGCGTAGAGGATGGCCGGAAGGCGCGTCCCCTCCTTGTAGTCCGGGGGCGTGTAGAGCGTGAACGACAGATCCACGCCATCGTTTCGCTTGTACCTGACGAGCCGCTTCTTGATCGCGCGCACCGCGGGCGTCGGATCGGGGATGTGCGTGATCGCGCTCGCGGTGGACGCGTACGCAGGCTCGTCGGCCGGTGCGCCCGCCACCCCAGGCCCGAGCGTTCGCAGGAACGCGTTCGGTGGATCCGACGGCGATTGGTGCCACGTGAGGAAGGTGCGCGTGTTGGTCCCAGTGAACGCGAGGAATCGTTCGTACGACGATCGGTCGCTCCGGAAGAGGCGCTCGGTCTTCTGCGTCTTGAGGTCGAAGCGGTCGAGAAAGGGCCGGTCCCCCTCGGGCGACGATCCCGAGCCCGCGAGGTAAATGGCATCGCCATCCTGCTGCACGACCCAGGCGCCGTTCGGCAGCTGCCGGAATACGGGCAAGCCGGGGTCCTGGTAGTGCTCGTCGGTCGAGTGGTCCCAGATCCGGTGCGGCGGGGCCCGAGGATCGTCGACGTTCGTCACCAACGTGCGCGTCCAGTGCCGATTCTCGTCGTACTCGCGCAAGAGGGCCACACTCGGCTGCTCGCCCCAGGACAGCCCGTCAAACCGCTGTTCGGTGCGCGTGAGCTCGACGGGCGGCGCTGTGAAAGGGGCCAAGTGCCGCATGATTTTGTCCCGCGCGGCAACCTTGACATTCCAGTCGCCACCGTCGAGAGCCTCGGCCCAGACTAGCGTCGCTGGCTCGGTCGAGCGCCACTCGAAGTCTCGCGGTCCGGTGGGAACGCCGTGGACCGGGACGCGATCGGCGAGCGGGAGCGACGCCACGAGGTGAACGACGGCGCCCGAGCGATCCCGGACGTCGACGTCGTGCGGGAACCGATCGTAGGTCGTGACGTAGGAATACGGCTTGTGGATCGACGTCACGAGGATGTGCTCACCGTCGGGCGCCGCGTCGACGTCGTCGTAGGCGCCGGGCTTGCCGAGTGGCGTGACCGTCCCCGTCGCCGTGTCGACCCGCGCGAGCTGCGAGGTGGCGTAGTAATCGAAGAGGTCCTCATCGTGCTTGTTCGTGAGTGTGTCGCGCGTCTCGTATGTGCTGCTCTGTCCCTTCTGCCCGCCGGTCTCTTGGATGCTCGGGCCGTTGGGCACGAGGGGCGCCGGCGGCGCTGCACCGAGGCCGTCGGGGACGAGCTTGACGAGGAGCGTCTTCTGGTCGGCCATCCACTGTGCGGTGCTGCCGAGCATGGGGTTGAGCCGGACGCCCGGTACGGGATGCGCCTCGCCGCTGACCGCGTCGCCGAGCCACAGTTCGACGGCGTCGGCCGTGATGTTCTGGAAGGCGAAGCGCTTGCCGTCGGCGGTCCAGAAGGGCCTGCCCGGGCAGGCGCCGGTCGGAAGAGCGATGTGAACCTGGGCGCCGTCGGCAACGCGCGCGAGCACGTAGTCGGTCGCGCACGGGGTGATGCCGTAGCCGCCTGGCGTATCGTGGCGGCTGTGGTTTCTGGGCTCGACGCGCACACCCGCGAGGCGGAGGAACGGGGTCGCGACGCGCGACATGGGCGGATAGTCTTGCCACGACACGAGGAGCAGCGTGTCGCGCGTCGGGCTGACGTAGGGCACGGGCGGCGAAGGGGCGTGCAGGACGTCGAGGATGTTCTGCGGGGGTCTGTCGTAGCCCGAGGGCGCCTCGGGCTCGGGGGCCGGTGCCCGCGCCGGCGTGGTCGGGGCGACCGGAGAAGCGGCGCTTGCCAACGGCACAGGCGGCGGCGATGGGCTCGGCAGGACGGGTGTGGGCGTCGCGCACGCGGCGACTGTGACCAGGGCCGGAAAGCAGCTTGCGAAAGGGGGTCGCGGCACGGTGCTTCGCTTATCCGCCCGAGCGTGAAAGCCGTCAATCAGCTACCGCTGGTTCCCCTGGCTCCGCCGGCGTTCGAGACGAGTAGAGCTCGGGGTTCGAAAGCCCTCACGCGAGGTCGAATACGAGGATTTCGCCTTCGTCGAGCCCTTCCACGTGGACACGTTCCTCGTTCGAGAGGGCAGCGCCGTCACCGGCCTTGAGGTCCCGTCCGTTGACCCGGACCTTGCCACGGGCCACTTGAACCCAGGCGTGCCTGTCGCGACCGAGGTGGAGATCGGCGCTCTCGCCCTCGTCCAAAAGACCTGCGTAGACCGCGGCATCGGCGTGGATCGTAACGCTCGCGTCGCGACCGTCGGGCGAGGCGACGACGCGCACGCGGCCGCGCTTCTCCGCATCGGGGAACGCCTTCTGTTCGTAGCTCGGCTTGATTCCCAGTTCGTTTGGAAGCAGCCAGATCTGAAGAAAATGCACGAGTTCGCTTTGCGACGCGTTGTACTCACTATGGGAGACGCCGCTGCCCGCGCTCATTCTCTGCACGTCGCCAGGACGAATGATCGAACCGGTCCCGATCGAATCTCGGTGCTGAAGGCCGCCGTCGAGTACATACGAGATGATTTCCATGTCTCGATGCGGATGGGTCCCGAAGCCTCGGCCCGCCTGCACGCGGTCCTCGTTAATGACACGCAAGGACCGAAAGCCCATGTGCTTGGGGTCGTGGTAGTCGGCAAAGGAGAACGTGTGGCGCGAGTCGAGCCAGCCGTGGGAGGCGTGGCCGCGGTCTTCGGCGGGTCGGACGATCACCATGGGTACATCACGCCGGGACCGGGCCGAACTTCCCGCCCTCCACATCGGCAAAGGCCTGCTCGATTTCCTGAATCGAATTCATGACGAATGGCCCATATTGAACGATGGGCTCGTCGAGCGGCGCGCCCGCGAGAACGATGACGTGGGCCGCTTGTTCCGCCGTCATGACGGCGGCACCCCCGTCGTTGGCGAAGACGAGCAGCTCGCCAGCGCTCGCCGAGACGCCACCCGCGGTGACGGCTCCGCTCGCGACGACGGAGAGGACGTTGTAGCCCCTGGGAAGGGGGACGACCACGGGCTCTCCGGCGCCGGCACGCACGTCGAGCATCGTGATCGGCGTAAACGTGCGCGCGGGACCGCGGGCTCCCTCGTACTCGCCGGCGACGACGCGGACGCTTCCGCCGCGCGTGAGCCGTACGGTTGGAATCTCGGACGCGGCGATGGGCTGGTAGCCGGGTGCTGCGCTCTTGTCCTTACGGGGAAGGTTGACCCACAATTGCATCATGTGCATGCGCCCGCCGCGCCGGGTGAGCTGCTCCTCGTGGAACTCCTCGTGGAAGATGCCGGCGCCCGCCGTCATCCACTGAACGTCACCCGGCCCGATCACTCCGGAATGGCCGGCGTTGTCACGATGAGCGACCGACCCTTCCCACGCGAGTGTGACGGTCTCGAAGCCGCGATGGGGATGCCATCCGACGCCGCGCTTGCCTTGCGGCAGCGGAGAGAACGATTTCGGCGGCCCATAATCCATGAGGACGAAGGGACTGACGCGCTCGGCGGGAAGGTTCGCGCTCGGGAAATACGTCGATACGTGGAAGCCATTGCCGACCCAGTGGAAACCGGTGCTCCGGTGGATCGCTTCCACCGTACGAACCCCGGAGGGGGCAGCCGGCGTCGGGGTGAGGGATTCGCCGATCGTGGTGTTCATTGCAAGGCAAAGTAGCCACGATGCGCGCCTTGCGAAATAGGCGCGCCACCTCCAGGCGCCCATGGCGCAAGATCGGGTCGGCGGAGCAAGGACGAGGGGGTCCCCGGCGGCGACAATCTCGTCAGCAGGCGAGTGCGTCTTCTCTTGCGCCCGCTCTGGCCGAGCTGCTCATCTGCCCTCCGAATGATCGCCACGCAGCCTCTGCAAGGAAGAGTTCAGTCCGGCTGGCCCGGGTCGACGCCGGATCCGTCCGAGCGAACGTTGCTCGAAGGGCCGCACACGCGCCGTCACGAGCTGCAGCAGGCGCTGCGGATATTTGCCGAGTGCATCCGAGGCTTCCGCGCCTTGCACTTCGTCGGACCGTGCGTGACGGTCTTCGGGTCGGCGCGATTTGCGGAGGGACACCCCTACTACGGGCTCGGTGAGGAGATCGGCGAGCGTCTCGCCTCGGCGGGCTTGACCGTCGTGACCGGAGGTGGGCCCGGCCTGATGGAGGCCGCGAACCGTGGCGCGAAGCGCGCGGGGGGGCGTTCGATCGGCTGCAACATCCTGCTGCCGAAGGAGCAGCGCCCCAACCCGTATCTCGATCGCATGGTCGAGTTCCGATACTTCTTCGTGCGCAAATTAATGCTCGTGAAGTATTCGTATGCGTTCGTCGCATTGCCGGGCGGGCTCGGAACCCTCGACGAGCTGTTCGAGACCGCCGTTTTGATTCAGACCGGCAAAGTGAAGCAATTCCCGCTCGTGTTGCTCGGTGCCGATTTCTGGGGTCCGCTCGTCACCTTGCTGCGGGATCGATTCCTCGCGGCGAACACCATCGATCGCGAAGACGTCGATCGGTTCGTGATCCTGGATTCACCCGCGCAGGCCGTGGAGCTCATTCGCGAACGAGCCCTGCGCGAGTTCGGCCTGACCGACGGGCCCCGCGCAAAACCCCGTCTGCTTCTCGGAGAACGGTAGAGGACGGACCGGGTCGGGCTCAGACGGAGTCGCGCGTGCGGCGACGAAGCGCGAAGCCGAGCAGCGCGAGGAGCCCGAGGAGTGCCCCGGGTGCGGTGTTCGCGGGAGAAGCGCCCACCTGACAACCTCCGTCCGAGGTCTCGTCATGAGACGCTCCGGAAGCCGCGGGGGGGCTTGTCGCGGCCGTGGCCGCCCCCCCGTTGGTGGAGGAGGAGCCGGCGGTGCCGGTCGTCGGGGCCGGCTGGCCGCCTCCGCCCGAGCTGCCGGTACCGGAGCCGCCGTTGGCCGGGGCGCTGGCGACAGGCACGTTGCCGGAGCCGTTCAGCGTTGTCCCAGAGCCCGCCCCGGTTCCGATGACGGACGTAGAGTACGGCGGAACGCAGAGACTTTGCGAAGGAGGGGCGGCACCGGCATCAACGTCGCAGGGCAGCACGACCGCCGATCCGTCCACGAGAAGGGCCGGCTCGGCGCACGCGATGCCGTTGTATACAGCGGTCGGCTGAGCCACACACGTCCACGTCGCCGGACACTCGCTGTCGGTGGTGCACACGATGGTGTCGGCTTGGCAGCTCGATGTCGAGAGGGTGGTCGTGACACAGCCCGCATCCACGGCCACCGGCGGCGGAACGACGAGGCCGGCATCGACGGGAATGTTCGGAAGGTTCGTGGCGACAGGCGGAACGGCGACCGACGTCGATGCTGTGCCCGAGCCTCCGCCGCTGCCACTGGCTCCCCCGCTGGCGCTGCCCCAGCAGCTCGTCTCGACATCCGGCACGCATGTGAAGTGGTCCCCGCAGTCCGAGGTAACGGTGCAGGGAAGGTCGTATTTTGGCACACACAAGCTGGGTTCGGTCGTCGTCGTGCACGTCGGGGCAGTGGGGGCCGGGCACGGGGCCTCGCTTTTGCCGCAAGGGGGCGATCCGGGAGTCGAACAGGTTTGGTACGAATCCGCATGGCACACCATGCCCGCCGCGCAATCGCTGTCGGTGGAACAAGGGCCGGGCTGGCACGTAGAGGTTGTGGGGGTGCACGCGATGACGGGTATCGCGCACGTCTCGCCGGGGGGACAGATCGGCGTCGGCGGGCATACCGCGACCCCGGAGACCTGACAGGTAAACCCCTTCGTGCAGTCGCTGTCGTGGGAGCACGTCGTGTCGGCGCGGGCGCTGGCCGGGATGACCATGCCAGCGACCGCCAGGAGGGGGGCGACCGAGGTACGAAGCGTGTGCATGCGTGAGGCGCGGGCTCTGCGGGCTGTGACCATGGGAAGTTTCTCCGGTGGCTGACCGCGTGCGACTCGGGCGCGAAGCGTGTCCGAGGACCTCGTAGCCACGCCGGGTTCAAGTGCACGAGCCTTGCCAAGCGCATTTCGTCATGATTTCGCCCATAAGACCGGCAAGGGGGCGTGCCAAACTGAGCACGTGGCCCGATCGTCCTGATCCGCCGGCCATAGGCGGACTCTTCGGCCCGGACTCCGGCCGTTCGGTTCCTTGGCGAATGGTCTGCGGCTGGCTTGCATCCACAGCCAATTTTATTAGTATAATCGATATTTTATGGATTATCCCACACGGTGCGGTTCCACTTCGGGATTGTGCTGGAAGTGGGCGTAACGGCGATACGCGCGCCAAGCGCTCTTGCCACCGAAAGAAGCAAGCGTGGCCGTGGGTCCGATCGTCTCAAACCCCCCGCGGTTCCATGTCAGGACACTTGTCTTCTATGTTAGACGCGTGGTACGCATCGCCGCACCCGTTGTGGCGAGGAGCAAGCCATGCCTTCGGACTTGAAAAAGCTGATCGCCGATACCCAAAACGAATTTCGCAATCATCCAGCGACAGCTCAAGTGTCCTTCCGGTCGTCCTCGGCGCTGCAAGACGGGTTTCGGTCGGTTGCGTCCCTGCGCGATCACCGTGTGATCATCGATGAACCGGCGAGCCTCGGTGGCACCGACCGCGGTCCCAACCCGGTCGAGCTCATCCTCGCCGCGCTCGGAAGTTGTCAGGAAATCACGTATCGCGCGTTCGCGACCGCACTCGGAATTCCACTGGACTCCGTCTCCGTAGAACTCCGCGGAGACCTCGATTTGCGAGGGTTCTTCGCTGTCGACCCCTTGGTCCGAGCGGGCTACCAGCGAATTCGCGGGACGGTGAAGCTCCGCGCGCGCGGCGCGACCGCGGAGCAACTGGATCAGCTCCGCAACGTCGTCAACGCGCACTGCCCAGTGCTCGACATCCTGGCCAATCCGGTCCCGGTTGCGATTGACGTTGCGATCGAGGCGTGAATGCGCTCTCGACGATTGTCTTTGTATTTCAGAACGAGCCTAGGGTGGGATTCATCTTGTGCCCCCAGCTCTGCTGTCCACGGCCGCGAGGTCAGGTAAGGTGTGCCCCATGCCGCAACTCAAAGAAGGAGATACCGTGCCGGAGTTCACGCTCAAGACCGACCTGGGCGAGGACGTGACGCTTTCGGCGCTCAAGGGCAAGCCCATCGTTCTCTTCTTTTATCCAAAGGACGATACGCCGGGCTGCACCATCGAGTGCAAGGAATTCCGTGACGCGCGGTCGCAGTTTCAAGAGCGGGCCCACGTGTTCGGGATCAGCCCGGACGACGTCGCGAGTCACCGCGCATTTCGCGATAAATATGCGCTGAATTTTCCGCTTCTGTCGGACCCCGGGCACGAGGTTGCCGACCGCTTTGGGGTTTGGGGTCCCAAGCCCAACGGGAAAGAGGGTATCCACCGGACGACGTTCATCGTCCGCGCAGGCACGATCGCGCGCGTATTCGTCAACGTGAAGCCCGAGGGGCACGCGGCCGAAGTCCTGGCTGCGGTCTAGTGCCGCTCGGCGCAGGAGCGACTGCGGGTGTGCGCCCGGCGTCGAGAGGGCCTGTCCCGGAAAGTCGGGACCTCCGAGTCTCAGACCCGGTCGACGCTTTCTGTCATGTCACGGGGACTTCCCCGAGTCGATCATCGCCTGGTCGGTCGGACGAGCGGGCGCCCACGGCCGCCAGAAGTCCTTCAGTCCCAGGTCCTCAAGCGCGCGCTGAACGAACCGATCATCATAGCACTCGCGGAAGTCGACGGTGCGCGGGATCATCTGTTTGTCGCGGGCGTAGCCGATGGCATGCTCGTAGTGCGCCAGCAAGGGGGCATCAAAGAGCGGCGACCACCGGTCTCGCCAGGCGTCGCCCTCACCGTAGTCCTTGCTCAGAACCTGGAGAGGAGTCCCAGCGTTCGAGAGAATTTGAAGCATCTCGTCACGGTGCAGTGCCGCCCAATAGGCGGCGCGCACGTACGCCGTTGCAACGATTTGCGTGAGCTCCGGGTTGCGTGTCGCGAAATCGCGCAATGCCCACACCTCGGCCCGCATCTTCCAATCCGGAGGGGCCTCGGCCGTCGACCAGATGCTTTTGCCGACCCCCTTTTCGACGAGCAGGTACGGGCTAATCGTGTAAAGCGCGTCCACCTTGCGCGCGGCGAGCGCCGCCGCGCCGGCCTGCGGTTCCAGGTTCAACACTTGAAAGTCGTCGTAGGTCAATCCGACCGAGTCGATGAGCCGACTGAACGGAAGCTCCCACGGCCTTCCTCGGTGAATGGCGATGCGCTTGCCCTTCAGGTCGAGGATGGACTGGGCGCTCGAGTCGGGCGGGACGAGCAGGTGTGTGTCGCTTCCACGTCCGCTCGGGACGATGAGCTCCGTCCGCACCCCCGCGGCATTGGCGATGATCGACGGAAGATCGCCGTAGCTCGCGATGTCGATCGTCCCGCTGGCAAACCCTTCGTTGATGATCGGCCCGACCGACGAGCCCGAAACGGGGACCCACTCGACCGCGACGCCCCGCTGGCGAAGCTCCCGATCCAGCCATCCGTTCGACACAATCACCGCCGTGAGTCCCGAGAAGGTGCGCTCACCGCTCGGCGCCAATGAGCACGTGATGCGAATGAAGCGAACCTTGCTGGCGTGGGCCGTCCGGCGCCAAGCGACGACGGTCGCAAGCACCAGGGCTACGCCGCCCGCTGCGAGCAGCCAGCGGAACCGGGACAGACCGGCTTGTGAGCGGCTCATCCGACTCCTCCAGAACGTTCATGCGGGCCGGAGCGGCTCGCCAACGCTTCAACAAGAGCACGGCGTGTGGCGCGTGTCCACCATACAAGACACGAGACGAAACAATCTTCGAGTCCGGTATCGGCGATCTGCCGAGTTCGATGGGGCGCGATCGATCGGGCATGCCGACGCCCGTCTGCAGGCGTCGCCATGCGACATATTCGGTAGCCAGCCCGTGCGGTTTGCGTGAGCATTCGGCGGGCGAGTCTTGAGGATCGGCGTTCCAAGGATGACCCCTTCCGGCACTCCCAGGTGGCCGAGGGGCCTAGCGCCGCTCGTACTCGTTCTGGCGGCTTGCGGCGCGTCGGGAACCATTCACCCGTCCCTGCAGGCCGCCGCCGGGGCTGTCCCCCATGAGGCCACCCATTCCGCCGGTCCCGATGACGCCGGAGCCTCCGGCGCTGCTCCGGTGCGATTCATCGAAGACGATTACGCTCGCGCGCGTGCGGAGGCTCGCGCGCGCGGCGTGCCGCTGTTCGTCGATACCTGGGCTCCTTGGTGTCATACGTGCCTCAGCATGCGCGCCTTCGTCTTCACCGACGACCGCCTGCGATCGATTTCAACTCGCTTCGTTTGGCTGTCGATCGATACGGAGCGCGAAGGAAACGCCGCCCTGGTCACGAAGCTCGGGGTGAAGGTCCTGCCGACTCTATTCGTCCTTGATGCGCGCGACGAGCGGGTGGTGTTGGCCTGGCCGGGCTCTCTCACCGCGCGTGAGCTCGTCGCGCTTCTCGACGATACCCGAACCGGCGAGGGTCCGACGGGTCCGTTCGCCGTCGACGCGCTCATTGCGCGCCAGAGTGGCGACGGACGGCTGTCGGAGTGCTTGACCGCGGCGGCCCGCGAAGCCCCCAGGATGCCCCCCGGCACGGCGCTCGCCGATGTGCTGCGTTCCGGGATCGACTGCGGGCGAAGATTGCCGTCGGGCGCTCCCGAGCGAGGGCGGCTTGCCGATCTGGCGGCGCTCGCAGAGCGCGTGGTGTCCGACCCGTCACAGCCGATCCTCGCCGACGACCGTTCTGATTTGTACGATTACCTGATCGGCGCATACCGCAATCTGGGTCGGAACGACGATGCCAAGCGATTGGCTGCCGCATGGGGGTCGTTTCTCGAGCAACAAGCCGCCTTCGCGTCCTCGCCGCCCGCGCGCGCGGTATTCGACGCACACCGGCTGATGGCCTACGTAGCGATGGGCGAGCCGCAGCGCGCCATACCGATGCTCGAGCAGAGCGAGCGCGATTTTCCGGACGACTACAACCCGCCGGCGCGTCTCGCATCGGCGTATTTCGCGATGAAGAACTACGACGAGGCGCTCGCGGCGGCGAAACGAGCTCTCGACCGTGCCTACGGACCCCGCAAGCTGCGCCTCTGGTCGTTGCAAGCCGACGTGCTCGTGGCGAAAGGAGACACCGCGGGGGCACGCGCTTCGCTGCGCGCCGCGATTGACTTCGCGCGGAGCGTGCCGCTTCCGGAGGGCTATCCGAAGCAGCTCGAGGCCATCGAGAAGCGCCTCCCTGGGCTGCGGTAGGGGCCCAAGCGGGCCATCGGAGCGACGCCGTTCTCTACGACGGGACCGTCGGCCCCGTGGCTACCACGGCTTCGCGCCAATGCCGTCTTGCGACACTACGGGCCGTCGAACGTCGCCGGCCACTTCACGCGTCCGGCAGCCGGCGAGCCAGCACGAACGAATACACCACGGGGACCCCAGCGGACGCCACGAGGACGACGATGCCGAGCGGCGCGACCCCCGAGATCGTGCAGAGCCATGCCAGCGATCCGCCGATGCAGAAGGTGAGTCCGGCGACGCGATGCGTCCTCGCCCAGTTTTCATCCGACGACAGTGTCCACGGGGTCCGGACCCCTATCCATGGATTTCGGCGGATGCGCGGCAGCACCAGACCGACAGCGACCCAGAAGCCTTCGAGCAGAAGCACGGGCACGCTGCCGACGGACCTCGGGTGTTCGATCGCCGTATCGAGGATGACCCACTGGAGAGCACTCAATAGGCCGGC
>JBEKOY010000097.1:0-21537 GCA_049521295.1 Polyangiaceae bacterium | reverse complement strand
CATGCGCGGCCTGCACGGGTTGCAGAACAACGGGACGCTGTCGTCATGGCTCGAGGAGATTCACCGCGTGCTCAAGCCGGGCGGTGTTTTGGGGATCGAGGAGCATCGTGCCACTGCCGGCGCCGATCCCGTCGAGAGCGCGAAGAAGGGATATGTGCCCGAGGAATGGGCCATTGCCCAGATCCGGGCTGCGGGGTTCGATCTCGCGGGAAAATCCGAGATCAACGCCAATCCGAAGGACACCAAGGACTATCCGGAAGGCGTCTGGGCGCTGCCGCCGACGCTGCGTCTTGGCGACAAGGATCGAGACACGTACAACGCGATTGGCGAGAGCGACCGGATGACCTTGAAATTCGTTAAAGCCCGGCCCAACCCCGCGCCTCGCAGTCAGCCGGCGTCGCCGTAGAGATGTTTCGAGGCGGGATTCCCATCCGAGACGAACCCACCCGCGCTCGTCGTCGGCTCGATCAACAGCAAAGGCGTCGGCGGATTCATCGAAGCTCCCGTCCGTCTCCCTGCTTACTGGTCGACGGAGTTACCGGCCAGCGCCTGCGCCCTGCCGTACGCCATCGCGTGCGCGGCGACCTTGAGGTTATCGCGGACCGAGTCCGCCTCGAGTGTCACTGCATAGTTGCCGTGCTCCGGCTTCACGTCGATGTTCAGCCACGTGCCGGGCAACCAAAAGGGGTCGGCGGCCACGTTGGCCTGCTGGCCAAGCAACACCTGAGCACTGTGACATTGCAAGATTCTCAACAGCCTATCCGCCGACACACCCTCAGGAGGCCTGACGACGATCTTGGCTCCATCAACGATCTTCAGGTCGTTGTCGCCCGCGTTCGAGGCCGAATACGAGTAGAGGGGCCCGGCTTCGATCACCTTGACCGAGCGGATGACATTCTCGGCGGTGGCGCCGGAATCGCACTGAAGTCGTTCGACCTCAGCGGCCTTTTCCGCGGGGGGAAATGCGGACGCGCATGCCGCGGTCAGCGCTGCTATCGGGAGAACCGCGAGGACGGCTGTTTTCAAGGTCCACCTCCAGATCTGTTGCGTGATTCAATGAATGAACATGCCATCAGCTGGAAACAAGGGGGTGCCTGAACAAACCTCGATATCGAGTATCCGGACTCAACGGCGCAGAGTCTTGATCGGAGGAGTGGGCCGCTTTCACCCAATCACAGCCGTGACGCCTTCTCGCGTCTGCCGGTGGCCCTGATGTGAGGCGGGGGGCGAGCGTCCCTACCCGTGCCCACAACAGATTCACCTGACGAGCCCAACGACCGCTTCGGATCTGCTGCTTGAAGCCGAGAGCGGCTGCTCACGCAGCCTCGCTCCGGCGCGGTCGATCGGGAAATGCCATGCATCAATCACCGCGCCCATCGGGGCTGACCTGGGTGACGCACCCACCCCCATGGGACCGCACGTCGCAAACGGTCCCAGTACCGCGGGCTGCCGCACCAGCCTGCCCCGTCCTGAAACTTCGTTTCCAATATGTTTCGGCTCGGTTCTTGTCGAAATGATGTTGGCATGACGCTTGTAGAGCACCTCGCAGAGGTGCAAATCATGAACAAGCTCTTTTTCGGGCTACTGCCGCTGGCACTACCGGCGATGGCCGGTTGCGCCGGCACTCTGCCCGCGACGCAAGCTGCGGAAGTTGAACGCGTCCAGTGCGACTCCGGGAAGGCGAGCGACAGCGACCTCCAGATCGTGCAAAGTGCCTCCGTGATCCAGGCCGAGCCTCTTTATTCCCACGTTCTTACCCATGGCGGCAACGGCGCCGAGGAGCGGGTCGATGGGGCCAAACTGGTCATCCGCCCGCCCGAGGGCGTTTCGGCGGAGCGGATGACGCGAATTCTCCAGTGCCACGGCGCACGTGCGCTTCTCGGAAGGATCGACCGAGCCTCGTTGCCCGAGGATCCATTCTGGCTTCCCGACACCTGGGTGAGCGTGGAGGTGAAGCCCGAGAATGGCAACTACTCGGTCACGCTCGAGGCGAACGACGGCGGCTCCAACATCAAGCTCGCCGCCCGCGCCATGGCGTTCGCTGAGGCGCATCCGTTGCGTAGCTCGACGTCCGCGGTCCAGTAGCTCTGCCCGCACGCCCGAGAGCGTCGCGGAGAAGCTCTCGGCGCGATGCGCCCCAACCGCACCCTCGATGACGCTCCCGTAAGCGCTCGCACGCGCCGGGGCAACGGCTCAGTCTTCCTTCGCGGTCTGCGGGACTCCCCACGAATCGTGCGCGACGAAATCTTCTCAAATCGTAAGCGGATCGCGTGCCGCGCTGTTCAAACCTCGCCTCGCAGCCGGTATCCCACGCCCGGCTCGGTCAGGAAGTACTTCGGACGCGCTGGATCCACCTCGAACTTCTGTCGGAGCTTGCCCATGTACACGCGCAGATACTGCGTTTCCTTGGCGTAGGAGGAGCCCCAGACCATAAAAAGGATCTGCTCGTGGGTGAGCACCCTACCGGCGTTTCGTATCATGACACCAAACAGCTTGTACTGCGTCGGAGTCAGGCGGACTTCCTGGCCCCGAGCGGACACACTGCGCTTCGCAAAATCGATTCGAAGGTCTCCGACCTCGAGGACCGAGTCGAGCGAATCCGCATCGGCCCGCTGGCTATGCCGTAGCCAGACGCGGATGCGCGCAAGAAGCTCTCCCGTCCCAAACGGTTTGGTCAAGAAGTCGTTTGCGCCGGCATCGAGGGCGGCGATCTTGTCTTGCTCGTCGTCATGCGCCGAGAGAACAAGGATCGGCGCGGCCGACCATTCACGCAGCTTGGTCGTTACCTGCACGGCATCCAGGTCTGGAAGGCCAAAGTCCAGGACGACGAAGTCGGGGTTATGACCCCCGGCCTGCGCGAGTGCCTGCGACCCGGTTTCGGCGTCCACGACCCGGAAGCGCTCATCGATGAGCATCGAGCGCAGGTACTTGCGCATGCGAGCGTCGTCCTCGACGACCAGGATCAAGGGCATCATGGCCCGTGTGCTCGGGGCCCCCGCCTCTCTGGGCGGCGGTTCGCTCGCGCGGCCTGCGGTCGTGTCCTCGCTCATCATTACCTCGCCCTCCATCGTCGCCAGATGATGACTTCGGCATGCAAGGTCCGGTGTACTATTTCGATAAATAGCAGGCGCCCATGCATAAATAATGCATAAACCAAGAGGATGCGGCTGCCGCGGACGCATGGGGCGCCCGGGTCGGCACGGCGCAAGGGAGTTGGGTAGCCTGAACGCTCGCGAGGAGGAGAGGACTCATGAACGGGTGGAAGATCGTCGCGCTCACGTTCATTCTTTTGACGGGGCTGACCGTGGGCTACCGGGCCGCATCGGCGCAGGGCGAAGCGGCCTGCAGCAACCAGCCCAACATGGCGCGCGCGCTCGTCGCGCTGCGCGACGCGCGTGCCGGTCTCGAGCGGGCAGAGGACAACAAAGGCGGCTGGCGCGCGAGGGCGGTTCAATGGACGGATACCGCGATCCGCGAAACGCAACGCGGTTGCGCCTTCGCGGACGCGCATTGACGAAAGGCAGGAGGAAGAGATGAACGCTTGGAAAGCGATCGCCGCCGGTTCCGCCTTCGCCTTCGCCTTCGCCGTCGCCGTGGCGTGCACCCCGGCCGCACCGCCGGGACCCGCGGCCTGCGCCAACCAGCCGAACATGGCGGCCGCGGTCCACTCGCTCGAGGTTGCGCGCGCCTGGCTCGGTCGGGCCGAACACAACAAGGGAGGCTGGCGTGAGGCCGCCTTGGTCGCGACCGACACCGCCCTTCGCGAGACCGTGCGCGGGTGTCAGTTCGCCGACACGCACTGACGGACCCGACCGAGCGCGTGAAGCGGGCATGGCACGTCGCGTACCGTCGGGCGGAGATCCGCGCCCCCGTGCACGCTCGCGGGTCCAAGCTGCCGCTAGGCCGTCGACGTACAACGACACGGGATCATTCCGGTTTCGAAGGCCGTCGCGTGGCAAAATGTGCTATCCCTTTCAAACGTCGCCCCGACATCGCTGGGTGAGACGGATGCCCTGACCCATTCCAGATGGCGCCGGACACTGGCATCGCCCTGGGATCGCAATCGGGGAAACTACCGATGAACCGACAAAAGCTGGCTCTTCTATGTGGATTTTCACTTGCTTATGGTGCCTTCGTTGCGTGCGCCAACAAGACCGGGCAACCGGGCTTCGCCGCAGCTGACGACGGCGGTGTCGGCAGCTCGGGCCAGGGCGGCACGTCGAGCAGCACCTCAGCGGCGTCGACGACGTCCGGTGGAGCCTCCTCCACAAATGGGAGCGGCTCGGGCAGCAGTGCAAGCACCACCGGTGGCGGCGGGGGGTCCAGCGCAGCGTCCAGTGGCGGCGGAGTCGAAGAGGAAAGCGGCGCCGGAGAGGATAGCGGCTCATCCGGGGGAAACGTCGAGGCGGGTCCCAGCGTCGACGGCGGCGACGCGGCAGCGGCAGGCGAAGCGGGGCGCGGCGGCGACGCGGCAGCGGCAAGCGAAGCGGGGCGCGGCGGCGACGCAGCCGGCGCGGCGGGGGACACCGGGGCGTCGGGCGGCGCCGGTGGGGACGGGGGAAGCTGCACGGTCGCCCCCGGATCGGAAATTGGGGTTTTCACCGATCCCGTTGCGACGACCGACATCGCGCCACCCAACCCGCCGGGCATTACCTTCAAGGACACCGACGGGAACCTGGTCGACGCCCACGGGGGCGGCATCATCAAAGTGTGTGACACGTAT
This sequence comes from Polyangiaceae bacterium, assembly GCA_049521295.1. Taxonomy (GTDB): domain Bacteria; phylum Myxococcota_A; class Polyangia; order Polyangiales; family Polyangiaceae; genus Palsa-1150. Next base: position 16,814 of record JBEKOY010000097.1, on the reverse strand, counting down.
TACTTGCACGGCGAATATTTTCTAAGCACCACGACCAACAACGATTTCAACGGCTTCTCGATGTACTCGTCCCAGGACCTGGCGACGTGGAAGAACGACGGAATCATCCTGCCGCAGCAGCCGAGCGGCCAGCTCGGGCCCAACCGAAAAGGGGAGAGGCCCCACATCATCCAGTGTCCGAGCACAGGGGAGTTCGTTCTCTACGCCCACTCCGCCGACGTGACGTACGAGGTGGACAAGGAGGTCGTCTACGCGACCTCCCCGACGGTGAACGGCATCTACTCGTTCAAAGGGTCCTTGCTGAACGCGAGTGGGGCGATCGCCGCTCACAGCGACATGAGCGCCCTCACGGACGGCAACGATGCCTATGTCGTAACGGAGAGTGGCTGGGTCTATACCCTCGCCAGCGACTGCCACAGCTGGCTGTCGGCCAAACAATATCCGGCCGTCAACGGAACGACCGGCGGCAGCGAAGCGCCCACTGTGTTTCGAGCCGGCACTACGTACTACTGGATCGGATCCGCCAAGACCGGGTGGCAGGCCAACGACGACTTCTATTCTACGGCTCCGGCCATGACCGGTCCGTGGACCTACCAGGGAGATGTCGCCCCCGCCGGAAAGTTGGCCTGGATGACCCAGTCCACATGGGTCATGCCGATCACAGGGAGCGGGGGAACGGTCTATCTGTACTGGGGCGATCACTGGCAAGGCCAAAACACCGGCGATCCCGGCCAACACAACTATCTGACGACCTATGTGTTTCAGCCCCTGATTTTCACCGGAACGCTGATATCCATGCCGACCTACCAGGTCAGCTGGAAGCTCGACGTCGGCGCCGGAACCTGGGCGCCGAACTAGAAATTCGCGTCGCGGGGAGCGAGGTCTCTCGACGGCGGTGCACTGGGGCGCGCTAGGGCCCGTAAAAGAAGTAATCCGCCGAGTAGGGAACCTTCCGCAACGTGCCCGCATGGCTCGCGTCGCATCCCCCGACCGGTGCGAGACCCCCACTTGTGCTCACCCGTTGGACGTAGCGAGCGTCCGTGAAGGGCGCACCTGCGCCACGGCCGTCGACGCGCAACAGGAGCCATGGCACGGAGTCGCTGTCCGCGGTCGAAGTCGCAATTTTTCGCGCCAGAACGTATGCCCCGTCGAGCAATTGCCATTCGGGGGCGCCCGCCTCGCTCGCGAAGTGGTGGCCGAGCGCTTCGGAGTGGCAATCGGTCAACATGGCCTCAGGGCCGAGAAAGGACCAGGTATAGGTCACCGCGCCGTCGACCGCGACTGGGTTGCAAGCGTAGTTTTGCGACCCCTTCGCCGCCGCGTGCAGGACCAAGCGGCTGTTTCCGCTCGGCACGGCAATCGACGGGTCTACGGCCGGTGCGTCGAGCCAGGCGTTGGGGCAAGTCCCCGCGGCGTTGCCGCTTTCGGACGGAACGCCCGGATGGCAGGCCCACAGGATGAGTGCCAGCGATGAGCGGAGCCACGCGTGCATGGGTTGCGCGATCGTCGGGCCAAACGGCATTACCGATCTCCCCGGGCAAAACCTAGATGACGACACGCCACGTCGTCAGGCCGCCGCCAAGCTCGTCCTGAAGCTCCACGCCCGCTCGAGCGAGCTCGTCGCGTATGCGGTCGGAGCGCCCAAAGTCTTTCGCGGCGCGCGCGGTTGCCCGTTCGTGGACCTTTGCCTCGATCCATCCGGCATCGAGGCCGCGCACCCTCAGTCGGCGCTCCCGCGTACGGGCGAAGAACTCCTTTGCCGGCGCTTGCATCAGTCCGAGTGGCCGGCAGCACGCGTCGAGGGCCTCGACCGTAGCGGCCGCGAGCCTCTCGAGGAACTCGCGCGACGGGGACCCCTTGCGTGGCTTCGCGAGCTGATGCACGGTCTCGTTGCCAATGCGCGCGACCTCCGCGATCACGCTGAGCGCGACCGACGTATTCAAGTCGTTGTCGAGCGAGTCGATGACGCGGTCGGAGGCTTCGCGTACGGTGCGCGCGAGGGGATCGTCTCCGACTGCGGACGGATCGGCGGCCGATGCGGCTCCACGGAGCGACTCTCGAGTCGAGTACAGATACTCGACGCGACGCTCGGCCTCGTCGAGCATGGGGAACACGACGCGCCCATCGGCCCGCTTCTCCACATCGAAGTTCAACGGACCGCGGTAATGCGCTCCGAGCACGAAGTACCGCAGCGCCTCGGCGTCGTTCCTTTCGAGGATTTGTCCGATGGTCACAAAGTTTCCGAGGGACTTGCTCATCTTCTCGGCGTCGACGTTGAGGAAGCCCGAATGGACCCACAGTCGTGCAAACGGCGCGCCCCAGGCGGCTTCGCTCTGGGCGATCTCGTTTTCGTGGTGCGGGAAGATGAGGTCCATTCCACCGCAGTGCACGTCGAAATGAGGCGACAGGATCTGAGCCGCCATGGCCGAGCATTCGACGTGCCAGCCGGGACGTCCGCGGCCCCACGGGCTGTCCCAGCCCCATTCGTCGCCGGCGCTCGCCTTCCATAGGGCGAAATCGAGCGGATCGCGCTTGGCCTCGCCTGGCTCGACCCGCGCTCCAGACACCAGTTCGTCGATGACGCGATGAGAGAGTTTGCCGTAACCAGGAAACGCGCGGACGGCGAAGTAGACGTCGCGGCCCACGTCGGTCGGTGCGGCGTACGCGGCGCCTTTCGCCACCAGGTCTTCGATGAGGTGGACGATGACGCCGATGTTCTCGCTGACTCGCGGCTCGAAATCGGGCTGCAAGCACCCGCAGGAGCGCAGCTCGTCGGCGTTGATGTCACCCATTCGCCGCGAGAACTCGAGAGGGGGTTCGCCCTTCTCGCGAGCCCGCTGGAGGATCTTGTCGTCGACGTCGGTGACGTTGCGAACGAACGTGACTCGGTACCCGCGCACGCGAAGAAAGCGGACGAGGACATCGAAGGCCACGAACGTGCGGGCGTGCCCCGCGTGAGCGTGGTCGTACGTCGTGGGCCCGCAAAGGTACAGACGCACATGGCCCGGATCGATGGGCGTGAGCGGTTCGAGCCGCTGCGTCATGGTGTTATACAAGCGGACGGCGCTCGGCGGCATGGTCGGCAGCGCCGGTGCATAGCCGAACCAGGGCGATTTGACACGTGCGTGATATCCATCCCGGGCGAATGCACCGGTTTCTTCCCATCGTTTTGGCCATGCTCGCCGGCTGCGCGCACGCCGACACATTTCGGGATGGAGTGCTTCGCAAGGGCGATCTGCGTGTGGGAGTCGGCCCCGTGCCTCCGGGGTGGACACGCGTTTCGGTCGAAGGGGCCGATCTTGCGTTCCGGGACGATGCGCGAGCCGGCTCGACCCTCTTCGACGTTCGCTGCGGCGAACGCCGCGACGACGCGCCGCTCTCCATTCTGACTCAGAACCTCATCATGGGCACGACCGAGCGTGACTTTGGAAGTCAGAGAGTCGTGCCGTTCGACGGCCGCGAGGCCATGCGCACAATGCTCCGCGCCAAACTCGATGGCGTCCCGATGCAATACGACATCTACGTCATGAAAAAGGACACGTGCGTTTATGACGTCGTCTACGTCGCGCCCCCGGCGTTTTTCCCGGACGGAGAGGCGGATTTCGAGCGATTCGTCAACGGGCTGCATACCTTGCCCGCGTCGTCGTCCGCCGCCAAGGGAGCCGACGTGCCGCCGTCGGGGGATCCGTGACGACCGATTCTCCGCCGTCGATTCCCCCGGCCGGCGGTCACGTCTCCAAGATCCCGCCGCCTGCGCCACCCCCGGCGCTCATCGAAATCTGGCAGTCGCGCCTCGTCAGTTTCGTGTCGCGCATGGGCCAGATCGGCATACTGACGAGGGGTGCCGCTCGAGCCCTGTTTCGCCGGCCCCTCGAGATTCGGTCGACCGTGTACCAAATCGAATCGCTCGGCGTCCGATCGATCGGCATCGTCGCCGTGACGTCGATCTTCATCGGCATGGTCATGACCATCCAGTTCGCTTACGGGCTGCAACGCTTCGGCGGAATCGACTACATCCCGCGGGTCATCATGCTCGCATTTCTGCGCGAGCTCGGACCGACGCTCACCGCCGTGATCGTCGGTGGGCGCATCGGCAGCGGGATGGCGGCCGAGGTCGGCGCCATGAACGTCACCGAGCAAGTCGATGCCATTCGAGCGCTGGGAGGCGACCCCGCGAAGAAGCTCGTGCTGCCCCGGATTCTCGCGGCGATGATCGTCATGCCATTTTTGAGCGTCTTTGCCGACACGCTCGGAACGTTCGGAGCCATCTTCGTCGGCAACGTGGAGTACGGAATCCGCCCCCGACTGTTCCTGCAGACCGCGCTCGAGAGCGTCTACCTGATCGATTTTTTCTCCGGCCTGGCGAAGACGCCGGTATTCGGGTTCATCATCGCGATCGTGGGTTGTCACTTCGGTTTGACGACCCAGGGGGGGACCGAAGGCGTCGGACAAAGCACGACGAGGACCGTCGTGGTCGTGTCCATCGCGATCTTGGTCTCCGACTACTTCATGACGCGCATCTTCGTAAGTTTTCTTCCTGGCTGATTTGGGCATCCCCCTCGTGCGCCACCCGTTGACGGTCCGGTCACGAGGTCCCATCATTGCGTCCCTCATGCCCTATTCCCCGACCGTCTTCACGATTGAAGAGGCCAACGCCCTTCTGCCGCGACTCAAGGCGCTCGTCGGAGCCCAAATGGATCGGCGGTCGGAGATCGAACGCGGACTCGAACGGCTCGCGCAGCGCATCGGCACCGCGCCAGACTCCGTTCGGATCGAAGACTCCGATCCGTTACCGGTCCGCGAGCTGAAGCGGGACCTGATCGAGCGGGTCGAGAGCTACCGTGCCGGGTGGCGTGAAGTCGAAGAGCTGGGCGTCGTCCTCAAAGACCCCCGACGAGGGCTCGTCGACTTCTATGGACAGGTCGACGGTCGGTTCGTTTGGTTGTGCTGGAAGTATGGGGAGGATGCCGTGACCCATTTCCACGGCTTCGACGAAGGCTTTGCGGGCCGAAGGCCGATCGAGGCCACCGTGCGCCAGCGGCACCTCAACTGAGGCGCCGGACCGCGCGGCACGAAGGGTCGAGAATGCCGCTGCTCGAGCACCCGATCGGGCGCCGGGAGTTTGGTGCACCGCAGGTCGACGCCGGCGTCGGTGGCCAACTAAGCTGCCTTCGATGGACCGTGACGCGGCGGCTCGGGCGATTCACGCTTTCTTGTGCGCACTCGGACGCGATCCGACCCAGGATCCTCACTTGGTCGGGACATCCGATCGGGTGGCGGCGGCGTTTGCGGACGAGCTTCTCGCGGGATATGCGGTGGATACCGACGCACTTCTAGCGGCCAGCGTCTTCGCGGGGCATTCTGAACTCGTCGTCGTCCGTGATCTGCCAATCACGACGACCTGCCCGCATCACCTCATGCCTGCCACCGGTATCGCGTGCGTCGCATTCGCTCCCGACGAGCACCTGGTCGGGGTGGGCACGGTCGGACGCCTCGTCGAAGCCTACTCGCGAAGGCTGTCGCTTCAGGAGCAGGTCGGCGAACGCGTCGTCGCCGCGCTTCAAAAGCACCTGTCCCCTCGCTGGTCCGCGTGCCGAATCGCGCTGAGCCACGCTTGCATGATCGCACGGGGCGAACGTGCCCATGGATCGCGGGTCGAAACGCTCGCCGTGGCCGGGGGACAAGTCGACGACTCGGTCGTGTACGCGGCGCTCGCGGTGGGGCGGTGACCCCATGAAATGGATCGGGCGCGTGCCGCGGGCGCGTCTCGCGAACGGCGCCATGGTGCGCCTCGAGTACCCACCCTTCCACGCGCTCGTCGCGCTCGTCGACGATACGCCACACGCCATCGAGGACGCGTGCAATCACGCGGGAGCGAGTCTGAGCGAAGGCGAACGACGGGGGGCATGCGTCATGTGTCCGATGCACGCCTATGCGTTTGACTTGGTCACCGGCCGCCTTCTGTGGCCGCGCGGCCTCTGCGGCGATCAGCGTCGACTGACCGCCCTCGTAGAAGGGGACGACGTGGTCGTGTGGGATCCGGGCCCGGGCGTCGAGATCCTCGGGGCCGATGGGTCGCCCGCTCGATGAACCAAAAAAAGTGCCCGCGCAGAGGGGCCGGGGGGGCAGCCTCACTCCACACGGGCACTCGGGTTGAGTGCAGTGGTCGTGCCACCGCCTTTTCTGCTGAAAACACGACGAAAGCGGCCGACGGCCGTGCAACTTTGAAAGATCTGGCCGCTGGCGTGCACGATCGCGAGCGCGCGCGACGAGTCGTCGTCGGGTGGGGGGCGCCGGGAGGAGCGGAGGAGCTAGCGTCGCGCGACACAACTCAAAGCAAAGCGCGTTCGCGCCGAAAAAACGCTGACTTGCACCGTAGGGGGCCGTGTCGCTTGCCGGGTCGCCGCACCGCCGCTTGCCCCGCCCGTCAGGGCCTCGGGCGTGGCCGACGCGTAGGGGTCGACCGAAGCCGCGATCCGAACGACGCATGCACGATCCCGCGTCGAGCGCAGTCGTGCCCGGGTCGCCTGAAGGGTCGAGTGCCATTGATCGCCGACATCGACCTCGATGACGCCCGGGTAGGGGGCATCGAAATCCCAACCCGGATCGTCGGCCGCACACATTTCGACCTCCCGCTTGGACGCCCCCAGCGCAGCCAGGGGCGCGGGCTCGGCAAGCTGGCCCGTTTGCAAGTCGACGCTCACGACCCACGCACTCGGCGCTTTGGCGAGGTCCGGTTGACCCTCGGCGATCAAGCCGACCGCGCGCCCATCGCTCCGGGCACCGAGTCGGAGGTCAGCGCGAGCGTCGAACCCCGATCGTGGTATTCGGAGCCAAACACGGGCGCGATCCCCTTCGATCGTCCAGAGCACCGCGGCCGATCCCTCGGACGGATCCTCCGCCGTTACGACGAACCATCGGCCGTCCGTGCGCAACGCCCCTTCTACCTCGGGGAAGGAATCGCTTCCGTCGCGTTGCACGGGCAGCGGCGCTCGATGGCTCTCGAGCACCATCAGGCGAGCGATGGATGACCCCGGGCCGTGCTTCGAAACGAGAAGTGCGTGATCCGGATCGTCGCCCGGCAGGATGGCCCATGCGATCGGCGCGTTGGACCCGATTCCCAGCCCCCGTCGCGCGCTGTCAAGCGTGGGCCAAGGGGAGGGCGCAGCGGCCGACGATCGCGCGTCCTGCCACCCGCCCCAGGCCCAATCCCAACGCACCTGCCAGCCTCCGAACGAGTCCCAATCGCCGGTGCCGGGGCCCCAAGCGTACACGCGGCCGAGCGGGCGTGTCCCGGCGAACGCCTCGACCGTGAGCCCGAGATCGCTGCCGGCGAGAGCCGGGCCGGCAAATCCGGAAAACGAAGGAAAATCGGGAACGGAGCCCCAGGTGTCGACACCGGCCGTCTGCGATGTGCGGGAGCGTGGGGGATCCACGTGCGTGGCGGCGACTCGGAGCGCCGACGGCGATGGGTCCGACGCGGCGATGGCTGGCTTGGGGGCGAGCGGCTCGCAGCGGAGACGCACCTCGGGGGGGGCGATCGGAGTCGACGCTGCGGTGCGAAACGGAGATGGCGCAGACGGACGAGGTGCGTCGTGCGTCCCCCAGCCGATTCGCATCCAGCCGGCGGCCACGCAGCCAATGGGCCCGCAACCGCGCTCGCGTTCCGCATCCGGCTCGCCGATGGGATCGGGGAGCGTCAGGGCTTTCCTCCACGTCATTCCGCCATCGACGGATTCGAAGCCGCGCCGTGACGCCGTCCATCCGAGTCCCCAGCGTCCCGAGACGATGGGCGGGCCTGCGTCGCGGAGGTACTCGCCGACGCGTGCGGCGCCGGTGCCGTCGATCTCGATGCCGATCACCACATCGCCCGCGTCCACCCAGCCCCCGAGGACACCGGGGCGGCGCTCCTCGAACCCATCCATCCAAGTGCCGAACCTCAGCACGTCTTGCACTTGGGCGGGCAGCGGTGGCAGCCGGATCGGGATGGTCTCCGGGGACCCGGGCATCGGAGAAATGATGGTCAATGTCGCGCTCGCCAAGTCCCCGCCCCTTGGTGATCGGATGACGACGGCGCGTTGGTCGGACAGCGCGACGAGCTGCGCCCTGTCGCCGCCGTCGCTCCTTCCAGCGCGCATTTCGTGCCACCTCTGATCCGAACCCATGACGCACCACGCCGCTTGATCCGCGCTCACCCCCCCCTGCGTGACGACGGCGCATCCTCCTCGCACCACGAGAGCGCCGTTGCCGCAAGCGGTCACCTCCCGCGTGTCGTCAAACCGGCGAAGCTCGATCAAGGTGCCCGATGCGGAATTCCATGCATAAATCCGAGTGGGTCCGAGCGGCTCGCCGCAAACAAAACCGAAGGCGCTGCGGGCGTCGGGACGCGACAGGGAAACCCCGTGGCATCGGGCCGTGGAGAGCGGAAATGCGTCCATCACGGTGTCGAGCACCGCGCCGTCCGAGAGACGAACGCGCGCGATAGCCCCACCGCGTGCGACCATCGCCGTCCCGTCGCTCAGGGGCCAGCCATCCTCGATGGCAGCGGCAAGAGGACGCTGGCCCAAGATGGCCCGCATCGCGTTTCGGTCGTCCATCCGTCGGGGGCTCGCGTCGGACGTTCCTTGGGGATGAACTGAGCCCGAAATGGAAAAGTCGGTATGAGACGGGCGGAAAGGAAGCCGTTCGCTCTGACCGTCCGAGCGGACAAGCCACCATTGCGCGTGCCCGCGTTCGTCCGGTGCCCACGCCCCGAACGCGCCGTCCATGGCAACGATCTCGGTCGGCGGCATCGGCAGCGTGGTCGGGTGCCACGAGGCACCCGCGTCCGTCGTCACGAGCGCGCCACGTAGATCCGCGACGACGAGCGCTCGCCAGGCGTCGAGTGCGACGATGGCGCCAAGGTGCGGCGAGGTGGGGAGTGGGCCCAGATCAAGCGATTCGCCGTTCCGCGGATCGACCGCAACGAGGGATCCCGGCGCGTACCGCAGATACACCCGGTCGAGCCCCACGAGGATCGATCCGATCGGCGCACCCGACGCGATCGACGCGAAGATCGGGGTCGCCCGACCGAGCCAGGTATCGGCGCGCCACACTTGTGTGCCGATGGCGAAGAGAAAGCCCGCACCCAGTCGTTCGGGAATGGCCGCGACGCTGGATGGCGAGGCGGGCAATCGGTCCGACGCGGCGGTGAGGGCGCCGTCCGGTTCGACGACGACGCGCAGGCCCGAGACGATGGCGCGAACTCCTCCGTCCGACTCTGCCCCCCAGACGCGCGCCTCCTGCAGGCTCACGGGAAGCAGACGGGCACCCTCGCCGCCCGTGGCCGCGGAGCTGTCGGCGCCCTGCGCGCCGCGCAAGACGGAGATGGTGTCACCCTCAACTGCATCGGTGGGCGGCCGGGATGCCACCGGGAGTGAAATCGTGCAGCCCACGCCCCCACTGAGCACCGCGGCCGACCAAGTGAGCCAGTTACCCCGCGCGGCCCGTGGGCCCGGTGCCGCGTGCTTCACGGACCGATCGTAGCAGTTGGCTTTCACGAGTGGACCGGCCGGCCAACTTGAGCCAATGTCTCGACGATGTCCCTCGTTGTCGCCGTGGTAGGCGCGACCGGCGCAGTCGGTCGCGAGATGCTGCGTATTCTGGATGAACGCAAGTTCCCGCTAACGCGTCTCGTCGCGCTCGCGAGTCCGCGGAGCCACGGCCAAAGGCTTCGATTCGGATCGGGCGAAGTGACCGTGGCCGAGCTCACGCCGCAGGCTTTTGCCGGAGTCGACGTGGCGCTGTTCAGTGCGGGCTCGAGTGTATCGCGCGAATTCGGCCCCATCGCCGCTCTAGCGGGAGCCGTGGTCATCGACAACTCGAGCGCATGGCGCATGGATCCCGCGGTGCCGCTCGTAGTGCCCGAAGTGAATATGGGCGCCGCGGCGCACCGGCCGAGGGGGATCATCGCCAACCCGAACTGCGCGACCATTCAAATGGTGGTCGCTCTCAAGCCGTTGCACGACGCTGCGCGCATCCGTCACGTGGTCGTGTCCACATATCAAGCCACTAGTGGCAAGGGGCATGCCGCCGCCGAAGAACTGCTGGCGCAATCGCGCGCCACGCTCGAGGGCCGTCCACCCGAGCCTCACGTGTTTCCCGGGATCATCGCTTTCAACGTTCTTTGCGACTGGAAGCCAGGCGAAGACGACTACTCGGAAGAAGAGACCAAGATCATCCAGGAGACGCGCAAGATCCTGGGAGATCCGCATATCGGAGTCTCTCCCACGACCGTGCGCGTACCGGTGCTCAATGGGCACTCCGAAGCGATTCATATTCAGTTTCACCGGCCCATGGGGGCCGATGAAGCGCGCCGCCTGCTTCGCAACGCGCCGGGCGTCGTGTTGACCGAGGGCCCCTATGGCCCCGGCAACCACCCGCAACCGGTGCACGCGTCGGGCACCGACCCCGTCTACGTCGGTCGCGTACGAGACGATTTGGCGGTTCCCGGCGCCATCAACCTCTTTGTCGTCAGCGACAACCTGCGCAAAGGTGCCGCCCTCAACGCGGTGCAGATTGCCGAGCGGCTGAGCATTCGCTGAGGCGCGCGCGTCCCGGGCGGCCTCGTCGAGCCGCTACGGTATCGGATGGCTGCCCAGACGCTTCGCGATCCGAAAGCCCATTTCGAGGGCCTGCCGGTAGTTCAATCGCGGATCGCAGGCCGTGGCGTAATTTCTGTCGAGGTCGTTGACCGTGATTCCTGCCGCACCCCCGATGCATTCGGTCACGTCCTCGCCGGTCATTTCGAAGTGCACGCCGCCGAGGTGCGTCCCGCAGGCCTCGTGGACGTCGAAAGTCCACTCGACCTCGCGCACGATGTCATCGAAATCGCGCGTCTTGAGCCCGGATGACGTCGCCTGCGTGTTGCCATGCATCGGGTCGCAGACCCATAGCACTGCGCGTCCCGCGCGCTTGACGACTTCGACGAGGCCGGGGAGCACGTCGCCAACCCTGCGTGCCCCCATCCGTGTGACGAGTGCGATCTTGCCCGCCTCGTCGTGTGGGTTGAGTGCATCGATCAGCCGAAGCACTTGATCGCCGGTCGTCGTCGGCCCGAGCTTCACGCCGAGCGGATTGGCCACGCCCCGGAAGAACTCGACGTGCGCGCCGTCCAAGGCGCGGGTCCGTTCTCCGATCCACGGGAAGTGCGTGGTGAGGTCATACCATCCCTCGCGTCGAGGCACTTGCCGAGTCTGGGCAGACTCGTAATGCAAGTTCAACCCTTCGTGGCTCGTGTAAAAGTCGACGCGCGTCAGCTCCTCGACGCTGATCTCGCCGAGTGCCTCCATGAAGCGCAGGGCGTTGGCAAGCTGGCTCGTCGTGCGCTCGTACTCCTCCCGAAGCGAGTCCGGCATTCCGGCGCGACGGAAAAACGAGAGCTCCCAATATTCCGGATGATGCACGTCCGCGAATCCTCCGGCCGACAGCGACCGGATGAAATTCAGGGTGAGCGCAGCGTGGCTGTACGCCACGATCATGTTGTCGGGGTCTGGCCGGCGACCGTTCTCGGTGAAGTCGGCCCGGTTGACCATGTCGCCGAAGTAACTCGGATGAATGACGCCTTCGCGCGACTCGACGGCTTTCGTTCGTGGCTTGGCGTACTGTCCGGCAAATCGGCCGACGCGGATGACCGGGCGCTTGCCCTCGTGCACCATCACCAGCGACATCTGAAGCAATATCTTCAGCTTGTTGGCGATGTTCGGGGAGCGGCAGTCCGACAGCGTCTCGGCGCAGTCCCCGCCCTGGACGAGAAATCGTTTGCCCGCCTGGGCCTCGGCGAGAAGCCGCTTCAACCGTTCAATCTCCCAGGAGGTCACCAGTGGGGGCAGCTCGCGCAGCCGCGTACATGCGGCGCCAAGCGCCACGGGATCGGCGTACTCGATCGCCTGCGCATCGGCCCGGGTCTTCCACGATTCGACGCTCCAAGGCACGGTAGGCACGCGAGGTCTCTAGCACGACGCGTGCGCCCTGCTCGCTGTCCGTGCCCATGCCTGCGCCGGCGGCCCGGGGGGCCTCAGCGACCGTTACTGAACGCATAGTCTCATGTCGCGCCGGAGCAACACCCCCTTCTTGACCGCCTGGCGGGAGCCGGTTATTCGTTGGCCTTGGGAGTGGGGAATCGCCACACCGCCCAACGAGCACCGTTTCGCTCGCGTGGGCCGAGGCGGAATTCGAGGAACACCGCATGGGCAGTCGAATGACGTGGCCACAAATATGTCGGAGAGAAGAGTTTCGCGGCCGTTGGGTCGCCCTGGATGAATGCACGTACGACCCCCGAACGTCGCGCCCGAGCGAGGGGACCGTGATTGATGCCGACGAGGATCTCGTCGCCCTTTGCAGCCGGATGCAGGACAGCGACAGCAAACATTGCGCCATTTTGTTTTGCGACCAGCGCGCAGCGATCGACGACCCGCCGCCTTCGGCGGCGCGCCGATCGGCACCCCCGCCGACGCCACCTCGTGCGTACCATTGACGGGTTTGATGACGGGGTCCGACCTACTTTCCTGCCTACTTGAGGATGGGTCGGAGAAACGCTTTCCCGTCCTTGATCATGACCTCGAAGTCGACGGGCTTGCCGTGTTTTTGGCGCAAACGCGCGCTTGATTCGCGCAGGTTCTTTGCGACCGAGTCGAACGGCATCGCCGTCGATTCGTTCTGGCGCCGTCGTGTTTCCATGTACTGGGAATAGATCTGGCGGACGCGATCCTCGGTGAGATCGTCGGCCTGCGGGTGGGAGCTTGCTCCGCGTGGCGGAGCCGGTGGCGACGGAGCGGTCGGGGATCGCGCGTCGGCGTGAAGCACGGCCCCGGAGGTCGACGCTCCTGCCTGCGCGACCGCCCGCGGCGCAGGCGACTGCGCCGCGGGTGGAGCTGGCCGGGGCGCCACCGGCGGTCCCACCGTGGAAGAGCTGGACCGCGCCGAAGGGGCAACCGCGGCCGTGGGGAGCGGGGATGTCTGGTGGGCCCCTGCGCGTGCCGGAGCGCCGGCCCCGGCGCCCGGAGGCGCCGCCGCTGCCGCGGGTGCCGGAACGGGCGCCCCGCGGGTGACCGCCGTAGCCGCCCCAGCGGATGCCGCGACACGGGGGGCGGAATCGGGCATCGTGGCCGACAAGGCCGAAGGCGCAGGCGCGCGGGCCGAAAGCCCTGGCGAGGCTGCGGGTCCAGCCGGCGCCGGCGGGTGGGCGACTGGACCGGCAACCATGCCTGAGCGGCTCGACCCCGGCGCGTGGAGGGCCGCATGGTTTACGGGGGCCGAACCCGTTTCCGCGGTCCACGCGCGAGGGGCAGGCGGCAAGGGCGCAGGGGGAACTGGGATGGGTAATCCCGGCGGGCGGCCCGGCGACGCGGGTGAAGACGCGGCTGCTCTGCTTGCGGCGGCTTCTCCGGTGAGAGACGGAGCCTGAGCGCGAAGTGCCGGCCCGCCGGCGGCCGGCAGGGGCGCGCCCGGTGCGCGCGGATGCATTGGCGGCGGGGGTCGCGCGACGTTACGAGCCGCTCCAAGCGGCGGGTTGGTGGGTGGAACGGCCTGAGCTCGAGCGGCACTCGGAGCTTGCGGAGGGGGCCGCGGTGCAGCGGCGATCGGTCGCGGTTCGTGGGAATTCGGAAGTCGCGCGGGCGCCGGCGCGAACTCCGTGTCGAGCTCCGCCAACTCGGCCGCCTGATCCAGCGGGCGCGGTGCGGCAGCGATCGGCCGCGGCTCGTTGGCATTCGGAAGTCGCGTGGGCGCCGGCGCGAACTCCTTGTCGAGCTCTGCCAACTCGGCCGCCAGATCGGGCGGTAGCGGGTCGCCAGGACGCAAAACCGGCGGAGGCGGCCGCGAGCTTTCGATTCGCGCTCGGGGCGCGTCAGAGCCCAATCGGCGACGCGCGCGCGACGCTTGTCGCTTGTACGTCCCGTTCTCGATCTCTCGGCAGATCCGCTGCCAGTGGGGTTGGTACGTGTTGTACCTCTGCAAGACCATTTGAAATCGGAACCGAAGAGCCGTGTTGCGAATTTGCTCCTTCCGCAGCAGGTGAATCCGGCGCTCCACGTCCTTACGGGCGACCCCGGGCTCGATTCGTTCGATACCCATGAAGTATTGCTCGTAGAGCGATCGGAGCCGGTCGAGCGCGATCTCGAGCTCGCCGATCAGCTTGTCGACTTCGGTCGAATCCACCCCGCGGCGCTCCTCAAGGCAAGGGGACCACGCGGACGTTGTCGAAACACACCTTCACTTCCCAGTCGTTGAAGCCGAAGTGATCGTGGCCGGATCCGGAAAGCGGGGAGGGGTCGGAGAGGGTAAGCATTTCGTTGCCATCGACCCACCAGTGAATCGTCCGCCCGTCGCTTCTCTCGACCTTGAAGTGATAGGTCTGACCCGGCACCACCGGCTTTTCTCGCGGATCATCGGAATTGGGGTCGACCGTGATCTCCTTGCGGTCGGTCGCATGTTCGTTGATTCGCGCAAGCACATGAAACTTGTTGTGCCAGCCCCCGAGGATCGTCAGGTAGCTGGTCGCGTTCGTGTACGAAAGCCCGGTCGCAAACGAGCGCCCGTCACCCCAGAACTCGGCCTTGAGGTCGCCATCGGGCGACTGGCTGACCGCGTCGAATTCGATCCGAGCGTTGATCGGAAGCGTTCGCTTCAGCCAAATGCCGTGGTTGTGTGCACGTTCGCCACAAAGGTGTCCCGACTCGACTCGCCAGATGCCCGTAGCCGTCGCAACCCAGTCGGCGGAAGGCTCGAGCCAGCGCGAGATGGCGCCGTCGGACGCAGCCCCGTCCCAACCCGAGTCGGGGCCGCCGGAGGAAGCCGGGACGGCGCCGTGTTCGAAGTCGTCTTCGAATGGCGCTTTCAACAAATCTGCAGCCGGGACGGCCGGCTTCACAGTCTGCGGGGTGCGTGTGAGGGCTTGGCTGCCCGATGGCCCGGCGTCCGACGGTCCGGCACTGCCCGAGGGTACGCATCCATGGATTGCAACCGCCCAAGCCACGATCCCCGCAGTTGGCCGGATGTCCATCTCGACCACGGATCTACCACACGGAACCGTCCGTAGCGTCGAGCGAATGCGAGCCACCGAGGTGCGCACTCTCTCATTATCTTGTAAACGGGAAGGGGGGCATCCCGATGCATCCGATTCTCTTTCGAATCCCGCTTCCGCATACGCCGCTGCGGCTTTGGTGGGCATTCGCGGCCGCCGTTGCCATTGCCGCCGGCTATGCGGTCGCGGGCTCGATCCGTCGAGATCGCAACGCCGTGACTTCGGCGCTCGTCGCCGCCGCTGTGGCGGCCATCGCGGCGTGGAGGACGCATGCCGTCGCATACGAGGCCCCCAACCTGCCCATTTATGCCTACGGGGTCACGCTCGGCGCCTCGCTGGTAGTCGGCTGGTACCTGACGTTGTCGCTCGCCGCCGACGACGGCTTGCCGAAAGAGACGATGGCCAATTGCTACGTGGTCACGGCGTTGGCCGCGCTCGCCGGCTCTCGGGTTCTCTACATCGTGACCAACTTGGATGACTTCCATTCGTTTTGGGACTTCATCGCGCTGCGCAACGGGGGCCTGGTCGCATACGGGGGATTTCTCGGTGGTTTGCTCGGGAGCTGGGCGTATCTCGCCGGCAAGGGTATCCGGCTGCTGGCGTGGGCCGATGACGCGGTCCCGAGCCTCGCATCGGGGCTGCTCATCACCCGCATCGGCTGTTATCTCTTCGGCTGCGACTTCGGAAAGCGACTGCCCGACGGTTCCCCGCATTGGCTGAAAACGCTCGGAACGTTCCCGCACTGGGCGCCCGGCACCCTTGCGAACGGCGATGGGAGTCCGGCGTTCGTGCGCCACCTGGAGCTCTACCGGGGCTCGCCGCTCGAGGCCGAGCTCACCCGGATGAACACCAGCTTTGCCGTTCATCCGACCCAGCTCTACGAATCCTTGGTCGGCCTTTTTCTTCTGGCGCTCCTCTTTTGGCAACGGAAGCACACGCGCTTTCGCGGGCAGGTGTTCTTTTTGTTCGTCTATGCGTACGGCTTTCTCCGATTCCTTCTCGAGCTCTGGCGGGACGACGTCGAGCGAGGCAGTTACGGTCCTACCGTCGATGCGCACGTGTACGTTCCGTTGTGCTTGACGCTGTTGGCGATCGGGTTCGCGTTCGGCATCTCCCTCGGGATTCCGAACCGGCGAGCGCGTGCCATCGCGCGGGTCATGGCCTTCGCCCCTCCCGTCGTCGCGTACGTGGCGCTCAAGCCAGCAGAATTTGCTCAAAGCGAGCCGTATCAGCTGTCGACCAGTCAGCTCATCGGTCTACTGAGCGCGCTCGCCGTCTCGTTCTTTTACGCGCGCCTGTGGCAGCAATCGCGCAACCATCCCGTCGCCGCCATGAGCTTGGGCGATCCCCAGGCCATCCGAGCGCTCGGCGGCGAGGCCCCGGGCGGGACCTCCGGCCATCCGGTCGGCGGCGACGAAGCGGTTTCGGACGAGGGCGATCTCGGTGAAAGCGGGGCACGGGGCCCGGATGACGACGCGCGACCCGAAGCCGATCCCACGTGAACGGACGCTCGTGCTCAAGACGCGCCGGGACTCGCGGCGGCTCGGAGCGGCCGTTGCGCGGGTACTCTGCCCCGGAGATCTGGTGCTGTTCATCGGTGCACTCGGCGCGGGGAAGACGTTTCTAGTGCGTGCGGTCGCCCGGGCCCTCGGGGTGGCTGAAGCGATCACGAGTCCGACGTTCACGCTCGTCAACGAATACCCGTTCCCGGCCGGCATGTTGGTCCATGCGGACCTCTATCGGCTGATGGGCG
>JBEKOY010000096.1:0-21650 GCA_049521295.1 Polyangiaceae bacterium | reverse complement strand
GACTGAGCGCCGAACGCCAGAGTTTCGAGACGCTTGGGCGTAAACGGGTCGTGCGGATCGTTCACGAGCGTTTCCAGGAAGATGCGATCGAGCTCGGTGGCGACCCGTTCCATGTTCATGAGGGCTTCGCGCACGGCGTTCTCCGACGTGAGGGCCTGCGTCGCGTCGTCGAGGGCTTGAACCAGTTTCTGGATGGCCCGATCGTCGCCTTTCGGACTCCTCTCGAACGCGGCGAGCGGATGAAGCTGCGGCCGAGCCTCGCGACTGATGCCCCCCAGCCGCTTCGCGATCACTTTCGCTTTGTCGAGCCACGACTCCTTGGCGTCCACGACGGATTGAAGCACGCGCGCCCGCGCGGCAGCGGCGACGACGTTTTGCAAAACCGCGGGTCCGCTTCCTGCGATCACCGCGTCGGCGACACTTCCGCTCGTAAAGCTGCCGAGCAATCCTCGCAGCCGCTCGGTGGCGAACTCGTCGAGCTTCGCGATCGTCTCCTCTCGCGACAAATCCAGAAGTGTGCCTCCGTAGCCGTCGTAGGCAAGTGCGACGACGGTCGAAAACGCAACCGCAGAGTAGCCACGATCGATGATGATCCGCAGCGCGCCGATGCATGCGCGTCGAAGCGCAAACGGGTCTGCAGCACCGGTTGGAGCGAGGCCTACGGCAAAGCAACCCGCGAGGGTATCGAAGCGATCCGCGAGCGCGACCGTGGCGGCAACGTCGTCCTGAGGGACGTCGCCTTGGGCCCCGACGGGCTTGTAATGGTCACGGATCGCGTCGGCCACGTCCCGAGCCTCGCCCCGCGCCGCCGCGTAGGCGCGCCCCATGTCGCCTTGGAGCTCGGGAAACTCGCCGACCATGAGCGTTACGAGATCGCACTTGCAAAGCCGCGCTGCGCGATGGATTGCCCGACGTCGCGCGTCGTTGACGTGGAGCGCACCGGCAAGCGCCTCTCCGAGGCGAACGATGCGAGCGACTTTATCGCGGACGGTACCCAGCCGATGGTGAAATACGATACCGCCCAGTTTCTCCAAGCGCGAATCGAGCGGGGTCCTCTGGTCCTCCTCCCAAAAAAAGCGCGCGTCGGCCAGACGGGCGCGCATGACCCGATTCATTCCAGCGACAATGAGATCGGGCCGATTGGCGGTGTTCACGACGGCAAGGAAATGAGGCAGGAGTTCATCGTGGCTCTTTTGAACGCAGAAGTATCTCTGATGTCCTCGCGCCACGGCGCGAATGACAGCCGCCGGTAGCTCGAGCACGGCAGCGTCAAAAGAGCCGGCGATGACATGAGGCTCCTCGACGAGCGACGCATTCTCGCCGACCAACATCGGTTCGGGGTCGTAGGCTCCCTGCAAAGCCCGAGCAGCCGCGTCGACGCGATCCATCATCGTCCGGACGCGCTCGTCGCGATCGACCAGAACGTGACGTTCGCGCAGTTGCACCACGTAGGTCTCGGCGTTGGCCACGGCGAACGGGGAGGGTGCGAGGAACCGGTGCCCGCGCGACGTGCGGCCGCTCTTCGCGCCGGCAAACACCATGGGGACGACTTCGTCTCCGGCGAGAGCGACGAGCCACTGCACCGGGCGCCCGAACGTCGTATCGAGGTCCCCCCATCGCATCGATTTTCGAAAGGGGATGGATCCGCATATGGCGGCCAAGGCGGCGCCCAGCAGATCCATGGCGAGGCGACCTTTCTGGACGCGACGGCCGACGACGTAGCGGCCCGACCGCTGCTTGGGTCCGGCCGCCCTCTCGACGACATCGAGATCGGTCACGGCTACTGCGATTTTCGCTGCAAAGGCTTCGGCCGCTCTCGTGGGCCTACCGTCTTTGAACGCCGTGGCTTCGGGAGGCCCGATCACCTCCTCGTCGAGATCGAGCTGACGCGTTGCGACGGACCGAACCAAAACCGCCAGCCGGCGCGGCGTCCCCAAGGCGTGCACGGTGCCGTGCGTGAGTCGGGCTTTGGCCAGCTCGTCGGCGGCAATTCGGGGAAGTGCGTCGAGCGCCCCGTCGACGAACGAGGATGGGAGCTCTTCGACGCCGATTTCCAGGAGAACAGGGAGAGCTGAAGGCTCGAGCATGAAGGCGCCGAAACACTTAGTGCGGAAGCGATGCGAGGTCGAGGACCGGGGCGTACGGGGCGAGCGGTAGTAGCTTGGCTCGTGCGACATGCCGGGCCCGCTCCGATACGTCTTCGACCCCATCGGGATCGTGCGCTCGCCCTTCGTGGAGAGGGCTGCGGCACCGCGGCAGGCGGTCGTCGCGGCCGACGTGATCGGCCGCATCGAGCTGTATCCCGGTCACGGTTACGAGCACGCGCTCGAGGGGCTCGAACAGTGGCACCGCGCATGGGTTGTCTTTGTGTTCCACAAGAACGTCGAACAAGGGCGGGGATGGCGACCGAAGGTGACGCCGCCGCGAAGTGAGCAGAGACAGGGCGTCTTCGCTACCCGGTCGCCCCATCGACCCAATCCAATTGGTCTCAGCGCCGTGACCGTTGAGCGGGTCTCTGACCTCGTGGTTCACGTCCGCGGGATCGACATCCTCGACGGGACGCCGGTGCTCGACCTCAAGCCCTACGTGGCCTACGCCGATGCGCATCCCGACGCGCATGCGGGGTGGCTGGCTGCAACCGATCCGGTCGCGCCTTGGCAAGTGACGTTCTCGGAACACGCCCAAGCCCAGCTCGAGTGGCTGCGGCTTCACGGCGTCGACCTGGGGCCCGCGATCCGGTCCACTCTTGCTCTCGGTCCGCAGCCGCACGCGTATCGACGCATCCGCCAGCGATGCGGCACGATGACGCTGGCGATCAAAGATTGGCGGGTCGACTTCGCGGTCGGGGGGCGGACCGTCTCGGTCGGCGGAGTGCGCACCGGGTATCGGGCGCGCGACCTCGCAGCCAACCCCGCGCTCGAACTCCATAGAGCGTACGTAATGCAATTCTCATCGAGCGTTTGACGTGCGGCAGGTCAGTCGCCGAAAAGATCGAGCGTTCGCCGATCCGCGGACGCGCGTCGAGCGCGCCTCTCACCCCAATGCCTGAGGGCTTGAATTTTTTCCTCATAAAGGGTGGCGAGCGGGACCAATTCGCGTGCGGCGGCACGCAGGTGCTCGTGCGTGAGTTGCTTGTGTTCTGCGTACGCCCGAAAGAGTCCTCCGGTGACCATCTGCTCGATCTCGGCGCCGGACCAATGCTCGAGCGGATGGGTTAGCTCTGCGACCGGGTAGGTCGCAGGATCCCGTCCCCGGCGCTTGAGGTGCACGGCCAAGATTCGAGACCTCTCCTGAGGCGACGGCAGGTCAACGAAGAACACTTCGTCGAATCGGCCGCGCCGCGCCAACTCCGGCGGAAGGCGGTCGACTTCATTGGCCGTGGCTGCCACGAACACCGGGGCACGCCGCTCCTGGAGCCACGTTAGAAAGGCTCCGAATACGCGTGCTTGCGCCGCGTCGCCGGATTGTCCACCCACGCCGCTGAGGCCTTTTTCGATCTCGTCGACCCACAGCACCACGGGCGCTACGGCTTCGACCGTGCGAGCCGCCTCATGGATCGCATGCTCCGGCGAGGCCGCTGCGAACACCTCGGCAAAGTCGAGACGCACGAGGGGCAGCGAAAGAACGCTGGCTGTCGCTTTGCTCACGAGTGACTTGCCGCAACCCTGCACTCCGCTCACGAGCATTCCGCGGGGCTCAGCCAAGCCGAACGCTCGTGCGCCATCGTCGAACGCGAGCACGCGCGTTCGGAGCCACCCTTTGAGGACATCGAGCCCCCCGATGTCCTCCAGCGACACCTCCGCATCCACCAGTTCGAGACACGCGCTTCTACGGAGCGCGCCGCGCTTTTCGGCGATCACGTGGCGTAAGGCGTCAGCGCCGTCGTCCAGTGCGAGCGACCGAGCGAAGCGGAACGCGCGGCGTGCTTCGTCGAGTGTTAAGCCGAGGGCCGCGCGAACGAGCGCGTCGCGGAAAGCGACGGACGGCGGGTTCTCGACGTCGAACGCCGCCGAGAGCGCCTCGACGTCCGGAAGGGGTAACGTCAGGATGCGCACATCGCGATCGAGTTCCGGCGGTAAGCTCGCCATCGGCATCACGAGCACCAACGGCAGCGGGCGGCGCGTGGCGGCCGCATCGCGCAAGGCGCGCACCACCCGAGGCTCTCTCAGCCACGGATGGAAGTCGAGCATGACCCACGCGACGTCCGGGTCGCCCGACTGCGCGGCCTGTTCGAGAGCGGCGACGGGGTCGCGCGCTTCGGGGTCGTGATCGAAGCCTCGGGTGGCGGTCCACTCGACGACCCGCTTCGCCCGGAACGCGTGACCGACGAGCGTGCTCGCCCGACGCTCCTCGTGGGTCACGATGCAAACAATCGGAGTCGTCGCGATCGCAGCCGCTTGCAAGTCGCGCACGAACGACGCCGCCATTCATGCCTCCGTCGTGACGCGTAGGACTTCTTCGAAGCTCGTCATTCCTTTCGCGAGCTTTTTGATGGCGGCCTCGCGCAGCGTCAGAAGGCCATCGCGGCGGGCCTGCTTCAGAATCTCCGCGGAGCTCGACTTGGCCGCGATGAGCTTGCGAATCTTGTCGTCGACCTCGAGAACTTCGAAGAGGCCGGTACGTCCGTACAACCCGGTTGAACGGCACGAAACGCATCCTTCACCCAAGGCGACCATGAGCTCGGGCTCCTGACCCTGGGCGCGAAGCTCGTCCATGTTCAAGCCAAGGAGCCCCATTTGATCGGCGGTCAAGAACGTCTCGACGCGACACGACGGGCACACCATTCGTACGAGGCGCTGGGCGATGACGCCGACCAACGTCGACGAAAGAACGAATGGGTCTACGCCGAGCTCCAGAAGTCGGGTCACCGCGCTCGACGCGTCGTTCGTATGCAACGTGGCGAGCACCATGTGCCCCGTCAATGCCGCCTGGAGCGCGATCTCGGCGGTCTCGCCATCGCGAACTTCCCCGACCATGATGATATCTGGGTCCTGCCGCAATACATGCCGGAGCGCTTCGGCGAACCCGACCCCGATCTTCGGTTGAACGGAGACTTGATTGAATGCGTCGACTACGATTTCGATGGGGTCCTCGATCGTCACGACGTTGACGTCGGGCGTTGCAATCGACCGCAGCGCTGCGTAGAGCGTTGTCGTTTTGCCGCTGCCCGTCGGGCCGGTCACCAGAAGGAGGCCGTACGGTCGGGCGAGAAATCTCTCCGCAAGCTGGAGCTGTGTGTCGAACAACCCAAGCTCGGGCACTTCGCGCAAGAGGGCGCTCGGGTCGAAGATACGAATCACCAACTTTTCGCCGAAGGCCACCGCGATGGTCGAGACGCGCATCTCGATTTCGCGGTCGCCCCGTGCGGTCTTGATGCGTCCGTCCTGTGGCCGACGCTTCTCAGCGATGTCGAGCCGAGCGAGAGTCTTGATGCGCGACACGACCGCCGGGTGGACCGCCTTCGGCAACGTGTGAACGTTGTGAAGTACACCGTCGATTCGCATCCGAACGGCCGAATGCTCGCGGCGCGGTTCGACGTGGACGTCGCTTGCGCGCTGGTCGAGCGCATAGTGCAGCAAGTACTCGACTGCGGCGACGACGTGGCTGTCGGTCGCCTCGATCTCGTCGACGCGCTTGAGTTTTACGTAGCGCTCGAGGTTGCCGATGTCGACGCCCGTGGTGGCTTGTTGCTCTGCCGCGTCGACCGCGCCGCGGAAGCCGTAAAAGTCCGTGATGAGCCGCTGAATGTCGCTAGGGGTGGATATGACAAGTCGCGGCTCCCGCCTCACGTGCGCCTCCAATGCCTGGACGAGCGCGTGGTCGAGAGGGTCGCCGACCGCGACCGTGACGGTCCGATCGTCGGCGGCGACGACCAGCGCGCCGTGCCGACGCGCGAACGGCCGCGAAAGAAGCTGCGGCGCAAGCTTCGCGTCAATTTTGAGAGGGTCGAGGTCGATGAAGGGCAAGCCGACGTGTTGGGCGAGGGCCTGCATCACGGCACGTTCCACGAGAGGAAACCGTGCGTCGCCGGCCTGGCCGAGGCCCATCGCGGCGATGACTTCGGCGGGGTGCACGTGTTCGCCGCCGCCCCCGCCGGCCCGCCTGCGCGTGCCCGCTGTGCGCGATCGGATCAGCCGCGCATGCATGGTGTCACCTCGAGCGATCGCGTCCCGGCGCTGAGCCTCCGTCAATAGACCGGCTTGCACGAGCAAGCTGCAGAGGTAATCGAGCGTCAGTACCGCGCTGGCCGCGGGGGCTTTGGGGGACATGGGTACCGTTGCGGGTTCAGCGTACACCCACGTCGAGGTCGACGGTTGCGGTCGCCGCGCTACGCTGGCGGCTACCATGACCTCGCCATCCATCGACGCCGAGCTCACCGAGCTACTCCGTCTCGGTGATCGCATCGTCCGTCTTGCCCGGGAGCGCGGGGGGGCGGACCTGGTCGCCGAATGCGTCCTCCGCTCGGGCGCCGAGTTGTCTGCACGCGTGCGCAAAGGTCAGCCCGAGCTCGTGGAGGAGGCCGGGACGCGTTCCGCCGGGCTCCGGGTCATTCAGGACCAGCGGGTCGCGACGACGTCCACGAGCGATCTCACGGAGGCCGGCATTCATCGTTTCGTGTCCGATGCGGTGGAGCTCGTGGGCTTGTCCCAACACGATCCGTTCGCCGGACCGGCGGATCCGAAGCTATTGTGCGACCCCGCCGCCATGCCGGATCTGCAGCTGTACGATCCCGCCGGGGGCGGCGTCGATGCGGCTCAGGCGATTGCGATGGCGCGCGAAGGCGAGGCGGCGGCATTCGGATTCGACCCGCGCATTACCAACAGCGAAGGAGCCACGTTCGGGCGCACCGCCGGCGGCGCAGCCGTCGTTCTTTCGAGCGGCTTTCGCGCGAGCAACAAGGGATCGTATCAATCGCTGAGCGTCGTGCCGGTGGCCGCCGACGAAGGCGGCAAGAACCGACGGGGCCATCATTGGACGGGGCGTCGCCACCTTGCGGAGCTCGACTCGCCCGTTTCCGTCGGTCGCGAGGCGGCGCGTCGCACTCTCCGAAAGCTCGGCGCTCGCACGGTGGCGACGTGCGAAGTCCCCGTCGTCTTCGACCCGGACGCGGCGCGAAGCATCCTCGGGATGCTCGCCGGGTGCGTGATGGGCGGTGCGATATGGCGGAAATCAAGCTACCTGGTCGACCGAGAGGGAACGCGCGTCGCGAGCGATCTGGTGACCGTCATCGACGACCCGCTAATCCCGCGTGCACCCGGATCGCGTCCGTTCGATGGAGAGGGGCTTATGAGCCGCCGAAACGTGGTGGTCGACCGCGGGGTGCTTCGCACGTACCTCTGCGACAGTTATTCCGCGCGTAAGCTCGGGCGCACGAGCACGGCAAGTGCCTCTCGCGGGAGTGGCGCTTCGGTTGGCGCGAGCACGTCGAATTTCATTCTCCAACCTGGAACCGACTCGAACGAAACCATCGTCCGCGGTACCCAGCGCGGTCTCTATGTGACCGAAATGATGGGGTTCGGGTTCAACGCGGTAACGGGAGACTTCTCGCGAGGGGCGACCGGCTTTTGGATCGACAACGGTGAGCTGTCCTATCCCGTCGGTGAAGTCACGATCTCTCTGAACGTCGATGCTCTTTGGCAAACTGTCGACGCGGTCGGCAACGATCTCGATTCTCGCACAGCCACGGCCGCGCCGACGATTCGCGTCGCGCGAATGACCGTCGCGGGCGGCGACGTTTCGTAGTCCCCCGATGACCCCGGACGACATCAAGGCCCTTCGCAGGGAGCTCGCGTGTACTGCGAAGGAGCTCGCAGGAGCCCTTGGAGTGGACCAGGCAACGGTACTCGCCTGGGAGAGGGCAGAGCGCTTCCCGACGAAAGCCTACATCGACCGCATGATAGCCATCCGCGCCGCGGGCCCGGGCGCTGTTCCACGTAAATCGAAGGCCACGAGTGATTCGGTCCATGGGCTCGCCGATCCGGTCGTCTGGGAGATCTTCCGCAAGCTCGTGGCACACAGGAAGTTGCGCGACGAGGTCGCGAAGCTCGCCGAGCTGTATTCGGACCCCGCCAACGATTGACGGTCGCTGGGCCCTCGCGATCACGCGGCTACGACTCATCATCGAGGTCCCCCGTCGGCGGTGCGCTAGGAATGACGGTGTCGTGGTTTTCGCTGTCGCCCTCTGCCGGGGCGTCAGCTGGCTCGTTTGCCCGGTCAGGTTCGGGCGGGCAGAGAGCGCTTGGGTCGGTGAACGCCGCGGCCAGTCCCTCGTCCGCAACCCGTCGCGAGTCTTCCGATAGCTCCGTGAATTCGCGCAGCGTCGGCAGGTCCTTGAGCGACTTGAGCCCAAAAAATTGGAGAAAATGCGTCGTGGTTCCGTAGAGCAGCGGTCTTCCCGGCTCATCCTTCTTTCCGAGGATCCGCAACAAGTCGCGCTCGAGAAGGAGTTTGATCGTTGCACCGCTGTCGACGCCACGAATCTCGTCGATCTCGGGACGCGTGATCGGCTGCCGATAGGCCGCGATGGCCAGCGTCTCGACCTGTGCGCGCGTGAGCTTCACGGGGCGCTCGGCGGTCAAGTCGCGGACGAACGGAGCAAACTGAACGCTGGTGCGAAATACCCAGCCCCCCGCGACCTCGTCGAGCACGATCCCACGTTGGGCGTAGTGCTCCTTCAATTCGCGCATCAGCACGTTGACGTGCTTGAGCGGTGCAGAAGCCATCTTGGCGAGCTCAGCAGAAGGTTGGGGCTTGTCGCTGGCGAAGACGAGGGCTTCGAGTAGGCCGCGCAAGTGCTCGTGGGAAAGTTCACGAGCCTTCTCCACCTCCGCCGAGCCGTCGTCGTCGATGCCACGGGCGATCGATTGCCCGGGATCCGTCACCTCGCGAAACTCGCCGGGATCCGACTCGGTGGTCGGCGGGATCCGAGGCGGCGCGATGGCATCGCGCGGGCTGCCTTCCGCGGTTTCCGCGTTCGCGCGGGCCGCGTCGAAAGCAGCGAGCTCGGGTGATCCGCCTCGGCCCTTCTGGCGGCTCACCGCGGGTCTCCCTTGCCGTCGTCGGGGATGGCGATTTCGACATAAAGCGGTCCGAGGGGTTCACTTTGGAAAAGGCGCGTCATTTTGAGGCGGGTCATCTCGAGGAGAGCCAAAAATGTGATCACCATGTCGAACTTCGTCGCGGATCCTTCGAACATGTCTTCGAACGCGAGTCGCTTTCGCGCAGTGACGAGATCGAACAGCTCACCCATCCGATCCGTGACGCTGATCCGATCCGCCACGATGTCGTGCGACAACTTGATCTTGCTTCGATCGAGCACTCGCTGAAACGCATCGACCAGGGCGAAGAGCGGGACATCGCTCAGCGGCGGCAGTCCCTTCTGAGTCGACTCCTCAACGGCCATGCCGCGAGGAAATACGTCGCGGCCGGCAACGCCACGGGATGCGAGCTGCTCGCCAGCGTGTTTGTATTTTTGGTACTCGAGCAAGCGGCGGATGAGGGCTTCGCGCGGATCGATTTCGTCGAGGTTCTCTGGGTCATCGTCCTGCCCGGGGGGTGGCACCGGCAGCAGCATCTTCGACTTGATGTGCGCCAGCGTCGCGGCCATCACGAGGTACTCGGACGCAACGTCGAGCTGGATGAGCTGCATGACTGCGAGATAATCCAAGTATTTTTCGGTCACGAACGAGATCGGAATGTCCAGGATGTTGAGCTCGTGCTTTTGACAAAGGTGCAGCAGCAAGTCGAGCGGGCCCTCGAACTGCGGAAGATGCACAGACCAAGGTGCTGCGCCAGAACCAGAATCGGAGGCTTCGCCGTCGGACACGATGGGGCGAACACCTTAGGCAAAGCACACCGGCGGAAGCAACGGGCGCCTGGGGATGGGCGCGAGCGCCGCGCGAAGAACCGCCCGGCGTGCGCGGACAGGGTCCATGGGGCTACCATGGGCGGCAGTGGTACCCGACGACGAACGGCGAGCGGGGGTCGACGGAGCGACGCCCAAAGCTTGTCCGTCATGCGGAACGCGATACGCCGCAGACGCGCTCTTTTGCTCGCTCGACGGCGCGCCCCTCACGACCTCACCGGGCGCCGTCGCGGCGGCCGCCGCGAGTGACCCGTACCTGGGTCGCGAGATTCTCGGTCACATCGAGATCCGACAGCTCGTCGGAATCGGCGCGATGGGGCGCGTGTACCGCGCATTTCAGAAGGGTATCGATCGCGACGTGGCCGTGAAAGTCCTCCACCGAGAGCTGTCTGCGAATCAAACGCTTGTCGCGCGGTTTCATCGGGAGGCGAAGGTGGCGTCGCGACTCGCGCATCCCCATGTCGTGCACGTCTTGCTCGTCGGGCAACTGCCGGACGGCGCCCTCTACATCGTCATGGAGTATCTCGACGGCATTTCTCTGCAGAGCGCTTTGGCCGCTGCGGGCGGGGCTATGCCCTTGCCGCGAGCCCTGCACATCGCCTTGCAGTTGTGCGACGCCGCCGGCGAGGCGCACGCTCAAGGGATCGTTCATCGCGACCTCAAGCCTGAAAACGTGATGCTGGTTCTTCGCGCGGACGATCCGGATTTCGTCAAGGTGCTCGACTTCGGCATCGCCCGTCTCAACTGGGACGAGCCGTCGACTTCCACTCAGGCGGGGCTCATCTTCGGGACGGCGCGTTACATCTCGCCGGAGGGAGCTCAGGGCGAGCGGGTGGGGCCCCAGGGGGACGTCTACTCGATCGCAACCATGACGTATCAGATGCTGGCGGGCCGGACGCCGTTCGATGCGGACCAGACCGTGGCGCTTCTCGTTCAGCAAATTCACGATGCGCCGCCTCTCCTGAAGGGCATCGAGCGCTCATCGTACGTACCGGATCTCGTCGCGTCGGTCGTCATGAGAAACCTGTCGAAGAGGGCCGACGAGCGCTCCACGGATGCGCGCGCGTTCGGTCGCTCGCTGCTCGAGGCGGCGGTCAGCAGTGGGTTGAGCGCGCAGGACATTCTAGCCAGGCCAGCATTGCTCGGAGGCGGCCGTGCTTCTCATGCGAGCGTCGTTCAAATGCCGTCGATGCAGCGCACCAAACAACTCGCGCTCGAGCCGAGCGTCGCGGCTCGGATGGAAGCGGCACCCCATGAGGGGCGTGCCTCCGAGCCGGGCGATCGAGGCATTCACCCAACGGCCTACGAGACGCCCGCGCTCCTGCAGCCCGAAGACCTGGGCCGGCTGACCACCCGAACCGAGATTGCCGATCCGGCGGGTGCGCCTCCCACTGCTGAAACGACGAGATGGTCGCCCCCGGTAGGCTTCGGAGTCAGGCTCGCCAAACCACCGTGGTCGGACGTTGCCGCGACGATGGACGACCAGCAAGCGTCGCGCGCCGTCGCCGGACCCGGTCGGGTCACGCAGCCGCCCATTGCCCAGGTGCCGCCGTCGTCCGGGTTCGGGGTTGGGCGTGGCCCCCCCACCACGAACCCGCCGTCATCCTCCGTCGACGCCACCCTTGCCGGAGACAGGGCCGCCGTCCGCGACTCTCCGGCAAATCGCCGTACGACGCTGCTCATCGCGTCGGTTCTCTTCGTCGGCGTCGGGATGGCCGGCTGGGTTTGGCGCGGGCTGCCGAGCCGGGCTCCGATGGGCCCCGCACCGTCCGGGGCGGAGCCCCCGCATGCCGATTTGGCCGCCGCCGGTCCCGCGAGTCCTCTCGGGGAACTCTCCGAGTCGGACTCTGCGCGTGCCTCGGCCACACAGGCGCTTCCGGCGCCCGAGGGTTCCGTCGTTCCCCCGCTGGCACGCGTGTCTGGACCGCCGTCCGCTCTGGTCCCATCCATCGCCGCGGGGGGCGTGCGCGTGGTTCTGGAGACGTCAAGCAATCAGCCAGTCCCGGGGCAGCCGGTCGACTTTGAGGCCCGAGTGGTGGGCGGGGCCGGAGCGCGAAAAGTGGAAGCTGCGCGGTTTCGGATTGTTGGACCCGGACTCGTGGCGGGGACCGAGCTGCCTTCGCCGGACGATGGCTCAGGCGTCTTTCGAACAACATTTACATTTCTGCAGCCCGGGCGTTTTGATGTGCGATTCGGCGCCCGAGCCGATGGCGTGTCCGTGGGAGCGTCGCGCGCCGTCTTGGTCGGAGACAGTGCTGTGCCGCCTTCCGCCAACCCCGCGTCGACCGAGACGAGTGCAAAGCCGCAGCAAGGAGGGAAATGGCTGTGAAACTTCACGCCATCGCTGCCTTGCCGTTCATGACGGCGATGGCCACAGCCGTCCGCGCGGACGATACGCGTGAGCCGACCTCCGTGCTTGACCGTCCGCACACGATTGCCGTGCTTGAGGCAGGTATCATCGCTCTCCCGAGCGCCCCCATCTCGGCGTCCAACCGCGGCGGTTCGACGCCCCTTGGAAGTGTGGGCAATGGCGACGCGACCGTTCAAACCGGGATTCACCTCCTGTACCGCCCCAGTCGTGAGTGGGCCGTCGGCGCCGGGGCTGTTTTCGCACCCCATCCGACGAGCGACGACAATTACGGAGCTCCGAATGGTCCCAAGCGCACGCATTCGCGAAGCTACCTATTTCTCGGCGGCGAAGGAAGATACTATCCCTTTCACACTCGGTGGTTCGAGGCTTGGGTGGGGGCGACGGCGGGCACCATCATCATCGCCGATCGGTTTACGACGGATGATGTTCCGGCCGTTCCGACATTTCTCGGCACGCCGACAGTAACGGTCTCGACCGAAGGTTTTTCCGTCGGCATCGAGGCCGGCGCGGACTACCTCATTACCGACCAGTTGGTTGTGGGTCTCGCCTTGCGGGCCGATCGCTGGTTTCTCCCTGCCGAAAAGCCGTTTTCTCAAGAGACATCGTGCGACCCGCTCGGGGACTGCCCAACTCTGACCGGGACGGTGGCCGCATTCGAAGGCGGCATTACGATCGGATATCAATTGCCGCTCTGACGGGGCGACTGCGGCCGGCATTGCCAGAGCGCTGTCGTGCGGCGCGTTGCAACGTTTCCGTTCACGGCATAGTCAGGATGGCTTTGTCCAACACCCCGGCGAATCGCTCGAAAACAAGGGCGATCACCACGAGTGTTCCGAGGGCACGAACGGGGGCGAGCAGGGCGTGCATTTGGGCGGGCGATGCCGCCCGTGCAACCAGGGCCGCGGCGATCTCGAGGACGACGCTTGCGGCGAGCAGCGGGCCTGCCAGCGCGACCGCAAGCCAGATGCCGCTGACGATATCGTCTCGAGCGGCAAGCAGCGGGTGGGTGCCGTCGCGATGACGTGCCAGGAGCGTCGCGACGCGCGTCGGCTGCCCGGAGGCGAGAAACATGGCGCTTGCCAAGAGGGAGAGCGGGGTACCGAGGGTCGTTGCACGACCTTCCGTGGTCGATTCACGGAGCGCATCTCGGTCGCCGCGAAGCGCATCGGCCAAGCCGCCGGCCATGGTCGCGGCCCAAAGCGGGATCGCGGCTGCCAGCGCCACGGGAAGCCCCCGCGCCACCTCCGCCAGGCCCCGCAAGAGCCAGGTTTCCGATGTTCCCGCCGAAATGGGAGCGATGGCCGCGCATACGCTCGCCGCGAACACGAGGCCGAAAGCAGCCCTGACCGGAACCGGCGTGGCCCGAAGTCCGAACGCCGGGACGATCACGACCGACGGCATGACCCGCGCCCAGGCGAGTCCCAAGCCGCCGATGTCGATCCCCTGGGCGGCAAGCGCGTCGAGTATCGGTGCAAACGACGGAGTCATCGGTCGGCACTCGACGCCCGCGGCGAGTCGGCTGTCAAGGCAGCCACGGATCTCGGCCTTGCCATACTTGCGCGCAAGCAATCATTTGCCACATAGTGGGCCGTGCCCAAGCGACATGGCTCAATGACGGCGCCTGCCGTTAGCTTGGACTTCGATCCCAAGTCCGGAGTGTTCACCCACCGGCTGCGGGTCGATAGCGTACCTCGTCTCGTTCTTTCTGCGGCGAAAGTTCGGGCCTTGCCGCTCGATCACCGGGCCGGCTTCATCATGTGGCTGATCGATGGCCGATCGAGCGTAGAAGACGTCCTCGACGGTTGCGCCATGCCGACTGACGAGGCGATCGCAATTCTGCGCGCACTCGCCGCGATGGGAGTCATCGCGTTCGATTGAAGGCGGCTACGGTTTGGATGGGGGGACGTTCACGTCACCGAATGCCCCAGCTTCTTCTTGCCATCCTGAAAGAGGACGTCGATCCGCGTCGATTCGACGCCTAGGACGAGCCCTCTCCCAAACTTCGGATGCAAGATGAGATCGCCCTTCGAGTACCGCGAGGCGAGTACGAAGGGGATGAACAAGCCGTCGGGCCTGGCTTCGACGTCCGCCCAGGTGGGTTCTGCTTCCGCTGGTTTGGCCCAAGCGGGAGCGTCGTCGTCAGACGGGCGGCTCGGGCCCGAGTTGCGTTGTTTGCTGCGCTTCATCGACATGGCGATCCGCCCTGTAGCGCAGATCGGCCCCGCTGTGGAGAACCGAGTCGTCGCGGTAGCATCGCCCCCGATGTTCGTGACGGCGGCACGCATCTATCGAGAGACGAGGAAAAAGCACGATCAGCTGTTCAACACCTATGCGATGCGTCCAATCGCGGCGCTCGTCGTTGCCGCCGTCGCGCCGTCGCGCGTGACGCCGAACCAGCTCACGCTGGTCAACCTGGGCATTTTCATCATCGCTGTCACGATGCTCGTCGGCCTACCGTCCTGGCGAGGGGGCCTGGCTGCGATAGCGGTGCTGGAAGTGAGCTATTGTTTCGATTGCGCGGACGGCATGCTGGCTCGCTACAAGAGGCTTGCGTCCAAGGCGGGGCATCTCTTCGACTTTTTCACGGACGAACTTAAGGCCGTCTTGCTTGTAGCCGCGCTCGCCGTGCGGGGATGGCTCATGGGAGGCCTTGGGGTCGACGCGAGAATCTGGAGCGCGCACGACGCACGCTTTCTGTTCGGAGGCTTGGTCGGCGTCGTCGTCGTCGCCTCAGCCATCTCGCTGACCAATTTCGTTCGCCGCCCGGAGCTTTCGGGGCGCGAAACGACGGTCGAAGCGTTTTACGAGGCCAGCGTGTCGGCGCAGCCAGCCAAGGCCCATACGCCCGCATCCGCCGCGCGTGCGGCGTCGCTCATCGCGACGTTCTTTCGCTGGCTCAATCACTATCCCAGCCACATTTGGCTCTGGGCCGTGGCGGGCCGGATGGACGCCTACTTTTGGATTTACCTGGCTATGAACTCGGCTTACCTCGCACGTGGTTGGCTCGGATTGCTGCTGCGATTCGGCCGTGGCGGATGACGCAGTCGGTTCCCAAGCTGTCGGAACGGAGGCTTGTCGGCCTTGCGCGCGTGAAGACTGTGTCGTCGAAGTCGGACTTTGTGGAGCGAACGCCCACGGTCACCCCGACGCCGTGGAGACGCGTTCAAGAGGCACGGACCTTCATCTCCGCTAGACGGACGCGACGTCTCGGAAGACAAGCTGGATGCTCAGCGTTCGCCCCAGCACCCGCAGGTTCCGCCTCGTCTGCCGCGTAGCCGTCGAGGCAACGTCCGGATCCGCATCGATGGCAGCCAGGGTCGCCCTCGTCCTGCGGGCATCGAGTGTCACGATAGCGGCCACGATCCCGGTGGCCGAGACGGCAGGCGCCCAGCCGCAAGCCGTTACGGCGGAGTCCGAGGCTCGCAGTCATCTCGTCCTCGCGCGTCGCGCCGCCGCTGCCGCGATGTGGACTACGGCGCTCGCCGAGTTTACGCGGTCGAGCGAACTCGAGCCGTCCGCGGCCGCGGCCGAAGGGATTGCGAGGTCGTACGACGCGCTTCACGACGATGCGGCGGCGTATCGGGCATTCCGAGGGCTTCTCGACGACTACCCGAAAGAGCTGAGTCGGAGTGTGCGGAGCTATGTGGCAACAAGACTCGGCATCTTGGCCGCCCTAACGGCGGTGGTGGTCGTGCGCGTGAACCAAGCCGAGGCTCGCGTTGTGCTCGACGGCGCCGATCTCGGCGACACTCCGTTAGCCGATCCCGTTCGCGTGAACGCGGGTCTGCACCGGGTCCGCGTGAGCAAGGGGGGGTTCGAGGACGTCGAGCAGGTGATCCACGCTGTGGCCGGAACGAATGACACGATCTCGATTTTCTTGGTGCAGGCGAGCTCTCCCGCAGAAGGCGCCCGTACCGGGCTCGGCCCCGTGGAAACGGCCCGGCCGGTTGCGCCGGGCGAACCTTCGGCCGTCGCCGTCACCACGTTCGACCGCAACGCCACGATCGCGATCGACGGTCGAGTCGTGGGAGAGGGAAGCTTCCGGGGTCCGATCTCGGTTGGTTTGCATGTCGTGCGTGTGACTTGCCCCGGCTACGAGCCATTCGAGAAAACGGTCGTCGTCCGAGCCGGGGCCCCTGTCGAGGAACGCGTGAAGCTCATCCCCGTCGCTGTCGTCCGCGCAGCGACGGACGCGCGACCCGACCGACGCGGCCTCTACGGCGGATGGATCGCGCATGTGACGTTGGAGCCTGGAGGCGAGGGCGGAGATGTCTGCTCCATCCCGGGCACCACGCATTGTTCAACCTCGTCGCCGTTGGGAGGTGGGCTGATTGGCTACCTTGGGTACCTGGTCGACCCCGTTGGCATAGACGCGCTGTTTGGAATCCAAGCGGACGCATCGACCGTCAACGCAAGCGTTCAAGGTCAGACGGCCAGCGTCCTCGTGCCGCGAGTCGGCGGCATCGTTGCGCTGCGAGCGCGTCTGGAGTGGCAAGCCGGCGCCTCCCAGCTCATGACGGCAGCTGGCTTCGGCGCAGCCTTTCGTGAGGTGGGCCTCGTGGCCGGAGGTTTCGAGTCTGCGGCGTACTGGGCGCCTGCGGTGACCGTCGAAGGGGCAGCAAACTTTCGTGTGCGCCACACGACGGCGCTTTCTTTCGGTTTGCTATTCTGGGCGGAGAACGCAGGCGACGGCGTGTCGCTTCAGCTCAAGCCGCTCCCGACGTACGCGCCAGTGATTCGCTCGACGCAAGCGTTCTTCCTCCCATTCGTCGGCTTGGAGTTCGGTCCGTGACCCTCCGATCGCGCTGGACTGCAGCCGTCGCGCTCGCCATCGCATGGCTGATGGCGGGTGTGTCGGCGCGTGCCCAATCGGAAACCGCCTCGCGCAGCATTCCGCCGCTCCGTGCGGCGCTGCCGGCCGCCGTGGAGGTCGACTACGAAGCGGGACGGCAAAAGCTCGCAGAACACGACTTCGTCGGCGCCTTGTCCCGTTTCACGAGCGCTTACCGGCAGGTGCCCGATCCGCGCCTGCTTGCGAACATGGCTCTTTGCGAACAGCGCCTGCAACACTGCGCGATTGCCACCTCCTTGTTCGATCGAGCGCTGGCCACGGGCGAGGCATTGTTCTCGTCGGCGCAGCTGAGCGAGATTCGCGGACTCGTGGACGCGTGCCGATCCCACGTAGGTCTGGTCAAGATCCGCGTCAGCGAAGCTGGGGCAGCGATCTACGTCGATGACCTCGAGGCGGGCCAATCCCCGCTTGTGTCGGAGGTTCTCGTTGATGAGGGAGCGCATCGTGTCCGTGTCACGAAGGCCGGCTACGTCCCTCTCGTTGAAACGGTCTCGGTCGCGCATGGGGCACGCGCAGCCGTCGATGCCGTGCTGGAGCCAACGACGCGGCTGGGAGCCTTGTCCGTGCGGGCTGGGCCGAACGACGAGATTGCCATCGACGACCAATTCGTTGCCAAAGGGAGCGTTGAGACTCGCCTGGCGTCCGGGATTCATACCGTCACCATGACATCCGACGGCAAGCGTCCGTATCGCACGAGGGTTCGGATCGAAGAGGGCCAAACGCGTGCACTCGACGTAACCCTCGAACCGAACCGACGAGTCCCAACGTGGCTCTGGGCAACCGGCGGAGCGGTGCTCGCAGCCAGTCTGGTCGTGGGGATTGCCTCGGTGTTCCATTCGTCCAACCCCGGGCCGTAACCGACGGTGATCGGCACGTCGCCGCTCCACGCCTGGCCGAGCTCTTCGAACATTTGAATCGTGGGTCGACGACGCCGGGGATCGGCCACTTCGAACTTTTGAATCGTTGGGTCGACGACGCCGGGGATCGGCCGGCACGCGGCGCCGCTCGTGTCGCCAACCGAGGGGCCGTTCATCGAGTCGCCCAACGTTCCAGTCGATCCCAAATCCTTGCACAGCGCGTTCGCCGATGTCAGCAGTGCCCGGCGAGGACGCGGCGCAGCGGCCTAATGACCTGTGGCGGCTCCACCGGGTCTCGGCCTTTGTGCGAGCCAGACGATCGGGATCATGAGCGCCGTCGCGACTCCCAAGATGAAAAGCGCGTCCAAGTACGCCAGCTGCGTCGCTTGCTGTACCAGTTGCCGGTACATGGATGCCGTGGCCTGTCGCACGGCGTCCAAAGAGCCAGCGCCGGTGTGTGCAAGAGCCCGCGAGATCGCATCCACACGGTCGCGATAGGCGGCATCGTAGCCTGTCGTGTGGGCCGCGAGGTACGCCTGGTGCGTTTGCGCTCGCCGGGCGACGAGGGTCGTCACGAATGCGATCCCGATGTCGCCCCCCATGTTACGCGAAAGGTTCATGATCCCGCTCACCTGATTGTACTTCGTCACCGGAACACCGGAGTACGAGATCGTCTGAATGGGAACGAAAAGAAACGCCAACCCCACCGATTGCACTGCGCGCAGCTCCACTGCGGTCGCAAAGTCCATGTGCAGGTCGATCTTGCGAGCCATGTAAAACATCGATCCGCTGAGCACGAGGAACCCGAACGCCACCAGCAGGCGCGTATCCGCCTTGCCTACGAGTCGACCCACCAGGGGCAGGAGGGCAATGACGACCAAGCCTCCTGGCGACAGCGCCATTCCGGCCTGCTGCGCCGTGTACCCCATGAGAACCTGCAAGTACTGTGGAAGGAGGACGGTCGTTCCGAAGAGCGCGATGCCGAGCATCAGCATCAACGCGTTCGCCACCGCGAAGCTGCGCCGCTTGAACATTCGGACATCCACGATGGGCGCGTCGTGGGTCCATTCCCAGGCGATGAACGACACGATCGACACGGCGGCGACTACGGAGAAGCCAGTGACGAACGACGAGTGAAACCAATCGTCCTCTTGCCCCTTGTCCAGGACGACCTCGAGGCTGCCGAGTCCGATCGCGATGAGGGACAACCCCAACCAGTCGACGCCGCCGGCTCGCTCGCGACCCCATTTGAGATGCGGCGGGTCCGACACGACGCGGTTCGTGAGAATCAGCGACGTCAGCCCCACTGGGATATTGATGAAGAAGACCCAACGCCAGGAGAAGTTATCCGTGATGAAGCCGCCCAACGTGGGTCCGATGGCCGGTGCCAGCACGACGGCCATTCCGTAGACGGCCATCGCCATTCCGCGCCTTGCAGGTGGAAACGTGTCTGCCAGAATCGCCTGTTCGCTGGGTCCGAGGCCCCCGCCGCCGATGCCCTGGAGGATGCGAAAAAAGATGAGAAGTGACAGACTCGGCGCGATGCCACACAAGAACGACGAAGTCGTGAATAGCGTCACGCATGTCATATAGAAGCGCTTGCGCCCGATCTTGCTGGAGATCCAGCCGCTGATGGGCAGGACGATGGCGTTCGAAACGAGATAACTGGTAAGCACCCAAGTGCTCTCGTCCTGGCTCACGCTCAGGCTTCCGGCGATATGAGGAAGCGAGACGTTGGCAATGCTGGTATCGAGGACTTCCATGAAGGTCGCCATCGTGACGACGAGGGCGATGACCCAGGGGTTACGACCTCCGGTCCACCCCGTCGCGAAGTACGCGGGCGGCCGCCCCTGCTCGGGAGCGGGCGCTGACGCGCGCGCAGTCATCGCAGGCGCACTCGCGGTTCGACGCTCATGCCGATGCGAAGCCGCTCGACGCCCGCCTGATCCGGATCCAGCCGGATCCGGACCGGAATGCGCTGAACAACCTTGACGTAGTTTCCCGAGGCGTTCTCCGGCGGAAGCACGCTCAGCCGCGAACCCGTCGCGCCGCCGATGCTCTCCACGGATCCATTCAGGTCGATGTCGAGCGCGTCCACATGAACGCTCGCTCGCTGCCCCGGCGTCATTCGTTGCAGTTGGGTCTCGCGATAGTTGGCAGTGACCCAGAGTGAATCGGTCTGGGAGATTGCGATGACCTCTTGGCCGGGCGCGACGTGGTCACCGACGGCGATCGATTTCTTGGCGACGATCCCGGTCACGGGGGCGAGAATTTTGGCATACGAAAGATTCTTTTCGGCCTGTGCGAGTTGCGCGTTGGCGAGCTCGAGCGACGCCTTGCGCCATGTGACCGACGCCTTGCGGGTCGCAATCTGGCGTGGCCCGTTCGACTCGACCTCGACAAATCGGCTCTGTAAGCTGACGATCTGGGCCCGCTGTTCCGCGACGCGGTCTTTCGCCCCGGCGAGCGACTGCTCGAGCGCATCGACATTGGCGGTGGAGGCAGCCGCCGCATTGGCCCGATTGTCGTAGTCGGATTGGGAGACAGCCCCCTGAGCCAGGAGCTTCTCGGACCGTTGCTTCTCGAGTTGTGCGGTTCGATCGTTGGCGACCGCTTGAGCGAGCTGGGCCGTGAGCTGAGCGACTTCCTTGATTGCGGCTCCGAGCGCCGCCTGCGCGGCGGCGAGATCCGATCGGGCGGAGGTCAGAGCGCTTGTGTTGGTCGCCGCGGTGATCGGCACCGACGGGTCCTCGGCCTGGAGCTGGGCTTCGGCCTGCTCGACCTGAGCGTGCGCTTGGTCCACCGCGATTCGAAGATCCGTCGGATCGATTTCGGCCAGCACGTCGTCCGACCGAACCGCTTCATTCTCGACGACATACACGGCGCTGACGACGCCGGATGTCCGGGGGCTCACGTTGCTGATGTTGCCATCGACTTGGGCGTCGTCGGTCTCTTCGTAGCGACGCTCATGAAGCCAGTATGCGATGGCTGCTGACGCGACGACTAAGGCTGCCGCGACGGCAAGGACGGTTCGGCGGGCGACCGGGCGGCCGGGTACGCCGATCGCGGTGTTGGCCGTGGGTACGGGGTCTTGAGCCATGGGCGCGGATATCGCCATCTTATCCCTCGATCAAGGACCGGAGTTCCAGCCTCTGATGCCGCAGGCAGGAGCCGGGTTACGCGCGCCCGGATCGCCCGTCGCGCTTCCAAGCCACGCCCGGAACGGTAGGGGGCTCCCGCATCCCTCGCCACGGCTACCGGGTGCGAATGGTCTGACGGATCGCCGTGCGTCGTGCGCGCGGTGGCGATGATGGTGGGGTCGGGGTGATGCGCGGTCGCGCATGGGGTAAGAGTGGCGTCGTGGACACGGGCCGCGCGGATCTGAGCGTCGTGCCGCGCGATGTACTCGGCATCTGCGAGCGCTTGCGTGGCCACGGCAAGCGGGCTTGGATCGTCGGCGGGTGCGTGCGCGACCTGCTCATCGGACGTAAGGCGAACGACTGGGACGTCGCGACCGACGCTCGCCCAGAAGACCTCCTCCGCTTGTTCCCGCGTGCCATTCCGACAGGCTTCGAGCACGGCACGGTGACGGTCGTCGCTGCCAGCGGCCATTACGAATTGACGACCCTGCGTGGCGAGGGGACATACTCGGACGGCCGACGCCCCGAGTGGGTGGAGTTCGTCGATGACATCACGGCGGATTTG
>JBEKOY010000095.1:0-21926 GCA_049521295.1 Polyangiaceae bacterium | reverse complement strand
CACGCGTGTCGAACTCAAGAACATCAATTCGTTCCGTTTCGTCGAGCGGGCGATCGCGTACGAAATCGATCGGCAAGTGGCCCTTGTCGACTCAGGCGGCCGTGTCGCGCAGGAGACTCGCGGCTGGAACGAGGACGAAGCAAAGACCTTTAGCATGCGAAATAAGGAGGAGGCGCAAGATTACCGGTACTTCCCTGACCCGGATCTACCGCCCCTCGTCATCGACGAAATCCTGACGACCGAGCTGGCCGTAACGATGCCGGAGCTGCCTCGGGCGAAGCGTGCGCGCTTCGAGGAGGAGCTTGGGCTTAGCCCTTATGCCGCACAGGTCCTCACGAGCCACCCGCGGCTCGCCGCATTCTTCGAGGAAGCCGCTACATTGAGCGGCAATGCCACGAGGGTTGCCAACTTCGTGCAGGGCGAAGTCATGAGGGACGTTCGAACCCACGGACTGACGGCGGAGATACCCATTACGGCCAACCAACTGGCCGAGCTCATCGATCTCGTCGAGCGGGGGACGATAAGCGGCAAGCAGGCAAAGGAAGTTTACGCGAAGATCGCAGGGACTGCGACCTCGGCGGCTGCGGTCGTGGCAGAGCTCGGAATCCGACAGGTCAGCGATTCGGGCGCAATCGAAGCCATTTGCCGACGTCTTATCGAAGAGAACCCCAGGCAAGCGTCTCAATGGAGGGCGGGGAAGGCGAACGTCCTCGGCTTTTTCGTCGGTCAAGTGATGAAACACACGCGAGGGTCCGCCAATCCGCAACTCGTCAATGACATATTGAGGCGCCTTCTCGATTTGGGGTAATGGGCCACCCGTGTCGCTCGTCAGCCTTCCGCATGCTCCTTCCGCGCGCGCTCGAGTGCTCATCGTCGATGACAACGTGGAGCTCGTAGGCTCCCTGCACGCCGCATTGATGGCGGCGGAGCTTTCGGACGGGAGCCCTGCGTCCAACGCGATCGACGTCGTGACGGCGTCTCGAGGTGACGAGGGACTCGCCATAGCGAGGACGCGCGGCTTCGAAGTAGCGATTGTCGACGTGAAGCTGCCCGACATGAGCGGCGTTGACCTCATTGCGCGGCTGCGGCAGGGGTGCCCGTTCGGCGAGGTCATCCTGATCACGGGGTTCGCGACCATGGCTGCGGCCATGGGCGCGCTGCGATCGGGCGCGTATGCCTTCGTTCCCAAGTCGTTCCGGCCCGAAGAGCTCGTCTCGACCGTAGAGCAAGCGCTGGCAAAGGTGCGCCTGGCGCGCGAGCGTGAAGAGCTCGAACGACGTTACCGAGCGCTCGTGGACCTCACCGACGTTCTGGTCGTGGGGCTCGACACCACCGACCGCGTAGCCCTCTTCAATCGAAAGGCATCGATGATCGCGGGCGTTGAGCCGAGCGCGGCGGCTGGCCGGCCCTTCGTGGACAGCTGGATCCCCGACGAAGATCGCCTACGAATGCGCGAGACCATCGCTCTGGCTCGCGCCGGACGAACGCAAGAGGTCGAGACCGGTTTCGTCGATCCGTCGGCAATCGTCGCAGCACTTTCATCGAGCCCCTCGGTTCACGCTCGCTCGTGGGATGGGCACGAGGCGCCCGTACGGCGTCGCGTCCGATGGCATTTCTCCATGGCGCGAGGCGGTGGAGACGAACCGGCGCTTCTCTATGGGTTCGGAATCGATGTCACAGAGCGCCGGGCGCTGGAGAAGAGGGCGGCGGACGCCGAGGCCCTCTCAGCCATGGCCCGTCTCGCGATGAATTTGGCGCACGAGATTCGGAACCCGCTGAACGCGGCGGTCCTGCAGTTGCATTTGCTGGGTCGCCATATCGACAAGCTTCCGGTTGACGATGAGTTCCGCTCGGCTCTGCGCGGCAAGGCAAAAATCGTCGGTGATGAGGTGGGCCGGCTCAGTCGGTTGCTGACGGAGTTCCTGGACCTGGCGCGCCCAAGGGGGATCGCGAGCGAACTGGTGCATCTTGGTGAGCTCGTCGAAGG
The DNA here is from genome assembly GCA_049521295.1 of Polyangiaceae bacterium. Taxonomy (GTDB): domain Bacteria; phylum Myxococcota_A; class Polyangia; order Polyangiales; family Polyangiaceae; genus Palsa-1150. Next base: position 19,939 of record JBEKOY010000095.1, on the reverse strand, counting down.
CGTACTGGACCTCGAGCAGGGTTCGGCTTCCGCCCGAGGCGTCGTCATCGAGCGTGACCCCAAGAGCGAGTGCGTCTTGCTCGGGGATGCCGAGAAGCTCAAGCAAGTCGTGCTTAACCTCGTCATGAACTCGCTCGAGGCCATGAAGGAGGGCGGTATTCTGCGCGTTCGAGCCTTCTATGACGGCGATCGGATCCGGCTCGTCGTCGAGGATACGGGCGCAGGAATCGAGCCGTCTGCGCTGGCACAGGTTTTCGACCCATTCTTTACGACCAAGGAGGCCGGTACCGGGCTCGGCCTATCCATCGTCCGAAAGATCGTCGAGCAGCACGGTGGAGAAGTACGAATCGACAGCGAGCGAGGCGTGGGCACACGGGCGACGGTGACTTTGCCGCGCGGGCGGTGACCGCACATCTGGGTCGGCGGGCGACGAGAACGCGCGGCGTGCCGGTGCTTGCGCGTGTGAGCCGATCACTGTCGCCCGGGCGGCCTGAGAGGAAGCGCCGTCGCGGAAACGGGCGGTGGCGGGACTCTTGCGAGGTCGCCGTCGTTCGTCGAGTCGATGGCGGCCATAGCCGTGAAGAGCCGGTCCATGCCGACTTCCAACGCGCCTTCTCTCTGGAAGAGGCCGACGATCCGGACGAGTCGCAGCGCGGTTGTCTTGCCCAAGTCGATTTCGCGCTCGACGAAGGATTCGAACGACGGGAATCGCTTGGCTTCAAAGAGCTTGCGTGTCTCGATCGTCTTCAAGACCACCCCGATATCGAAGAATGTCTTGGAGAGGTTCTTGCGCAGCGCCTTGATCTGAGCGAGTGCTGCGTGCAAATCTCGCACTTTCTCCTTGATGTCTTCGGCGTCGGCGGGCGTTCGGATCGTGGCTCGCGCACTCCCGGGCAGCGGAGGCTCAGCGGCGCGCGCACGCGCCTCGGCCGCATGCTTTGCGGCGTGGCGCGCGGCCCATGGCGCCGCACCGCGTAGCCCAAGTTTGCGCTTGGACGGCCCGGTCTCCTCTTTCCCAGCCCCGCCCTTGGTGGGCGTGGGCTTCGCCGATGCGGGCGGCTTGATCGATCCCGCCTTGGTCACCGGCGCCTTCTTCGTCTTGGCCATATCGGTCTCGGTTCGGGCAAAACCTTGAAAAAATTCTCAGCTCCCAGCCCGTCTCCCCCGCTTCGCTCGGTCGTCTCAGCGGGGTGACACGGGCCAAACGCCCTGGCCGTTTACCAGAGTCGAGCGCCATGCGTCTACTCTTGACTGAAATACGTCAGCTCTCGTCGGCGCGCGGGGTGGGGCCTTGATCCGAAAGAGGCTGGATCCCATGAGCTCAGCCGTGCCCTCCCCGACGGCTTTTGGGTCCGCGAGGCCGTTCAGCCGACTAGCATCGGGCTTCTATGGCAGTCCACACGCGCATCTCGGACGACGACGCACGGACATTGGTCGCTGGCTACGGCGTCGGCGAGCTGCGCGGGTTCGTGGGGGTCGCAGCGGGTAGTGTCAACTCGAATTTTGCCCTCGACGCGGGTGGGCGACGGTGGTTTCTTCGACTGTACGAGGAGCGAGACTTTGTCGGCGCGGCGCAGGAGGCAGCCATGCTCGAAAGGCTCGCATCCGCCTGTGTGCCGACGCCGGCGCCTCTGCGGCGACTAGACGGCGAACTCGTCTCGGCAGTCGCCGGCAAGCCCGCCGCTCTTTTCCCGTGGAGGGACGGTACGATGCGCTGTCAGCATTCGGTGACGCCGGAAGACGCACACCGAGTTGGGGAGGCGCTCGCTAGGGTGCACGTTGCCGGAGCGGCGGAGCAGTGCGGACCGGGGCGGTTCCGCTACGAGGATCTGCTCGTGAGGTTGGACGGCGTGGCGCGGAGCGGCGACGTCGCACTGGCGGGCCTTGTTCCGATGCTGCGCCGCGCGCTCGGACGAGCTCATGGCGCGCGCGATCGAACGCTGCCGGGGGCCATGACGCACGGGGATCTCTTTCGTGACAACGTGCTCTGGGATGCGTCCGGAAACATTGCCGCCTTGCTGGACTTTGAAAGCGCGTGCTCTGGAACGCTCGCCTACGACTTGATGGTCACCGTGCTCTCCTGGTGCGTTGGCCAGGCCATTGAGGGGCAGCTGGCGTCGGCCATGCGACGCGGTTATGAGCGTGTTCGTCCGCTCACCGACGCCGAACACCGAGGCCTATGGGCTGAGGCGTGCTTCGCCGCCTTGCGCTTCACGGTGACGCGCATCACCGATTTTGCCCTCCGCGCGGACTCGACCGGTCCCCGCGTGGTCAAGGACTGGCGACGCTTCTTCATGCGGTTCGAAACGTTGCAGGCTCTTGGCCCTGAAGGTCTCGCCCGAGCACTCGGCACCTGAGAGGCTCCGCGCCCTCTACGCGCTCTCCGCCTCGCCGACTCGCACACGCGGGGCCGGAGGCCAGAGGTCACGACGCAACCTGTCGATCCGTTCGGTGACCGTTGCAAGTGACGCGGCCTGGGCGTCGACGGCGGCGTTGGCCTTGGCTTCGTCGTGCTCGCCCGCGCTGCGCGCCTCCTTGGTAGCCCGAAGGACTTCCAGGACTTCGCGATGAAGCTCCTCGCCTGCGCTTACGACCCAAGCGTCCAGCTTGCGCGCGAAATCCTCGATCAGCGTGTCCAGCTTGGGGCCGACCTTCTTCGCGGTCTCGCGCATGACTTCTGGCCCCAGTTCCTTCGCTCGCCTCTTGAATTCTTCATGGATCTTGCCGCGCGCGAACATCGCAAAAATGGCAGGTCCGGCGATGGCGAGCACGCCGCCTACCATCAAGTTGACGGCCATCAGTGCGACCCCGCCGAACATCAGCGCAACCACGCCGACGTCGTACTTGATCGTGTCCACGTGAACGTCGAGCCGTCGTGCATCGCTGCCGAGCACCGCGGCCACCCGGCGTGCGCTATCTCGTGCGTCGTCGCGTACGAGCGCGATGGTTTTCTCGGCGAGCTGCTCGAGATGCATGGCGATCTCACGAGTCTCTTGCTCAGCCCACTGCTTGAACGCATCCTCGAGGAAAGCGGGTAGGAACTGCCTTAGGTCTTGAGGCTTGGCCGAGTCGATCACGTTCGGTAACTGCCGGCATACGTCGTCGACGAACCGATCCAAATCCTTGCGCGTGGCCGCTTTGATGCCGGCGACGTCCTCGCGGATCTGCATTCGGCGCTGTTCGATCGTTCCCGTTTGTCCCGCCAAATCGCGCTCGAGCGCGGCGATTCGGCGATCGAGCTCGTGGGTCTCCATCTGAATGCTGCGGCGGCAGGCGTCCACGCCTTTGGACAGAAGCGCCGCGGCGCCCAAACCCTCGCCCAGAGCGTTGTCTAGCAGAATGCGGCCGCGCTCCTCGGCGAGAAACCGCGTCAGATGGATAACGAGCTCGGGCAAGCCGCTTTCGGCAGCGTGACCGGCCAAAGCGGCCTCCGCGCTGACCGCGAAGACAACGGGGTGGTGGACGAGCGTCGACAGCTTGCTTGTCGCATATGCGAAGGCCTCTCGCCGTTCGTCCGGCGACAAAAGATCCCATTTTGTGATGACGAATACGATCTTATCTCGCGAGCCCTTCAAGAGCTTGTCGTGGAGAAACACCCGCTCGCTCTCCTTCAGGATTTGTCCGGCATCGAGCAAGAAGAGCACGGCGTCTGCGCGTGGGATGTAGCTGTACGTGATGTCGGATCTCTGCAACGCAAGGTCGTTAACGCCGGGGGTATCGACAAGCAAAATGCGCTCTTTGAGCAGCGGCGCGGGGTAACCGATTTCGAGATAATCGACTTCCTCGGTCGCCGCGCCGCCGCCGACGGAAAAGCGCTTCGCCTCTTCGAAGGGAATCGCTCGACGCTCGCCGCTCGGCCCGACGACGACCGCCTCGGGGCGCTCGGCCCAGCGAATGTGGTGGATCGCCGCCGTCGTGGGCGTCACGCCGACGGGCAGGGCCCGTTGGCCGAGTAGCGCGTTGACGAACGTGGTCTTGCCATGGTTGAACTCGCCGACGACCACAAGGTGGAAGCGATCTTCTTCGAGCTTGCGAACGAGTTCGCGGTTGACGCGTTCGCGAAGGGTCTTCGTTCCAAGGGCCGCGGCGACTTCGCTCAATCCGTGCAGCGCGGCGACGACTTCGTCACGCCTCTCCAAAAATCGATCGAACGTCCGAGCATCCGAAGCCGTCCCGCTTTCGGAGACCATCACGCCTCGCCCTTCAGAAGCCCCGCTACGCGGCAATCGACTTCGCTCATGCTGAGTCCATCCGGCGCAAGGCCGACCGCCGATCGATAGAGATCGCTCTCACCGAAAACGCGCATGGCGAGCACCCGCTTGGGAAGCCAAGGGTGCGTCGCGAACATTTCCAAGTACTTTCCGATGCCGTGGCTTCCTTCTTCGTGCTGTTCGATGAAAGCGTCGACGTTGAATTCTTCGTAGAGCTTGCGTGACCCGACCGCGAGCTTGGTGATCGCGCGCTCGGCCGCCGAGGCGTCGCCGGCGACGAGCATTCCCGCGCGGTCGCATGTGATCTCGGCCCGCCGAGACCAGGTGCGAAGCGCGACCAGCGCGGGCTGCAGAATCCACGGCATGAACATTCCCGCCATGTACGTGAGGTAGTGCAGCGCGGTCAGGTAGGCGACGTGCGAATTGTGAATGTGCCCGCACTCGTGGCCAATCACGGCGAGCAGTTCCTCGTCCGAGTACTGGTCGACGAGCGCCGAATGAACCATGACAAACGAGTCTTCGTTCGTGCCCAGCGTTCCAGCGTTGAACGTCGGGCTGTTGACCACGAAGACCTGCGGCATCGTGATTTGAAGGGTGTCCGACGCGGTCTTGGCGATCCGGTAGATGTTCGAAAATTGGCGTTCGCTCACTTTGACCGCGTGGCCGAGCAGCTGGTGCTTGCCGATCTGCTTGAAGAGCCGCACGCTGGCCTCGACCGCGAGAGCCACAGGCTTCGTATTTTCGAAGGCGATGCGCGACTGTCGGTCGAACGTATACGTGTAGTCGTGACTCGTCGTGCCGGTGCCGACGCGCTCCGCCCGCCTCTGCGCGACGAAGGACTCGAAGTCAAGTCGGGGTGATTGCGCCATGTCTAGCTCCGATGGGGTGTTCGTCGCAGCCTACGGAATCCCGACGAGCCGGCAGGGACGCGAACAGTCAAGGGGTGGTTGCGTTGGAAAAGCACTTGAAGTGGGTCCGACGGGGCGAACAGAGCGTAAGCACCTCCGGTGCGATCTGCAATTCAGCGACCGTGCACGAGGCCCCCGCTGATGAATCGCACCTCCGTGGCGGGCGGCCGGAATGCACCGAGTGCGAGTGCGACCCCGCCGGCAGCGAGCACGGCGCCGGTCGCGGCCAGCGTCCAAGTGGCCCAGGCAGGCCAACGAAAGGCCCGATGCTCGGCATGCGTCTCGGCCGAAGACGCTGCGCTTCGCGGCGCAGGGCGCCAGTCCAGCAGGGGACCGCACCGGTTCGCGTTGCACATTCCGATCAAGGCACCGTCCAGCTCGGGCGCAGCGGTGGCCGCGACCCATCGACCGCATCGGACCTGATCCGAAACCACCGCATTGGAAATCCAGGCCGCGTGTCCGACGTCCCTTGCGGAGCAGGGAGATGTGAAGGGCGCTTCGGGCCGTACAATCGAGCTGGTCGCGTGGAGGTCCATCCACCCAGCCCAGACGGGTGCACCGTCCGACGTGACCACCAATGCATGTAGGCCCGTGCGCAACGCCATCGGTTCCGTCCCGGCCGCTCGAGAGTCGACCCAAGCTTGTTCGTCAGGCGGCGGCTGGATCGCGATGAGGACGGTTGCCGTTCGAATGTCGGAGGCTTCTTCCCCGACACCCGCGGATCGCCCGCCATCCAACGCTTCCGCACGCGCCCAGGCGCGGTCGGCGGCTTCCGTGTCGATCGGCGCAACGCGCCGCCACCGGGTTGCGCGAACCCGCTCCACCTCCGCCATTTGCCACGCCGCCTCGGGCAGGTCGGCATGGGCTCTCAGCAGAGCCTCGGCCGAGGCAAGCGCTCGGTCGACACTGGGTCCGTCGCGCGCGCCGATCGCGTCCCTGGCGTGATCGATGAGGTCGTCAACCGCAACGGCCACCCGAGTGTCGACAGGGATCGGTGCCGGCCGTTGGTCGAGCGGATCGGCGAGCGCTAGGCCGTGCGCTCCGGCCCACGACGCGATGGCGGAGCGTTGGGCGGCGCTCGGCGGAGCCGGCGCGATCCATACGAGCGTCGCGGGGGCGTCGGAAGTCACGAACGCGCCGACTTGTTGTTCGCGATGCCCCCCCGAAGGCTCCGGAGCGTATCGAGTACCTTTTCGACGTGGCCATCGACCTTCACGCTGCGCCACACGTGCGCCACCGTGCCGTCGGGCGCCACGAGAAAGGTCGATCGAATCGTGCCTTCCACCTTCTTGCCGTACATGGTTTTCGGGCCCCAAGCCCCGTATGCCTTGTGCACGGCAAGGTCGGGATCGCTGAGGAGCGGAAACGTGATGCCGACCTTCTCCCGAAAGCCGCAGTGGCTCGTTACGGAATCCTTCGAGAGACCGATCACGGTGGCGCCGAGTTTCTTGAAGCGGGCGCCGGCTTCCGTAAATTCCATGGCTTCGCGCGTGCACCCGGGGGTGTTGTCTCGGGGATAGAAGTAGACAATCAGCCAGTGGCCGGAGAAGTCGCCGAGACCGATGCGTTTGCCCTCGTCACTTTCCAGCGCGAAATTTGGCGCCTTGGCGCCCACCTTGACGGTCATGGTAGGGACATTCTAGCGCGAACTCGGCTCCAGAGGGCGGACGCCGCCGCAAAGCGGCGCGCCGTTTGGTACGATGGCTCGAGCGAGGTCTCGTGCAAATCAACTTCGGCGGACGCGAGATCGCGCTCAAGCTTGTGTATTACGGGCCGGCGCTCAGCGGCAAGACGACCAACTTGCGTTCGCTGCATCAGCTCACCTCGGACCGATCCAGGGGGCGCCTGATGACATTGGAGACGAAGGACGATCGCACGCTCTTCTTCGACATGCTGCCACTCACACTGAGGGCCGAGGGTGAGCGACAAGCGTCGGGCATGACGCTCCGAATCAAGATCTTTACGGTTCCAGGGCAGGTTTTGCACTCGTCGACCCGGCGTCTCGTCTTGCAGGGCGCCGACGCCGTGGCCTTTATTGCCGATTCGCAGACCAGCGAGACCGAGCACAACGCCGCGTCGTTCCTCGACTTGCGCGAGAATTTGAAGGACCTCGGGGTAAGCATTAAGGGCTTGCCCCTGGTGATCCAGTTCAACAAGCGTGACCTCGAAAGGGTGCGCTCTGACGAAGAGATAAGCGCGCTCGCGAGGCGAGGAAAGGAGCCCGTCTTCAAGGCGAGCGCCGTGGCGGGCGACGGAGTTCTCGAGACCTTCTTCGGGTTGTTGCACGTCGCATGGACGAAGCTTGATGCGGAGCATCAACTCGCGAAGATGCTGGGCATCGAGTCGGGCGCTCTGCTGCCTATGGCCGCACGCCAGCTCGGCTTGACGAAGGACGTCGCCACACTCCTTTCCTCGTGCGTTGGCGGGCGCCTTGATCAGCAAGCACAGGCCCCACCATGACCGTCGATGCACCCGCCGTCTTGGTTCAGGACCTGCTCTTTGATGAGCGAGTTCGACTCGAGGACATCATCGACCGCGACGGACTCGGCGAGCTTTGCAAGAGCTTCGTGACTCTTTTCGGCATTCCCGTTCGCATCTATTCGAGCGCAGGCAGTTTGCTCGCGGACGCCCCGGTCGAGGGCGAGCTTTGTGCTTACGTGAACACGACGGCGGCGGGACGCCAGGCATGCGCAGCGACGGTCGGCGGCGCGAAATCGCGTGATCCGGGTGAGAGCGGGGACGTTGTGCACCCCTGCTTCACCGGCGCAACGTACCGGGTCCTGGCGCTCGACTACGACGGACGGCGGGTCGGCCGGCTCATCGTCGGGCCCTTCGTTCCGGCGAACGTGCAGGACGTCCCTGCCTCGCTCTTCGCGGTCGAGCCGGCGCTCGACAAGGGGCGAGCCCGAGAGCTGCTCGCAAAGATGCCGCGTGCCAAGCCGCAGACCGTGATGCGCATGGCAGCGCACCTGAAATCCGCGCTTGATCTCTTGCTGTTCAGCGGTCATCGCGCATTCGTCACGAGCCAAATGCACCTCGCGAGCGTGCGCGAGAGTTACCGCGAGCTCGAGGAGAAGAACGGCCGGTTGCAGGAGGCGTTCGACCGCCTCAAGGAACTCGATCGGCTCAAGTCGAGCTTCCTCGCGACGGTGAGCCACGAGCTCCGAACTCCGCTCACGTCGATCATCGGGTACAGCGAGATGCTGAGCGAGGGTCTCGCTGGCGAGCTCAATCCAGAGCAGCGCGAGTTCGTCAAGACGATCCACGAGAAGGGTGGCCAGCTTCTCTCGCTCATCATGGGCCTTCTGGATCTGGGCAAGCTGGAAAGTGGAACGATGCGCCTCAGTACGCGAATCATGGGCCTGGAGCCTGTGCTTCGCGAGGTGATCTCGACGCTTACCCCTGTCGCGCTGAAGAAGGGCGTGAGGCTTACCCTCGACGTCGCTGCGCCGATCTCCGATCTGCGGGGCGATCCGGAACGTCTTCGGCAAGTGTTCTTGAACCTCGTGGAAAACGCACTCAAATTCACGCCGAGCGGCGGGGAAGTGACGCTTCGCGCACGAATGGCCGAGGCAGACTCCGCGGAAGCCGGTGGTGACGAAGGACTAACGCTGCTCGCGCCGACGCATGCGCGAGTCGAGGTGAGGGTCATCGACACCGGGATCGGGATCCCGCCCCGCGAAAGACTTCGGGTGTTCGACGCATTTTATCAGATCGACTCCTCGAGCACGCGCGAGTTTGGGGGCACGGGGCTGGGCTTGTCGATCGTCAAACGGCTGGTCGAGGGTCACCGCGGCGCAATTCGAATCGAGGACAACGACCCCAGAGGGACGGTCTTCGTTATTACGCTGCCCCAGCCCGAGCCGACCATGGCCGAAGCGTCTCGGGTGGCCTAAACCGAGCGCGGATGGATGAAGCAGCCCGAATCGCGATGCTCGCGCGAACGCTGGGCGTCGCTTCCGGGGCGGGTTCGGAGTTCGCAGTGGAGATCGCAATCGGCGATGACGCTGCCGTGCTCGACGGGGATAGGGCGACGGGGCGTCGCATCGTCTGGACGATTGACGCACAGGTCGAGGGCACGCACTTCCGACGCGATTTTCTGCCGTGGCGTGACGTCGGGTGGCGGAGCTTGATGGCCGCGGCCAGCGACATTGCGGCGATGGGCGCGAAGCCATGGTGCGTCCTGTGCGCATTGGCATTGCCCGACGACGTCGACGACAGTGCCCTAGAGCAGATGGCGGTCGGCCAGCAGGACGCCGCACTTAGCCTCGGAGCGCCTGTTGTGGGAGGAAATCTGGCTCGAGGTCGAGAGCTGTCGATCTCAACGACGCTGCTCGGAACGTGCGAGCGAGCGGTAACCCGCTGCGGCGCCCGCCCGGGCGACACCTTATGGCTAGCGGGCGCCATCGGCCTGGCGGCGGCAGGACTCCGCGCGCTCGAGACCGGGCGTTCGATCGCGGACCCGCGGTTGCGCGCCGCCATCGCGTCGTGGCGAACCCCGCATGCCCTTGTTCGGGAAGGAAGTGCAATGGCGGCGGTCGCGCATGCAGCGATCGACGTATCGGACGGCCTGGCCCGGGACGTGGGGCACATGGCGGAAGCGAGCGGAGTGCAGATTGTGCTCGACGAGCGGGAGCTTTCGGCCGACGACTCGCTTCTCCGTGCGGCCGAAGCGTCGAGTGGGAGCGCGCTCGAACTCGCTTTGTATGGGGGGGAAGACTATGCGCTCGTGGTTGCGAGTCCGGTTGCCGTCGAAGGTTTTCGACTCATCGGCGAGGTCCGCGAAGGCAAGGGCCTCGTACTCCGCGGCAGGCAACAGGAGCGTTCCATCGAACCGCTTGGCTTCGATCATTTTCGAGTTGGGCCTCGAATCCCTCAAAACTGACAGGCGCCCGGCAGCTTGATGTTTTTGAGAACCTCCCGAAATTGCGTTAGTTCTGGCGCCGTTCCTTCAGGGCCGATTTGAGCGGCAAACCCGTCGCATTGAAGCGCCATCGTGTTCAGCTGGTAGCCCTCGGGCGATGGGCCGAGCAGCCTGGCTTGCGAGCGCATCGCATTGCAGCATGCCCTGATCTTTGCCTGATTTGAGGTGAGTAACGGCACAGCACGCTTCTTGGGTGCCGCAGCCTCCACAGCGGCGTCCGCGTCATCGCCCGCGTCCTCGAGAAGAGGGGCGAGCTCGGTGACGGAGGGGGCGCTGGTCACGGCCGGTGCCGGCGCCCCCGCATCTTCTTCCACGGATTGCCTTCTTGGGCATCCGACCAGGAACGCCGGAATCGAAATTGAAAGGACTGCGAAAAAGACGCCCCGTCGAAGGCAGGAACAGACCATCGGCATCTCGACGGAAGCCTACAGCGAATCGTCCGATCTTGCCCATACGGCGGCGGTCCCAAGCGATGCGAGCCCTTCGGCCGTTGTCACGAGCAGCCCATCGAGTTGCCGCAGTTGAGGCATTTGTAGCACGCACCGTTTCGCACGGTGATATGCCCGCACGTTTCGCAAACGGGCGCGTCGCCCATCATCGTATCGAGCTGTGCATCGAGCGGTGATCCCGTCTTTTCACCGAGCGTTTCGCTCAGCGACCAAGTCGGCGCCGCTTCCGGAGGCGGCCGCGCAGAGTCGCGGGCGCGCAATGCTGGCCGTTCTCCCGCGTCCGGCGGGGCGCCCCTGCTGGGCGGCTGTGACGGCATGCCGAGGTTTCGGGCGGCGTCGAGCGGCGATGAGTCGATCTCCGGTTTGATGTGCGCCAAATCGTATCGGTGCAAGTATTCGACCCCCAACGTTCGAAAGATGAAGTCAACAATCGATGTCGCGAACTTGACGTTCGGATGCCCCTCGACCGGCCCTTGGGGCTCGAAGCGCGTGAACGTGAACTGATCGACATACGTTTGCAGTGGGACGCCGTACTGCAATCCGATGCTGACGCTCATGGCAAAGCAGTTCATCAAGCTGCGAAATGCTGCGCCCTCTTTGTGCATGTCGATGAAAATCTCGCCGAGCGTGCAGTCGTCGTATTCACCCGTGCGCAAGAATATCTTGTGGCCGCCGACGCGAGCCTCCTGAGTGAAGCCGATCCGCTTCTTCGGCAGGCGAACGCGCTGGCCATAGATGCGGGTATTCTTGGCTATCGGTAAACTCAGCTGCTGCTCGGTGGCATCGCTCAGCGGCAGCGGGGCGAGCAGTGGTTCGTGTGCCGGATCGACGCTTTCGCGCGCGGCATTCGCTTTCTTGTCGCCGGACGCCGAAAGCGGCTGGCTGGCCTTGCAACCGTCACGATAAAGCGCAATCGCCTTCAGCCCGAGACGCCAGCCTTCTTCGTAAATGGCCTGAACGTCGTCGACCGTCGCTTCGTTCGGAAGGTTGACCGTCTTCGAGATCGCTCCGCTGAGAAACGGCTGCACTGCAGCCATCATGCGGACATGGGAAATGGGCGCCAGAAAACGTGTGCCGTGCTTGCCGCAGCGGTTGGCACAATCGAAGATGGCGAGGTGCTCCTGCCTCAAGTGTGGAGCGCCCTCGATGGTCATTCGACCGACTATGACGTCTTGGGCTTCGTCGATCTGCGCTCGCGAAAACCCCAAGTGTTCGAGCAGTCGCCCGTCGCGTCGCGCTCCCAGCCGCTCGAACGCTTCTTCGCCGAGGACCCACGTGGCAAAGGCGCTGTCGAGATCGAACACTCCTGGAATCGCCGCCTCGACCTTGGCCAGATCGGCATCTGTCAGTCCCTTGTCCTTCAGCGTCCGACGATTCACGTGCGGTGAGACCAGCAGCGTGTTGGTACCCGACACGAAGGCCACGATGTCCTGAACCTCGCGCTCGGAATAGCCCAGCCGGCGAAGCGCATGCGGCACTGTTTGATTGACGATTTTGAAATATCCGCCGCCCGCAAGCTTCTTGAACTTCACGAGTGCGAAGTCAGGCTCGATTCCGGTGGTATCGCAGTCCATCAGCAGGCCGATGGTGCCGGTTGGTGCCAAGACCGTGGCTTGCGCGTTGCGGTAGCCGCTGACGTCGCCGAGACGCACGGCCTCGTCCCAGTCTTCGCAGGCGGCTCGGTAGAGCTCCCCGGCCGTCTCGCGGGACTCGCCGGGCAGGCGGCACGCTTCACGGTCTAGGCCGTATGCCGCGTCGCGATGCATCCGCATGACACGAAGCATCGGCTCGCGGTTTTTGATGTAGCCGGGGAACGAGCCTTTGACCGCCGCCATCTCAGCGCTCGTCCGATACGCGGTCCCGCACATGATCGCCGTAAGAGCAGCTGCGATGGCTCGTCCTTGCCGGCTGTCGTAGGGAACGCCGAGCGCCATGAGCAAGCTTCCGAGATTCGCGTAGCCTAGGCCGAGCGGGCGATAGTCGTGGCTGTTCCGCGCGATGTTGGACGTCGGATAGCTCGAAAGATCGACCAAGATCTCCTGGGCGATGAAGAACACGCGGCAGGCGTGCCGATAGCCATCCACGTCGAACGAAGTCGTCGAGCCTCTCGGGGTTCCGGAGACCCTCGGCTCGGCCTCGTCGACGGCGGTTTCCCGAAGAAATTTGGTGAGGTTCACGCTCGCGAGGTTGCACGCGGTGTCATCCAAAAACATGTATTCCGAGCACGGATTCGAGGCGTTGATTCGCCCTGAGTTCGGGCACGTGTGCCAACGATTGATGGTTGAATCGTACTGAACGCCAGGGTCGGCGCAGCCCCATGCAGCCTCGGCCAACTGATGCCAAACGTCCTTAGCCTCGAAGGTCTCGCTCACTTGTCCCGTCGTGCGAAATCGCGTCTGCCATTTGGCTCCGGACGCCGCCGCGCGCATGAACTCGTCGGTGACGCGAACGCTGTTGTTCGAGTTCTGGCCGCTTATCGTGTGATACGCGTCGCCGTTGAAGTCGGCGCTGTAGCCCGCGGCGATGAGCGCGTGAGCTTTCTTCTCCTCACGAGCCTTCCATCCGATAAAATCGACGATCTCGGGGTGGTCCATGTCGAGGCAGACCATCTTGGCCGCGCGCCTTGTCGTCCCGCCGCTCTTGGTCGCTCCCGCTGCGCGGTCGAATACCTCGAGGAACGACATCAAACCCGAGGAGGTGCCGCCCCCCGATAGCTTCTCTTGGCGGCCTCGAATCGTGCTGAAGTTCGAGCCCGTACCGGAGCCGTACTTGAACAAGCGTGCCTCGGACTTGACCAGGTCGTAGATCGACATCAGGTCGTCCTTGACGGACTGGATGAAGCACGCGGAGCACTGAGGGCGCTCGTACGCCACCTTGGCCTCGGTGGCGTCCTGAGCGTCGAAGTCCCACGCCCAATTGCCGCCCGAGCCTTCGATGCCATACTCGTGCCAGAGACCGAGGTTGAACCATACGGGCGAATTGAATGCGCCGTACTGGTTCACTAGTAGACACGAGAGCTCCGCTTCGAATGCATCGGCGTCCGCCTTTGAGCCGAAATAGGGGCGCGAGGAATCGCCGCGGGCAGGCTTCTCTCCCACCGTGCGAATCGTGTGCGCGAGCCGGTGAACGACTTGGCGAACGCTTGTCTCGCCCTGGTCCTTGTCACCGTGCAGTCCGGCCTTTCGAAAGTACTTCGAAATGACGATGTCCGTTGCGAGTTGACTCCAAGTCGAAGGAACTTCGGCCCCATCCATCCGGAAGACGACGCTTCCGTCCGTGTTCGTGATGGCGCTCGATCGTCGCTCGTAAACGACGGTGTCCAGCGGGTCCTTGACGGGGCTGGAAAACCGGCGCGCGATGCGTACGCCGCGCGACGTGCGCGAGGCTTTGCCGGCGCCCTTTGCTTCCGTGGCCCCCGGAGAGCGGCCCTTTTTCCCGCTTCGGATGCCATCCGCCACGCCGAGATGGGGCATCGAGCTCTTCTCCGAGCTCCTCGGGGCGGCCGGGTGGCTCGACTTCAGCTGCCCGTTTCGCATTCCGAACCCGTTCTGACCATCCATATGTGAATTAGCCATGATCTACCTCCGGGCAATACAGAGACCACCGCGCTCCCTGCCGCGGGGCAAGTGCGCGCAAGCAACCTCGTCGCCCACCCTGTCAGGCCGGCGAGGCGTCCATTCGATTGCTCTTCGCTCGTGACAGGTGCCTTAGTTTGAGCAGCCTTCACCCGAGCATGTTGCTATTATGTTCAGTACGATCACGTAGACAAAGATGGACCGGGCAGCACCGTGGTTGACGCTCCCGGCCTTGTGCTGAGATACGACGCTACCCCCTAGATATTGGGCTTGTCCAGCAAAACGTACGACGTATTGTGTGGGTGTGCCGCCCCTAGCGTCGCCTCCGGCGCTCCGGGGAACCTCGACCGTGGCCGACCGTCCCTCACCCCGAGGATCTGAACAGGAGATCCCCATCTTCCCCAGATCCGTTCAGCGTAGTCCACACCTTATCTCCTGCTCGTCCGCAGGTGGGACCGACCTCGGAGGGGTGCGGGGATCCATGGCGCGACGGCTATGGCTGGGCTGCTCGATCGGCCGCTGGAGGTCAACCAGCGAGTTCGGTACGCATTCTTAAAAGAGCCTCGCGCTCGTGTCGTCGGTCCAGAGCCACGCGCTTGGAGGGATGCGGATCCGCGCTCCGTCCCGGATGAGACGTTGCCGGGCCTGAAGCCAGATCGCTGTGCGCTCGCGCTCCGCGGTCCAACCATGGACTCCGAGCTCTTGAGCGGCCGCGGCGACGTCCAAGCCGTCGTGTACGCGCAATCCGAGCATGATCCGCTCGCGCAAAAGTGACTCGGCGTCCAAGCCTTCGCTCGATTCCGAAATGCCGTCGCCGACACCGACCCGACCGGGACGCGCCGCGTGTGTAGACGCGACGTACTGGTTCGGCTGCGCGATGTTGCGCCAGCGCACTCCCCGGACGGCGGATTCCGGATCCGGAGAGCGGTCACGGACGAAGCCATAAGCGGCGCAGCCGAGGCCGAGGTACTCGTCGCCCCGCCAGTACGCGAGATTGTGGCGCGCTTCTTCGCCCGGACGCGCGTAGTTGGAGACTTCGTAGTGGCGAAGTCCACGCTCGGTCAGGGCGGCGTCGATCGCGAGAAAGGCGTCGGCCACGGCACCCTCGTCCGCCAGGGGCAGACGACCGCGTCGCGCGAGCTCGCCGAATCGCGTTCCCGCCTCGATGGTCAGCTGGTAGCAGGACACGTGGGCAAGACCGAGCTCGACCAGTTCGATCGCCTCGGCGCAGGCCTCAGAAGGGGACTGTCCGGGCGTGCCGAAAATGAGGTCGGCGGAAACACGCGGCACGCCAGCGCGAATCGCATCGCGCACGGCACCGATCGCGCCCGGAGCGTCGTGCAGGCGTCCGAGAAATCGCAGTCGCTCGTTGCGAAGCGATTGCACGCCAATCGACAGTCGATTGACGCCCGCGTCGACCAGGGCGCGCGCCTTCCGGTGGTTGAGCGACGTCGGGTTGCATTCGACCGTGATCTCGAAAGGATCCACGACGCGCAGTCGATTGCGAATCGCCGCGACGACCTGCGCCAACTCTCGCGCGTCCCAGAGGCTCGGGGTGCCCCCGCCAAAAAAAATGCTCTCGACTTCAGGCGTGTCCGCGCTGTCGAGAAGCGGGGCGCGGGCTTCGAGCTCGCGCAACACGGCGGCTGTGTACGACGTACTGTCGGCTCGCGGGTCGACGTAGCTCACGAAGTCGCAATAAGGGCACTTGGCCAGGCACCAAGGAAAGTGCACGTATACGGTCGCGCGGCGGGCCGTTGGCTCGACCACGAAATGATCGGGCGATTCGTGGATTGCCCGTTCTTGCTCACGCAACGGAGCGCGCGCCGGCCCGGGACCGTCGTCGCCCGACCGGCGTGCGGCGGTGGGTCCAAAGGGCAGATGCGTCATGGGCAGGTCGGCTGAATTGCTCGAAGAAAGTGGAGGTGTTACGTTTCACGTCCGGGCTGCGCACGATCGCGGCTCCGCCGATGCTCCAGGCCGAACAACTTATCAAACGGGTCAAGGCCTACCAGCCCACGGTCGACCCCGACCTCATTCAGCGAGCATACGACTACAGCTACCGCATGCACGCGGGGCAAACGCGCAAATCGGGTCAGCCTTACATCGTGCACCCGGTGAGTGTCGCGGGTATCTTGGCCGATCTGCGTCTCGACGCGGCAAGCGTCTGTGCGGGCCTCTTGCACGACGTCGTCGAGGACACGCTCGCGACCAGCGATGAGCTGACGAAGGAATTTGGCGTCGAGGTCGCCGAATTGGTCGACGGCGTGACGAAGCTCTCCAAGATCAACTTCACATCCAAGGAGGATCGTCAGGCCGAAAATTTCCGCAAGATGGTCGTTGCCATGGCGCGGGACATCCGCGTCTTGCTGATCAAGCTCTGCGATCGTCTTGACAACATGCGGACGCTCGAACACATGGGCCACGACTCCCAGGAGCGAATCGCGCAGGAAACGCTCGAGATCTACGCGCCGCTCGCGAACCGGCTGGGCATTCAGGCGTTCAAGAGCGAACTCGAGGACCTGAGTTTCCGATATCTCGAGCCCGAGGCTTGCGCCGAGCTCGTGGCGCAAATGACGAAGACGAAGCGCGAGCGCGACAAATACATTGCCGAGGTCTGCAAGACGCTGTCGAGCCGTCTGGCCGAGCAAGGCTTCGCAGCCGAAGTCACCGGCAGGGCGAAGCACCTCTATAGCGTTTACCGCAAGATGAAGGCGCAGGAGTCCGGCCTCGAAGGCGTGCAGGATCTCATTGCGTTTCGCGTCCTCGTGGAGAGCGTCAGCGACTGCTATGCCGCACTCGGGGTCATCCATTCGCAATGGACGCCCGTCCCGGGCCGATTCAAGGATTACGTCGCGCTGCCCAAGCCGAACATGTATCAGTCGTTGCATACGACGGTCATCGGCCCTGGGCGCGAGCGGATCGAGATTCAGATTCGAACGCAAGAGATGCACCGGGTCGCCGAACGCGGAATTGCGGCGCACTGGAAGTACAAGGAACGCGGCGGTGGCATCGCAGAGCAAGACGCGCAGCGCTTCTCGTGGCTGCGGCAGCTTCTCGAGTGGCAAAAGGAACTCAAGGATCCCGCCGAATTCCTCGAGGGCGTCAAGGTCGACCTTTTTCAGGACGAGGTCTACGTCTTCACTCCGAAAGGAGACGTGCGGGTGTTTCCGCGGGGAGCGACCCCTATCGACTTCGCGTACCAGATTCACACTCAACTCGGAGATCACGTCACCGGGGCACGGATCAACGGCAAGATGGAGTCGTTGCGCTACAAACTGCGCAACGGCGACGTCGTCGAGGTCCTGACGAGTACGCACCAGAGTCCGAGCAAGGACTGGCTCGACTTCATCGGAACGACGCGGGCACGCGCCAAGGTCCGCAACTACTTCCGGCAGGACCAACGCGACAAGAGCCGTCGCCTCGGCGAAGAGCTTCTCGAGCGCGGACTTCACGACGCAGGGATGAGCGCGAGCAAGCTCCTTAAGAACGAGTCGGAGCTACGCCGGCTCTTCGAGCACCTGAAGGTCTCGAATCTCGAAGAGCTTTTCATTGGAATCGGCTACGGAAAGATCGATCCGGACGAGATCATCAAGTTCGTCGCGCCACCCGACGAAGACGGGCGCGAGAGCAGGCCCCCTGCATCGCTGCGCGAGGGCAGACTGGCGGGTCTGGTTCGCAAAGTCATCAAGCGTGACGAAGGCGCGATTCGGATCAACGGCATCGACGACGTACTGGTGCGGTACGCGAAGTGCTGCAATCCGTTGCCCGGCGACGACATCCTCGGCTTCATCACGCGCGGGCGCGGCGTCACGATCCACCGACGAGGCTGTCCCAAGGCGTTCGATACCGATCCCGAACGGCGTGTCGAAATTACGTGGGACAGCAAGGCACGCATCAATCGCAGCGTGCAGGTTCGCGTGGTCACGGCGAATCTCCCTGGCATTCTCGCGAACGTCGGTCAGACGTTCATGGCGCAAGGCATCAACATCAGCGAGGCAAACTGCCGGGCGAGTGACGACGGGCGAGCCGTCAACCTGTTTTCGTTCGTGTGCGAGGATCTGCAGCAGTTGAAGGCGGTCATGCGATCGCTGCAGAAAGTCAAGGGCGTGGTCGCCGTCGAGCGAGCGTGACCGGATGGCCCCCGTTGGCCGAGATGCTGTCGAGCGAGCTTGACCGGATGGCCCCGGTTGGCCGAGATGCCGACCTTCGACGCTGGACGGGACGAATGGCCTTGCAACGGCTGGGCTCGTGGTGCATCCAAGGGCGCCATGAAGCGTCTCATAGCCATGTGCGCAATCGCTCTCATCGTTCCAGCATTCGCCGTCGCGTGCGGCGGCGGCCAGCCGGAGGTCAATCAGCCGAGCAATCCACCGGCCACGTCGAGCTCGTCCTCCGAGGCGGCGAGCGGCCAACCAGCGAGCAGCGCGCCATCCGCGAGCAGCGCCGCCGCTGCCGAGAGCGCTGCTCCGGCGCCCAGCGCGGCGGCTTCCACGTCGGCGAGATCCGAGGCCGCGGGTCCTCCTGGACCGGGCGACTGGGAGAAGTGGACGCATGATCAGAAGTTGGCGTATATGAAGTCGACCGTAATGCCCAAGATGGGCGCACTCTTTCATGATTTTGACGCAAAGGCCTACGCCGAGACCAAATGCGTCCTCTGCCATGGGGCGGGGGTCAAGGATGGCAGTTTCAAAATGCCGAACCCCGACCTCCCCAAGCTTGAGCTTACGCCCGCCGGGATGAAGGCCATGCACGCGAAGCATCCGAAGGCTGTCGATTTCATGATGAAGCAAGTCGAGCCAACGATGGCCGAGCTCCTTGGCGAGTCACCCTACGACCCGAAGACGGGCCAAGGGTTCGGCTGCTTGGGGTGTCACACGAAGAAGAAGTGAAGCCCGGCCACCTGACTCTGGGTCGAGACGCCAACGAGAGGGTTCCCGTCCAACGCAGCGGTTGAAGGGGACCCTCTCAGCCATGTCCACGGTCGCGTTACCGATCCCTGACTTGCTGAGCGCCGACGCGCGCATGCGCATCAGCACCGCTGCGCTGCGTCAGGCTCTCGTCTTTGCCTTCGCCGCGGGCGCTCCCCAGGCGGCGTTCGACGACGTGGTCGGCGCTGCCGATCTGCCCGCATCGTCTTGGGAGCGCGATGGCTTCGTCCGGGACGTCTATGTCGACGAAATCGTCGATAAGTGCCTGGCCCTTCGTGTCGGTGCCGAGGGGTATCGCGCTTCCGGCCGGTACGCAGCGCGAGTGCTTGCGGCACCCCCCCACGACGCACGCCACGTCGAGATCCGGCAGAGCGTGCTGGCAGAGCTCGTCGACGTACCGGCCGCGCGGTCCGAGCTCGAGAGCGTCTACCTCTCCATCTTGAGGATTCGCGGACTTCTCTGCGCGCCGCGACAGCCCGCGCCTCGTGTACGGCGGGTTGAGATTCTTCGGGCAGTGCGAGGCGCGTTCGAGCTCTTGGCGCAGTCGTTCGCCGGCGCAACGTCTGCGCTGAGTCGACTTCGGGCGTTCGGTGTTGCGGTGGCCGACAGCGACGGCTATCGCCGCCTCGTCGCGTTTCTCGAGCACGACGAGCATCTCGGCTCGCTCGATCTTCGCGTACGAGTCGGAGCGGACGGAGAGGTCCGAGCGCTACAAATCGTGCGCGTCGAAGAAAATCGCTCCAACCCGTTCTACGTCCCGGCGTTGCGCAGATTTTTCGCTCGTATCGTTCTTTTCGGGCGTGGGTTCCGAACAACCGCCGGCGAAATCGCGGAACGGTTGCTCTCCGAGGTCTTCGCCGGTGTCGAAGGCTCGATTGCGCCGCTCTTTCAGCTTCTGGGAGATATAGAGGTCGTCCTAGGCGCGCTTTGCTTTCGGGATC
>JBEKOY010000094.1:0-21951 GCA_049521295.1 Polyangiaceae bacterium | reverse complement strand
CGCATCGCCTGATCCCGCAAGTGACTGTCGCGAATCCGAGCCTCACGAACCGCCGCGAGAAGCTTCATCGCGACGCCGTACGCCTCGAGTTTGTGATGGGGGAGCCGAATATCCTGCATGGGCCGTGTTCCTTTCGCCCCGTCGAAGGAACACGGCCCATGCATCCAATGAGCACCGACCGAGCGAGCGCCCCGCTGTCGCAACCTCAGTGACGCCGCAACGCGGCGGCACGAGGTTGCCCGGCAGCGAGACGAGGCCCCCCCAAGGCCGCAAATCGTCCCCAACGCCCGACCCCGACCCCGACCTCGACATCGACCCCGACCTCGACCCCGACTACCCCGACCTCGACCCCGACTACCCCGACCCCGACCCCGACCCCGACCTAACCTCGACCCCGACCCCGATTCGTGCACGCGTCGCTCGCCCGTCGCGGCGCGCTCCCGGTTGCACTACACAGCGGAAAGCCCCATGCAATGGATGATCCTGCTGTGCTCGATTGTGCTTTTCGCGTGCGGTTCTAGCGGTCCGTCGGTGATCCCGATGAAGGGGCCCGAGGGACAAACCGGCTGGATGTCGATTCGCTGCCCCCACGACCGGGCCAAATGCCGCGAGCTTGCGTCCGATGCGTGTCCGAAGGGCTACGACGTGGTGGATTCGCGAGGCAATCAAGATCGCTACACGTCGCCCGACTCGATGAGCGAGCCCGTCGGAACGCCGGGAGACAACGGCGAGATGGTGGTCTCCTGCAAGTAGCTCTCGCGCGGCGTCAGGGCGCGCCCACCGACGATCAGCGGTCGACGAGCTCCCGGAACACGTCCGAGACGGGCCGGCCCCCCCACCGGGCAAGCTCGGCGTCGCACGACAGCGAGCGCGGGATCATCCGGTCGACGTAGAGCGTTCCGTCGAGGTGATCGAATTCGTGCTGCACGATCCGCGCAGGCCACCCGTGGAGCCGCAGCGAAATGGGGCTGCCGTTCACGTCGGCGCCGGCGACGTCGACCGAGGCCGCCCGACGGACGAGCGCACCGTATCCCCGCACGCTCAAGCAGCCTTCGAAGAACGTGGCGTGCTCCTCCGAGACGGCGACGACGGTCGGGTTGATGAGCGCCATCAGAGGAAGGGGTGTTCGGCCGCGCACGGCCAGGACGTCGGCGGGCAGGTGGGCCAGGCGATCCTCGGAGTCCTCGGCGACGAAGACGCGCAGCGGAACGCCGATTTGCGGGGCCGCCAGGCCGACGCCGGGCGCTGCCCGCATGACGTCGACCATCGCCGAGACAAGCTGCGCGAGCGCGACGGTCCCAAACAGAGACGAGGGGACGGCCTCGGCGCCGCGGCGAAGGACGGGATCGCCGGCCTGCACGATAGGTGGACTCGCGGGCGCAGCCGCGAGCCAGGCTTCGAGGTCGAACGCAGGCAAGCCGCTCACGAGCCACCCGGTCCGGCAAAGTCGATGAATCCGCGCTCGACATCGGTGGAGACGAGCTCGACCCGCGTCCGATCACCTACGTCGAGCCCCTTGAACCCGCGCACGACCTTGCCTTCGGTGGCGGGGTGAGCAATGCGGACCCAGGTTCCCCTTTCCGAGGCGCCGGTCACCAGAGCGTCAAACCGTTGTCCGATGCGGGACGCGAGCAGCAGTGCCGCGCCGGATTTGTTCACGTGCCGTTCCACTTTGGCCGCCTGGGTTTCCTGGACGGTACAATGCATGGCGAGGGCCCTCAAATCGGCGTCGGTGTACGGCACCGGCCGGGCGGCCATGGCCGCTTTGAGCAAGCGCTGCGTCACGAGATCGGGGAAGCGGCGATTGGGCGCGGTCGAATGGGTGTAGTCGGTCACGGCCAGGGCAAAGTGTCCGGCGGGCTTGCCGTCGGGCCACTCGAGCACGTACTCGCCGCGACCCAAGAGCTTCACGACGGAAAGGGAGAGATCCGCGAATCGATCGGGGGCGGCGACTTTGCGCTTCGTGAGAAAGGCCGCGAGCGCCTCGCCGCTCGCTTCGGTCGGCAGATCGTCGCCCAGGTCCTTGGCGAGCGCCACGATCCGGCCCCAGCGTTCGGGGGAACGCAGGACCCGTCGCAAGGACGGAAAGCCCTTGTGCGCGAGAAAATTCGCCGTCACCCCGTTGGCGGCCACCATGAGGTCCTCAATCAACTCTTTCGCCCGATTCGGCTCGTCGGGTCTCAAGTCGGCGAGATCGTTTCCAGCGAACACGGCCTGGGACTGGAAGGTCTGAAGGCTCAGCGCGCCGTGTTGAAACCGTCGCGTCCGCATGGACTGAGCCACTCGGTCCTGAATTCGGATCTGCTCGTCGATCCCGGGAACGGCGTCGACCGCCGGGGGCGCCGGCGCCGATCCCCCGAGCCACGCGGCGACCGATCCGTAGGCGAGTTTCGCGCGATTGCGCACGAGGGCACGATAAACGTCCGGATCGCGCACGGTGCCGTCGGCATCCACCACCCACTCGATCCCGATCGCAAGACGGTCTTGGTCCTGCCCGAGGGAGGTCAGGTCCGTGGAGAGTCGCTCCGGCAGCATAGGGAAGATCCCTGCAGCCGTGTAAACGGAGGTGGTATTCGTTCGGGCATGCTGATCGATCGCCGAGCGCGGCCGGACGACCGCATCGACGTCGGCGACGGCGACCCGGATCTTGACGGCGCCGCCGGTCCAGCGCTCGGCGACCGACAGCTGGTCGAGATCGCGCGACGTGTCGTTGTCGATCGAGGCCCAAAGAAGCTCCCGCAAATCGCGGACACCCGGCGTCTGCGCGACGGGAGCCTGCGAGACGGCGGCCACCTCGGCCAAAACGGCGGGCGAGAAATCGGGCAAAAGGCCGCGCTCGATCATGATTCGGCGGGCAATCGTTTGGAGTTGGTTCATGGATAGCTCGGGTCCTTTGCGAATCGCGGTCCCATGACGGCGCCCGCCTCGGTGCAGGGTAGCGGTGAAAAGGATCCGTGCGCCGGCCTCACCAGCGAGGAAGCCCGCGCGCGACAGGCGACGTACGGTCCGAATGCGATGCCCGACAGCTCGGTCCGGGCCTGGCGGATGGCGCTCGCCAAGTTTTGGGCACCGGTTCCCTGGATGCTCGAAGCGGCCATCGTACTGCAGACCGTCCTCCACGAGTATGTCGAAGCGGCCGTGGTCGCGGGGCTGCTCGTCTTCAACGCCGCTCTCGGGTTCTTTCAGGAGGGGCGCGCGCAGGCTACTCTTTCTGCGCTGAAATCGCGCCTCGCGCTCACAGCCTCCGTCCGGCGCGACGGCGCGTGGAAGAACGTCGCCGCCTCGGAGATCGTCCCCGGTGACGCCATCCAAATATCGCTCGGCGGGGTGGTGGCCGCCGACGTCACGCTGGTCGCGGGATCGATCCTGCTCGACCAGTCCATGCTGACCGGCGAATCGGTCCCGATCGAGGCCGGCCCCGGCATCCACACGTATGCGGGGGCGCTGGTGCGACGCGGCGAGGCCACGGCGATCGTCACCGCCACCGGGGCCCGCACCCAGTTCGGGCATACGGCGGAACTGGTGCGGACCGCGCACGTCGAGAGCACCCAGCAAAAAACCGTGGTGCGTGTGGTGCGCAATCTGGCCCTGTTCAACGGAGGCATCATTGCTTTGCTCGTCGGGTACGCGCATGCGCGCCACATGCCGGTCCGCGAGATCATCCCGCTGGTTCTGACGGCGGTTCTGGCATCCATTCCCGTGGCGCTATCGGCCACGTTCACGCTGGCCGCGGCGATCGGCGCGAATGTCCTGGCGCGGCTCGGCGTGCTTCCGACCCGGTTGTCGGCGGTCGACGAGGCGGCCACCTTGGACATCCTGTGTTCCGACAAAACGGGAACGCTGACTCAGAACGCGCTGTCGGTCACGGCGGTCCGTCCCGAGGCCGGCTTCGACGAAGCGCACGTGCTGCAGATGGCGGCCCTCGCCAGTTCGGAGGGAGGACAGGATCCCGTAGACGCCGCCATTCGATCGGCCTGCGCGAAGGCGAGCTCCGCCCCGCTGCCGAAGCGGAGCCATTTCGTACCGTTCGACCCCGGCACGAAGATGAGCGAAGCGACGGCCCTCGATCCCCGCGGGGCCCCGTTCAACGCCGTGAAAGGCGCATTCGCGGCCGTCGCCACGCGGACCGAGCCGGCCGCGACGGCCGCCCAGACGGCCCGTGAACTCGAGGAAAAGGGGTTCCGGGTTCTGGCCGTAGCCGCCGGCACGACCCCGCTGCGAATCGTGGGACTCATCGCCCTGAGCGACCCGCCCCGCGCCGATGCGGCCCAGCTCATCCAGGAGCTCACCACGTTGGGAGTGCGCACTGTGATGGTGACCGGCGATGCTCCCGCGACCGCCGCGATCATCGCGCGAGAGGTCGGGCTCGACGGCGCCATCTGTCCCCCCGGCCCGATCCCGCCGGGGGTGCGTCCCGAGACGTTTGCGGTCTTCGCCGGCGTCCTTCCCGAGGACAAATTTCACCTCGTTCAGGCGTTCCAGAAAGCCGGCCACACCGTGGGCATGTGCGGCGATGGCGCCAACGACGCGCCGGCGCTGCGGCAGGCCCAGATGGGCATTGCCGTTTCGACGGCCACCGACGTCGCCAAGTCGGCGGCTGGAATCGTACTGACCAAGCCCGGACTCGATGGCGTCGTGGCCGCCATCAAGGAAGGTCGGATCACGTTTCAGCGCATCCGAACGTATACGATCAATTCCGTGACCAAGAAGGTCGTCCAAGTCCTCTTTTTGGCCGTGGGACTCGTCGTGACGGGGCACGCGATCCTGACCCCGATGTTGATGGTGATCGTCATGATCACCGGCGATTTCCTCGGCATGGCCCTGACGACCGACCACGTGCGGCCGTCGCCCACGCCGAGCGCGTGGAAAGTCGGCAACCTGACGGCCGCCGGGGTTTTCATGGGCCTCGCCGAGCTCCTCTTGTGCACCGCCGTATTCGCGATCGGCCAATTCGGTCTGCATATGGCTCTGAAGACGCTCCGGTCTCTCGCCTTCGTGGTCATCGTGGCGGGCAATCAAGCGACGACCTACACGAACCGAACTCGTCAGCGCTTGTGGTCGACCCGCCCAAGTGGATGGCTTGTGGTCTCCTCGGTCACGGATCTCTCGATCGCCTCGATCTTGGCTGGCTGCGGCATCGCGATGGCTCCCCTGCCCTGGATCGCGATCGGGGCGACGGTTGCGGCAGCCATCGTTTTCGCGCTCCTCGTGGACATCGCGAAAGTGCCCATGTTCAAGCGTCTCGGGATCGTGTGAGTGCCGAAATGCGGCGATAGGGTTCGGTCGCGAAGCGCGGCGTCCCCGTCAGGCCGACCGGCGACGCTACGAACCGATGCCGGCTTGCGGGCGGGGGATCATCGCTCTGCGGAGGACGCGGCATGTTCGGGCTCGGGGGCCACCGCTTGGTCGGCGGGTCCTCGCCTCGATCTACAACGGCGTGGAACTCGCGTGGACGCCACGCCCACCCGAACAATGACGCGGCCCGTTTTCAACAACCGGGAAAGCAGGCGGAGCCCATTCGCCCCGCGGCCTGAGCGCGTGCGGCGGTGGCGATCTCGAGAACCTTTGCGACCGTGGAGCGTACTGCCTGCTGAGCGTCCTCCTCTATGGCGTACTTCTCGAGGAGCCTCTGACCGAGGCGCTGGTGCGCGCGCTCGTCCGGTTGGATGTACTCGCGGTAAATTCGCGCGGTCTCGGCGTCCCCGCGTCGATCGCAATAGGCCATGAAGTTCTCGTTCACGGCGTACGCCACGGATTCCAGTGCAAAAAGCCCCGCGGCGACTCGCTCAACCGTGGTCGAAAGGCCCTTCAAATACAGAAAGAGCGGGCTCTGTATCGGTGCCGTGAACCGTGCGGTGTCAAACCCGAGAGCCGCGAGGCGGTCCGCAACGAGCTGAAAGTGCCCGGCCTCGTCTCCGGCCTGTCGGGCCAGGGCGATTTTAACGTCGATCTCGGGAGTGCTCGGCATCCACGTCGCAGCCAACTCGCTAACACTGATCTCGTTGGCCAGCGCGATTTGAAGCATGGCGTTCGCATCGCCGGGCGCGCCATCGGCCAGCGACATCCGGCCCGCTGCCACGATGGGCGAAAGACCCTGGGCCTTGAACGCTTCGAGTTCCTGAACGAACTGGACGGGGTGCATGGGCCTTGTTACGCGCCGAGCGCGGATGGCGTCACGCAAGCCTTGCACCCGCATTCGGGCGCTGCCGGCGACGCAGGAAGAAGCGAACGAGAATCGAAATGGCCGCCAGCCCTAACACGAGATGGATGAGCCAACCGAACAGGTGGAGCGCGAAGCCGAGCGCCCAGAGGGCAACGAGAAGAACCGCGACGCCCCCGATCCATTTCAACATGGTGATTTCTCCTTGGCGGTGAACCGAGTATCCGCTTGCGCGTGGCGGCCCGAGGGTGGTCTCGCACCCATGGCCACGTGGGTGGGTCTACGTTTTGCGGTCGTAGTTTTTCCGATTTCTGCCGCGGGATCGAGCCCCTCGTGCAACCTGCCCGGACGCTTGTCGTCGACCGCCGTCCCCGGCGACGTGCCGGGACGGAGTCTTCTTGCCCCGAAACGCGCGAAAGCCGCACGAACCGTGCCGTGCGACGGCGGCCCTGAACCGCCGAGGCTCAAGCATGGATTCAAGCCCGCCCGAAAGGCCCCCCCCGCGGTTGCGCCCGAATCCGGGCACGGTCCGGCTCAGCCATCCACGTCGAACGCGCCTGGAGAAAAGAGAGCGAGCCGCTATCTCTCGGGCTCGATGCAGGCGGTGCTCGAAGCGATCCGGAAGACGTGCCTGCCCGGCATCTGGTCGCAGGGGGTGAAGCTTGCCCGTGAGGGCGCCGTGTCGTCGGCCGGTTCGACGACCGACGAAATGACGCTGCGCGTACGGGCACCCGGGCACGCGATCGCGCTCACCGTGACGCTGTATCCCGAGGGTCCCGAGTGGACGTGCGATTGCAACGGCAAAACAGACCCGTGCGCACACGTCGCGGCCGCCATCATCGCTTCGTCGCAAGCCGCCGAGCGGGGCGAGTCGCTCACCTCAGCCGTTTCGTTGAAACCGGCGCGGCTTGCCTATCGCCTGGCGACGCGCGATGGGCTGCTCACGGTGCTGCGCGTCCTGGTGCACGCCGACGGACGCGAAGAACGACTTGTCGACTCGATCGCTTCGAGCGTAGCGCGCGGCCGTACGCCGACCGGTTGGACGCCGACGCACGACGATCTGCGTGCCGAACGCATTCTGGGGATGCCCGTGCGCGACGTCGTACAACCGGGCAGGATCGCCGATTTGTTCGGAGCGCTCTCGAACGACGCGCTCGTAAGCCTGCAGGGCGCCCCGATCCGCGTCTCGAGCGAAGCCGTGCTGCCGCACGCTCGGGTCGAAGACGGGCCGGGGGGGGGGTTCGTGCTGCGTCTCGAGCGCGACCCCGCCGTCACGGCCGTCGTGGCCAAAGGCGTCGTTCGGTGTGGCGATGTCCTGCACCCCATCGGGGAAGCGTCGACGACAGGCGAATGGCTCGAGCGGCTGCCGCTCGAGCGGAAGTTCAAGCCGGCCGAAGCCGCCGACCTCGTCACGACCGTCCTGCCCGAGCTCGAGCGCAAGGTCGACGTCGTCGTCGCGACCGACCGGCTCCCCCGCGCGGCGGTCGACGCCCGTCCGCGCATCGAGATGGACCTCTCGCACCAGGGCCACACCTTGTCCGTCTTGCCGACGCTCGTGTACGGCGACCCGGCGGTAGCCCGGGTCGATGGAGACACGCTCGTCACGATCGGTGACTCGATACCGACGCGCCGTCCGAGCGAAGAGCGCGAAGCTCTCCGACGCCTTCGCGACGAATTGAACCTCGTGCCCGGCCGTCGCGTCGATCTCGACGGCACCGAGGCGATTCGCTTCGCCACCAAGCTGCGTGAATGGCAAAAGCACACCGGCTTCGAAACGCACTCGGATGCGTTCTCGGAACGACTGCTTCGGCCGCGGCTGGCCGTCGAAGGCGATGTCTACGACGTCGTGTTCGAATGCGACGACGAAGAAGGTCGGAAGTCGGGCCCCAAGCGGGCCGAGGCAAGGGCGGTCGTCCGGGCCTGGCAAGACGGGCTCGACCTGGTCCCGCTGCAAGGCGGTGGCTGGGCGCCCTTGCCGGCCGACTGGCTCGCCCGACACGGGCATCTGGTGGCCGATCTGCTCGCGGCCCGCGGGACCGACAAGAAGCTCGGGCCGGCTGCGCTGTTGACGATCGGCCCCCTCTGCGATGCGCTCGAAGCGCCACGTCCGCCGCTGCTCGAGCGGCTGGCGCCGCTCTTCGGACAGTTCGACGGCATCCCGCGATCGGCTCTGCCTCCCGACTTGAACGCGTCCTTGCGCCCGTATCAGCAGCAAGGCGTAGACTGGCTGGCCTTTCTGCGCGACGCGGAGCTCGGCGCAGTCCTCGCCGACGACATGGGCCTCGGCAAGACGCTCCAGACGATCTGCGTGTTGCGCGGGCGCGTAGTCGTCGTGTGCCCGAAGAGCGTCGTGTACAACTGGATCGACGAGATCAACCGCTTCCGTCCCGGTCTGCGCACGGCGATCTACCAGGGACCGAAGCGGCAGTTCGATCGGAGCGCGGACGTGACGCTCATGACGTATGCGGTGCTTCGACTCGATGCGGAGTTGCTCGCCCAAGAATCGTGGGACGTGGTCGTCCTCGACGAGGGCCAGGCCATCAAGAATCTGGGCAGCCAGACTGCGCGAGCGGCGTTCGAGCTACAAGGAAAGTTTCGCGTCCTTCTCAGCGGTACTCCAGTCGAGAATCGACTCGAAGAGCTCTGGAGCGCCATGCACTTCGCGAACCCCGGCCTCTTGGGTGGCGTCAGCGACTTCCAGGAGCGATACGCGAGCCCCATCGCGAGCGGCAACCCCGAGGCCGGCGCGCGTCTACGCGCCAAGATTCGTCCCTTCGTGCTGCGGCGCACGAAGCGAGACGTGCTGCCGGAGCTGCCGTCACGCACCGACGCGGTGCTGCACGTCGAGCTCGATGAAACGGAGCGCAGCGTCTACGACGCCGTCCGCGTCGCGACGCGCAAAAGCGTGGCGGAGAAGATCGCCGAGGGCGGCGGTGTCCTCGCCGCGCTCGAAGCCCTGCTGCGCCTTCGCCAGGCCGCCTGTCATACAGGCCT
The DNA here is from genome assembly GCA_049521295.1 of Polyangiaceae bacterium. Classification (GTDB taxonomy): domain Bacteria; phylum Myxococcota_A; class Polyangia; order Polyangiales; family Polyangiaceae; genus Palsa-1150. The sequence continues at coordinate 12,797 of JBEKOY010000094.1, read as the reverse complement.
CGTTCCCGGGCAGCACGCCGCGACGTCGTCGAAAGTCGAGCGGCTGATCGAGGCGCTCGAGGACGCCGTCGCCGAGGGCCACAAGGCGCTCGTCTTTTCGCAGTGGACGTCGCTGCTCGACCTCGTCGAGCCGCACTTGCACGCCTCCGGCATCCGATTCGCGCGTCTCGACGGATCGACGCGCGATCGGGCGGCGGTCGTCCGCGAATTTCAGGACGAAGCGGGACCTCCGGTGCTCATCGTGTCGCTCAAGGCCGGCGGCACCGGCATCAATCTGACCGCCGCCGATCATGTCTTCTTGTTGGACCCGTGGTGGAACCCGGCGGTGGAGGAGCAGGCCGCGGACCGGGCCCACCGCTTCGGGCAAGAACGCCCCGTGATGGTCTATCGAATGGTCACCAAGGACACGGTCGAGGAGCGGATCCTCGGCTTGCAAGAGCGCAAGCGTCGCATCGCCGACGTCGCGCTCGGCGAGGCCGCCCAAGCCGGGGGGATCACGCGCGACGAGCTGCTGGCGTTGCTCGACTGAGCGCCGTGGTGGCTACCTCGCGAATCGGCGCGAAATCAGACATTTCATGGGCATCCCCGCCGTCTGCACTTGCTGCGGCATCTGCCGCTGCCCATCAGGGCTGGGTCACTGTGATGTAATCCACGTTCATGGTTTGGGGCAAGCTGGAGGAACTCACGGGGCCCCCTACTCCGCCTAGAGCCGTGTCGAGGACGACGAACATCGGCGTCGACGGGACTCCGCTCGAAAATGTGCAGGTCTCGGCTCCGTCGATGGTCCACACGAGCGAGCCAGCGGTCCACACAAGCCGATACACGTGAACGTTCTGGGTGACGTCCGTGGTTGTTGCCGTGCAGTTGGTGTTGGTGGCGCCACTGTGCAACGCCTGGTTCACGTGCACGTGATCGCTATTGATTATTTCGGTTATGTCAATTTCTTCCGAGCCGGGGTTTGGCCAGTCGCAGGTTCCCACGTTGTCTGCTGTCAGTACATTCGAAGCTTGGCAGTCTGACCCCAAGAGCCAGACGGCTGGCCAGGTACCTTGGCCACCGGGCATCTTGGCCTTGAACTCCACCGTTCCGTACGTAAAGTGAAACCGGCTCCACTGGAGCATGCCTGAGGTGTAGGCCGAGGTACTCGGCGAGTGGGTCGAGTCGCCGCACGTCTGGGTCGCGGCCAGTGAGGTGACCGCCAAGCCCGCGCCGGTCAGAAACACGTTGGCCGGCAGATAGCATTCGAGTTCGTTGTTGCCGTAGTCGCCATGCCGGCTGAGTGCGACCCAGTTCGTGCTCAGCGTCGCGCCGGTAAAATCGTCCGAGAAAATCGCGTTTGAACCAGTTGCGGCGCTCTGGGAGGGTGCCGCTTCGGAGAAGATCGCGCCGTCGGAGGATGCGGCGTCGGAGGAAGACGCGCTCTGGAAGGAGGTGCCTCCTTTGGAGGAAGAGGCCGACGGCGCCGCACCTTGGTGGCTTTGTTCGCAGCCAGCGTTCACGCGCAGGACGACAAGCGCGAAAAGAGCCATGTGAAGTGCCGTGAGCCGTGTTGCAACCACTTCCAACGCCCTCCTATCGCAGGTGGATGTCGAGGACCGCAATCGACCACGGGGGCAGAGGCCATTCGCCAGCGGCCCCGGCGTCCGGCGCCGAGCTTGCTTGAACCGCGAGCCCCGGGGAGCCGTTGGTGTACGCGTAGGTCTGCCAAGAGGCGATCGTCCCGCAGCCGATCAGATCCAGGTCGGCTACGACCGGCGCACTGGGCGACATGTTGATGGCCACGACGACGACGTGCTTGCCATCCGAATCTCGCGAGACGAAGAGCGATACCCCATCGGGGGATGACGTGGGGACGTACCAGTCGAGGAAGTGGCCCCCTTTGCCGTCGAAATTGCGATACGCGAGGAAGGCGACGCTCGAAGGTGAGCCCCACGGAGGTGCCGTCCAATAGAATGCCGAGGTGACGCCGAACTGGGCGAACCGCCCGAGCACTTCGGCCGTTGCGAGGGCGCCGGTAATGTCCTTCTCGCCGCCGAAGTTCCACTCACCAATCGATATCCCTCTTCCAGGATAGTTCGTGTCGACCCACTCTCTCATTCGCGGCAAGAGGCGAATCGTATCCTTGATCCACGATTCGTCGACGTACGAGGGATCCCAGAGACTTCTCGTGGAGCGCAGCCGCAAAAGCTGGGTCTCTCGGTCCGAGCCTCCTATGCCGCCGGCATAAACGTTGGAGGCCTGTGGATAATAATGCAAATCGAACACGTCCAGGAGGCGCGTTCCCGTCTTCTGCTCGTGTTCGTGGAGCTTTCGCAAGTACCAGGCCACGAGCGGCACGTCCCCATGGGCCAGACGGTCCGCACGGTGGCCAGCGCCAGCGAGATCCAAGGCAGAGTAAAAGTACCCGGACCACCCCCATTCGGCCGGACCGGCGATCAGAGCGTCGGGATCGCCTTCTCGGATGGCGCCAGCGTACTGAATCGTGCGGTCGAAAAGCTCGTCGTACCCGACTGGGTCGGGATGCACGTCGCGGTGCGTTGCGTGCCAGAGCATTGGCTCGTTGTCGAGAATGTACTCGTAAACGCTACGCCTTCCTGCCTTGGCGTCGCTCGCGTGGATGGTCGCCACCCAACGCTTGGCCCAGTCCGGGGGAGCTTGCGAACTGGTTCGAGTGGCGGGTCCAGGCGCGATGTTCGCGCCGGATGGGCTGACGCCGTTGCCCGCATCCGAGCGCCACGGGTCCGTCTTGTTCTGGGGCCCGAAGACGGACACAGGAAATGAATACGACGTTCCGTCCTTTGCGACCCAGCCGATCATCGGAATCGTGAGCGCTGAGGCAGCCTGATGCGCGGCGCTGCTCGACAGAAATTCCGTGTAAGGACCGCCGGAACGATTCTCGAAGAACCAATCCTGGGCCGCATTCGAGAAGTGGGTCTCCCAGTTGTAACGAGTCGTCGGATTGCCACCCCATCGTCGAGCGGTAACCCGCATCCTGTCCCAGCCATCGTCGCCGAAGGCGATGCCGTAGATGTATGGGCTAATCTTGGTGGCCTTTGCGTCGCAGGCGATCCGAGAGCGCACCCGCCTCCCGTTCGCTGCAGCGGTGCTGCTGCTGGCTGTACCGGCAGCCTGGGCTACGCTCGCCGGAGCCGAGGCCTTGGCGAGCCCGACGCTGTCGATCGAGACCCACTCGTCCGCGAAGGGCCGAAAGGGCTGGAAGATGAGGCGATCGAACCGCGCCCCGGCTGGATTCAGCTCCGACATCGGGACAAAAACTTGTGCCCAGCCATCGCCGATCTCCGTGCGGTGATCGGGCTTCAGCTTGATGTTGGGGAAGGTACGTCGATCGTCCGAGCCAAGGCGAACTTGCAGAAATTCCCCTTCGCCGGCCGGCTCCTTGACGCGAAAGAGCAGCCCGCTGTAATGACCGTCGAGCCCGGGGTTGGTGAGCACCCATTCGCCCGAGGTGCCGAAGTGGATCTTCGCCGGACCGGCCGCACTCAGGTCCCGGGGTGCAGAGCCGAACTCCTGCCACCCGGCCTTGATCGCCCCGTCGTATGCCGATTGGGCGACCTCCCACCGCTCTGGCGCCTTGCTCGGGGCCAGGTCCGGCGTGCGCGTCGGGGTTTCGGGGCAAGCTGCGCACAGGATACCCAGGGCGACAACCCCCCAAGCTCTTCCAATCAGGCGCGACGACGTGCGGAGCGAGGCCGCCATCATCGACCGTTCACCAGAGTCCGGCGTTTCGCGACGCGAGGTCGCAAGATGATGGATCCGACGACGCGGTCGCGCCCGACCGCTGCGATGGTCTCTTCGGCAGCTTTGAAATTCGTCTCGCCGAGCGCGATGCACAGGACCACGGCGTCCGTCTGCTTGGCAATCGAGCTCGACGTAGGGTTCTCGAAGATCGATCGCAGGGCGATGACGAGTCTCATGCCCTCGTCGAGGCGAGCGCGCATCTCCTGAACTTCGTAGTCGATGAGGCGCATGCTGAGGTCACGCAAGTCGCAAACCCCGGACGGTTGACCGCGGTATCGCCAAGCGAGTTGTGCGAGCAGTTCGGCGATCTGGATGGTCTCGACCGATTTGCTCGCGCTGATGACGGCAAGCGACCGCCACTCGCGCCGCTCCACGCCGAGCCAAAGCTTCTGCAGGCGAACGTCGTCCCAGACGTTCACCGACTGGTGTGAACCCAACGGCACCAGGGCTGTCGAGGGAGCCTGATCAGCCTTCACGCGAACCTCGTCACGAGCGTCTTGTCCTCGGTTTGCGGAACACCGAGCCCAAACCAACTCTTACACGGCTCTTCCGGACGAGTCGAGCACCGCCCACGCGTCACGAAGGATTATCGAGTTCGCCGATGACGTCGAGCTTCAAACGTCGCCGAACCTGCCACGGCTCGATGATCTTTCCGGGCAGCATGTCCAAGCCCGTCGCCAACAAAATGGCAAAAAGCGCTGCGGCCACGATCGACGCTGCGCCCAAAGCCCGTGCGGTGGCCTTCTTGGGGGTCCGCGGCACCTCGGCGGGAGCTATGACCGTGTAGCGATGCTTATAGCCCGCGCGCGTGATGTCGAGCTCGACCTTGGCCGAATCGATACGAGACAATACGTCCTCGTAGGCTCGTATCGCCGACGAGAGTTCGCTCTCCGCCAACTCGAGTTTGGCGTCCTTGTCGGATCCTAGGAGGGGCTTTGAAGCGGACTCGCCCGCGTCCGAAAGTGCGCTTGCGGCCAAGAGTGCCGACAGACCGTTCGTTCCCGCAATGGGAGCCGCCGGGCCGGAGGGAGCCGAGATCCTTGGTAGCGTCGCCAACGGTGGCGCAATCTGCGCCATGACCGACCGCTCATCCGCCCTGAGTTGCGTGAGTTCCGGAGATGGTTGGTTCAGGACCTCGAGCTGCTGTTGCAGCGCGATCACGGTCGGGTGCATGGGCGTGAGCGTCAGCTGTGCCTGCATAAGCTGCTGTCTCACCGAGTCCACCTCGCGCTGCCGGTCGTCCTCGAGGGAGCGAATGTGGTGCCTGACTTGTTCCAGTGCTTTTGCGGGTTCGGGATCGGTTGGCAAAGACGATTGGGCGCCGACCCCGCTTCGGGGGCTTGGCATCACGAAGACTTGCGGGGCAGCTGGTTTCTCCGCAGCGCGACGGCGTGCGGCCCTGTCGTCTTCGATTCTCTGATACTCGTCGAGTTTCGCGTCGACGTGCGCCAACTCTGTCTTCGCGTGGTCTTCGAGGACGCTCAAGCTGTCGTTGATCTCGGCAACGTCGCTGTCGTAGCGAGCTTCGAGGAAGTTCTTCTGCACGAGAGTAACGAGGTCATACGCGATTTGCGCGTTCGGCCACTCGACGGTGATGGTGACGTTCGCTTCGTCGAGCGTCACGTCTACCTGCTTCTCGAGCGTGTAAACCATTCCAAGGAGTTTGTCCTCGGCCGAAGGCTGCGAGAAAAGCCGACCCAGAAGACGGTCCTTGAGCCGGAGGGCAGGCGAGCGCGTAGCTTCGAACCGCTCCACGAGGTTCGAATCCTTGGCGAGCGCGACGAGATTGTCGTGCCCCAGGATCAGTGCGGCCACGGTTTTGGTCGGGTTGTAGGCTGCCTCCATGCTCGGGTGGGGGCTACTCAGCTCTCGAAAGGCCGACCCTCGCTGGGCGAGCAGCTTCACGCGCGCCACGTATGCCTTGGGCATCGTAGCCGCGAGGGTGACGCCCGCGGCGGCTACGATGACGAAACTCAGAAGCGCAAGCTTGATTCGTCGCCGTGTGGCGCGAAGCATGAACCCGCCCAGTTCGATCAGACGCTCGAGGTTGAACCCTTCCGGTTCGGCTTCGTCCGAGAAGCCGCGATCCACACCGAAATTGGGACCTTGTTGGACCATGGTCAGGGCTAGGCGGCTCGCGAGCGTTCGGTGGATGTGGGCTAGAAGCGGAGGGTAGGCGCAGTGGCGGACACAGAAATGTAACCGATCTCAGAGCCAACGCTAGGGTAGCCGATTTGGCTCTGCCAGAGGACCTGCGCGCCGATGGCGACGTCAAGTCGTGGATTGAGGCGCCGTCGCACCTCGGCCATGCAGGTGATCGAGGTGAGTGGGTTGGGGTCGGCCACGGGCCAAGGAAGCGATTCCAGCACCCCGGCCGTTACGTTGAGCGCCAACCGATTCGGAAGTGGCGCGGAGAGGGTTCCGGTGCTCTGGATCCGGTTTCGCGGCGATCCGGTGGTCGGGTCGATGTAGGGAGCGAGCGCTGCCGACAGCGAAAAAGACCTCGAGCCGTGAGGGCCGAAGGTCCCATTGAGCGTCGCTGTTCCGACAGGTTGAATCACGATTTCCTCTTCGTCCGTGGTCGTTACATTATAGTAAGCGGCCGCCCCCGCCGTGAGCGATAGCCCGGCCCTGCGCGACAGCCTGTGGGAGAACGTCGCAACAAGCTGGCCGTCGGGGGCATATTTCTGGCATGTGACGGGGGGTCCGGTGTTTCCGAGCTGCGCGCAAACGGCCGTGTAGATCTCCTCGGCCGACGCCGTCACGCCGAGGCTATCGAGGCGCGAAAAAGTGTAGCTGAACGACGCGGCAGCGTTGAGACCGTGCTCCGATCCAATCTGCGTCCATGACTCGGAGTTGAGTCCGCCACCGATCTGAAAGCCACCCGACACGGACAGAGTCGCGCGTCGTCCGACCTGCGTGGCGATGCTCGCCGTCGTCGCCGACGAGCCGTACTCGAGGGCTTTCGGCACGAGGAGCTGTTGGGTGAGCGAGTTGCTCGCCATGGCCATGGAAGGCGGGCTGGTCTGCGCTGTGCCCATTGCCGAGCCGGCCTGTGTCGCGCCGGCTGGTGTTGCGCCACCCAGGGACGTTGCCGGCAGTGTGTCGAGCAGTTCGCCGTAACTTGCGGCTTCCCGAATCGTCACGCGCGTGAAGCGATCATGCCAGGCGAACGCCGAGTTCGCGTTGTGCATCGCCAGAAAAGGCGGATTGTCGGCCCCCCGCCCGGTCGGGTTGAAGCCAAGCTCGACGTCCGGAAGTGTCAGGGAAGGGGCGTAGCTCAAACCGAAGTCCCACCGGGCACCCCGGAGGCCCAGTCGGGCGACGGGGTTTGTCGAAAGGTCCGCGGCGATGAGGACTTTCCTTTGTGGTGGATTGGGCGGGTTGTTCGGCAAAGACTCGGTGATCACGAGCACCGGTTGGGACACGCGCATGTCGGCCCTCGTCGTGTCGGACACGTCGATCGTGCCTCTGTACTGGGCGACCAGGACGGTGGGAGCGATCATGATTGGGGGCGATCCGCGCTACTCGACCTCCACAAGGTCCCCGCGATGCAGTTGGAATTCCCCTGCGCCTCCGATGTTCCGGTAAACGGACTCGAACCGGAATCGGATTCGCATCGGAATCGGGTCGCTTCGTACGACGAAGATGCTTGTCCGCGACGCATAATCGGTCAGGCCACCGCCGAGCGCCAGTGCGTGGGCCAGGCGCGGATCCAAATCGAGCGAATAAGCGCCGGGTCGCGCAACTTCGCCCATCAGCAGCACGGTCAGCGGTGGCGTCTCTTCGATGTTGACCACCACGCTGGGGGATACGAAATAGTCCTTCAACCGACCTTCGAGCTCCGCTTTGAGCGCGCTGGGATGCTTTCCTTTGGCCTCGACGTCCCCGATGAGCAGCACCGACACCCGGCCATCGGACCGCACGCGTTGGCGGAGAGTCATCTCTTCATGGCCGAACACGTGGATGCTGACGATGTCGCCGATGCCAATGAGGTACTCGTGACTCGCCGGTCCCGTTTCCGGTGGCAGGGACTCGAACCAAACATACGCGCCCGGGCCGGCGCAGCCGCTCGCAGCAAACCCGGCGGCGAGCAAGCCCGCTAGCAAGAACGGGCGTCGCGCTGACCAACCCATAATGTGCAAGACTCTTTTTAGTCGCCCACGCGACTCAACGCAAGAAGCACGGTGGCTTGTGTCTCGTGAATTGGAACTCTCGCTCCCCGGCCAGTCCGCACGCGCGGATTTCGTCTCAGGTTGCTTCTGGACTAGGCCGTGCGCGTTGATTCGAGCCGCGACTCCAGTAAATTCGTCTCGGCCGACATGAAGCCGCGCGTCGGATTCGTCCTCGAACAGGCACTCGGGCATGTCGCGTACGGCATGAGCCTTCGGCAGGCTCTCTCGAAGCGTGGCGATATCGAGTGCGAATGGCTCGAGGTCTCCTTCGACGACGAAGGTTTCGGACGCGTGCCTCTGCTCGGCAAGAGCTATGCGCTGCGAGGAAACGTCCGCGCACGGAGCCAGATTGCCCGCGCGCACCGGCGGCAACCGCTTGACGCGCTCTTCATTCACACGTCGATGATTGGCCTGCTGGCTCTGGACTACATGCGCGCGATTCCGACGATGCTCTCGCTGGACGCGACTCCTCTGAACTACGACGAGCTCGGGGCCTGGTACGGGCACAAGAAGCAGAACCATTGGGTCGAGCGCGCGAAGCTACTCGTCCATCGCGCGGTCATGCGGCGGGCGCGTAGGGTTACGACATGGTCGCAGTGGGCCAAGGATTCGCTGGTTCGCGACTACGGAGTGGCGGCGGACTCGGTCTCGGTCATCCCCCCCGGCACGACACTTTCGAACTTCCCGGACCCGAGCACCCGCGGCCCCCGGCGTCCCGGTCCGATGCGCATCCTCTTCGTGGGCGGCGATTTTGTACGCAAAGGCGGCGATCTCCTGTTGGACGTCTTCCGGAAGCACCTTCGACGGTCGTGCGAGCTCCACATCGTGACGAACGCGGAAGTTCCAAGCGGCGATGGCGTGTGGGGCTATCGCGGGATTAGGCCTCATTCGCCCGATCTTCTCGCGCTTTACGCCGAAGCGGACGTGTTCGCTTTTCCGACCCGTGCGGATTGCTTCGGAGTCGTTCTTTCCGAGGCCATGGCCTCGAGCCTTCCGATTGTAACCACCCGCGTCGCGGCCATTCCCGAGGCGGTCACGGACGGAGAGAGCGGCTTCGTCATCGAGGCGGACGACGCCGAAGCGCTGCGGGACCGCCTCGAGCGTCTCGCGGCATCTCCGGACCTACGCGCGCGCATGGGGCGGTGCTCGAGACGCGTCGGCGAGGATCGCTTCGACATGAACAAAAATGCGAACCGGATTGCCGAGCTGCTTCTCGAGCTGAGCCGGTGACGAAGTCGCCGGGTGGGGCCGCGGCTGGGCTCCTGTCCGCTCCACGTCGCGTTTCGCGGTGAATGACTCGCGCTCGCGCGCGCCGGCAAGCGGGTCACCCGGCTGAGAGCGTCTTCAAGAGTCTGCTGCGCGGTTCGATGCGTCGGTCGCTCTCGTTCCACCTACGTTTGTAGACGCCGCTCGGCCTTCGTAGCCTCGCATCGCTCGCGACGGCTGTTGAACACGCTCTCAGTCGAGAAACCGAGCGCGGATCTGCGGCGTGGGGACCCGGCAGGTCTGCGTCCGGCCAAACCACCGGTAGCGGTTGGACGCGATCCATCGATAGACGAGATCCCGCACCGGGGCGGGAACGACGAGGAGGAGGCCCAAGAGCTTCCAGGCGCCCTCCAAGTGGCGAGCGATGCGGAGCGCGGCCGTAGACCGTTCGTATACCCGTCCACTCTCAACCAAGAGGATGCTCTTTGGCGCATCCGTTTCGACCGTCCCGCCGAAGCGTTCAAGCAATTTGCGTGCGGCGTCGGATTGGAGCGACGCAAATCTCAAGATCGCGCGCGGGTCCCGGTCGATCAGAAAGAGCACGGCGGCATCGCAGAGTTTGCAGACGCCGTCGAAAAGAACGGCCGGATGGGCGTCCGAGCGGGCGGCGGTAGGGGCGAACGGAATCACCAAGTCGACAGCGTGACCTCTCAGGCGGAAACTGCAACACACGACGAGGTCGACATCGACATGGCCACGCCGGCCTTGCGCTTGCGGCGAGTTCATGGTTGATGGCAAAAAATGCCATCCGTTGGTTCGAGAGTGCCTGAGCGCCTCAGGGCCATGCGCGAACGCGTGCTCGAGGAGATCGGGTTTGATCCACGCAAGGCGATCGGCACGGTCATTTCACACGCCTTTCCGCAGTTCAGCTTCAATCGCACCCGTACCGCGATCGTTCGGGTCACCGGCGTTCGAATCGGCGCACGCTCTCTCCTCATGGGTCCGCTCGAGCTCACCGGGGCCGGGACGAGCGTTGACCACTTGTCGATCGGCGCGGATACATTCATTACCGGCCCGCTTCACGTCGACCTTGGAGCCCATGTGCGCATTGGCAATCGGGTCCGTCTGGGCCACCACGTGGTCCTGCTGACACGAAACCATGAGATCGGCTCGCCCGACTTCCGTTGCGGGTTGACCGTTATGGCGCCCATCGAGATCGGCGACGGCGCGTGGATCGCATCTTGCGTGACGATCCTGCCGGGTGTCCGCGTTGGAAAAGGCGCGGTGGTCGCTGCGGGCGCCGTGGTCACGCGCGATGTCGCGCCCAACACACTCGTTGCCGGCGTGCCCGCCAGAGTCGTGCGCGAACTCGATGATGGTGCGTCGGACGCGGGAAATCGTCGAGATCCGGAACGCGACGCGGAGCGCTGGCGACCTTGACTCACTCGAGGAAGAGCATCACGGGGTCGAACATCGACTATCGTAAGCACTTGATCGTAAAGCCAGGGAGCAAGGTCGATCTCTCTTCGATCGATCCTGGCTTCAAGGCACCGCACGATAGCAAGGCGTCCTCGCAAGGCCTTCTTGCCAAATGCGTGCAGCGACTCGCCGAGCTTCAGTATTTGATTTACGCCGAGAACCGGCGCTCGCTTCTCATCTGCCTTCAGGGGCTGGATGCCGCAGGCAAAGACGGGACGATTCGTCACGTTCTCGGCGCCATGAACCCGCAGGGCGCTCGCGTGCACGCGTTCAAAGTGCCCTCCACGCTCGAGGCTGCGCATGACTTTTTGTGGCGCGCACACCAACAAGCGCCTGCGAGGGGCGAGGTCGTGGTCTTCAATCGGTCACACTACGAAGATGTTCTGGTCGCGCGTGTCCACGGACTTGTCCCCAAAGACGTCTGGTCGAAGCGCTACGATCGGATCAACGACTTCGAAAAAAATATCACCCAGGGTGGCACGCACATCCTCAAATTCTTTCTGCACATCAGCGATGAAGAGCAACTTCAGCGTTTCAAGCAACGCCTGGTCGATCCGAAGCGTCAGTGGAAGATTAGCGAGGCCGACTATACCGAGCGGAAATTATGGCCCGAATACGTGAGGGCCTACGAGGAGGCCCTCAGCAGGACGAGCACGAGCAACGCGCCCTGGTTTGTCATCCCGGCCGATCGCAAATGGTTTCGGAATCTCGCCATCGGCACAATCTTGGTGCAAACGCTCGAGTCGCTCAGGATGAAGACGCCGGCACCTACGGTTGATATCGATGATATTCGGCGCAGGTACCACGTCGCGCAGCGAGACCAAAAAAAAGTGGCCAGTGGCCAGCGCACCGCCGGATTCAATCAGCCGTAGAGACGCAACATCACGAAGACGATCACACCCGTGACTGAGACGTACAGCCAGACCGGAAGGGTATAACGGGAAATGTTTCTGTGATTACCGAAGCGGCCCGACAGAGAGAAGAACAGACTGGAAAAAATGAGCGGCAGCACGACCGCGGACAAGACGACGTGCGAGAAGAGAATGAAGAAGTAGGCGAGGCGCACGGGGCCGTGCCCCGTGAACCGCGTGTCGCCGTGCACCGCGTGATAGACGATGTACGAGACAAGAAATAGGGCAGATGCGAGCAGCGCTGCGAGCATGAGCCGCGCATGCTGGGCGAACGCGCGGCGGCGGACGGCAATCGCCCCCGCAATCAGCAGAGCGGCGCTCGTCGCATTGAGGAACGCATTGACGGCCGGCAGCCATGCAATCCAAACGGGCGGGGATTCGCTTCGTCCGTGTCCGTAGATCACCACCAAAAGGGCCGCGAGCGTTGCGGCGCTCGCCCCCAGAATGGTCAGGACGCCCCGCCGTGGGCTCACGTTGCGTAGGACTGCGATCTGAACGAGCGACTCGGTCGCCATGGATGACGCATAGGGTCCGAGCTTGTGCCGCGCAAGACGCGCCGAGCCCGGAGCCCACCCGGACCATCGGCGATCGGCGGGGGACGAGGGCGCAAGGATGGTTGCGCGGCTGGATGGGACCGAAGCGACGGTGTTTGGCTCGGTCCGGATATCTCGCCGTGCCTACCCCCCGGGAAGCGACACGAAACCTGAGATTATGGCTCAAGACAAGGACCGAAGTCGATCGAATAAGAGACCGCCCGAAATGGACGGGCTGGCGCAGGGCACTCGACCGGCGAGCACGCGTCGCATAGAGAGTTCGCGTCGCATTAGGAGGAGGGTACGGGCGTTTACACGCATGCCGCGTACCCGAGGTTGCATGCAGCGAGGATTGTACGAGCCCATTCGGCTTCCACGCGACAGGGCGCGCATTCCTGTGCGATTGTGCCACCCGCATTAAATGCACCGACTCTTGCATGGACTCGGATAGGTGATGCATCGACCCCGCGCTGCCCGCACTACGATGACAGAAGGAGTGTCGCCCACCGATGCCCGTCCGGAGCTCGCTTTACACGGGAACAAGCCGACGGGGCCATCGGTGCCCATCTTGAGCAGCGGCTCGTCGCTTCCCGTGGGCCCCTCGTCGCTGGATGCGCGCGGCTCGTCCTCAGCAAAAAAAGCGATAGGTGGAGGCGAAGCGGCATCTTACGCTTCGGGCGTGAATACGACGATGGCCACCCAGTTTCAGGGCACCGTTACGCAACCCCAGCCGC
>JBEKOY010000093.1:0-22051 GCA_049521295.1 Polyangiaceae bacterium | reverse complement strand
ATCACGAGGACGCGCGTCCGGCCGCGGGCCTACCGGACCCGGGGGCGACTCCACCGGAAGACACGAACGTCTGACTGAACCGCACTGTCGCCGACACGGGATCAATCCGGAGCCGCCACGACGCGAGTCGACTTCGTGATGAAGGGAGGAGTCGTCCACAAGCACGGAGAGCTCGACCTGCTGCAGTGAGCTCGTCGCTCAAATAGCCAGGGTGAGCTGCGCGGTAAGCAGGTGAATCTCGGGCTGGGGGAAGATAAGTGGCGCCAAGCCGGCGGTCGACGCACCGTTCAGCGGCTCGATCTGTCGCCCGTAGCCATAGCGCAACTTGACGGCGAGCTGGCGCGGACGGACGTACCACGTGTTCGCGACCTCGAAGGCGTAGGCCGCGTCGTGAGCGACGGCGAGGTTGACGTCCGCCCACGAGAGGCGAACCGCAGCATCGATCGCGCGGCGATAAACCAGAACGCCGGCCTGAGCGAAGGCACCGACGGACGTGTATTCGGCGCCAGACCCCTCCGGTTCGACGTGTCGCAGGTATCCCTCGGCGAGCGCGACGACCCGCGGAGACTGAAACAGCAGGTCCACCCCCAGACCTTGGTCTCTCGACGCGCTCCCCGTCGGAACGGTATCGAACAGGAACGTGGTGGGGTTGAGGTTCTCGACCGCGAGCGTCGCCTTCGACGTGAACCCGCTCAGACCAACAGAGTAACGGAGCGGTGCCGGTGCATCCGCCTCGGCATACGCGTACTCGGTGGCGCCGACCTTGCCCATCGGGTTCACGACCAGACGGGATGTGAACAGGTAGTTGCCGGGGATCGTCGTGAACTGCCGAAGCGGCGAGCCGAGGTAAGCGCCGAGCTGCCATTCGACGAGCGAATCCCTCGTTGCCCCGAAGGCCGTCGCCCCCTTGTCGTACCCGGTCCAGAAGTAGTTCGCGACCTGGTCCCACTCCGGCATCAGGAGCTGCGAAGCGCCGTATGCGAACTCGTGGCGGGAGTAAGGCGTCCCCTGCTGACCAAGACGAAGGCCGAAGGACTCCGTTGGCTGGAGCTCGACATACGCGCTGAGGAGGTAGGGCGGGTTCGCCGCGAGCTCCATGCTCGTTGCGAAGCGGATCCACTTCTTGTAAACGTAGCCAGCGACGACCGGCCGTAACGTCGTGATGGGGGTCGCGGCACTTGGCGCGTCACCGATCACGTCGAGCTGGGCGCGCAGGAGCATCTCGGCGCCGAGACGCATCTGCGACTGCAAGTCATCCGATCGAACGTAGAACCACGGCGGGTCCGGGACGGCCACGCTGCCCGCTGTCGGAGGTGGACCCGGCTGCGCGAACGCTACGGCACTGATCGCGAGCCCGAACGTCACTCCCGCAGCAACGGCGAAACCTATCGATTCTCCGCGAAGCCGCGTAGGCCGAGCAAGGTCAGCATTCACCGGCGAACCGTACATCAGGAGCAACAGCGCTCTCCCCAGCGAATTTTCGGCGGATCGGCGAAGGCGCGGAGGTGAACGAGGGAGCCGCTATCCCGCCACGAGCATCTTCGCGATGTCCGCCTCGCCGACTTCGAATGCTGCGTGCTCAAGGAGCACGGTGCCCACTTGCAAGGGACCGATCGACCTGCCGGTTGCCTTGCTAAGCCTTTCCGCCATCGTAACGAGGCGCTTGTAGGTCTGTTCTTGCAGTGCGATTTGCCGTTGAACCGTGAGCGACGGGTCCGTAGCTCGACCCCCCGTTGGTGGCACTTGAAAGCGCCGCTGCACTTCGGCAAGAAGCTCCATCGCCCCGAAATAGCCCGACCGGGCTTCGACGGCCCCTCGGCGTGTCGCTCCCAGCTTTTTTGCGATCTTGTCGATGTTCACCTTGGCCATGGCCGCCTCCTAGTAATCCGTGATGGCGAGATACTCTCCGTCGATCACCAGACCGATTTCGCCCTGGTTCGTACCCTTGCCCATGCGGCGACAGATAGCGCGGAGCTTGTCGAGCTTCTTGTCGTCCTCGATTTGCTCGCGACTCGTGTAACAGTGCAAGACCACCGGCTCGTCAAAGACGAGCTTGCCCTTGTTGGCATCGTCTCTCCAGACGCCTCGTGCCTTCGGAAACGCCGTGGCCCCGCCGAAGAGCTTGCCGAAAGTGGCAAGGGCCTTTGTGACCCATCGCTCCTGATCGATCGCCGTTTTCCCGTCGCGTTCGACGCTAGGGATGAACAGGACAATGAGGACGGTTCTCTTCGCATCAGCCACGGTTCGATAAATATAGATCGCCCCGCTGGCCGCGCAAGGGGAGGACACCCCGTACTGTCCAGAAACTCATCGCCGCCGACTGTTGCACGATTCTCCGGCAAACCGCAGGCTTGAAGATGCGGCGGATCGCGGGCAGTCTTGCGCAAGCCAGAGACGTACGAACACACGGCGAAGGCTTTTGACAACAGCTCGATGTCTCGGTGATTCCGAGCGACGGCGCGGCCGAGTCGGTCAAGACGTTGCAAGACGAGCGTGGCGTCGCTCGTGTAACCGCGGTGGTTTCCCGGTCTCTTCGTCGGCCGGCAGGCTTTGCTTGGGCCACTCGCTACTGGAGCGTGCAGGGGGCCGGTGCCGGCCATCAACTCGCAGACCAACGTCGCGGAGCGCAGAAGGTCCCATCGCAACGCGCGTGAAGCCGACGTCACCGGCGCAGATCGTCGAGGTCGTGGTAGACGACGGCCATGCTCACCGTCGACCCGTGGCACTGGCTCACCGAGGACGGTCATTTCCTGTTCGACAAGCCCCGCCTGTACCGCCAGATGCTGCGCATCGCGCGGTTCATCGAGTACGGCGGCGAGCTCCAGAAGGACGAGACGCGCGAGACCCTCATCGAGTGCAGGCGCCGTCCGAAGGGCAAGCCGTGCTCCGGGCTCATGTGGGTCGTGAAGACCGCCGACGACGGCATCCTCGCGCACTGCATGGTCTGCAAGACCGAGGAGGTGTTCATTCACAACTGGCAGAAGACTGAGTGGGCCGACGGGATGATGGATCCGGTGCCGGTGGAGATGGGCGGACCGGCGGTGCATTGAGCGTTGGTCGTGCCGACGGCACTGGATCGCTGTCGCTCATTGCGTCGCCCGAACACCGCGTCTGAGGTCGAGACGACCGTCGAAAAGCGCGGCTTATGCGGAGCTCGGCAGATGCAGCGAGTGCCGGAAGTGGTTCACGCCTGCCCCAAGCGCGTCGCATACCGCAAACCCACCGACCGGGGGGCCGCGCCCCCAAGAATTGATTTCTGTCATTTGTGTCACTGATTCTGGCACCACCGATTTGAAAGGCCTTCGGCCGGTCCCCGGCAGTCGGAACACGAATTCGCCCATTCATAGGATGCGCCGACCACCGGGGGCCTCATGGCGTCGGGAGCGGTCAAGTGGACGAGCCTCGCGGTCCATTGAGAATCGAACCGCGCGGTCTCGACGTCGCCCGCGGCGAGTGTCTGGATCGCGTCCGCGATTCTTACTGCGGGCACGCCGACGCGCTTACTGCGGACGAGAGAATATGCACCGATGGTGCACTCTGGTCGGCCCGTTTTGCGCCGAAATTGGCCGTGGTGCACTCTCCTGCACCCTCCTGCACCCATCTCTTAGGGCCTTCTTAGGGGCGTTCGTTATCGCTGAATCGGCGAACCGATTTGGAGATCCTTCGCACGCACCCACCAAGCATCTTCTTCGTCTTGTCGCGCCTTCTTCAACACGAGACTCTCGGGGTTCTCAAGAGCGCCATGGGCGTCCGGATCGATACCCTGCTTCACGTTTCGGTTGTCGTACGATCGCGCAAGCGTCGAGAGGCGGCTGTCGACGAAGGACTTGAGGTGTTCCATCGGGTCGGGCGTCGTCGCCGGATCCCAGGGTCGCTCCGCGTCCGGGTCGTAGAGCGAGAGCATCGCGTCCTGCACCAAGTCTTCGATGCCCTGCCCACGCGCGAGCGCTCGGTCCTTCGTCTTCCACCCGACGCTCGCGGCATAGCGGTGTGCGTAGGCGAGAAGCATCACGCCTAGTTTCGCGGGGTCCTTCTCGATCGGTTGCGTGGGCGGGCTAGATCGGCCCTTTCGACCCTTCCCCATTCGTCCCCCAGAGGGACCGCACTGTCGCGCGGATCACTTCGTTACCGCAAGTCTCGCAACCAGTGCGTGGCGACCGAATCGCTCGCAAGTCGAAAACCGGGGATGTCCAGGGGCTCGCGCGCCAGTAATTGAACGGCGGCACGATCTCGGTCGAGCCTGTTCGGCACACGAATTCGAGCGCGAGGTATGCGCCCGCGAGGACCGATACGAATGAGAGGGGCGCGAGTACCGTCCGGGCCTCCTCCACCCCGAGCTGGCCCGTGGCGCACATCGTCTTGAACAGCGTGTCGTACGCGAGGCGCACGATGTTCTCGAGGACGAGGTGGGGGTGCCGCAAGGCGATCCGACGCGCGGCATCCTCGGAAACGTAGTGCTGCTGCACGTCGGCGACCTCGACCCCCAACATACTCGCGACGTGCTGCTCGTGGGCCGCTTCGGCCGCGTCCTCGTGGTAGATGCAAGAGAGGCAGGCGCCGCTCTCGCGCGCTGAGTTAACGTGCAAGACGACCTCTTCGATGCCGGTCGTCGAGGCATCGAAAACCTGGCCCGGAAGTTCCTCCTGAAGGCGACGACGAGCGCGCCGGCTGTCAACGGCGACAACGAGCCGTCCGAGCCAAGGGCCTTCATTCCGTTCGGCAAGCGTTTGGACGGTCGCCACCCGTGGGACGAGCTTGAGCCTTAGCAACGAGGCCCGCGCTCGCTCCGCGAGTCGCTCGGCCTTCGGCTGTTCAACGTCCGCGTCCTCGAACCAAAGGCAGCGTCCAAGATTGCCGCTCGACACATTCTTCGGATCGACGACGTGCAGCTCGCCGCGAGCGTCGAGCGTTGCGAGCGCCCATATGAATCCATTGCCAACGGCACCGGCTCCTGCGAGGTACGCCCTGCCGATCTCGATCGGCGCTTCGACGACGTGGCGGCGTCCCCCGAGCAAGAGATCCACGGGAAGACGGATCGTGTTGTGGTGGGGGAAGGAGAACGCCGCGCCGACGCTGATGCGGACCGCCATCGCCACCGCGTAACAAGCGGCCAGCAGCAGCACGACCTCGGGCACGTCCGCGGCCAGTTCGTGCGCAGGCTCCGTCTCGGACGAGATCACGACCTCCGCGGTGGTGATGCCCACGCGGACCGCCGGCACCTTCGCGATCGGCGCGACCGGGCCGATGAGGATGTCGATGGCTACCGCGCCGTGGTTCTGCTCTTCGATCCTACTGACCGTGCGCCGAACCATGGCGACGACGTGGCGGCGGACGGCCTGAGATCGCGCGTCCCTGGCGGCGCAAACCCCTACAGGGACGTCGAGCAGCGTCCCAGCATCGTCCTCGTCAAGCCCGACGACGCTGGCGAGCGTCTTCGCGTTCTCCTCGCGCGCCGAGAGGCTCACGGTGCACCGCGGATACAGGCGTCAATATCGTCGGGGCCGATCCGCAACCACTCGTTGCGGGGCGACAGGCTGAATACAGCCACGTCTTCGAAGAACGTCTGGGGGGTCGTCCGTTGCGCGAAGTGCGGAAGCACAAGGGAGAGCACGCCGACGTGGCGCACGATTGCCCACCGATCGTCGGCAGCCGAGTGGAACGCGCGCTCGGGATGCGTATGCACTTGCGCGGCGACCATGAGCCCGCGATCTCGAAGAATCTCGAAGAGTGCCGCGATGGACTCGCGCGGGATGCGGAAGGAATCCTCGGCAACGATCTGCGCGGGCTTGTAGACGTCGACGACGTTGATCGCGTCGGGTGAGCGCTTGGCAAGCCAGAGGACCACGCATTCTCTGCCTTCGCGGCCGACACCTTGAAGAACGTCAAGGGATGCAACGAGCACGCGGGCTGGGACGAGCACGGGGGTCGTCATGGCTTCGCCTCCTGCCATGCGCGCCAAACCTGCGTGATAACGCCGCCGAGGTCATAGCCGGGTCGGCCCTTGTAATTTTCCCAAACGTCGCCGGTGTGGCTGGAGTGCGTGTGGTACTCTCGCACGCCCGGCATACAGACGAAGGGACGACCCGTCGTAGGGTGCGCGCTATTGTTCAGTTGCCCGCCCGGTCCCGAAGGGATCGAACTCAGAACTCTGCCTCCCCCGTCGAGCCACTCGATCGAGGGTGGGATGCCGTTCCAGCCGTCGCAACGCGCACGAACGCGAACGGTCTGGCGATCAACCGCCGCGAACCCGACCTCTAGGATCGGGTAGAGTGCCGAATGCAGCGTCCATCCGCGCTCTGCGCAAAGGTCCGGCCCGATGCCCTTTACCGCGTTGTCGAAGAGCTCCCGGGACGCCGCCTCATGCACGACCGCCACCGCCATGGCGTGGCCCGAAGTCGATCACGACATCGCCCTTCGTGAAGCCGTTGGCCTTGAAGGATTCGTCGGCGGTTAATGTCGTTGCGCCGATCGTCACGACCCAGTCGTGTGTGCCGACAAGCTCCAGTTTCTTCGCCGCCTCATCGAGGACCTCGCGGACTTTTTCGTGATCGGACACGCTCTCGAAGCCGCTCGCTGGCCAGCGACCGCTGGTCGTCACGACTGCCGCCCTCAAGTGTCCACCGTGCTGCTCGTTCATCTGGTTCTCCTTGGCGACGCAAGTCCCGCCGACCACAGGAGCGGGCGTGGATCACGATCGCGCCGTCGTCGCGGCAAATTGGTGCGCACATGTGCGCCTGCGGCAATCTCGCAGTGCCGTGTACCCGAATGGCACGACCGTTCCGCAGACCCCAAGCGCTAGCCGTGAGAGATGGGCACGGGAGGTGACCCGGGGGCCCGCTTGCCCGATTGGTTTACTTATGTTCAGCATACGCGCCAGGCATCGTCGCCCATTCGAGAGGCCTTGCCCGATGTAACTACCGTTCCGAGGCCGGCGATGAGCAGAAAGTCGAAAATCGATTGGACCGACGCGACATGGAACCCAGTCCGCGGTTTGCACGAAGATCAGTCCGGCTGCAAACACTGCTACGCCGAGACCTTCGCCAAGAGGTTCCGAGGCGTCCTGGGGCATCCGTAGAAGAAGCGCTTCGATTTGCGGCTCGTCCCCGAGAAACTGACGGAGCCCTTTTTGTGACGGATCGACGGGTTGTCTTTGTCAACTCGATGAGCAACCCTCTTCGAGGAGGACATCCCTGATCGTCACTTAGACGCAGCGGGGCGCGTCATGGAGGCCGCGCCCTGGCACACGTTCCAAGTGCTTACGAAACGAGCCGACCGCCTTCGCGAGGCTCTCTCGACGCGGCTCGCAGCGACGACACCCGTTTCTTGTTGCGTCTCGTAACTAGGCGCCCGACGCGAGCGGCTGCTCGTTGCAACCGATCGGCGCAGCCGGCGCGTAACTCTATGGGAATTTTTTGTCCGCGGCGCCTGACGTGACCTCCGCGAGCCGTTTGAAGAAGGCGATGCCGGCCTCCACATTGGTCAGTCGAAGCGTAGGAACGTTGTTGGTGCTGCCCGTAACCACCGGCACATTGGGAAGGTCGGCACCGTGGGCGACAGCATGACGGACGCTCAGCCAATGATTGAGGCGAGCTTCAACGTCCCCAACCGTGAGGACGGCACCCGCGCCCCGTCGAGGGCGCCAGGTCCAGTCGGGTCGCGGGTCGAAACCGACGTTCAGGAAGAGGTCGCGGGTGTTGTAAGCGTTCGGTGTGTTGAACCTACCGAGTGCGCTCCGACTGCTAGCGTTCACGAGCACGAAGTGCCCATGGTGAGGTGAGCCGCGAGCCGGTTCAATCGTCCGCAGGATCGCGTCCATCAGATCCTCCACGAACGACTGCCAGGTCGCAACAAGGAGCACGACATTTGCGCGATTGATCGACGTCTCCTTCCAACGCCTGCCGGGGCCTGGCCTCATTGATTTATGGCTCCTTACCAAGTTGAGCGGCTCTTCCAATGCGCGCTCGAACTCGGCGAAGGCGTCGCGGGTGAGCTGGCTCAAGCCGCCCTCGGGGCGCGAGAAGAGCGGGGGCTCACTTCAAAAGGTCGGAGAGCAACCATGACAACGACTCGTAGCCCTTGTTGATGTCCTGCATGAGCGTCGTGCCGCCGGCGGCTTGGTAGGCCGCGATGATCGTGCTGGTCTGGACGTAATCACCGCCGTAGACGGGATCCCTCTTGTGCGCGGCGTGGTAAAGGTCATGCGATGTTTGAAGCCAGAGCTTGTTCGCTGCCTCGCACGCGCGCAAAAACCGCTGGCACTCGTCGTTGAGCGTCGCGTTCTTTTCCTTCAGCGCCAGGGCGGCGATAGCGTCCCAAAGGGTGCGTAGGGGTCGGTACCCCGTGTCCGTGCGCTCGCTCAATGGAGAGAGACCCTGTTGCGCACGCTTCTGTGCCTCCATCATGGCCGCCTTGAGAGGTGCAACCTCCTGAGCCCAGTACTTTCGCTGTTCGTCGTTCATCTTGGGCTCGATGGTACGCGCACCCGTGGGCCACTCAAGACGGCCCTTGCCGCGTGCCGACGTCGGTGCGTCCGCTGTCGACCGGAGGTTCAGGTGCCGAAAACTGGGCCTCCTTTTGTTCGTCCGCGGGTCACGAACTCAAGGCCAGAATTCTCCGGATTCTGATGGCCATCGACGGTCCTAGAGGGAATTGAGGATTTCGAAAAGCATAGCATCGTCAGGCACCCCTTCTGGCGAGGTCGTTGACGACGCCGCGAGCGGTGCCGTTGGACCTCTCGTCCTGACGGCCGGTCGCTACGCCGCAGTCTTCATCACGGGCGCGAGCAGCTCTCGCCACGGTGCCAAGGGGTAGATTCCCCCTGGGGACGCAACGATTCGTGCGAAAAACCGACGCCGTCGGCCATCGCGGTGGCCAAAACGCCAAAACTTAAGCCAAAACCCACCAGGGCCGAAATGGGTACCGGCGGGAACGGCTGACCGAAGCGCACGCCTTCGAAGGTCTGCGCTTCGTTGATGTAGCGCTGGGTGGTCGCCAGGTCGTCGTGCCCCGCCGCACGCTGGACCTTGAGCGGCTCGTCTCCTCGAACCGCGCGCCACGTGATGCCGGTGTGGCGGAGATCGTGGACGGTGATGGTGCGCCGGGTCTCGTCCTCGGCGAACAGCGCAGCACGTGTGACCCCGGCCCACGACAGGTACTTCCGCAGTCGCTTCGCGAGCGACTCTCGCGGCGGGAACGCGGCGATGACCCGACCCTCGCTCGGCGCTTGATCGCGCATGCACTCGAGCAGAGGCAGCAAGTTGGGTTCGATCGGCACCTTGCGCACGTCCTTCGTCTTCGTGGGCTTCACAACCCCCGTATCCACGTGGGCGCTCTGGTGAATGAGCACGCAACCGTGCTCGAAGTCAACGGCCTCCCACTCCAGCGCCTCGAGTTCCCCCGCGCGCACGTACAGGTACGTGGCGAGCATGATGAGGCGCTTCCAGCGCGCGGGCACGCGATCGCAGTCCATAAGGGCCAGAAAGTCACTCGGGAAGAGGTACGGGCCGGCGCGCTCCACACCCCGGTCGGGCCCCTGAACTTCGCGGGCCGGGTTGTCCTCTCGGACGCGCAGCTCGATCACCTTGGATCGGCTTGCGTCCTTCATCATCTTGCTGAGGACACCCCACACGTTGATCGCGGTTTTCCACCGCAATTGGCCGAGCTGAACCGCGCGGTCGAGACTCTGCACGACCTCCTCGATTCGCCGCCGGGGTATCGTTGCAATCGACTCGGCGCCGATCAGAGGGGAGATCCACTTCTTGTAACGCGCGCGGTCGTTCCGGATGCTCGACAGCCCTTTGGCCGCCCGAGCGTTGGCCCAGCGAACGAACCACTCCTCCACGGTCTCCGGCGCATGCACGGCGACCGCTGAGCGCGCGCGCTGTGCGAGCTTGGGGGCGAGCAACAGAGCCTGGTCGCGCGTGGTCCCTGGGTCAAAACGGATCAACTGCCGCGTGCCGTCGCCGATCGTGACGCGAACGCCGACCGGGATCGTGCACTGTGCGTCGTGCCACACGATCGACCCGGTCAGCGGGCGTCCTCCGCGGCTTGGGACATTCGGGCTTGGTTCGCGTCTCATTCGACACCTCGTTCAAGGTACTCCGGGTACGAGCGCCGCGGAACCGGGCGGTCACTTGTCGATCAGGCGAAGGCCTTGGCGGGCGAGGAGGGCATCGACGCTCTGCTCGGCCGCCATGGGTGGCTTGGACGGCTCCGCCCCTTCCCTTCGCCGTGAACGCGTCGCGTGCCACGCTTCACGAGGGCAAACCCACACCTTGCCCTCTTGGTGTGCCCCTGGGATCCTATTGCTCCGGCAAAGCTCAGCGAAGCGGCGACGCGAAGTGCGCGGCGGGGGCCGCGTCGAGTCGTAGGTATTGACGTCGGCGTCCAACCCCGGAGCGTCTTTGGCCAGTGCGCTCAGCGCTTCGGCGAGACCGCGCGCGGCGGCGGCAGCTTGGGCAAGATGCGCACGACTGTTCATTGGGGCACTCCTTGTCATGGCGTGTCGGGCTTGAGAGCGGCTGATCGAAGGCGACGCGGGCGCCGAGTGCGTCCGCAGAACGCCCCGTGAGGACGCTATAGAGCGACGCCGGTCGTCTACTGGGGAAAATCCCCATGAAGGCGCGCCCTCGCCTGGCCGACGAGTGATCGCGTCCTGCCGAGGTCCTTCCGGCCAACGCGCACCGGCGGGTGACGCTCATCCGGGGCGTTGCGATGGCGCTCGGATACGGGTCGCGCCGCACGACCGATGATGCGGATACGGTCATCCCGGCCGAGACCGCGAAGGAGATCCCGTACGTGAACCTCGCGGACCTTCTCGAACAGCAGGCGATGGCTCTTCCGGTAGACGAGCGAAAGAAGCTCGGCGCCAAGCTCCTCGCGAGTGTCAGCGCCGCGCAGCCTGCGCCCAAGCGCCGAGCCGGCTCTGCCTCGGGTCGCGTGCACATGGCGCCTGACTTCGACGCGCCGCTCGACGACTTCGCCGAGTACGCGTGAGCCGACTCCTGCTCGACACCCACGCCTTCCTGTGGTTCGTGGCGAGCGACGCCGGCCTGTCTGCCACGGCGCGAACCCTCATCGAGGCCACGGATGACGTCTTCGTGAGCGTGGCATGTCTGCGTGGGAGACCTCAATCAAGGTCCACCTCGGCAAGCGGACCGTGGATGCACCTAGCGCCGAAGCGTTTTTCGAGGAGCAGATGCGGGCCAATGCGTTCACGTACCTGCCCATCGCGCCGGCTCACGTCTTCCGCGCAGCCTGCCTTCCGCGCCCTCACCGGGCCCTCGTCGAAGGTCTCTCGCTGGTGACGCGCGATGATTTTCGGGCCCATGGGCTGGCGGTGGCGTGGCGACCGCGGTGCGAGAAGGTCGCGCAATGGGGGTCGCCCCGCCAAGCGCCCGCGTCTCAAAACCCACCGGTTTTGAGCGTACAGTCACGGTGCAAATCCGATGAAAAGCCTCCCGAAAGATCTAGGTGGGCTGGAACGCGGTCCATTTGGCTTGCCTGCCAAACCAGCCAATCGTTTCCTACCCGCCAGCGTGAGACGCGAGCGCGAGCCGCCAGATCCCGTCGCGAGCTGCCTTACTCCGGGAGGAGCACCCCAGAGCCGCCCATCTCCTTGGGGAAGTCCTTTTGCTTCGGCAGCCCGTCGCGAACGAGCACGACGGCCTCGCCGTAATTTACATGCAGGTGCGGCTCGAACTTGAAGTCCTGGATGACTGCAGCATAAACATCCGTGAGCCCCATGCCGGGGTGCTCCGTGAGGACGTGCCCACCGCACTTCTTGCACCACCTGCGGTGGGAGGTCTCGGTCTTGTGATACGTGCCGAGGTTGTCCAAACCCTTGGTGACCTTCACGGCTTCGGGCTTCCAGAGCGTGAACGCGTTGATCGGTCCAGCGGACCAGTGGCGGCAAGACTCGCAATGGCAGTACCCCATCGCGGCCGGCGCGCCCTCGACGGTGACCTCGACCGCTCCGCAGAAACAGGTTCCCTTGTGCTCGCTCATTGTCTCCTCCTTCTACTCTTTCATCACTGTCGCACGGCGCCGCAGCCTGCTAACGCTGCGAGGGATCTTGGGTCTCGCCCGCCGCGCTCAGCCAAGAAGGTCATGTCACCGGGCCTCATTTGCCGGGGGCACGGACTCTCGCTGGCGCGGCGATGCGAGCACCTTCATGAACGGCAGCAGCATGCCCACCTGCTCGCGATACCGGCGATATCGCTCGCCGAAGCGCGCTACCAGGTCTCGCTCTTCGAACCAGATTCCAAGGAGGATGTAGCCAGTCGTCGCCACCGAGAAGAAGAGGTGGCCCACCGTCATCGTCGGCGTGGAGCAGAAGGCGAGAATAAAGCCGAGATAGATCGGGTGGCGCACGTACCGATAGAGGCCCGGCGTGCGAAACGTCGGCTCCGGCGGCTGCCGGCCGCGAAGACGCGCGAAGACCTGGACCAACCCGAAGAGCTCGAAATGGCTGATCAGGAACGTGCTCACTAGGACGAGGGTCCAGCCGAACCACGAGATCCCCGCGAGCACGTGCGCCGCGGCGGGCCGCTCCACGGTCCAGACGTCGCCCGCCATCGGTTGCCATTGCCAGTAGAGCAGGAGGAGGGCGAGGCTCGCGAGGAGCACATAGGTGCTTCGCTCGACGGAGCTCGGAACGATGCGCGTCCACCAGCGCTTGAAGGCGGGGCGCGCCATGACGCTGTGCTGTAAAGCGAAGAGGCCGAGAACGCCGGCGTCGATCAGGAGCGCGGTGGTCGACAGCCCGCCAGCGCCGGGGGCGTCGATCGACTTCGGCACGAGCGCGTTCTCGACGAATCCGATCGCGTAGAGGAAGGTGCCCAAGAAAACGACGTAGACGACGAGCCCGTAAACGGCCCCGAGAATGCGCGGCATGACGTTCATCTGCTCCTCCCTAAAGTGCGCTCAGGCACGTGTTCACGTGCGCCCGTTCGTACCGAGGTTTGCGAAGAAGCCCCTGGTCCTTCCGGTCGCAACGTTGCTCATGTTCCGCGGCATGTGCACCCGCTGGTCCATCCATGAATTCCCACGGAACGCGCTGCCTGCGAGAAGTTGCGCTTGTCCGATCGGACATGACCGTCATGTCCGATCGGACATGAATTTCGGACATGAATTTCCCGCGGCGGCCCGACGTTGCGCGGGTGAAGCAGCAGGCCCCATACTTGCTAAAGGAGGAGGGGATGCTCGACTCGCTCGACAGACGCCTGCAGTACGGATCGGGGCTGCGCGCGCAGCGCGCGGCGGAGGCGTCGCTTCTCGTCATGGTGTTGTTCACCGGCGATCTGCGCTTCGCGTACGTGGCCCTGGGCTTCTTCGTGCTGCAGGCGATTTCGCCGCGGCTCGTTCCCGCCGGCCTGCTCGTCGCCTCGATCGTCCCGGACCGAAGGCGTCACGCGGTGGGCGACCTGTACTTCGATCTCGCCGGCAACCGCGGCTCATGCGCGATTGCGGCGCTGACCATCGCGGGCGCGATCGCGCTCGTCCACTCGGGGCTGCGCGAGGCGGGATTCCTCCTCCTCGCGCTGCCCACCGCTGGGGCCATTCTCGCCCCCGCCGTGGGGTTCTGCCCCGGAGTCACGACCTACGTGCTGATACGGGAGGCGTTCGCGCGAATCGGACTGCTCACGAGGTATCCCCATGGTGCATGCGATGTCGACGTCGACCGCGAAGAAGCCGCTCACGGTAATTAACGATAACTGTTGCCTCCGTCGCAATCTGGCGGTGCAGCCGTTCGGGCGTTGCACCTCCTGCAAGTTGGAGTTTCGGCAATGCCACGCGTGGCGATCGAGCGAGATCAGCTTCCCGCTCGTCGTCGCCCTCCTGGCGCCGCTGTTCGTCCACGACGCGTGGGCCGTGCACGCGAGCGTCGCGACGGCGCTCGCGCTCTTGCTGCTGCAGGGCGTGGTCAACCACAAGCGGACCGACCAGCTGATCCTCGCTCAGCAGAAGCTCTCGCGCGCCTCGGGCGAGCTGCTGGAGGCGAACCGCGGGCTGGAAGAAGCGCGGTCAGGTCTTGAGCGCGAGGTGCTCGCACGCACCGAGCGGCTGTGCGAGACGAACGTGGCGCTCGCCCGGACGAACCTCGAGCTCGCCGAGCTGGTCCAGTGCCGCGAGCGCATGGTTCTCGATCTCTCGCACGACCTGAGGACGCCCATCACATCGGTGAAGGGTGCCGCGCAGAACATGCTCGACGGACTGGCCGGGCCGCTCACAGGCGACCAGCGCGAGTACGTCGACATCATCCGCGACCACGCGGAGCGGCTGATGAGCGCGGTCGGCAAGCTCCTCGACACCGCACGTGCGTGCGAGGTACGCGTCGTCCTGGAGAGGGCCCCGGTGGACCTCGGCGCCCTCTCGCGCGAGGTGGTCAAGAGCCTGCAACCGATCGCCGACGAGCGTGGCGTGAGTCTCCAGGTGCGCGCTCCGATGGCGCAGACGCTCGCCGACGGCGCCAAGCTCCGGAAGGTGGTCGAGAACCTCGTCGGCAACGCGCTCAAGTTCACCGACCGCGGCGGTACGGTAAGCGTCGAGGTCTCGCCGGACCCGGACGAGGTCCGGGTCGTTGTCGAGGACGACGGCATCGGAATGGAGGCGGACCACGCGAGTCGAATTTTCGATCGCTTCTACCGTGCGCGCGAGGACAGGCCCGGTTCGGGGCTCGGCCTCTGCATCGCGCGCGATCTCGTGCGTCTGCACGGCGGCGACCTCTTGGTGAAGAGCGCGCCCGGCAAGGGGAGCACCTTCGCCGTGGTGCTGCCTCGGGGAGCGGCGGCGTGAGCGATCCCCAACGCGCCCGCGTCACTGCGCGCATATTGGTCGTCGACGACGATCCGGCGATCCGCAGGATCGTCTGCGACCGTTTCCGGGCGCTCGGGCACGCCATCGAGAGCGCGCAGGACGGCGCGCAGGCCCTCGCGACGATCGATGCACAGGATGTCGACGTGGTCCTGCTCGATCTGCAGATGCCCGCTGTCGACGGCTTCGCGGTGCTCGAGGCGCTGCGAACGCGGGCCACCCCTCCCACGGTCATCGTGCTCACCGCCCACGGCAGCATCCAAGCGGCCGTGCGCGCCGTCCGCGCCGGCGCGACGGACTTCATCACGAAGCCCTTCGACGCCGCGCACCTCGAGCACGTCGTCGCCGGTGTGCTCGAGAAGGTCGGCCTGCGCCATCACATCGAGTCGCTGACGCGCGAGATCTCGACGCGCCACCACCTCGTGCTCGGACAGAGCCATGCGATGGCCGAGGCCCACGAGATTGCGATGCGCGCGGCGGCATCCGAGGCGACCATCCTGCTCCGGGGCGAGAGCGGCACGGGCAAGGAGGTGATGGCGCGAGCCATCCACGCGAGCAGCAGGCGAGCCGGCGGGCCTTTCGTCGCGGTCAACTGCGCCGCGCTCACGGGCGAGCTGCTCGAGAGCGAGCTTTTCGGCCACGAGAAGGGCGCCTTCACGGGTGCGGTGCGCAGCAAGCCGGGCCGCTTCGAGACGGCCTCCGGCGGAACGCTGTTCCTCGACGAAATTGGCGAGCTGGCGCCACCGCTGCAAGCGAAGCTCCTCCGGGTGCTGCAGGAGCGCGAGTACGAGCGCGTCGGCGGCACCCGAACGCTCAGGGCCGACGTTCGCATCATCGCCGCGACCAACCGCGATCTGGCAACACACATCGCGGCCGGTCGCTTTCGCGAGGATCTCTACTACCGGCTGAACGTGGTCGCGTTGCGCTTGCCGCCGCTGCGCGAGCACAAGGACGACGTCTCGGCGCTGCTGGATCACTTCATCGGTCGCTTCGCCGCGGAGAGCGCGCGGCAAGGGCTGCGCTTCTCGGATCCCGCCCGGCGCGTGCTTCTGACCTACGGGTGGCCGGGCAACGTGCGCGAGCTCGCGAACGTCGTCGAGCGCGCAGTCGCTCTCTCGCTCGGAGTGGAAATCGGGCTCGAGGCGCTACCCGAGGAGATCGTCGAGGCCCAGCCGCGCCTGCCGTCCGGCGACGCGCCGATCGGCTATCACGATGCCGTCGCCGACGCAAAGCGCGCCATCATACGCGAGGCCCTGCAGCGGACCGGCAATCACCAGACCCGGGCTGCCGAGCTACTCGGCCTCAGTCAGCCCTACCTCGCGCGCCTGATGAAGAACATGGGGCTGCGTGATTGAGTCTCAGCAACCTTGCAGAAAGGAAGAGGAGTCCCCATGGAGAACCGCACCTACGAAAACAACAACGAGGCCATCGAAGCTTGGAACACCATTCTCTTCGACAAGTTCGTGCGGTTCCGCGACACGCTCACGCGCGGCCTCGCGATTCACGGAGATGAGCTCCTCCAGCGCCATCCCGTGCGCCCCGGCAGCCGCGTCCTCGACCTGGGTTGCGGGTTCGGCGACACGACCATCGACCTCGCGCGCCGCACCGGCGAAACGGGTGTCGCGACCGGCGTCGACGCCGCGGCCCGCTTCATCGACGTCGCCCGGCGCGACGCCACGCAGGCCGGCATAATGAACGCGCGCTTCGTCGTCGCAGACGTGTGTGACTGGCCTCTCCGATCCGTAGAAACCGGTCACGGGATTCGCCAGAAAGTTCCCCAGGCGCCAATTGGGACGGCGATTGCGGCAACAGCGGAACCGCTAACGGCCACTATGTTGATTTCGACGGCTTGCCTGCCAAACCAGCCAATCGTTTCCTACCCGCCCGATCATATTGAAACAGTCGTTGGGGATGTTCCGGGCGTAGTAGCCTTGATCGGCCACGATGACCCAGCTGTCACCGCCCGCCGGTGGAAACGCGATCGAGCGCACGTTCCGGCCGTTCTGGATGAACGTCCCAAGCGTCGTGAAGCAGTCGTTCGGGATGCCTTCGGCCATGTACCAACCGTTCGGCGCGACGACGACCCATTTACCACTCGGGGTGAAAGCCACGACCGAGACGCCGGGACCGCTCATGCAGGTTCCGATAAAGGTATGGGCGTCGTTCGGAATATTCGAATCGTAGTAGAGTCCCATCGCGTCCTCCTCGAAAGGAACGGCGGTGCCAAAAGGGTTTGCAGACGGTCGAATCGATCTCAGGTCAAGGCCTTGCGCGGAGCGGAGACCGAAAGCCGGGCTTGCACCTCGGGGCCCGTGCTCGTGCCCGCAGCGGCCGGGCGCGCAAGTTGATCACTCGCCACTGTGGAAGCGACGACGACTGGCACCCTTCGGGTGCCGACACCGCGATCGACCCTTGCGTGATCGCCACGCGGCGCAGTTCCCGGCGGCCGTCGGCGCTGAGGAGCTGGACGACAGGCCGCGCTACGGCGAGCGCCCGGGGCCGCTCGCCGTGGACCCCTTCGCCGAGTGCGTTCAGCCAAGGCAAGGGACCCCAGGCACCGCGCAGGCGCACGGTCGCTTCAGCGCCCGGCGGAAGGGCTCCGAGGATCGTCCGTTCAAACGGGGAAACGGGGGTCCACCGCCCGTCCTCCTCCTCCGACGCCGGCCTCGTCGCCGCCGCCCACGTCGACGGCGCTGCAGGTCGCTTGATTGCTCGCGGGCCGGTTGCGCCTTTGGCTACGACGCCGCCGATCGCCAACGTTCCCATCCCGATTAACAGACGGCGTCGCTCGATGAGTTCGACCGTGCGCATGACCGTGCCTGCCTCCCCTTTTGCCTTTTCGGTGATTAGCGCAAACAAGAGTGCAGCCCCGGCTCGGGGCCGGTCACAATCCGTCAGGACACTTCCTAGTCGAGGAAATTACTCCAACTCAAAACGCACGAACAGCGAATAAGCGCTTACGCTTTTTTGACCGGCGGCACTTCGCTCTAGGAGCGCGGAACGCGCTGCCTGCGAGAAGTCGCGCATGTCCGATCGGACATGACCGTCATGTCCGATCGGACATGAATGTCCCGCGGCGGCCCGGCGTTGCGCGGGTGAAGCAGCAGGCCCCATACTTGCTAAACGAGGAGGGGATGCTCGACTCGCTCGACAGACGCCTGCAGTACGGGTCTGGACTGCGCGCGCGGCGCATCGCAGCCGTCGCAGCCGTTGCTCGCACGCCTCTGATGGACCGCGAGAGCGACCCCGCCGAGACCCGGGCTCCGGCGGTCCCGGCGAAACTGGCGCCCTCGGGGACCGGCGGCGACAGCCAAAGGCTGCGCAGAATCAAAAGGTTTCCAAAGCCGCGGAAAGACTACCATGAAAGCTGCTTGCTCAGCGCGGTCGTTATGAAAACGACGCGGACGGCCGTGGGAAAAGGTTTTGCCGTTGGGGAGAGTGAGCCATGAGAAACAGGAATGCGAAAAGCGCGTTGAGCGCGGCGGTGCGCTTGGTGGCTACGGCGACCATCACATCCGAAGCGCTCGGGTGCGGCTCTTCGACGGGCACGTCCGCCGAGGACGCCGGTCGCGAGGCGGGACCCGATTCCAGCCATCCTGCTGACGCGTCGGTGAAGGTTTGCAGCGGTCCGGCGACCGAAGCGCTCATCGACGACATGACCGGTTCGAGCATCAGCTTTACGCCACCGCCCTGCGGGACGAAAGGTGCTTGGACCACCCTTTTAGGGACCGTCGGGCTTTTCACCACCCCCGCCGGGGGCAATTCGATGTCGGCGCAGAATTGCGGGAGTCTTTGCGAGTCGCTGTATAGCCCGCTCCCATCGGGATTCCCTGGGATGATTGCAGGCGCAGACGCCGGCTCGGTCACGTCCGACGCGGGGGCCGACGGCGGTACGCTCGGCTCGCAGGCCATGTGCATCGCGGGGACGACGGGCGCCGCGCAATACGATGTCGTCGGGATGGGCCTGGAGTTTGCGTTCTCCGGCATGGTGCCCGAGGGCGGCCCCTCCTGGATCAACGGGGCTACGTCCGTACCGCCGCCTGCCTTCATCGACGCGAGTCAATACTCTGGAATCCAATTTTGGCTGTGGGTCTCCCCCACTACCGCCGCTGCGGTTGCGTCCAGCCTTGAGGTCGAGCTGCTTGACAAGAACGAGACCCCCGGCGATGGAGTTTGCGATCCGGATGCCAGCTTGGATACCGCGTGCGGACCAGCGAGCGCCGACATCTCCGGCAGCGTTGCCGACTTGTCGCAGGGCGCCGGAACCCTCCTGAGCGACGATGGCGGCACGCTGACCAGTCTATCCGCCGGCTGGCAGCAGATCTGGGTGCCCTGGGCCAATTTTATCCCGAACCCGTATTACGGCGGTGCAAATGAGACCTCCGTCGACCCGACGACCCTGACCTTCCTCGCGTTCGTCCTGCAGCAAGACCTGGCCGCAGACGCGGGCGCAGCTCCGATTATGTTCGATTTCTGCGTCTACGAGGTGTCCTTTTATCACTGAGTCGGCGGTTGCAATCGACGCGAGGCGAGTCAGTTGTGGCTTGCGTGATTGCATCGTGCGAAGCGAGAAGGTCTTTCATGAAGACCAAGGGCAGCGAGACGGCGGCGGTACGGCGCGGTCTCCATTTGGTGCTCATGGCGCCCGGACCAGTTCACGTTCATCAGGACGCGCTCCGCTTCGTACGTGATGCGGCACGCGATCTGCTTCTCGACTCGACTCGGGAGGTGTCGTCATGCATGAAGGGGCACGGACGCGCGCAGGCGCGCAGGCGTTGGGGTCCATTCGCAGGTTAACGGGTGCGGTCGTCGCGATTCTCGGCGCAGGATGCGGCGGCTCGAACGGGGCGGCGCCCTCGTCCCTCGGTCAAGCCGACGCAAGCGCCGCGGACTCGGGGACACCCGTCACAGTGAGCGATCCGAGCAAGCTCGGACCCTATGCAGTCGGCCACGCGAACTACATGCTTTCCGACAGCGCCACCTACGCTCGGAGCGTCATCGCCAGCGTTTGGTACCCGGCCGACCCGGCCGCCGTGCCCGCGTCGGCCCAGCCGGCCCAGTACCCGCTCGACGAATGGGACAACATGCTTCCGACGTCGACGTCGACGGACTGGGAGGCGCTCGGGTACGACCCCGCGTACGAGTCGATTCCGCCGTCGGATCACGGGCCATTTCCCCTCGTGGTGGTGTCGCCGGGCTGGTCGTGTGACGACTGGTTTTACCTTTATATCGGGACTCGCCTCGCGAGCCACGGCTTCGTCGTCGCGGTGCTGTCCCACTCGCGAGACGGACAGTGGACCTGGATTCCGCAGGACGACGTGGTCACGACCTCGTATAACCGGGCTTTCGACGCTTCGTTCGCCATTACGCAATTGTTGCTAAAGAACAGCTCGAGTTCGGAATTGCTGTTTGGCACGGTCGACCCGTCGAAGATCGCAATGAGCGGCCACTCGCTGGGCGGTTATGGGGCCTATGCGCTCGGGGTGGGGGACGACGAGGTTTGCGACACACTTTATTTCCTCCACTGGACGGGCGGCATCGGGCCCATCCCGTCGTCCACGTGCGCCCCTGCGCCGGCCGATTCGAGGGTCAAAGCCGTCGTGACGATGGACGGGTTCTCGGAAGAGCTGCGCTTTGGAGAGCTCGCGCGACTGTCGATCCCGAGCTTGATTCTCGGCGAAACGATCGGTAGCACGTACGCTTACCAAGGGGTGCCCATCGAAGACACCTTCCAAGGCCTCTGGAACGCGAGGCCCCACGCCGCGATCGGCCGCAGCGACTCGTACCGGGTCGACCTCACCCAGGCAAACCACATGTCGTTCACGGTCTGGTGCGACGGGCTCACCGTCATGAAGAATCTCCACATAGCCACACCCGACGGAACGTCGATCGATACCGATCTGGCCTCGTGGCCTTGCGTGGCACAGGGCACGTTCGACCCGACCACGAACCCGGCCACGCGCGAGACCGTCACGACCTATATGGTGGGGTTTCTGCAGAGCGAGTTTGGCGTGGCCGATCTGAGCACGGTGCTCACGCCGACATATGCGACGCAGAACGAGCCCGACGTCGACTTCTTCGCGTCGGAAGCATGCGGCGACGCCGGGGCGCCGGACGGCGGCTACACGTACTTTGCAGCTCGCGGGGAATGCGAGATGGCCGTGAAGGATCCGCTGGACGACTTCTTGACGGATGAGTCCAAGAGCGCGCCGCTGCCCGGCTTTCAGATCGAAGCGCAAGGATACATCGTGGCCGGGGCCTGGGAGGGATACGCCTCGCCGAAGGCTGTGACGTCGACCGCGGCGGACGCGGGGACCACCACGATTTCGCCTGGTGACTTCTCCACGGTGCCTGATGGCGCCAGCGAGCTTTGCATTCAAGGCTCGATCGGGGCCGCGTCCGACTACGGCGGAGCGGCGTTCATCAACGTCGCCGTCAACCAGCCGCCCGCCGCCGTGGAAGCGGGAGCTGACGCCGAGGCGGATGCGGCTTCCGAGACCGACGCGGC
The DNA here is from genome assembly GCA_049521295.1 of Polyangiaceae bacterium. Lineage (GTDB taxonomy): Bacteria > Myxococcota_A > Polyangia > Polyangiales > Polyangiaceae > Palsa-1150. Next base: position 729 of record JBEKOY010000093.1, on the reverse strand, counting down.
GGTCGACGGCGCCGCCGACGGCGGTTTGGACGGCGCCGCATTAGGCGAGGACGGGGCGGCGGCGCCTGCGCTCCAGACGGTGGCCCTCGGCGGGAGCGGTCTTACGATCTGGTACACGAACCCGGGCGGCAGCGCGCTTCGCGTCGTGATCTACGACACGACCGGTTACAAGAGCCCGACCGGGCACTGGTGCGCGAACTTGAGCGGATTGGGCGGCACGGAGACCCTCTTCTGGAGCGACTTCTGGGGCGGCGTTGCGGACGGCACGCAAGGCTGCTGGAATCTGGGAGGCAACAATCCATCCATCGGGACGCCGATCGTCGCCGTGGAGCTCCTCGCTCCGGGTGGGAACACCAGCGCGGTCCCGTACAGCATGTGCCTGAAGGGGCTAGCCCAGGCTCCGTAGGCCAACTAGCGCCAATTGGGACGGCGATTGCGGCAACAGCGGAACCGCTAACCAAATAGCAGGTGTTTTCCTTGGCAAGGGCATGTCGCACCTGCGAGTTGATGGTTCCACGGTCGACGATCACGGATGATGGCGTTCAGAATCGTCAGCAGCTTTCACATGCAGGCTGTCAAGGCGAGCGGCTTCGGTTTGCCGTTCGCCACGTGCGTCGTGCCAACTTCATGACCTGTGCCCCCAGCGATATCTCGAATGCGTGCTCCGCCTCGCGCCTCACTGGCCGAAGCGAAGGATGCTCGAACTCGCTCCAAAGTACTGGCGTGCAA
>JBEKOY010000092.1:0-22112 GCA_049521295.1 Polyangiaceae bacterium | reverse complement strand
AGCTCCGAGGGCTGACCCGCTCAGTCGCAGACCACGCAGCTATACCCGGCGCAGGTGTTGACCGCTCGACACGTGTGCTCGGTAAGCGTCTGCGTTTCGATATCGTACGACATCCCACGGCACGAATTCGACCCGCCACAGTGCGGCTGGTTCTCCAGGATGCCGCTTTGCGCGTTGCATTGCGCCGCGAACTCGCTTGCCGTCATGTTCGCGACGATCGTCGACGTGACGCTCGGATCCGGGGATACGCCTCCGTCGCATGCGATCGCCGGGATCGGCGTGTCGCTGCTCACACTCGAGGCACCCGACTCAGAGCCTGCGCTGTTCGGGCTGCACCTGGAAGTCGCGACGCACAGGAGGCCAGCCAGCGCCGCCGAAAGCAGCGCATGACTCGCCGGATCGTCGGTTTCGTCGGGCCACCAGGACATGGTTTGGCCCGTATCATACACTGGCAGTATCCACAAATCCATCCTGAGCCGTTTCGGCTGACACTCCGGGAAAAGGCTTGAAGTGGCCGCTCTCATCGACGGGGCGCGACCCCCGGTGTGCGAAGCGTACGAAGCGCGGTCAACGGCTAAGTGCGTCGTCTTCGGTGGACTGGCTTTCACCAAAAGTCTTGAAAACGTTTGATATCTAAGACGATTACGAATTGAATCAGCCAAACGGCAGCCAGTGCGATGCGACCATGAGATGGAAACAGTCGCTGCAGCGTTAGGCTCGCTACCAGACATGCAGGCTGCGCCAGAAAAAGCCAAAGACGCGCACTCTCTGCTTTGGTGCGCCCGAACCATGCCAGCAGAGCGATGGTCGTTGCCAGGGCAGTGGCTACGATCAGCGCGGTGGGTCGGCGCGACCGGACCAGATCGTCGAGTCCGAGCATGGCGCCCACAATCAAGAGGATAGCAATCGGTGCACCGATCCAGATTGCGAATTCGAGGACGTTCATCCATGCAAAATGCCGGATTTCATCGACTGTTCCGGTCCATCCTTTCCAGGCGACGTGGGCGCGAATCGCCACCTCATATCGATGGCGGACGTCGTAACCGAACATCGCGCTTGCTGCCGCCCAGCTTGTCCCTGCTCCGACCGCTGAAGCGGCGCACACTCGAAGTGACGAAACAAAGCTCGAACGGCTGCGCATCGGGCGCGCGACGGTGCCAAAAATGACGCACGCCAGCACCAGAGGCATAGCCGCGATCAGACCGAACGAACAGAAAGCCGCCAGGTAACCGAGAATGCCGGAGAGGACCCCCATCCAAATATCGTCCCGCAGCGCGGCCCATGCCGCACATGCCATCGCCGCGTTCACGAGCAATGGGAAGAGAACCTGATCGGTGTGCATCGTAATAAGTAGGAACGACGGAACAGCAGTCGATAGCGCACATGCCCAGATCGCGCGTTCGACGTCGGCGATGGCGCGGCCAAGGAGGAACAGCGGGACAAGCGATAGCATCGAGAAGCCCGGCCAGGTGAACGTAGCGAATGTGGCAAACCACTCCAATCGTTCGCTCGGATCAGAAAACGGCAAGAGCGAGCGACCGATGCGCTCAGTCAGCACGTAAAAGAGAAGCGTGCCCGGTGGCTTCGTGCGTTCGAACGGGCCCAATCGCCCGCTCGATACGAGAGCCTCATATCGGCACAGGACGTCGTGTATCGTCAGATCGGACGTTGCGGTCCGGGCGAATTCCGAGTGCCCAGCGTGGAGTACGCGATCTCGGATAGCAAACAGTCCGCGACTTTCGATCAGCGCGAAACCGACGAGCATTCCGACCCCTGCGATAACCAGTAGGCCGACGCGCCACCAAGCAGCGGCCCGGTTGCGCGCGACGGCCGCGAGCACGGCGAGCGCTGAGAACGCGAGGACGACCCAGGCGCTTATCGGCCCGATCGGGCGTGCGAGCGGCAAGTAGAACCAGCCCTCGACACCCTGAAACCAGCGCGCGTGCAGCGAGAGCATGAACGCCTCGCAGGCCGCGGCGCCGCAAATGCCGAAGGCCGCAGCCGGGGGACCTGCGCGGGTCAACGACGAGTGCGGCACGCCGAGAGGGTACGGCAAAAGCCGGCCAATGCGAGTCCGACGCAAGCCATGGCCGTGGCTTGCGCAGCCTTTGGCGAAAGCGTTCCAGCCAATGCGCGGCTGCCGTATCGCACGCTATCCGCACGGTCGGCCGCGTCGATCGCGGGGTCGGGTCCGTGGACGGCAACGCGTGGATCAAGGAGCTGGCCCTTCGCTGCGCCAACGGATCGAGCGCACGATCATGCCGAGCAACCGGCTATCCCGTTTTCCCTCCAAGGCAGCGGGGCTTGCGGCGTCCGGGTGTCGCAGGCAAAGGACGTTCGCTTCTCTCATCACGCCGTCCGGCACGACGAATCGGTAGACGTCGAACGCTCGCTTTTGAATCGACAGATCGGCAATCTCCCGATCGTTCATCGACACGATCAGCCTCTGCTCAGGCAGCTTTCCGGGTAAGAGATAGGCACCGAGATCCATCTCGAGGGTGCCCGATCGGGCTTCGGGCACTCGGAAACGGACCACGGAATCCTCCCGTCCAACGGCCCACCGAAAGTCCCGCTCTCCGTCCGCCCACCCGGCCCCGAGATACGGGTCGGAGGCCGCCGTTCCGAGAGCAAGCCCGCCGGCAGGCATCGGCGGGAATGGCCCCTCGGGCTTCGCGAACGCGGCGGCAAACTGAGGGTGCCGCCAGCTCCACAGGCGCTCGGGAGCGAGGTCGACGTTGTTGGGGGTCCCATTCCAATAGTTGGCGTCCCACGAGAACGCGCCGATGCCGTTCATGACGATGCTTGCGACGCAAAGGACTGCGGCCACGGCGTCGACGGCGACATCGGCTGGGCGTCTCCCTCGAAGCATCGCGCGGCGCGAAGCGTCGACGGCGAGGACGCCGAGAAGCAGAAACCACGGCACGAGACTGGTCGTCAGCCGTGCCCCGTAGGAATGCCCCCCCCACCAATGCCCGAACCCCGCGAGCATGACGAGGTGGCCACAAATGACGAATGCTGCGAGTGCGGCCAAGGCGCGAAAGCGCACGTAGCGCCACGAACGGATGAGGGCGAGCCCGATCGCGATGACGGCCGGCACGTAAACGAACAAGCCGCGGCTAGGGCTGATCAGATTCCCGATCAGAGCGCCCTGCGGACCGGGGAAATGCAAGCGGCCGGTGGCAAAATACTTTGGAAGAACCGTGTGAAAATGAGACCAGGAATAATAGACAAATACCGACAACCAGAAAGCAAGAACGGCAACGTACGTCCAAATGGCCTTTCGATGGATGCAGACGAGGTAGACAATCGTGCCGACGAGGACGAGCGAGTTGGTCGGCCGCACGAAGTACGCGAGCGATTGCAGCGTCGCCAAAAGCGGTACGTGGAGAGGCGCCGACTTCACCGCAGAGCGCAAAAGCAGCAAGACGGCCACGCTGACGAGCACGATGCCCCACGTATCGGACCACATCGAACGCGAGGCCGTACTGAAGACCTGGGTGCCGAAGGTCGACACGCATGCGGCCACGAAGCTCCAGCCGACGGGCAAAAGCAGCCGACTGCTGGCGTACGCGAGCGTGGCGAATACGGCCATGAGAAGCCCCGCCAAATTCCGATCCAAAGCGAGCTCACGGGCCGGCTGGTACGACCCATCGGGCGCAACGACGGACACCCCGCGAAAGTGCATCGCCGCGACAAACGGAACGGAGAGGACCGGGCTGCCCGGCGGAAAGGAGTAATAGTCATGTCCGTTGGCATGTTCAATTCGGTAGTCGTGTTCGGGCAGCCCGTAGCGGTCCAGGGCGAACTCCCCGTGGCGAATCAAATTTTCCGCCAGAAGCATCGTGTAGCGCGAGTCCCCGGCCTGCTGAACGGGGGCGCAACGAAGCACGGATAGGCTCAGAGCGAAAATCAGGGCCCCGAAGAAAACGTCTCGGCGTAGGAGCCGATTGTGGTTCACCGTGGGGCTCGAGTCCGTGGAGATCGCCATGGGGCGTCGCACGATCCTCCTCGGAGACGGCGAAATCAACCTGGGTGGAGACGTCGCACGCGGCAGGTGAGAGAAGGGCGTTTGCCGAGTGGGTTCCACCCCGGGATCCCGCTTTGGGCAACGCGCGCTTTAGTGACGGACGTGTGGATGCGCGCCCGTGTGGCGCTCGACTTCGAGCGCCCACGGCGTTCCCGGGTATTGGTTGACCATCACCTCGGCTGCCCCGCGCGCCTCGGACAGCTTCCCCTCGCGCGCGAGCGACTTGACTTCGATCATGGCGCGCTCCGCCGAATCGCGACTCTTGGGGAATCGCCGGTCGCCGTCGCGCGCCAAATCGAGCGCCTGCGCGGGATCGGAATCCTCAATCGCGCGCAGGCGCTGCATGAGGGAGGCTTCGTCGGAAGGCGGCGTTGCCGAAGACGCGGGTGCCAGCGACCACGCCGGTGTCGCCCCCAAGGCGGGCGCGATGGGTGCCGGCTCACTTTCCTGCGCTGCCGACGCGGGTTGGGCCTCCGCGAGCGGCAGAGGGGGTGCACGCTGTGAGCGCCGCAACACAAGCAAGAAACCGATCACCAACCCGCAAACCACCACGATGCCGATCATCGCTCTCCTCGACACGCCTCATCCCTCATTGGCAAAGCACGGCCGATTTGTCGGCGTTGTAGAGGTTTTGGATGGCCGTTTCCATGAGCGTGCCCCACGTCGTCTGCTCGCCGTTGCTCGGGTAATCCGCCGGGCCGGGATTGTCGGCATTGGCGTACTGCCACGCCCAGGCGCCCTTGTATCCTTCGGTGTAAAGCGTCGTATACAGGTTTGCGGAAGGAATGACGGTACCCGTGCCGTTCGCGTACGTATCAATCGCCCAGAATTCGCCAATCACAAGCGGTTTGCCGTCGGTGAGCCCCCAATACGATTCTTGATTCTGGAACGGTGAGACCTTCTCGGCCCCACCGGGGGTGCCCCAGTTGTCATAGTAATGAACCTGGTAGAAGTCGAGCGTTCCCTTGGATTTGCCTCCTGCCGCGAGGAGTGCGGCATCCGAGTAATAATTCGTTCCGACGACGTCGGAGTTTGCGAGGAACGTCCAGGCGCCGTTGGTCACGAGCGCGTTGGGGTCGGCGGTGTGAATGGCGTCGGCGAACCAGTTGACGCAGGTTTGAACGACGCTTTCATCAATCTCCTCGCCCCCGGCGGCCTTCGTCCAGCCGTTTTGCGTCGTCATGCCTTCCGGCTCATTGAAGACTTCCCACGAATAAAGACCGTGATAGCCTTTGAGGGCAGTCACGAGTGGGGTGAGCACGTTCGTAATGTAGGCCTGACGATCTGTAGCATTGGTGAGGAGATTCATGTTATTGGCTATGGGGATGTCGGCGCCGCCGGTGAGCATGTCGAAGGACCAAATACTGATGTCGACGGCCACGTTCGCAGCATAGGCCGCGTCGAGAATGCTCTTCACAGCAGCGATGTCCGTTTGAGAAATGGGGGTGGCTTGGCCGTTGGTGTAGCCGGGAGTGACCGACCCGTCCGTGTGAAGCCACCAGCGAACGACCCGGCCGCCCGCGTTGTACACGTTCGTAAAGAGCGTCGTGAATTTGGCGATATCGGGATTGGGAATGTCGCTCGCATAGTTGATCCATGCGACGTTCACGCCGCTCGCAAACTGCGGCCTGCAGGCCGTACCGCCAGCCCCGGACGACGCTGCCGACGAGCTCGAGCTCGAGGCGGAGCCGTTCGAACTGCCGGAGCTGCTCGATCCGGTGCCCTTCGAACTGCCGGAGCTGCTCGATCCCGTGCTGTTCGAACTGGCGGAGCTACTCGATGCCGTGCTGTTCGAACTCTCGGAGCTACTTGAACTGGAGCCGTTCGACGGGGGAGCGCCAGACGCGCTCGAGGCGGAGCTCGTCGCGTTGGCGTTGGAGTTCGTGCCCCCGGTCGAAGAGGACTCCGACGATTCGTTCGACCCTGAGGCACTTGATTGCGACGCGCTCGTACTCGACGACGATTCCGAGGTCGAAGGCGGGCCGTTCTGGTCGGTCGACGACCCGGCACTGCAAGCTGCGATGACGATGCCCCCAAACAGGAATCCAATTCTGAGATAGGCGCGCACTGAAAAGCTCTCTTCTCGGACCACGTCGACTCCCGCGCACATGCGTGTTCGCGACCGCCCGGCAGCACGTAGGTTAGCAGCGCGCTCATCGACCGCTCGAGGACATTATGGCCGCGTCGCAGCGGTTCTTGTAAGGACGGATTAATGCGCGAAATTGGAAGGACGCCGTTGGTTACGATAAGGCGAGATCCACGGCATCGCAGCGATATCGCCGGACATGGATGCCAGTCGGGGTACGACCAGCAAGTGCCAGAAGCCGGCGGCCATTCGCAATCGTCGCGCCTTTAGAATCGGGCGACCCAGCCGAACGTGGCGCCGCCCGCCGTGGGAACGATCGTCGGCTGCAAATGCAGCATGCCCGGGTCCCGCTCCCAGATCGTCATGAGCCGTTGAAGCGGCGTTTCAACCCAATAGGTCGCCGCAATGACCGTCGCGCCCAAAAAGACTCCGGTGCCACCGAACACGCGGCCGTCGAGTCGCGCGTTCGGGCTCGTGGCGGTCACCTCGTTGTCGACCCAGGCCGAAGCCGATCCCAGCACCACGAGGGCGGCGATTCCGCGCGTGATCCATCGCCGTCGCGCTTCGCGCGCAGAAAGCTCGTGGAACCGCTCTTCGGCCACGGCAAAGGCTCGCGCGTAGTCCATCCCCGTTCCCAGCGTGGCGCGGTAGTCGCGTGCTGCGATCTCGCCTCCCCATGGTTTCGACAACTCGTAGAGGCCCGCCCCGAGATACAACGCGCCGATGCCAGCGGTCACGGCGCCCCAAACGTCGGCCGACGACCGCGTAAACCCCGGCAGCCTGTCTCCGAAGTACAGCTCCGAGCCCCCGGCGATACCGAGTACGGCCCCTGCGCCCAGAAAGGCCACGCCCGCGAGCATCCGCTGACCGCGCTCCGCGCTCTCGACCTGACCGAGCAAGAGATCCATGCGCTCGGCGTCTTCATGCGAGACGCCGTAAACCGGAGGTGGCGCGGCGGTCGCTTCCGCCACGTACGAGGCGAGCGCGCGCGGTCCGAACGGGCGGGTGAAAAGCGTCTGGAAGATTTCCGCGGGTCCTCGGATGGCTCCGCGCGCGTGGATCGGTTGGAGTGAAGCGAGCGTCAGCTCCGTCGCCGCATCTGGAACCGCGAACGCCTGCAGTGCCGATGGGCCGCCGCCGGAAGCGGCGCGCTCGACGACAGCACCGTCCGTCCAGTCATCCGGAAGCGTCAGGACGAGCGCAAGCCCCGCTTCCTCGTTGGCGTCGAGAAGGGGGATGGCGTCTTTGTCGAGCAACCGAACGCGCATCGATGCGGCGTCGGACAGACGGAACGTCCGCGCGCCGGTGCGGCCGCGCGCGGCGATGATGGGTTGCTCGTTGTGACCGCCCGGTCCCCGCGAGAACACGTGCGGACGCATGGTGGGGTTCCGAACGTCCGCGGTCGCGGTGGCGACGAATGCGGCAAGCTCCAGGTAGCTCACGACGCCATCGCCGTTCGCGTCGGCCGCGCCCAGCAAGCCGGACCGTACGACGTGGCTGAAGACCCCCGATTGGATCTCGGACCACTCGAACGAGACCCCCTCTGCGCTCGTCGAGAGGAACACGCCCACGTTCGGCAGTCGAACCGCGAGCGACCGCGCCGCGTCCTCGGACGTGGCGTAGTAACGGCCGCCCGGCCGTCGTTCGCCGAGCATGAAAAACGAGTTGCAGCTATCCAGAATGACGTGTCCTCGCGCGAACGGAATCGCGCGCAGCCATTGCTCCAGATCCACAGACGTAAAGCGCGCATCGGCCAGTTCGATGAAGCCCACTCCTTCGTCGGCATCGCCGTGACCCGCAAACACGAAGTAAACGTCGGTCTCACTTCCGCCGTTCGCGGCGGCCCGAACGCGCTCCGCCAGCTCGCATCCGACGCGGAGCAGCTCGGCACGCGTGGGGGCCACGGCCCGAGCGTGCGCTTCGGGGAAAAGCCGCGCGGTGTCTTCGTCGAAGTCGGCAAGAAGCGAGACATTCTGCGGGGCGACCGTTCGGAAAATGCCGAAATATTTCGCTGCGTCGTCGTCTGCGTAGTGCAGATCCGGGCGCCGATGGCCTAGGCTATGATTGTTGCCAATCACGACCGCGAAGGCCTCGTGGCGTACCGGCGCGTCCGCGTGGCTCGGGGTCGGCGTTAGAAGGGCAGCGAGAGCGGCGAGAGCGCCGAGCAGGGAGCACAACAGTCGCCGAGCGTTCATGGTGCGGCTCCACCGTCTTTGCGCACATCGACCATCGTCTCGCGAACTTCTGCGCCCGGAAGCTGACGGGCAATGCGAGCTGCGCTGAGCTCGGTTCGCTCGAGGGACTCGACGTCGGACACATGCGCGGGTGCCGGCGTGATCACGGCGACGATGCGTAGGGGGCCTGGGCTTACGTCCTCGAGGACAACCGTCGTGTCGAGAACCCGCTCACCGATCGAAGGCGGGAGCGTCGTCGAAGCGGGGTTGTCTTCGGGACGCGTGAACCTCGGCGAAAGCCAGTGGATGGCGCCCTGGGCGTCGACCGCGAAAAGCAGAAGGAAGGCCGGCATCTCCCCCAAGTTGCGGAAGCCGGCGGTGAGTGGCGTCGTACCGTCGAACGTTGCCCCGGGCCCAAGAGGACGAAGTTTTCCTCCGGCCGTATAGGGCTGTACGCCGACATCGCGTCCGATCGTGGCTTGCACCCGGCCCCCGCGCGTCTGCCAGGTTTCCGTCGTCCACGGAAGGTGGTGTCCAAAGTAAGCCATGAAGAAGACTCCGCAAGCGGCCACCGCGCCGGCCGCGATGAACCGTCGCAGGGTCCTGGGCCGCGCTCGGTTTGCCGTCGTCGCCGCATGACGCTCCAAACGATCCACGCGTTCCATCACGGCACGGATGTGCGCTTGGACATCGAAGTCCTGGACCCTGGCGGCCTTGATGTCGCGCAGGGCGGTTCGCAGCACCCGGTCCTGCTCCCGGCAACGGGGGCACATGGCTACGTGGGCCTCGACGCGCCGAGTCTCTTCCAGTGAAAGCGAGCTATCGACAAAGCGCACGAATTGGTCGCGGGGCGGACAGGGCATCATCGATGTTCCTCCAAAAGATCCCGAAGCAAACGGAGCCCGTGGTGAACCCGCGAGCGGAGCGTCGACTCGCCGATGCGCAAGATGGCGGCCATCTCGTCGTAGCGGAGCTCCTGCGCGTACCGCAGAACCAACGCCTCGCGCATCCTCTCGGGAAGCCGAGAGAGCGCGTCGTGAACGCGGTGCCTTCTCTCCTCCAAGAGGAGCTGGTCGATCTGTTTGGGAGTGGGCGGTTCGGCGGCCTCCGAGGCGGCCCGCATCCGGTGGCGCTGCACCACCCCGCGCATCCTCGAATGGTTGCGACAGCGATTGCGCGCCGCCGTAATCAACCAGACGACGAACTTGCCCTCGGCCCGATACTGGGATCGCTGGGCCCAAATCGTGACCCAGGTCTCTTGGGCAATTTCGGCACCCCGCTCGCCATCGTCGACGAACCTGGCGCAGGCTTGCACCAGGCGCTCGGCGTGGCGCTCGACGAGCGCAGCGAACGCTTCGCGCACTCCGGCCTGCGCGAGCGTCATCAGTTCGTCGTCGTCGCGATCGGGCAAGGGGCCACGTGGAAGCGGCACCAGATGCGGAGAAGGCATAGCGATGGACAGAACACGGCTCGGACCGTGACGTTGACGGGTTTCCCCGTTAGGGTTTCGAGGGCACCTGCCGATCGTTTTCAGTCGCCGCATTCCGGTTTCGGCGGACGTTTGAACCCCGCTTAACCACTTGCGATGTCCTTTCTCGGTTTGTAAGGTGGTCAGGCCAATGAGACACATCGGGAGCGTAGCGGTCTTGGCGGGCCTATTCGCCTGCTCGACGAATGCCCCGAGTGGTCCCTCGGGTGACGTGTCGAATGGCGACGCGGGAGTCGCCACGTCGAGCGGCGCGGCCACGGGTCAGGGCACGATGGCCGCGGCGAGCAGCTCGAGCGGGACGAGCGCAAGCGGCGTGACGTCGTCAGCGACTCCCGGCACGACGAGCGGCACGACCGGTACGACCACGAGCACGGCGACGGGAACGACATCCGGCACGACGGCTCAAGACGCGAGCGTCGCGGGTGGATCCGACGGGGGCGGGATCGCGGCGCCCGAAGCGGGCCCGGGCGCCTCCGTGAACGAAGCCGGAAGCGACGACGATTCCGGTTACGTGAACCTGTTCAACGGCACGGATCTGACGGGGTTTCTCGTATACGAGCAGACCACGACGACCTCGGCGGGCACGCTTCTGACGGGCGCGGCGGCGGAGGCGATCTTCCAGCCCGAGGCCGGCGACGCGGGCGTGCCCGTCATTCACGTCTACGGGGACCTGCCGAACCAGAGCAAGCAGGAGCTCTACATCCTGGAAACGGTTGCGTCCTACGCCCACTACAACTTGTATTGGGAGTACCAGTGGGGCACGAAGAAGTTTCAGAACCAGACGGACGGGACGGCGTCCGCCACCAATCTGACGCTGTATCCGCGTGACGCCGGGTTGATGTGGGCGATCAACGGCGACCTGACGCAAGTCTGGCCCTCTTCCGTCGAATTTCAAAACAAGTGGGGCACGACCGGAGACATTTTCGCGCTCTATTCTCAGGTCGAGTCGTATGGAATGCCCGGAAGCGCGACGAGTTTGACGACCTACGAGCCGCCCGATGCCGGTGGAGTCGAGACGCTCGTCAACGGTTCCAACGGGTACGTGCAGCACCACCGCAGCGCCGATTGGGAGGTGACGACGAACCTCATCGACGGCGGAGTCTCCACCGACGGCGCCGGCACGGGCTGGAACGAGTGTCTTCTGCAGGCCAACGGCGGCGCCGGCCTCTACTACGTCAACGGGCACCTCGTGAACCAGACCGCGTCGGTCATGGACGCCACCGGGAAACCGGTCACGTCGGGGCCGGTCGCCTGGCAAGCCGAATCCGCCGAAGTCTATTATCGCAACATGAGAATCCAAGTCCTTCCGTAGGTTTTGCTTATGAAGAATTCCCGCCGCGATACCGTGTCCATGGCCCTGTCCGTTGCGACTTTTTGTGGGGCGCTGGCTGCTCTCAGCGCCCTGATGGCGGCCTGCACGCCCTCGGCTTCCAACTATACGGCCCTCCCAGGAGTCACCGGGGACAACGGCAGCAGCACGAGCGCGTCGACGACCGGATCCGGATCGACCTCCGGCACGACGAGCGGATCGACCTCCAGCACGAGCACGACGAGCGGATCGACCTCCAGCACGGCGAGCGGATCGACCTCCAGCACGGCGAGCGGATCGACCGGCGGCACGACGACCGGACCGGCCCCCGGCGGGGACGGCGGCACGACGACCGGCAGCCCAGGCGAGGACGGTGGCGCGACGCCCGAGGTGGACGCGACGACGACGACCAGCGGCGAGGACGGCGGCGAGACGACCGTGGCCAGCGGCGACTCGGGATGCAATTGGATTCAAAACGCCGACGGGACATGGATGTTCGACCCGGCGGCGCCGAACAAGATCGTCATCTTCGACGGCTCGAGCCTGGCCGATTTTCACAAGGAGAACCAGCCCGGTGTGGCGATCGATTGGACGCTGAACGCGGACGGAACGATGACGGTGCTGCCCTCCGGAACCGGAGTGGCCGTGCTCGTCCAGACCAACCAGAAATTCAACGATCTGTGCGTTCACGTCGAGTACCAGACGCCGATGTATCCATCGAGCGTCACGGGCCAGCAGCGGGGCAACAGCGGCGTCTACTGCAAGAGCGCTTACGAAATGCAGATCCTCGATTCGTACGGCGATGCGCCGGAGAACGACACCTGCGGGGCCGTGTACAGTATCGCGAAGCCCCTGGTGGTCGCGTGCAACATGGAGTTGGTCTGGAATACGTACGAAATCGAATTCAAGGGGTCGGTGTGGAACGACGCCGGCGTCAAGACCCAGGACGCGGAATACGTCAAATGTGCTCTCAATGGGCAGATCGTCCAACTGGCCGTGGATCTGGACCCACCCGCCGGGTACACGCCGGCGGGCATTCCTGACGTGCCCGGCCCTCAGCCCCTTGGGCTTCAGGACCATCTCTGCTATGTGAGTTTCAGGAATATTTGGGTGCGGGAACCCCAATATTAGAGCCATCCGCGTCTCACAAACGCCGAGAGGCCCGTTCCCCGCGGACTCTCCACGCAAAGGGCCTCATGCCGAAGCGACTCCTAGCCTTGTCGGTTTTTGCGGGCATCGCCGGGTCGATCGCCATGACGCCCGGCTGCAAGGAGAAGCCACAGCCGTCCGAGTCGGCCGCCCAGACGGCGCCGGCCACGGCGGTGCCGGCGCCCAAGAAGACGCTCACCATCTGGTGGGCGCAGTGGGCGCCGGCCGACGGGCTGCAGGATCTGGCCGGCGAATTCGGTCGGAAGGAGACGGTCGATGTGCTCGTCCACCAGATCCCGTGGGCCAATTTTCAAGATCAGGTATTTCAGGAATTCGGCAAGAGCCAAACCGCGTTCGATATCGTGGTCGGCGACAGCCAGTGGCTGGGGCGCGGCGCGACCAAGGGCCTTTACGTCGACCTGACGGACTGGCTCCCGTCGGCGGTCGACATCAAGTCGCTCCACCCGGTCGCCCTCAAGTACCTGGCGGAGTACCCGACGGGATCGCCTCACTACTACGGGGCGCCGGCCGAAACGGATGCCATGGGATGGGCGTACCGCAAGGACTGGTTCGAGGATCCGGCCGAGAAGGAGGCTTTCAAGAAGCGGTTCAAGAAGGATCTCGCCGTGCCGGAAACCTGGGAAGATCTCGAAGCCATCGCCGAGTTTTTCACACGGCCCGACAAGAAGCGTTACGGAGACGTACTGGTCACAGGACGCGGGTACGACGATATCGTCATGGGATTCGAGCAGGTGCTGTACGCCTTCGGCGGATCCTGGGGCGACGCAAAGACCCTGAAGGTCAAGGGGGCGCTCGATTCTCCGGACGCTGTCAAGGCCCTCGATTTCTTCAAGGGTCTGCTCAAGTTCGCCCCGCCCGGTGGCAGCAAGCTCGGATATGGCGAGGCGCTGGAACCCTTCGTCAACAACTCGACGGCGATGCTCATGAACTACTTTGCTTTCTTTCCGGACCTCGCCAAGAAGATGTCCGGCAAGGTCGGGTTCTTCGCCATGCCCAAAGAGGGCGATCGGCGGTTTTCGAGCCTGGGCGGACAGGGCTTCTCGATTTCCAGCAAAGTGGCGGCACCGCAGCAGGATCTTGCCAAGAAGTTCATCGCTTGGTTTCTGCAAATCGACACCCAGAAGCAGTGGGTACGAAAGCCCGGTGGATTCACGGCTAACGCCGAGATCCTGAAGAGTGAGGAATTCAAGAAGGCGAGCCCGTACAACGCCGCATTTGCGGAGTCGATGGACATCGCCCAAGACTTTTGGAACGTGCCGGTTTACAACGAGCTCATCGCCGCGACCGCGCAGCAGCTCGGCGAAGCTCTCGACGGCAAGAAGTCCTCGAAAGACGCGCTCACCGCGATGGCGGTCGAGCACGAACACATTCTCCAGCAAGCGACGCCGTAGAAGCGGCCGATGAGCAGCAACGAGCACCGCGCCCGCGTCGGAGTCGCACAATCGAACCGGATGGGCTGGGGTTTCGTGGCCCCGGCGCTGCTTCTGCTCTTGGCCATGAATCTGTTTCCGCTGATCTTCAACGTGTACTTGAGCTTCACGAATGCGGATCTGTCGGGCGGTGCGGTCAAGATGGTGGGGGCCCACAACTACACCGTGCTGTTCAGCGAAGCGCGTTATGCGAACGCCTTGACGCTCACGGCGTGGTTCGTCCTGCTCTCCGTATCGGTGGAGCTGGTCCTCGGGTTCGTTCTGGCGCTGGCCCTGCAGGGCCCGATTCCCGGAAAGCCCGTCGTTCTGACCCTTTTGCTGATACCGATGATGCTTTGCCCGGTGGTCCTTTCGCTGTTTTGGAATCTTATCTTGAATGGAAACTACGGTGTACTCAACCAGCTGCTGGCGCTCGTGCACCTGCCGCAACCGCAGTGGTTGACCGATGACGACCTGAAGCTCGTTTCGATCTTGCTCGTCGACATCTGGATGTGGACCCCGTTCATGATGCTGATTTCGCTCGCTGGATTGAATGCGATTCCGAAGTACATCTACGAGGCCGCGGAAATCGATCGCGCCAACCGGTGGATGGTTTTCCGAACCATCACCTTGCCGATGTGCGCGCCGCTGCTCGGGCTTGCGGTGCTTCTCAGGGCCACCGACGCACTCAAGCAGTTCGACCTGGTCATGGCCATCACGGGTCCCAACGATGCATCGACCCAGACACTGTCCGCGCGCATTTATCAGGTGGTCTTTCGTGACTACAAGGTCGGCCTCGGCTCCGCGTACGGCGTGGTCATTCTGGTCGCCGTCATCGCCGTCGCGACGATCTTCGTGCGTTACCTGGAACGGCTCAACAGGCGCCAAGGGAAGGTCGAGGCGTAGCGTGACATGAAGCTTGTCCGCGCGGTCGTCGTCACGTGTTTTTTTCTGATGGCGACCCTGCCTTTGGCTTGGTTGGCATTGACCTCGGTCAAGACCTACGAGGACACGATCAGCGCCCACGCAAAGTTCGTGGCGTGGCCGGCAGCGGGCACTTCCAGCCAGAGCGATGCCGAGTCCGTTCGATTTGCGCCGACACTCGACGCCTACCGCAACTTGTCCAAACCGGTGGCCGGAACGCCGAACGACTTCTACTCCTACCTCGGCAACAGCATCATCATCGGCGTTCTTTCGACTCTGGCGGCTGTGTGTCTCGGCACAATCTGCGCTTACGGATTTTCACGCTTTCGCATTCCGGCCGGCAAGGACTGGCTGTTCTTCATCCTGTCGACACGCTTTCTGCCGCCTCTCGCGGTGGTCGTGCCGGTGCTCGTCATGTACCGCTGGTTTTCCCTCGAGAACACGCACATCGGACTTGTTTTGCTGTATACGAGCTTCAACCTGTCGCTCGCGGTGTGGCTCATGAAGGGATTCGTCGACGAGATTCCGCGGGCGTTCGAGGAGGCAGCCCTGGTGGATGGGTACTCGCGACTGCGGACGTTCGTGCGCATCATCGTCCCTCAGGCGTCGACGGGGATGGCCGTCACGGGTGTGTTCTGCCTCATCTCGTCATGGAACGAGTTCGGTTTTGCAATGACGCTCAACAACACCGAGGCCAGGACCGTGCCGGTCTATTTTGCCGGATTGCAAGGGAACATCGAAGGCGTTCCATGGCCCCAGATCGCGGCGGGAATGATGATTTTCGTGGCGCCCATCGTGCTCTTTACGATACTGGTGCGCCGCCACCTGTTGCGCGGGGTGACGTTTGGGACCATCAAACAGTAGGCGCGGGCACCGAATCATCGTGGGCCTCGATCGCGCGGCGATCGGCGGACTGGCGTCCGGCCTGGCCATGTACGTCATGCCTTTTTGGCGCGAGGGACGACTCCGCTGGGCGTTTTGGTTGACGCTGGTTTCTACCCTGCTGCATGTTTACACTTCCCACAGGCGGGGCAACGTGGAGATGTCGCGCCTGTCGGCGGCGAGCGCCGCGGGGCAGCCGGGTGCTGGGGCATGACGAGCCTCCTCGGGACGCCCGAACCACGGGGACGCCCGTGAGCTTTCTCGCCCTCGAGCGCCTTCACAAGACGTACGGCGACGGAACGCACGCCGTGCGCGGAATCGATTTGTCCGTCGAAAAGGGCGAGCTCATCGTGCTGCTGGGGCCTTCAGGGTGCGGAAAGACGACCACGTTGCGCATGATCGCCGGGCTCGAGCTCGCCACAGGCGGGTCCATCCGTTTGGACGGCAACGACGTCACCGGGCTGCGCCCGTCGCGGCGCGACGTGGGGATGGTGTTCCAGTTCTACGCCCTGTACCCGCACCTCACTGTGCGCGACAACATCGCGTTTCCTCTGCGCGCGGCGGGAGTGTCGCCGCCCGAGATTCGGCGCCGCGTCGAAGATGTCGCCGCTCGCATGGATCTCGGCAAGCTTCTCTCCAGCTACCCGAGACAGCTCTCCGGCGGCGATCAGCAGAAGGTGTCGCTCGCCCGCGCCATCGTCCGGCGACCGGCCCTCTACTTGATGGACGAGCCGCTCGGGACGCTGGACGCCGACCAGAGACTCGTCATGCGGGAGCTCATTCGTGCCGAACAAATGGCATCGAAGGTCACGACCCTCTACGTGACCCATGACCAGGAAGAGGCGATGAGCCTTGCGGATCGAATCGTCGTGATGGATGGGGGCCGCATTCGTCAGGTCGGCACGCCGGTCGAGGTCTACGATCGACCCGCTGACCGGTTCGTGGCTGCGTTCGTCGGAAGTCCGGGCATGAACTTCATTTCGGGCCAGGTGGCAGGCGGTCCCGGCAAGGCGACCTTCGTGTCCGAGTCAGGGCAGGTACACATCGACGTTCCCCTCGTCGAGCGGTGCGGGCACGCCCTGTTGGGAATCCGTTGCGAGCACGTTTACGAGGCGCCCGACGGCCCCGTGGTCGGCAACGTTCTGACCGAGGAGTATTTGGGCAACGCAAGTCACGTCCACGTGCAGACGGATGTAGGGCGGCTCATCCTGCGCGCTCCCCAGGGGCCTGCACGCCCGCGGGGCTCCGAGATGCGGCTGCGGCTGGACTTGGCGCAGATCTCGGTGTTCGACGCGGCAACGGAGAAGCGTCTGTGAGGTCCGGGGCTCCC
This sequence comes from Polyangiaceae bacterium, assembly GCA_049521295.1. Taxonomy (GTDB): domain Bacteria; phylum Myxococcota_A; class Polyangia; order Polyangiales; family Polyangiaceae; genus Palsa-1150. The sequence goes on along the minus strand of JBEKOY010000092.1, from coordinate 5,312 downwards.
GCGGGTGTGAGCGGATCGGCGGACTCCGGCGCGGCCGGGACATCGGCGGCTGCCTTGCCCGCGTCCGCCACGCCGTTTCTAACCGTTTGCGGGCTGTCGAAGCGATTCGGGCGCACCCAGGCGTTGGTCGACGTCCACCTGGAGGCGCGCGACGATGAGCTGCTCGTCGTGCTCGGTCCGACCGGCGCGGGAAAAACGACGTTGCTCCGGGCCATCGCGGGGCTGGAGCTGCCCGAGGCCGGATCGGTCCTCATGGCAGGGCGGAACGTCACGGCCATGGCTCCGGCCGAGCGGGACGTCGCTCTGGTGTTCCAGAATTTCTCGCTTTACCCGCGCTGGACCGTCCGCCGAAACCTCGAGTTTCCACTACGGGCTCCCGGCCGGCGCGTTGCCGAGGCGGAGATTCAGCGCCGCGTCGGCTGGGCCGCGGAGCTACTCAAGATATCGCGCCTTCTCGATCGGGAGGCGTCTCGGCTGTCGGGGGGCGAGATGCAGCGGGTGGCGATCGGCCGTGCGATTGTGCGCCGCCCCCGTCTGTTCTTGATGGACGAGCCGCTGACCAACCTGGACGCGAAGTTGCGCGAAGCCTTGCGCGTCGAGTTGGTCGAACTGCGTCGGGAGCTGAGCACGCCGATGGTCTTCGTCACCCACGATCAAGCCGAGGCCCTGTCGATGGCCGATCGAATCGTCGTGCTGTCCGAAGGACGGACGCTTCAGACCGGCACTCCGCGCGAAATCTACGAACGGCCCGTCTCGCCGGTAGTGGCGCTGCAGCTCGGTCAGCCTGCGATCAATCTGATCCGGGTGCGCCGCGTCGACGGCCATTGGGTGGCCGCCGACGGGACTGCGCTCATGCCCGCCGAATCCGCGGGAGAGAGCGAGCGGCTGCTGGGCATTCGCCCCGAGAACATCGCCGTGGGCGGGTTCGAGACCGGCGGCCATGGTGCGCCCGGTCCGCGCGACGCCAGGGTCGAAATCGTCGAGTATATCGGCCCGAGCACCACGCTCTTGTGCACATGGGCGGGTGCTCGCATTCACATCGTCGTCCCGCGCCGCTGTGCAAGTCGCCCCGGCGATCGCGTCATCCCGCGCATCGACGCGGCCCGAGCGGTGCTTTTCGACGTCGCTTCCGAACCGACCCACCGTCCCTCGCAGGCGTTGCCTCGCTTGCCGCCTTCGTTGCCCACGTTGCCAGTACTCCCGTCGAAAGGAGATTTCGCATGAATGCACGAGCCTTTGAACCACAGTTCATGAAGATGAGCGTGCTCACCGCCGCGCTTCAAGAGCTCACACCGCGTGCTGTCCGCGACGCGGACCCCGACAAGGCCATCGAGGACTGGTTGGACTTTGCGCGCGAGATGGATTGTCCCAATATTCAGATATCGGCGGCCCTTCATCCCTCCGAGGCCGACGTCCCTCCGGAAGCCATGCTGGATCCGGTGGCCAACACGCTCGATTTGCGAAAGCCCTTCGACAAGGCCCGCGCCAAGCGCGTCCTCGCCGCCATGGACGCGACCGGCGTCGGCGTCACGGACATCGCCTTCTTCGACAACCTGCTGCACGACGACAACGATTTGCGGAAGAAAAAACAGGCTTTCGTCCTACGCATGCTCGACGCCGCGGCCGCTCTCGGGCTCAAAGCGGTCTGCGGCTTCATCGGCCGCAACCAGAAGCTGTCGATGGACGGCAACCTGCTCTTCTTCGAGGAGGTATTCATCCCGTTGCTGAAGGAGGCGAAGGCGCGCGGCATCGAGTATCGAGTCGAACAGTGCCCGATGCCGGGCTGGACCATCGGCGACTCATTCCACAACAATATCGGTTACACGCCCGCCTTGTGGATTGCTTTGCACAGAATTTGCGCAAAGCACGGCGTCGGTGACCAACTCCGCGTCCACTACGATCCCTCCCACGCGATCCTCATGGGCCAGGACACCCGGTCGGTCTTTCAGTACCTGAAAGACAGCGGGTACGATTTCATCGTCGGCGGCTTTCACGTCAAAGGGCAAGTCATCGATCCGAAGGGCGTCGCCGCCTGGGGCTACGGCGGGCAGACCGTCGAGCGGGGCGACTGGAAGGGCGGTCAGCCCTCGTCGAATCCCGCCGATCACGGCAACGCGTGGAAGAAGCAAACCGTCCTGTGCGAGCACGAGCTTCCCGGGACGGCCAAGCACGATCCGCTCGGCTACTTGCAGAACCGCACCGTCGACTGGCTGGATCACCAGCTCGCCGCGCGCGAATTGCTGAAGCTGGACGTCGCGAACACGGCGCTCGTCATCGAGCACGAATACCCTCGCGCCCGCATCCAGGACAAGGCGCGCCTGAAGCCGATTCTGCAGGGATCGATCGCGTTCGCGCGCAAGATCGACGAGGCCGCCGCCTGCATGTTTGCACTCCACCACGAGGTGCTTCCCGCGCAACACATTCCGGTTCAGGGGCGCGGGCGCGTTCCGTACTGGACCTAACGAATAGGAGCCGGCTCATGACGAAGCGAAAACTCAACGTCGCATTGATCGGTTACGACTTCATGGGCCGAGTGCATTCGAACGCCTGGCGCCAGGTCGCCCACTTTTTCAAGGACGTGCCCTTCGAGCCCGTGCTCAAGGTGGTGATCGGACGAACGGAAGCCAAAGTGGTCGAGGCTCGCGACCGCCTGGGGTTCGAGCAATGCGCGACCCGCTGGCAGAACGTGATGGATCGCCAGGACATCGACGTCGTCGACATCTGCACGCCGGGAGACGCTCATGCCGAGATTGCCGTCGCCGCGGCCAAGGCGCGAAAGGCGATCCTGTGCGAAAAGCCGTTGGCCAACAGCGTGGCCGATGCCGAGAGGATGCTCGCCGCAGTCAACGAGGCCGGAGTCGTCCATATGCTGTGCCACAACTACCGCCGTTGCCCGGCGGTGGTGTTGGCCAAGCAGATCATCGACGAGGGACAGATCGGCGAGATCCACCATTACCGCGGAGTGTATCTGCAGGACTGGGTTGTCGACCCCACCTTCCCGCTCGTGTGGCGCTTGGACAAATCCAGAGCGGGCTCCGGGTCTCTCGGCGACCTCGTGTCGCATACGCTGGACCTGTCGCGCTATCTGGTGGGCGAGCCCATCGAGGTATCGGGCTTGACGAAGACATTCGTGCCCGAACGGCCGCTGCCGGATGACCCCGGCAAACGGGGCAAAGTCACCGTCGACGATTCGGCGCAAGCTCTCGTGAAGTTCGCCAACGGAGCCGTCGGCTACTACGAGGGAACGCGGTTCGCGCCCGGCCGAAAGAACTACAATCGCTTCGAGATCAACGGATCCAAGGGAAGCGTCGCTTGGGATCTGGAACGGATGAACGAGCTCGACGTCTACATCGAGCAGGGCCCGCTCAGCGGCTTTCGCACCATCTCGGTGACGAACGCCAAGCATCCCTACATTTCCGCGTGGTGGCCACCCGGCCACATCATTGGATTCGAGCACTCCTTCATCCACACGGTCTACGATTTCATCCGCGCGATCGCGGACGGGAAACCACCGCAGCCCAACTTCGAGGATGGCCTTCAAAATCAACGCGTCCTCGACGCCATCGAGCGATCGGCGAGCACGGGGCAATGGCAGAAGATCGCCGAAAGGAAACTCGGATGACGATTCGAACGAAAGCGACCCTGGCGGCCGCGGGCCTGGCTCTGGCCATGCTCTTCGGAACGAGCCCGGCGGCCCGGGCGGACATCCCGTTGGGCGAATACGCGGGCTGGCACCTGAGTACTGATGGTCGTGTGAACCTCTTCATCAGCGTGGCGGAAGGCAACGGGGAACCCACGCAGGAGCCCGATCTTCTGGGCGCGGGCACCCAAGACACCTCGACGGCGGATAATGGGCTGCATTCAACGCGAATCCGGAATGGCTTTTTCATGAGCGTCCTGGGTTTCACCGGTTACAAGGAGATCAGCCAAGACTTCAAAGTGACCGCGCGGGTCGGGATCTGGATGAACGCTTCGGGCGCTCGCACCCAGAATCTTACTGGGGAGGTCGATCCCCGAGAGCTGTACGCCAAAATCGAGGGTCGGTGGGGCAGCGTGACGGCAGGGAGCGACTTCGAGATTTTTGCCAAAGGTGGGATGCTGGTCGACATGAAGATCGCGCACGAATACGGCCTCGGCTACCCGTGCAGCATTCTGGATGCATCGGGCGGCGCATGCGGCATGGTGGGATTCGGCGCGCCCTTTCCGGGGTGGAATCCCGGCTTCGTCTATGCGACGCCGAGCCTCGGTGGCTTCCGGCTCTCCCTTGGAGTCTACGATCCGGCCACCGTCGATAACGCCGCCCTGGATCGGGCGCCTTTGCCCCGGTTCGACGGCGAGCTGAAGTACGATTACAAAGACACGATTCACGTATTTGGCAGCGGCTTTTGGCAGGTGCTGCAAGGGACCTATCAGAATACGGGGGCGGCGGGGGGCCTGAAGGACGTCAGTGTCAATGGGTGGGGCGTTCAGGCCGGCGCGATGGTGTCGCTCGGCCCGATCATGCTGGGAGGCGCCGCGTACCAGGGGGCGGGCATCGACCCGATCTCCGCACTGGACGATAGCTCACTGACCGCGGATTCATCGGGAGTTCTGCGCGATTCCCGCGGAGCGTTCGGGCTGGGGGCCGTCCTGATTGACGCCCTGAGGTTGAAGATCGCCGGCGGAATGGGTGTCTTCCATCTCGACAAGAACAAGGACGACGCGGGCATCATGGACAGCACCGGGGCGCCCACCAATCCCTCCTTGATCCAACAGAATCTGGGGTGGACCGTGGGTCTCTACCAGACGACGGCGCCCGTGCATTTCGCTCTCGAATACTTTCGCGCGCAATCCACCTGGTACCCTTACGGTGTGGCGAGCCCCACCAATCCGATGCAGACGATTGGCGAGCTGACGCCCACACAGACCATCAACTTCATCAACGCCGGCATGACCGTCGCGTGGTGAGAAGTCGCCTCCCGAGCGTTCGGGGGCCTCGGTCGCCTTTCGGCGGGCGCAGCGTGGCTCGCGCCTGCGGTGCCATTTTGCCGTGAGGGCCGGATGTCGCCGGGATGGAGATCGAGGCTGCCAGCCGCCGGCCTGGCTCTGGCGACGGGGATTCTCGGACCGGGCCGGGCGGACGCCGAGATCCCGCTCGGGCAAGCGGCCGGCTGGCACCTCAGCACCGACGGTCGCGTCAATGCCTTCCTCAGCGTGGCGGCGGGCACGGGGCTTCCGGCTCAGGAACAGGCCGTTCTGGGGGCGGGAACGGCCGACACCCCGACCTCCACGAATGGGCTGACAGCGACGCGAATCCGGAACGGATTGCTCAC
>JBEKOY010000091.1:0-22370 GCA_049521295.1 Polyangiaceae bacterium | reverse complement strand
CAAGTTTGAAACGCCTGGGGCTCGCGTACGTCGACCTGTACCTGTTGCACTGGCCGGTGGCCGGGCTGCGGCTCGAGTCCTGGCGCGCGCTCGAACGGCTATCGGCCGACTCGCGCGCGCGGTCCATCGGGGTGAGCAACTTCCTCGTACCGCACCTCGAGGAGCTGCTTGCGCATGCCCATGTCGTGCCCGCCGTCGACCAAATCGAATGCTCCCCTTTTCTCCAACGCGGGGAGACAGTCGCACTCTGCGCGCGTCATGGCATCGTCGTCGAAGCCTACAGCCCGCTGACACGCGGGTTGCGGCTGACGCATCCGGCCGTCGTGCGGGTCGCACGCGATGTCGGGCGTTCGCCGGCGCAAGTGCTGCTCCGCTGGGGGATCCAGCACGGTCACGTCGTGCTGCCGAAGTCGACGAAGGCGGAGCGCATCGCCGAGAACGGAAGCGTCTTCGACTTTTCGCTCGACTCGGACGCCATGCGGCGCCTCGACGGGCTCGAGGAGGGCCTGGTCACCGGCTGGAACCCTGCGACACAAGCGTGACGGCGGCCGTCGAGAGCCTTGCCGAGCGTCAGAACCCCGTCATCACGGCGCCTCGCCCAGGGCCTGTCGAACGCGCTCCTCGACCACCGCCATCAACCGATCGCCCACCCCCAGGTGGCCGGCCAGGGCGGTTTCGATCCCCGGGTGTCCTGACGCGAACGCTTGGACCCGTTGCGCGAGATCGCAGAGAAGCCGGCCCGCATACAGCAAGTACGGTAGGACGACCAGGCGATCGGGGCGCATGCGGGCCACGATCTCCAGAGATGCCTCGACTCGGGGCTCCGCCATCGCCAGGAAGGCGACCTGCAGATGCAGCAGGCCGCGGCCGTCGCCAATCCGGCGCGCGACCTCTAAAAAATCAGCATTCGCGTCGGGGTCGCTCGCGCCTCGGCCTACGACGAGCAGGAGCGTCTTGGCGAACGACGCGGGATCCGGCGACACCGCCGAGGCAACGCGTTGCCACGCGAGGTCGACGAGCCCCGGATGGACACCCAGGGCCTGGGCCGCCACAAACGTCACATTCGGAAACCGGACGCGGACCTCGGCAAGCGCCGAGGGAACGTCCTTCTTGAGGTGACCCGCGGCGAACAGCAACAGAGGCATCACCACCACACGACGCGCGCCCGTCGACGCCACCTCGAGCGCTTCGGCAAGCCCCGGCTGTGCCCGCTCGAGGTAGGCCGTCTGGATGCGCCAATCCGGGCGACGAGCGCGAACCGCCTGCGCGAGTCGTTCATGCTCCTCGTTCGCAGCGGGATCGCGGCTGCCGTGGCCCAGCAACACGACGCACGAGTCACGCATGGCCGACGCTCGGGCCCCAGGTCCCCGTGTACCGGCGAAGCGCGATCGGGTCAAGCGGGCGCGAAGGGATGGCGCGCCTCGGTTTTACCGAATCACGGCGTGCGCGTCGGGTCCCGATCTCGCGTCGATCTCGCAAACGTCGAGGCACGCAACGAATCGATCCAAAGGAAACACGCGACACACGCAAACGATGCCGTCGCGATCGCCAGCGACGTGTGCACGGTTGCAACGCTTCCCATCAAGCCAACCGTCACGCCGCTGAAGGTACGCAGGCCGGCCGCGGCCATGTTGTATAGGCCGAGCACGCGGCCACGCATCGCATCGGGTGCGTTCATCTGCACGAGGGTCTGCGCGATGCTGCTAAATGAGAGCTCGAAGAACCCAGCCAAGAAGAGGAACGCGATCGCGAACGGGTACGACCGCATCCATGCGAAGCCGAACAGCGCCAGGGCCCACGCCATCGCGAGCAGCGTCGCCGACGCGGGGCGTATCTTGAAGATTCCGCCCCGGCTCTCGAGAACAATGCCCGCGATGAGCGCGCCGGTCGCGTCGGCGGCCAGGAGCACGGCATAGGCCACCCCCGGATCTCCGTGCCCCAAGTCGTGCGCGAAGCCGGGCATCTGGGCCTGGTAACTGTTGCCGATGAAGAACGACGCGGCGCCCGCGAGCGCCATCATCGATGTCAGGATCGGCATGGTGCGAACGTCGCGCAGAGTCTGCACGATGTCGGCAAAGCCACGGACTGCGCGTTTGGGGGGCGGACAATCCTCTCGATAGTGGCGGCCGTAGGGTGCACGAATCAGCCAGCAGAAGAGAGGCAAGTAGAACACGGTGTTGAGCAAAATGCCCCGCGTGGGGCCGAGCGTCAGCATCACCATGCTGCCGACACCGGGTCCGACGAGGGTGCCGAGGTACCGGGCCGTGGCTGCGAGGCGCACCGCGCTCGGCAGCGCACCCGGCCCGACGATGTCGTAAAGGAGCATCTGGCTCGAAGTCGTCCACAAAACGCCCGCGCATCCGTGGAGGACAAGCAGCAGCATCGCTTGCCACATGTGCAACGTGCCGGTGACGAAGAAATAACCCCAGCCCGCCGAGGCAAGAATGAAAAGCAGCGCGCCCAACTGAATGATGCGCCGCGAATCGAATCGGTCGTTGAGGGCGCCGACCGCCACCGAAAAGGCGAGGAACGGCAGCCAGTGCGATACGACTGCAAAGCCACCGAGCGCGGGCGAATGAAACTTTTGAAACATGACCCAGTAGCTGACAACATGCTCAATGTTGTCGGCCATCATGGTCAGCATGAACGTGACGATGTACGCACGATAACCGCGCAGCCCGAGCGCGCTGAACGCTCTCGGCGAGTGCAAGGTGGATGAAGCCGCAGTTGCCATCGAGTTATCCATTGGCGAGAAGCTCGTAGATGCGACGCCGCGTTTCGATGACGAGAGCGGTCGCGCGCTCGCGCTGCTCCGGAGTACCCACGGCGGCCACTTGTTTGGCGGCCATCTTCAAGCCGAGGACGGCTTCGCGAAGCGGACCGCCGGGGCCGCCGTACACGCCAGCCCGGGGGCGCCCGTCGCCGCGCTTGTCGCGCTCTTTGACGAGCGAGAGCCCGCGCGAGGTGATCGTGTACGTGCGCTTTTGATCCCGTTCTTCGACGGTGACGAGGCCTTCGTCTGCGAGGGATTGGAGCGTGAGGTAGATCGAGCCAGGGCTCGGCTGCCCAAACGCCGCCGCGGCTCACTCATTGCAGCGCCAGGGCGAATCGAAGCGCGGCGTCGAGCGTGGACGACTTTTCGGAGTGGAGAGACGCGATTCGACTTTCGAGCCAAGTCTTCGGAATTGTGACGATGCTGTCTGCATTCGCAACGCAGCGCTTGGGCAGGCCATCACGCTTGCCAAGTGGAACCTCGGTTGGAATTCCCCGAACCGACGTCGAGACCTCAATCACGGTCACCGAAGCGCGCACCGCATACGCCGAGTCGCGCGAAACGAGCACCACGGGCCGCCGTCCAGCTGGCAAAGGCAGTCGGGCCCACCAGATCTCGCCACGTTTCACTCCCAGGACTCCCAGGTCGCAACGACGGCACCCGCCACGGTGGCTGCATCATCGACCCGCTCTGGGTGGCGTAAGTAGCCCTCGACGTAGCGGCGCTCATCGTCACCGAACTCCTCGGCTTGAAGCCAACGCTCGATGGCTTCGGTGACCGCACCACTGCGCGTTTTTTGGAGACGCGCCCGAACGCGTTCCAGCGATTTGAGCGTCGTGATGGGGAGGCTAACGGCCACCTTGGCGACCGACTTCATACCCGATTCATACCTGAGGATCACCATGCCAGCAAACGCCATCGCGCACGCAACCTGGGCCGGCCGTTCGCCTGGGATGGCCGTCGAGCACGCGACCGACCCGCTACACCAAGAGCTCGAAAGACCGCCGCCGCTTCCATCTGTACACCCGGAGGTCCGAATCGAGCGTTTTCACCGTCACCCGAAGTCGCGCAAGTGCGCGCGGTTCGATCCGAGATCGGGCTTTCCGGACTCGAACGCACCGAGGCCAACGATGGTTCTGGAGCCGGGTTACCAGGCGGGCTCCGCGAAGCCGCGGCCGGGTCGAGCGAAGAGGAAGCCCTGCAACATCTCGGCGCCGAGCGCCACGAGCGTGTCGCGCTCGTGGGTCGTCTCGACGGCCTCGGAAATGACCATGACGCCGAGATCGCGTGTGGCCAGCTGCAACATGGCCCGGACGATGCTGCGCTTTTGCACAGACGTGTCGATCGATCGGATCAAGGACGCGTCGAGCTTCATGTAGTCCGGCTCCAGAAGGGTGAAGCTCGATAGCCCTGCGTAGCCTGCGCCGAGGTCATCGACCGCGATCCGAAAGCCGAGCTCACGAAGCCTTTTGGTCCGTGCTTGCAGCCCTTCCACATGCTCCAAAGGTGCGCGCTCGGTCAACTCGAGGACCACGCGGCTTGCGATCTCGCTCAGAGGTGACGACGCGGCGAAAAGATCGAAGTCATTCAAGTCATCGGGGTGAACGTTGACGAACAAGAGCACGCCGTCGGGCAGTGCGCTGGCGTCCGCGGCCACCCGCGACCGGATGCTCCGCCCGACCTCGTGCAGTCGTCCCAAGCGTGCAGCGGCGTCGAAGAGGTCCACCGGGCGCTGCAGCGTCGGCTCGTCTGTGCGGACGAGAGCTTCGTAGGCGATGACGCGTCGCGGTCCGATCGCGACGATGGGCTGATAAGCCACCCAGAGCGCATCGAGCGCGCGAGAGAGCCGGGCCTCAAGGCCCGCACGGTCCCCTAGGGATCGGTTCGGAAGTGCGAGCAGCGCAAGCGCTTCACGCTTGAGTTGCGCCATCAAGTGCAAATCGCGGGCGCGCTTGGCCGCGTCGAGGAGCGTCGCGGGTGCGACCGGCTTGTCGATGTACAGAAATGCGCCGTACTGCATGGCGGCCATCGCGGAATGCAGATCAGGCCGGTCGGTGAGGAGCACGACGGGAACATCGAGATCGTATTCGCGCACGATGCGTAAGAGCTCCAGCCCGCTCATCCCCGGCATCATCAAATCGGTCACGATGACATCGAAGCGCTCGACGATCATTCGCTTTCGCGCGAGCTTCGGGTCTCCTTCCTCGACAACCCGCCAGCCGGCACTCCTGAGGATGGCGGCATGGCTTGCACGACCGAGATCGTCGTGGTCCACGAGCAACATCCGGCCCACCGGCTGGCCGGGTCCGTCCGCCGTGGAAGGAGAGGCCGCGAACGAACGCTCGACAACGCGCAATGTGCTGACGGGTTCGGGCTCCATGAAATCCGCGGTCGCCACGCTTGGCTCTTCCTTGGCCAATCGCACGCACTCGCGCTCTTCGGGCGTCCGGGCAACCGCCTCGTCCAGATAGACCGCTCCGCATTGGCCACACTTCAAAGCCGGTGCTCGAACGGTGGAGCCCGTCACATATTCATCGGCGAATAGATCGTGCCCGCCGCACAGCGCGCATCGCATCCATGTAGACACTACCATCGCCCATCTCCCAGCATCGAAATGACCGGGATTCGGCCACGGATAAAACATCGCCCGCAACTCATGCAACGTCAAGCGAAGTGGAGCTTGGACTGCACTCTTCGGGCACACCTTCGGCACGGCTTTGAGGGTTGGGGGAGTGTTGCTCACGAGCGCCTACTTGTTGAGCGTGGCCCGCGTGGCCCACATGGCCGACATGGCCAACATGGGCCGTGTTGGCGGATTCTGCCCGGATTCTGCCCACTGGCCTCGCGGTTTCTCGCGTGTTCTCGCGTGCTGCCTCCAACCTCGCGACTCGCGATTCGCGCTTACGTTCGAGCAGTCCGACTTGCTACTACGACATCGTCACAAATTTCCATCTCCCTTCGGGTCGCGGTCCGGCAGCTCGCCGCTCGCCGAGCGATCCATGAGCGCCGGACTCCGATGGCGGCGGCAGGGCGACTCGGCGCTGGGCGTGGCCGTCGTGGATCTCTGGGCCGGTGCGATAACCCGAGCGGATCGGCTACCCTGCGGTCTCGCTTCTGAGGATGGAGACCGGACGCCGATGAACGCGCGGGCGGTGATGGTGCTTGGAACCACGAGCGGCGCTGGCAAGAGCTGGCTTTGCACGGCGTTGTGCCGGTGGTACGCCCGCCGGGGCTTCAAAGTCGCGCCGTTCAAGGCCCAGAACATGAGCAACAATGCGCGGGTTGTAGCTGGGACGGGTGACGTCATGGGAGAGATGGGTAGCGCCCAGTACTTCCAGGCATTGGCAGCACGTGCACTCCCTGACGTCAGGATGAACCCCGTGCTCCTCAAGCCCGAACACGATACGGCGACTCAGGTCGTGGTGCTTGGCCAGGTGCGAGCGGATTTCGCGCAGGTCCCTTGGTGCGAGCGCAGCGAGTTGCTGTGGCCTTTCGCTCGCGAAGCGCTGCGCTCGCTTTTGCATGAAAACGAGGTCGTCGTGATCGAGGGCGCCGGCTCGCCCGCCGAGATCAATTTGCACGCCAGCGACTACGTGAATATGCGCACGGCGCGTGAGGCTCACGCGGCGTGCCTGCTCGTGACGGACATCGATCGAGGAGGGGCCTTCGCGCACCTGTTTGGCACGCATCAATTGTTGCCTTTGCACGAGCGCGCGCTGATCCGCGGCTTTGTGTTGAACAAGTTTCGCGGCGATGCGGCGCTTCTCACATCCGGCCTGGAGGAGCTCGAGGGCATGACGGGGGTGCCCACGCTTGCGGTCCTTCCCATGTGGCGTGGCCATGGCCTACCCGAAGAGGACGGTCTGTTCGACGAGTCGGTCAGCGGCACGGCGGGGACGCGAATCGCGATCGTGGCCTATCCGCGCATGAGCAATCTCGACGAGTTTCAGTCGCTGCGCCAATGCCGGGGCATTGACGTTCGATGGGCACGGACGCCGGCCGTGCTAGCGGGGGCGGAGTGGATCGTGCTGCCGGGTTCGAAGCACACGAGCGGCGACCTTGCCTGGCTGCGAGAACAAGGCCTTGACGCTCCGCTCATTCGCCATGCAGCCGCGGGCGGGCGCGTGCTGGGTTTGTGCGGCGGCTTGCAGATGCTCGGAGGTGACATGGTCGATCCCGACGGAGTCGACGGCTCCGCACGCGGCCTTGGCCTCTTGGCGCTGCACACCCGGTTCGAGCCCACCAAAATGGTGCGCCGCACCGAGGCGCGCTTCAGCCACTTGACCCACGAGTGGAAGGCGCTCAGCGGTGTCTCATTCGATGGATACGAGATTCGCCACGGCCGGACCACCGTCGGTCCGGATGTCGTGGAGACTTCCGTCGCCCTTCGAAACGAACACGGTGAGGCGATCGGATGGCAGCGGGGAAACGTCTTGGCGCTGTACTGCCACGGCCTCTTCGAATCTTCTGACGTGATGCGCGCCCTCTTCGGCGTCGCACCCCGCACTCTCGACGCGAGTTTCGAAGGTATGGCTGACTTCATCGACGTCCACTTCGAGTCCGGTGCGCTTTCACGCTTGATTCGTCGTTCGTGTTGACGGCGTTGGGTAGGCGCGAGCGCGGGCGAAGCACTCTCTCATCGGGCGCGATCGTCACTGCCGCCCCGGACGCCCAAGCTCGGTTGGATCACGATGCCGTCGGGCTTTGCGAAGGCGACATCGAATTGAGTAGCACCTTTTATGACGATCGTGCTACCTGCGGCCTCGAGAGGGTCGAGAAGGTCATGGGTCGAGGCCGAAGCACTTGGGCGGTAGCTGTCGTGTTGTCCACGCTGGCGCCGGAAGCGGCGTGGGGACAAACAACACCTCCGCCCTCGCGAGCTCCCGGTCCGGAGGCCCTGACCCCTCCCGTGCTTCGCTCGCGCTCGCAGGCGGTATACCCGCCCGATGCGCTGCGCGACGGCCTCGAGGGCACGGTAGGGATCGAGCTGTCGATCGACGAAAACGGCCTCGTGACCGAGGGGCGGGTGACGGCGCCCGCCGGTCATGGCTTCGACGAGGCCGCCGTCGCCGCGGCGCGAACGTTCACGTTCGAACCGACACGCAAGGCTGGCAAGGCGATCCCCTCGAAGGTCCAATTCGCGTACGAGTTTCACCGGCCCCCGGGCCCTGCGCCCGCTCCCACCGCGGTTGCCGTTTCGCCACCCGCTCCGCCCGGACCGCTGCAGCCGACCTCGCCCCCGGTGCAGATGGGACCGGACCAAACCACGTTGGTGGTCGCGCAGCAGCCCCTCGGGGCGCCCGGCCCTCGCAGTTCCGCTTCCGAGTCCACTACGGGTCAAGCGGAACTGTCGCTTCATCCGATGTTTCGCGCGGAAGGGATGCTCGAGGTCGTCCCGGGGCTGTTCTCGGTGCAGCACGCGGGCGGAGGCAAAGCGCAACAGGACTTCGCGCGCGGATTCAACCTCGATCACGGCACGGACATGGCGTTCTTCGTCGACGACGTGCCCATCAACGCCGTGAGCCATGCCCATGGGCAAGGCTATTCGGACCTGCACTTTCTGATTCCGGAGACCGTCGAGCGAGTCGACTCGACGAAGGGCACGTACGCCGCCAACATCGGCGACTTCGGAACCGCCGGTTCGGTCAACTTCCGCATGGCCGACCACACCCCCGAGAGCCTCGCCAAGCTCGAAATCGCCCCGTCGACCGGCCACGAGCGGTTCGTCGTCGTCGAGTCGCCGAACCTCGGGAACGAGTGGCGGGCGGTGGTGGCCGCTGAGGCGTTCCACGAAAACGGGCCCTTCATCCACCCCGAGGATTACTTCCGACTCAACGCCTATGCGAAGGTGACGCGCGTGATCGACAATCACAGTGAGCTGTCGTTCATGGCCATGGCGTACGGCGGCTCGTGGAACATGTCCGGCGTTCTGCCGGCCCGTGCCGTGTGCGGCGAGGGCGACGGCACGCCACGGCCTGCCGCCTATTCCGGATCGAACTGCATGAGTCGTTGGGACTCGGTCGACCCCACGCAAGGCGGCGCGGGCCAGCGCATCATGGCGTGGGCGCAATACCGCTCTCGGTTCGCACCGCACTGGACACTCCAGGCCAATGCCTACTCGCTGCACTCGAACCTCCAACTCTTCCCGAACGACGGCATCGCCTCGTCCTTTCAGCCCGACGGGATCCGGTACGGATCGCAGATCGAGCAAGACGACACGCGGACCGAATCGGGCGCCAACGTTGCACTCAGCCACCGCGCCGTCGTCGGCGGCATGCCGATGCATACCACCCTCGGCGTGCAGATCCGCGACGACGACATCGAATCGCAACTGCATCGCACGGAGGCACGTCACCGCCTCGACGGCGTGGACGCCAACCTCCCGGGGCCGATCTACGACGGCCACATCAACGAAACGGAGCTCGGAGCCTACATCGAAGAAGAGGTCCAGCCGGCTCCATGGCTGCGATTGGTGCTCGGAGCGCGGGAAGACCGGGTGGACGCCGCCGTGAACAACGAGAGCCAAACGGCCGTCGATCAGGTCTCCGGCTACCAAGGCCAGGTCCAGCTTTCGCCGAAAGCGACCGCTATCGTAACGCCGATGGACGAGTGGGACCTCTTCGTCAACACCGGCCGTGGGTTTCACACGAACGACGCCCGCACCCTGTTTCTAGGCCAGGCCGCGACGCTCATTGCCTCGGCGATTGGATCGGAAGTCGGTACGACGGTGCGTCCGGTGCCCGGACTTGTGCTCTCGGCGATGGGGTTTCTCATCGATCTCACGTCGGAACTCACGATTGACGGCGACACGGCGTCCACCACGCCCTCGGGTCCCACGCGCCGTTACGGCTTCGAGACGACGGGGCGTTACGACTTCGACGATCGCCTGTACGCCGACGTCTCGTTCACGACCGCCCATTCCCGCTACACCGACCCAGCGCAGGTGCAGGCCGGTACGGTCTTTCTGCCCGACGCGCCCATCCGGACGTTCAGCGCAGGGGCGGGTATCCGGCAGCCCGTGGGCCATGGGGTCACTCTGGTGGGATCGGCGACCGTGCGATCGATGTCGCACCGCTACGGCGACTCCGGGCCCGCACCGCTCATCGAGACCGGCTGGACGGTCATCGACGTGGCGGTGGGGGTGCGCTGGAGGCCGATCGAGATCGTGGCCGACCTGTTCAACGTCGCGGACGTGAAGTGGCGCGAGGGCCAGTTCGAGGTGGCCTCCCGGCTCCCGCTCGAAGGGGCGAACCCGCCTCCTGGGATCAGCTTTACCCCCGGCCTTCCGCGAACGCTCATGGTCCATGGCGCTGTGCATTGGTGAACGGAGGTCCCCAGGTGAATACCGCTTTTGTGCCCCCCAACGGCATCGTCCGTGTCAGCGCCCTCGTCGGCTGCATGGCCGCTGCGGTTTCGTCGTCCGCAGATCCCGCGGGAGCGCCGAGCCCTTCGGCGACCGCAACCCTCGTTCCGCGGACGATTCAAACGGTCGTGGCTCCCGCACCCCAGCCCGGCTCACCCGGCGCTGCTGCACCGTCCGCTTCTGCCGCGCGGGAGGGGCCCGTCCTCGCGCCTCCTCCGTCGCCTCCTCCGCCTCCCGCATCTCCGGCCTTCGTGCCTTTCGCGCCGGGCACCCCAACGGTCACGCGCGGCACCGTGGCGCTCGCATCCGCAGGCCTCTCGCTGGCTGGAGCCGGAGCGGCCGTCGTATTCGGCGTGCTGGCCCTGCAGAACAAGCGCGACTTCGACAGAAACCCCACGTACGCGAGCAGTGACAAGGGCAACAATGACGCGGCGTATGCCGACGGAAGTGCCGCCCTGGCCGTGAGTGCCGGGATTACGAGCCTCCTGCTGTGGCTCACACGGGATAGCGCCGTCGTCGAGCCCGTCCCGAGCGCACGCGCCAAGCACTCCGCGAAGGTCTCCCCGTCGCTCGTCGTCACGTCCCACGGTGGGGGCGCTGGCGCGCTCGTGCGCTTCTGATGGGATCGGCGATGACATCGAGGTGGACAACCATCCGGATCGTCGTTGGATGGGTAACGGTCGTTGTCGGGGCCTGCGGTTGCGAATATTTCGAGGAGCTCGATCGCGGGCTGGTGGACGGGGGGGGCGACTCGGGCTGCCCTATTTGCAGCCACGTTGACGAGGAGGCGGACGGCAGCGAGTCCGACGCGACCCTCGATGCTGCCTCGATCGACGCCGACGTCTCGGACTCGAACGTCGACGCTTCCCCAGCGGACGCGACCCTCGATGCCGCATCGGTCGACGCGGCCAGCTCGAATGTCGGCACGTCTCCGGCCGACGCGATCCTGGGCGTGGAAGACAAGGAGTAGTCAGGCCGCGTGAACGCCGATCGCGATGCTGTACTGTGATGCCTAGCGCGATACAGTCATACGACTGACGCAGGCATCCATTCGGGACGCGAGCGGAAGTATTCGTTAGCTATCCGCCGCTCCTTGCATCGCGGGGCGCATAGACGATTCGCATGAATTCCGCTCGGTTCCGTGCGCCGCATTTTTCATAAATCTGGGTCACGTGCTGACGGATGGTCCGGGGACTGTTCCGCTCGATCTCCGCGATCTCGCGGCTCGTCCGACCCTCGACAAGATGGCGAGCGACGACCGTCTGCTTGTCGGTCAGGTTGGCGCGTGCAAACGCGTGGTCGATCCGACGACGGACGTCGCCGGGCTGGCCACGAACGCGGCCGATGACTTCGACCAGATCGGACGCGTGGAACGGTTTTTCGAGCAGATGGACGGCCCCCTGGTTCAGGGCGATCTTGGCCTTCTCGAGATCGGCATACGCCGTAATGACGATGATGGGTGCGCGTACTCCGACCCCCCGCAACTCGTTCATGAGAGTGAGCCCGCGCCGGTCGTTGCCCTCCATGACGACGTCGGTGACAACGACGTCGACGGGAGCCAAAACGGTGGCTCGCGCGAGCGCCTCGTCGCCACCGCCGGCGGCCATACAGGTGTATCCCGCACGCTCGATGGCCATCGCCAGCATCTCGCGCGTGTCGCGCTCGTCCTCCACGAGCAACACCGTGCCCTTCGCGTCCCGCACGCTCGACGCGAGAGGACGGGCCTTGCTCGCTGGGTCCGTGAGCGAACGAGACTGACCCCCGGCTATTGCGGTCGTAGCGGTCGTCTGCACGTGCAAGGCAATGTACGCGACCGCATGCGTCCGGGCCAACTCCGGGCGAACGCCCTGTCCGACACTGGGACATCCGACAAATGCCGGATACCCAGCGGAGTGACGACCTCCTAAGGATACCCCCTATGACAGCGACAGAGCCGAGACAGGGGAGGTTGCACCCCACCCAAATCGGGGCCCGAATCGCCGTGGGGCCGTGTCTCGGCGCCGCGCTGACCGTGGCGAACTGCGGAAGTGGCAACAGCAGCAACACCAGCTGCATGCCCGGCGACGCAGACAGCACCTCCGGCGGGGACGCCCGCTTCGACGTCAACGTCAGTGACACCGGATTCTCGGTCGGAGGAGTGGACAGCGGCTCGACGGAGCGGAACATCACGACCGAGAATCTCGCGACCGTCACCCTGACGCTGACCAACGTGGGCACCCGGCCGCACGACATGGTGATCGGGTGCTTACCGAGCGGCCTGCCCGCCCAATGCCCACTGCAGTTCTCGTGCTTTCCTGACCCGGAAGATGCGGGATCAACCCCGGGGTCCGTGACGCTCATCCCGACCGTTCAACCGGGCGCGAGCGCAACGGTGACCTTCGTGGCGCCGGTCGTCGAAGGCGCCTACCCGTTCATTTCGAACGAGCCGGGCGACGACACATCGTTGAATCCCGGCGACGACGGGGGCGTGACCGGTAGCCTCGCCGGCGAGTTTGTGTTGATGTGACCCGCCGCCATAGAGCTTCGGGCGCGAGCGGGGCGCGCGTCGGCATGGCGGTATGGCTCGCCTCGTCAATGGCGCGCGCCCAGCTCGTGGCCGCGGAGCCCGCGGCGCCCATCGAGGTCGCGACTCCCGCCGGCGCGGACGCGGTCGAAGTCCAAGTGGTGCTGCAGCTTGTCGTGGACGTGTCGGGGAACGTGGAATCGGCGGTCGTGGCTTCGCACGTTCCGGCCGACGCCTCGCCCTCGTTCGATCGCGCCGCCCTGGACGCCGTGCACCGTGCGCAGTTTCACCCTTCGACGCGCGACGGTCGAGCCGTGCGCTCTCGCGTGGAGTACGTCGTCGTGTTTCACCCGCCTCCCGTGACAACGGCCCCTTCTGGATCGAGCACGCCGCTCGACGCGGGGGCCCCCGATGGATCGACCGCCTCCTTGCCAGCTGCCGCGCCCGGGCCCTCTGCCTCCTCGGTGCCGAAAGCTGCTTTGACGACGGCGAGTGCGCCGTTGTCGACCGACGAACAAGACGAAGACTACGCGCAGGTCGTGCAAGTGCGCGGGATTGGTTGGTCGTCGCCGCGCGGACTCGGCGACATGCGGATCAATCGCGAGTTGCTCGAGGCGTCCCCCCGCCAGCAGACGAGCGAGATGCTTTCGGCGGCCCCGGGCTTTTTCGTAGACCACGAAGATGGCGAAGGCTTGGGCAACGACGTGTACCTGCGCGGCTTCGACCTGGATCACGGCTCCGGGATCGAGATGCGCGTCGGGAACATCCCGATCAACAACCCCGTGCACGTTCAGGGGCAGGGCTACGCGGACGCCAACTTCATCATTCCGGAGGTCGTCCGAAGCATCCGCGTGCTGGAAGGCCCGTTCGACCCTCGGCAGGGCGACGGCGCCATCGTCGGAAGCGCTTACTTCGACCTGGGTGTCGCCGACCGGCACAACGAGATCAAGGCGACGTACGGCTCGTTCAACCAGGTGCGGGTCGTCGGGGTCGCCGCGCCCCAGGGGGCCGACGACGAGACCTTCGCGGCGTTTGCCGTTCGCAACACGGACGGTTTCGGCGAGAACCGGGCATCGCAGTCGGCCACGATGAACGCTCAATACGGCTTCGACGCAGGCGTGCGCGATCACATCCGACTGCTCGCCACCGCCTACGGGGCGCGCTCTGCGCTGCCGGGAGTCGTGCGACTGTCGGACGTCGAAGCGGGCCTCATCGGCCTCTACGACAGTTACCCGTACTACACGGAAGGACAAGGCGTGCAGGCTTCCCGTGTCATTCTCGGTGCCGACTTCGACCACGTGGCTCCGAATGGGGCTCGCTTCGAGTTCGCGCCCTGGGCCATGTGGACGGATTTTCGAGCTCGCGAAAACTACAGCGGCAACATTTACAGCTCGCAGCTCGACCCGGAGCTGGCCGGCGGGATCGGCGATCTCTGGGAGACGACGAACGTCGAAACCGCTGCGGGGATCACCGCGCGCCTGCGCGCAGCCCCCTGGCAGCTCGGATCGTGGCTCGAGGCCGCCACCGAGTCAGGTGTCACCGTGCGCGCGGGACATACCGATCAGACCAAGAGCTTGATCAGTCCAGAAACGTTGCAGCCGTGGGATCGCCGCCTCGACGCCGGGCTCGATACGCTCGACGCGGGCGCTTATGTCGACGTCGATCTGCGCCTGTGGAAGCGCCTGCGCCTTTCGGGGGGAGTGCGCGCGGACTTGCTCTACGTGTCGGTGGACGATCGCCTCGGATACGACTATCCGCCCGGGCAGGCTCCGGCGGGGGTCATTGCCGGCTCTGTGCGTGCCACACAGGGGGTGGCGGCGGGGCCGCGCGTGACTGCCGCGTACGGTATCACGCCGGCGATCGAGCCGGTGGTCTCGTACGGCGAGGGTTTCCGCTCTCTCGACGCCACGGCCAACGTCGCAACGACCGAAGGAACCGCGGGGGCGGGCCCGAGCATTCAAGAAGGGGGCACGCCGTACTCGAAGGTTCGGTCGGTCGAAGCGGGTTTGAGGATCCAACCGGCGACGCAGCGCTACACCGCGACGCTGTCGCTATTCGAAACGTGGGTTGCCAACGAGATTGTGTTCGAAGCCACTTCGGGGGGCTTCACGACCGAGGGACCCAGTGTTCGACGGGGTGCCGTCGGGTCGGTCGTCGCGAAGCCATTCGATTGGTTGCTCGCTTCGATGGCGGCATCGGTGACGTCGGGGACGTTCGATACGTTGGTCGCAGGAGTGGTCCACTACATTCCGCAGGTCCCGCCCCTGGTCTTGCGCGTCGATGTGACCGCACGCGGCCCTTTGCTCGACATCGCCCATCGCTCGCTCACCGGACGTGTCGGCGTCGGGTACACCTATCTCGCGGGTCGGTACCTGACCGAAATCAACGATACCATCCGGGGGCCGTCGAACCATGTCCTCAACGCGAACGCCTCGCTCCGCTATGGCTGCGTCGAAGTCGGTGTCGACGGCTTCAACCTGCTCAATCTGCACTACGCCGACGACGAGGAGTATTACGTGTCCAACTGGAGCGTCCAACCCGGCACACGCCTTGCGTCTTCAGCCATCCATGAGACGGCTGCGCCCCCGTTGACGGCTCTCGGCTTTCTGGCGTTGTACTTCTAGATCCATCTCCACCCAGACCACGGGTGCACAACACCCTGAACGAGGTCGACGCTCCATGGGCCGCTCCGCGAAAACGCCTCCTTACGCGGTCGCCCTGCTCGGCGCCGCCGCGGGCATCGCCTATGTGGCCTTCGACGTCTTTTCGGAGGTCAGGATTGGGCACGGGACGTTGCGAGGTCCGCTCGCGGACGCTCATCGCGTCATCGATCACTCGCTGCCCGTCCTTGTCGGAGCGCTCCTCGGCGTTTGCATCCACTCCGTCCGGATCCACGCTCGCCTGAAGACCGCCGAGGAAGCCGCGAGCCGCGCCGACGCCTTGAGAGGCCGACTGCAGCGGGTGGAGCGAGACCAAGCCGTGTGGGTGCTTGCGGCCGCCGTACTTCACGAGCTCAACAATCCGCTTCATGCACTCGTCCTTCTCCTGGACGAGGCGAGCGCAACTGGGACCGATGTGCCGCGGCGGATCGAATTGGTCGAGCGCGCGCGGGCGCAGGCCGACCGTGCCCTGTCTCGTCTGAGGACGCTTCGATCGATGCGCGCCGTGCGTGAGCCCCAATTCCAACCCATTGCGCTCGCTCAACTGATCCGTTCGCTCGCCGACGAAATCGGTTCGTTGGTGGCCGAAGAAGGGTTGGTGGTGCGCGTCGACTGCGATCGTGCTGTCCGCGCACATGCCGACCCCACGTACGTCCGAGCCATCCTCGAGAACCTCGTTGACAATAGCCTCCACGCGTTACGCTGCAGGGGACACGGTTGCATCGCGATCCAGTTGGGCTCGGAGCGGCAACGAGCGGTGATTCGGGTGTGCGACGACGGCCCTGCGCTCGATTCGGGGGTTCGGGCTTCTCTCTTCGAGCCACTGGGCACCGCCAAGGCGCAGGGCCTTGGCCTCGGCCTGCCGATTGCGCGCGCCCTGGCCCGCGCCATGCGCGGTGATCTCGTGTTCGAGGACGCCTGCGGCAAGGCGTTTCGTCTGGACCTTCCGCTCGATCAGGACCCGTGCGGTTAGTCCGCCCGATCAGGACCCGTGGGGTTAGGGAGAGCGCAGAGGCTAGGCCGTCGCACCGTCGCCATGGGACAGGCCGAGGAGCGGCGGCCGCTTCGAGGACGCGAAGACTCGGCCGCGCGCGGTCACCATAGGCGAAACTCGACCGTCCATCGCATCCGGACTCGCACCGGGCGGCCGCTCTGGATCGCGGGCGAGAACCGGTAGGAGCGCACTCCTTCCAACGCCGCCTGCTCGAGCCCATATCCCGAATGCGACAGTGCGCGCGCCGACTCCACGACCCCGGCCGACGAAATGACGACCTCCAGCCGTACGTCGGCCTCCACGCCTTTCTCCCGGGCCAGCTTCGGGTAGAGGGGTGCCCCGCCTTGGGTCAGCCGGGCCGGCGTCGAGACCGCCTGCTCGGGCACCGCTTCGTCGGGAGGCTCGTCCGCCGCTTCGACGGAGCGTACGGTACTCCGGGCGTCGCCCGCCGGCGATCCGATCGCGAGCGTGAACGACGGGACATCGACACGCGCGATGGCTACGGGCGAGCCCGGGGTCGTTTCCGTCGCGGACGCCACGCAAGCCGCTTGCGACCGGGCTGATCCGCGCGCTCGGAGGCCACCGGCACGTGCGGCGCCCTGCGGACTCTCGGCCGTGATGGCGCGAGCCATCGATTCGGCGAGTGCCGGATCCGCCGCCGGCGGATCGGGGGGCGCTTGGTCGATCTCCACGTCGGCGCCCGGGTCGGCGAAAGGAATCGGCCGGGCCGGCCGCGGCGCGACGAGAAGTACCGCGGCGTGCGCCCCGAAGGACACCGTCAAGAGCAGCGCGCGCGCCGCGATGGAGCTCGGTTGGATGACCATGCGGTCGTTCTTCGCGTAGGAGACGGGATTTTAGTAGCACCTTTTCTAACGATCGTGTTACCAATCGCGCTCGCGCTCGACAGGGCCGAGAGGGTCATGGCTCGAGGCGGGAGCACTTCGCGCATCGAGGTAGTAGGATGCCGATAGTGGCCTGCCGTGAAGCATTCGATCGCGCTCTTCGCTGCCACGGCGGCTCTGATCCTCACGGGCGCTATTTTCTATCGACCCTCGGTGCGGGGCGATATCCCGCGCCTTCCGCACGACACGAGCGAGGTGCTGGAGCGGCTCCCGACGACCGTGGGGGATCCCCGTGAGCAAGAGCGCAAGAGCCTGGGTCGAATGCTGGCTGTCCACCCCGACGATCTTCGCACCGCCATCGCGGTCGCCCGCCTCGACATCCAGATAGCCCGCGAACGCGCCGACCCGCGCTACCTCGGTTACGCGCAGGCGGCGCTTGCGACGTGGTGGGACACGTCCGCGCCCCCTCCGGACGTCCTTTTGCTGCGGGCGACGATCCGCCAGTCGTTGCACGATTTCGACGGCGCGCTCGCCGACCTCGATCGCGTCGTGACGCTTCGGCAGGGCGACGCGCAAGCGTGGATTACGCGCGCGGTGGTCCTCACCGTGCGTGGCCGCTACGACGAGGCGATGGCGAGCTGCCGATCGCTTCTGGGTCTCGTGCCGGTGCTCGACGAAGTCGTGTGCGAGGCGTCGATCCAGGCGGTCACCGGATCGGCGGAGATCGCGTATGACCGGCTCGAGCGGACGATTCGTTCCGCGCCCGGCTTGTCGCCGGACGAGAGCGAGTGGGCAACCTCGACGCTTGCGGAGATTGCGGTTCGTCTGGGTCGTTATGCCGACGCCGAACGCGGCTTGAGGGCGGCCCTCACGATCGTTCCCGACGATCCCTACGTGCTCGGGGCTTATGCCGACCTGCTGCTCGATCTGGGCCGTCCGGCGGACGCCGCGAAGCTTCTTGCCGATCGGGTCGACAACGACGGTCTACTCTTGCGCTTGGCGCTGGCCGAGAAGGCCTCGGCGATCCCCGAAGCTACCGAGCACGCGGCGTTGCTCGGCGCGCGCTTCGATGCCATTCGCCTTCGAGGAGACACGGTCCATCGTCGCGAAGAGGCGCGGTACGAGCTCGAGGTGGTCGGCGCCGCGAACCTCGCGCTTGCGCTGGCACGAGCGAACTGGGACGTGCAGCACGAGCCATGGGACGTACGCATTCTGCTCGAGGCGGCGCTCGCCGCCGGCAATGCGAGGGCCGCCGCACCGGCCCTTGCCTTCCTCGATGAGTACCACCTGCAGGATCCGCGGATCGCAGCCCTCGCCGCAACCCTGCGCAAGGCGAGCCCTTGACCCGCCACGAGACCCACATCCGGACGCTTGCCGTTGCCGCATTCATGGTCGTCAGTCTTGCTGCGCATATCGCGCACGCACACAAGCCCAGCGACAGCTATCTCACGCTTACGGTGTCGGTCGAGAAGGTGTCCGTGCGATGGGACATCGCGCTCCGAGATCTCAATAACGTCGTCGACCTCGATCGGGACGGCGATGGGGCCGTGACCTGGGGTGAGCTGAACGCGCGCCGAAGCGACGTGGCCGACTTTGCGCTTGCGAAGCTGAGGATCGGCGCCGACGAGCGAGCCTGCTCGTTCGGTCCCAGCGATCTGCAGGTGACACGCCATTCCGATGGCACCTACGCCGTCCTGCTTTTCGTCGCGACATGCCCTTTCGAACCGCGCGTCCTGGACGTCGCGTACGAACTGTTCTTCGACGTGGACCCCCAGCATCACGGAATCGTCCGAATCAACGATGCCGCCGGAACTAGGGTGGCCATTTTTACCGCGAAGGATCGTCGCCAGCAGTTCGAACGAACACAACCTCGGCGCGGACATCAGCTCGCGTCGGCCATTGCGCTCGGCGTAGCGCACATCTTCGCCGGCATCGATCATCTTCTGTTCTTGATTGCGCTCTTGCTTCCGGCGGTTCTCCAACGAGGTCGGCACGGGGCCTGGGAGCCGTCGCCGCGACTGCGTCCTGTGCTCACGGACGTCCTCAAGATCGTCACCTCGTTCACGCTCGCGCACTCGATCACGCTGTCTCTCTCCGCCCTCGACGTCATTCGCTTGCCGAGCCGCCTGGTCGAGTCGGGAATCGCAGCGTCCGTGGTGCTCGCGGCGGTGAACAACCTCGTCCCGATCCTGGACGAGGACCGGTGGATGGCGGCCTTTGCGCTCGGCCTTCTCCATGGATTCGGCTTCAGTGCCACACTCATGGATCTTGGGGTACCGCGGCAAAATCTGGTGACCACGCTCTTCGGATTCAACGTCGGCGTGGAGATCGGGCAGATGTGCGTCGTCGCGGCATTTCTGCCGCTCGCCTATCTCGCCCGCCGAACGCTCTGGTACCGCAAGGGCGTGCTCGTGGGCGGGTCCATCGCGATCGCAGCCATCGCAAGCGTGTGGCTGGCCGAGCGCGCCTTCTCCGTCAAGGTATTTTGACGGCGAGCGCGGCCTTCACGTGGCCATGTACGCGTCGACCAGTTTCCTTTCTAAAACCGCGCCGTCCGGCGTCAGCCGCACAATCGTCAGCGTCGTCGCTTTATGGTTATACACCTCGCGCCCCGCCATATGGGGAAATAGACTCTTGGACAGCTTGCCCCCCGCGTCCGCCGCGTCGTCGTCTATGTACTCGCACACGTTGATAGCCAGCGTTCGGTCCGCCGTGTAACCACCGATGCAGTAGCTCGCCTTGTAGGTGTTACCCATCGTTTGCTCCTTTTGGGGCACCATGGCGCCGGCTCGTTCCAACGTGGAAAAAATATCCTCGGCATTCGGCTTGATATGCGGGCGGTTTCTGGCGTCTCGCGCAAGTCGCCCGAAAAGAGTCTCGCCTGGTTCGAGCGGGGCCATCGCGTCCTGGTCATCGCGTCCGGCAGCGGCCCTTGGTTTGGGCACTTCGAAGGTCGATGGCGCAGAGCCTGGGGATGGCGTCTTGCGGTCACACCCGGCCGCATCCAGCAACGCGGCCCCGAAAAGAGCCATCGCAAAAGCGCGCCGGAAGCGCAGTGCATCGAGCCCGACGAGAACGATTGTCGATTGGCGCCGTGCCGTAGACATGAGGCGCTCCTTCGCAAAATGTGTTGGAAAACGGGCAAGTGGGGTGGACACGAGCGCCCGCCGTCCGGCGACGAACAGCGGGATGGAAACTAACCGGAGTCGGCCGCGCACGGACAGAAGAAAAAAATGGGCCGCAACGAATAACGAGCGAAACCCATTCCCAACGGCCTCCGTATTGGGCTGGTGAACCTCTTCGGCCCGTCGCGGTTCGACCCACGTCGTCGAGTCGGCCAAACTCCGCGTGCCGATTGAGCGGGCGGGGGCGGCTGCCCCGATGACCACGGGAGGAGACCAGAACCATGATAGAAAGAAAGACAACGCGGCCTGCTCCGATGGGTCTGGGTCTGGCGATGGCTTTGCCAATGACGACAGGAGCTTCGAATCATCGAGAGGCGCCGTCTTTGGCCAACGAGAGGCGCGTTTCTCTGTCGCGGGATTGGCCGTTGCATCTTGCCAATCATGGTCGCGAATTGCCCCACCCAGGGTCGGGCAGCGTCCAAGATCTCCGCAGCCGATCGCTTTCTTCCGAACGCCGTCTCGCTGCCTGGAGAATGGGACTTAGTGGCCCCCTTCTTGCAGGCAAGCCGGTCGCTCTGGGTGCCGCTCTTAACCGAAGGAGAAGCAGAACGATGATGATGATGAGGAAAACCGCAAGCGCGGCCTTTTCGATGGGTCTCGTGATGACTGTGCCTATGGCGGCAGGAGCTTCAAGTCATCGAGAAGCGCCGTTTGTGACGAAGAACCCCAAGGTCGACGGAACCGACCTGTACTTGTTCAACAGTTACGAGACCGGTCGAACGGGATTCGTGACGATTATCGCAAACTACCAACCGTTTCAGGACGCGTACGGCGGCCCCAACTACTTTGAGATGGACCCCGACGCCCTCTACGAGATTTCAATCGACAATACGGGAGACGGCGTCGAAGACTTGACGTTTCAATTCCAGTTTCAGCAGACCCTTGCGAGCTCCGGCAACGGCATTTCGCTGGCGATCGGCTATCCGGACGGCGGCGCCGCGCAGACTGTGGCGGTGCCGTTTCTCAACGTCGGTCCGCTGAATGGTGACGCGGGGGCGGCGGGCAATTTGAACGTGACCGAGACATACACGGTCAATCTCGTGACGGGCGACCGCCGCACCGGTGTGTCGACCGCGGTGAAGACCAGCGCGGGAACCGCGGTCTTCACGAAGCCCACCGACAACGTCGGCGTGAAGTCGTATCCGGGCGGTTATCAGGCGTACGCGAGCCAATATGTATACGCCGTCACGATCCCGAACTGCACGACGCCGGCACGACTCTTCGTCGGCCAGCGGGCCGAATCGTTCGCCGTCAATCTGGGACCGATTTTCGATCTCATCGACGCACCGGCCGGCGTCATCACCGGGGCGAGCGGTCCCAACGTCGTACCCAACCCGCTCGCCATGAAGAACATCACTTCACTGGAGCTCGAAGTGGCGGCGTCGTGCCTAACGGCTTCATCGTCGCAGCCAATCATCGGCGCTTGGACGACCGCGAGCGTTCGGCAGGCCCGCGTTATCAACCCCGGTGCGACCTACACCGTGCCGTCCGTCGAGGGCGGCGCGTGGACTCAGGTCTCCCGTCTGGGCGCGCCGCTCGTCAACGAGGTGGTGATCGGACTCCCCGACAAGGATCATTGGAATTCGAGCTCGCCGAAGGACGACGCGCAGTTCGCCAAGTACGTCACCAACCCCACACTGCCCCGGGTGATCGACCTCATTTTCGGTGTAGGCTTCGAACCGCAGCTGTTCCCCCGCGCCGACCTCGTGGAGGCGTTTCTCACCGGCGTTCCCGGCGTGAACCAAATTTCGCCGGCAGATGGCGGCGCGCCGACGGCCGCCGAGGAACTGCGATTGAACACGGCGATCGCGGCCACGGCCGCCGCGACCCAGAACTATCTCGGTGCCGCAGCCTGCTTTGTGAATGGAACGCTCACCCTGACGAATACCGGCTGTGATCCGGCGGGGTTCCCCAACGGTCGGCGTCCGGGCGACGACGTCGTCGACATCGCGCTGGACGTCATGGAGGGATACCTGATTCCTGCCGTGTCTCCGGCCTATACCACCACGCCGACCCTGTTCACCGATGGCGTCCAGCAGCTCGCGAGCCA
>JBEKOY010000090.1:0-22892 GCA_049521295.1 Polyangiaceae bacterium | reverse complement strand
CCGAGGTGAGCCGTGTCGCGCGCGAGGTGGGCACCGAAGGCAAGTTGGGGGGCCAGGCGGTGGTCCCCGGAGTCGCCGGCACGTGGAAGGATCTTACCGACAACGTCAACTCGATGGCGTCCAACTTGACCGGCCAGGTGCGCAACATCGCCGAGGTCACGACGGCGGTCGCCAAAGGCGATCTGTCGCGCAAGATCACGGTCGACGTCAAAGGCGAGATTCTCGAGCTGAAGAACACGATCAACACGATGGTCGATCAGCTCAATGGCTTCGCGTCCGAGGTCTCGCGCGTCGCCCGGGAGGTGGGGACCGAGGGCAAGCTCGGCGGGCAGGCGCAAGTTCCGGGCGTGGCGGGCACCTGGAAGGATCTGACCGACAACGTCAATGCGATGGCCTCGAACCTCACGGGCCAGGTGCGCAACATCGCCGACGTCGCGACCGCCATCGCCAACGGCGACTTGTCGCGCAAAATCACAGTCGACGTGAAAGGAGAGATTCTCGAGCTCAAAAATACGATCAACCGCATGGTCGATCAGCTGAACGCGTTCGCCTCCGAGGTGACGCGCGTCGCGAAGGAGGTCGGCACCGAGGGCAAGCTCGGTGGCCAGGCCGAGGTCGAAGGCGTCGCCGGCGTATGGAAGAACCTCACGGAGAACGTCAACTCGATGGCCTCGAATCTGACCGATCAGGTTCGAAACATCGCCGAGGTCGCGACGGCCGTGGCGCGAGGCGACTTGTCGCGCAAGATCACGGTCGACGTGAAGGGCGAGATTCTCGCCCTGAAGAACACGATCAACACGATGGTCGACCAGCTCAACGCCTTCGCGTCGGAAGTCTCCCGCGTGGCGCGCGAGGTGGGGACCGAGGGCAAGCTTGGCGGCCAGGCCCAGGTGGGCGGGGTGGCAGGCACCTGGAAGGACTTGACCGACAACGTCAATTCGATGGCGTCCAACCTGACCAACCAGGTCCGCAACATCGCGGAAGTGACGACCGCGGTCGCCCGTGGCGACTTGTCGCGCAAGATCACGGTCGACGTGAAGGGCGAGATTCTCGAGCTCAAGAACACCATCAACACGATGGTGGATCAGCTCAACGGGTTCGCCTCCGAGGTCTCTCGCGTCGCCCGCGAAGTGGGCACGGAGGGCAAGCTCGGGGGGCAAGCGCAGGTGCCCGGGGTGGCCGGTACCTGGAAGGACCTGACCGACAACGTCAACTCGATGGCATCCAACCTGACCAACCAGGTGCGCAACATCGCCGACGTCACGATCGCGGTGGCCAAAGGCGACCTCTCCAAGAAGATCACGGTGGACGTGCGGGGCGAAATTCTTCAGCTCAAAGACACGATCAACACCATGGTCGACCAGCTCAACGGCTTCGCCTCGGAGGTCTCTCGCGTGGCTCGCGAGGTGGGGACCGAGGGCAAGCTCGGTGGCCAGGCGCAGGTGCCGGGCGTGGCCGGCACCTGGAAGGACCTCACCGACAACGTCAACGCGATGGCTTCGAACCTGACGGGTCAGGTCCGTAACATCGCCGACGTGGCGACCGCGATCGCGCGCGGCGATCTTTCTCGCAAAATCACGGTCGACGTCAAAGGCGAGATTCTCGAGCTGAAGAACACGCTCAACACGATGGTCGACCAGCTCAACGCATTCGCGTCCGAAGTGTCGCGCGTGGCTCGCGAGGTCGGCACGGAGGGCAAGCTCGGCGGTCAGGCGGTGGTGCCGGGCGTGGCCGGCACGTGGAAGGATCTCACCGACAACGTCAACTCGATGGCGTCCAATCTGACCAACCAGGTCCGCAACATCGCCGACGTCACGATTGCCGTCGCGAACGGCGATCTCTCCCGGAAGATCACCGTCGACGTTCGCGGCGAGATCCTCCAGTTGAAAGAGGCCATCAACACGATGGTCGAACAGCTGCGCTCGTTCGCCTCTGAAGTCACCCGAGTAGCCCGCGAGGTGGGGACGGAAGGGCGCCTCGGCGTCCAGGCCGTCGTTCCCGGAGTCGCGGGCACGTGGAAGGATCTCACCGACTCGGTCAATGCCATGGGCACCAACCTCACGGCGCAGGTGCGCAACATTGCCGAGGTGACGACCGCGGTCGCCCGCGGCGACCTGTCGCGCAAGATCACCGTCGACGTGAAGGGCGAAATTCTCGAGCTCAAGAACACCATCAACACGATGGTCGATCAACTTCGGTCGTTCGCCTCGGAGGTCACGCGTGTCGCCCGCGAGGTCGGCACCGAAGGAAAGCTCGGCGGCCAGGCCGATGTACCCGGAGTCGCGGGCACGTGGAAGGATCTCACCGACTCGGTGAACTTCATGGCTGCGAACCTGACCAATCAGGTACGGGGCATCGTCAAGGTCGTCACCGCGGTGGCCAACGGCAACCTTCGCCAGAAGCTGACCGTCGAGGCGAAGGGCGAGGTCGCCGCGCTCGCCGAAACGATCAACAACATGACCGACACGCTGGCGACGTTTGCCGAGCAAGTCACGAACGTCGCACGGGAGGTTGGCGTCGAAGGACGGCTCGGGGGCCAGGCGAACGTTCCGGGTGCCGCCGGGACGTGGAAGGACTTGACGGGCAATGTGAATTTACTGGCCGCGAACTTGACCAACCAGGTGCGCGCCATCGCCGACGTCGCAACCGCCGTGACGAAGGGCGACCTCACCCGATCGATCCGCGTCGAAGCGCGCGGCGAGGTCGCGGAGCTCAAAGACAACATCAACACGATGATCGACAACCTGCGCGGAACGACCGATCGCAACCAGGAGCAGGACTGGCTGAAGACGAACCTCGCCAAGTTTACCCGAATGCTCCAGGGCCAGCGCGATCTCGTGACCGTCGGCAGGATGCTCCTCTCCGAGCTTGCGCCCTTGGTCGACGCGCAGCAGGGCACCATCTACCAGATGGAGCGCAGCGAACCCGGCGAGACTCTCGACCGGTCGGCGATGACTCTGCGCCTTTTGGCAGCCTATGCGCAGGCCCAAGATCAGCCCGATCGCATCGGGCTCGGCGTGGGTCTCGTCGGTCAGGCCGCCGCGGAAAAACAGCGCATTTTACTCAACGACGTGCCGGCCAACTATACAGCGATTCGGTCGAGCCTCGGTGCGGCCCCCCCGACCAGCGTGATTGTCCTGCCGGTGCTGTTCGAGGGAGAGACGATGGCCGTGATCGAGTTGGCCGCCCTGAGGCCGTTCACGAACACTCACCTGCAGTTTCTGGATCAGCTCACCCAGTCGATCGGTGTCGTGTTGAACACGATCGAGGCGACGATGCGGACCGAGAACCTGCTGCAGCAGTCGCAGCAGCTGACGACCGAGCTGCAAACGCGTCAGATCGAGCTGCAGCAAACCAACGAGGAGCTCGCGTCCAAGGCCAAGCAGCTCGCCGAGCAAAATGAGGAGGTCGAGCGCAAGAACAAGGAAGTCGAGCAGGCGCGCCGTGCACTGGAGGAGCAGGCCGCCGAGCTTGCGCTGACCTCCAAGTACAAGTCGGAGTTTTTGGCGAACATGTCGCACGAGCTCCGAACGCCGTTGAACTCCATTCTCATCCTCGGTCAGCAGCTTGCGGAGAACGTCGGCGGCAACCTGACCGTCAAGCAAATCGATTTCGCGAAGAATATCCACTCGGCCGGCACAGACCTGCTCACGCTCATCAACGACATTCTCGATCTCTCCAAAATCGAGTCGGGAACCGTCACCGTCGAGCCGGAAGAAATCACCTTCGTGAATCTGCGAGACACCGTCCATCGGATGTTTCACCATGTCGCGGAGACCAAGGGGCTCGGCTTCCATGTCGACATCGACTCGATGTTGCCGCGCGCGCTTGTGAGTGATCCGAAGCGCCTGCAACAGATCCTGAAGAATCTGCTGTCGAACGCATTCAAGTTCACGGCGCACGGCTCGGTGGCCATGTCGATCCGCCTGGTGACGTCCGGATGGAACTCGGACCATCCCGTCCTTGGCTCCACGGCCGCGGCAATTGCATTCACCGTGACCGATACCGGCATCGGCATTGCCCCGGAGAAACAGAAGCTGATCTTCGAGGCTTTTCAGCAGGCTGACGCGGGCACCAGCCGCAAGTACGGGGGCACCGGCCTGGGTCTTGCGATCAGCCGGGAGCTCGCCAATCTGCTGGGCGGCGAAATCCGTCTTCAGAGCAAACCGGGCAACGGCAGCACGTTCACGCTGTACTTGCCGCTCACCTACACGGGGCCCACACAGCGTCAACTCGCCCTATCCGCGTCTCCCGCGCATGCGCCGAGCGCCGTGCCGGTTCTGTCGATGGCCAAGGTCGAGGAGACCGTGGCCGACGACCGCGACGACATTCGGCCGGGCGACACCGTCCTCTTGATCATCGAGGATGACGCGCACTACGCACGGGTCCTACTCGGGATCGCCCGCCACAAGGGGTTCAAGGCGATCGTCGCAAACCGCGGCCAGCAGGCGCTTTCGCTCGCTCGTGACTATCTGCCCGCCGCGATCAGCCTGGATGTTTTTCTGCCGGACATGCTCGGTTGGACGGTATTGAACAACCTCAAGCTCGATCCGCAGACGCGTCACATCCCGGTGCAGATGCTGTCTGTCGAGGAGCAGCGCCAGCACGGCCTGTCGCACGGCGCGTTCACCTATCTCGTCAAGCCGGCGACGACGAGCGAGCTGGAGAGCGCGTTCGACAAGCTCAAGTCGTACGTCGAGCCGCACACCAAGCGGCTTCTGGTGATCGAAGACAACAGCACAGAGCGAGCGAGCATCGTCGAGCTTCTCGGCCACAGCGACATCGAAATCGCCGCGGTGGGTACGGGAACCGAAGCGCTCGACGCGTTGCACGAGCGGCGCTACGATTGTTGCGTCGTGGATTTGCGGCTTCCCGACATGAGCGGTTTCGAGCTTCTCGAGACGCTGCGAGCGGAGCCCCAGCTTCACGACATTCCGGTCGTCGTGTTCACGGGCAAGGAGCTATCCGCGGAGGAAGAGGCGCAGCTTCACGCGGTCGCCAAGAGCGTGGTTCTGAAGGACGTGCAGTCGCCCGAACGCTTGCTCGACGAGACT
This sequence comes from Polyangiaceae bacterium, assembly GCA_049521295.1. Lineage (GTDB taxonomy): Bacteria > Myxococcota_A > Polyangia > Polyangiales > Polyangiaceae > Palsa-1150. The sequence goes on along the minus strand of JBEKOY010000090.1, from coordinate 17,838 downwards.
GCCCTCTTCTTGCACCGCGTCGTCTCGGGTCTCCCGGAGGGCAAGCGCAAGATGATCGAGCGCCTCCACGGTTCAGCGGAGGCGCTGCGGGGCCGCAAGGTGCTCGTCGTCGACGACGACGCACGCAACATTTTTGCGCTCACGACCATTTTGGAAAATCAGGAGATGGAAGTCGCGAGCGCGACCAATGGTCGGCAGGCGATCGAGCTTATCGAGCGCACGCCGGACCTGAGCGTCGTTCTCATGGACATCATGATGCCTGAAATGGACGGCTACGAGACGATGCGCGAAATTCGCAAGGATTCGAGATTTCGCACGCTGCCCATCCTCGCGCTCACGGCCAAAGCGATGAAAGGCGACCGAGAGAAGTGTCTCGAAGCGGGCGCCTCGGACTACATCGCCAAGCCCGTCAACACCGACCAACTGCTCTCCTTGCTGCGCGTCTGGCTGTATCGGTAGGAGGCGAGATGCCCGACACGATCGATATCCTCGTGGTGGACGACGAGCCGCGCAACCTCGACTCTCTCGAGGCGATCCTCGACGATCCGACGTACCGTGTTCTTCGCGCGGAGGACGCCGAAAGAGCCCTGCGTTTGCTCCTCGAAAACGACGTGGCAGCCATCGTGCTCGACATCAAGATGCCGATCGTCAGCGGCTTCGAGCTGGCGCATCTCATCAAAGGAACCAAGAAATTTCGGCAGATCCCGATCGTATTTCTGACGGCGCATCTCGTCGACGATCATGACGTGCTCACCGGCTACAGTGCCGGCGCCGTCGACTACCTGACCAAGCCGGTCAATCCCCAGATACTGCGGCACAAGGTGGCCGCCTTCGCCGATCTATTTCGCAAGACACGGGCCCTGGCCGAGCTCAACGAGCACCTCGAGACGCGCGTGCAAGAGCGGACGATTGAGCTAGAGAAGTCCGAGAGGGCGCTCAGGGCCGCGAACGACCAGAAAGATCTCTTTCTCGCCACTCTGGCCCATGAGCTTCGAAACCCCCTCGCTCCGTTGCGCACAGGCCTCGACGTTCTGCTCAAGCAGCCGGACGCATCCCCGATTGCGGTCCGCGCCCTTGCGGCGATGAACCGGCAGCTCGATCACCTGGTCCGGCTCGTGGGCGATCTCCTCGACGTCTCGCGAATCAGCCGTGGCACGCTCGAGGTGCGGAGGGAGCCGGCCACCCTGTCCTCCGTCATCGACCGCGCCATTGAAACGACGGGCCCCTTGTTCGCCAAGCGCAATCAGTCGGTCGAAATCGATGCCGAGGGGCCGGTCCCAGCGTACGTGGACGCGACGCGCATAGCCCAAATCGTCGGTAATCTACTCAACAACGCCTCCAAGCATTCCCCCACCGGCGCACCGGTCAGGGTCGAGCTCCGGCGCCACGGGGACATGGCCATCATCCGGGTCATCGACCAGGGGGTGGGCATCGCTCCGGACCAGATCGAGCGCGTGTTCGATATGTTCACGAAGATCGAGCGCTCGTTGCACAGCGCGAACGACGGACTCGGAATCGGTCTCGCCCTCTCACGACAGTTCGCCGAGCGTCATGGGGGAACGCTCACGGCGCAAAGCGCGGGCGAAGGCAAAGGGGCGACATTCACCCTTTCAGTGCCCATCGGTCAGGCCAAGTCCCTCGTCGCGGCGAAGGCACCCGAGTCCGCGACCTCCAAGGAGGTGGAAGGCGGACTGAACATCGTCGTCGTCGAAGACAACGAGGACTCGGCGGAAATGTTGTTGACCTGGCTGGAACAGCTTGGGCACGAGGTGCGCGTGGCCAACACGGGGCCGGAAGGCGTCGCGCTCATCATGGGGGCTCGTCCCGACCTGGTCTTCTGCGACCTCGGCCTGCCGGGCATGGACGGCGCCGACGTGTGCCGTCGCGTCGTCGTCAGCATGCCGGAGCCGCCAGTGATGGTCGCGCTAACGGGTTGGGGCATGAACGGCGACCGCCGGCGCACGGTCGAGGCGGGCTTCCATCATCATCTCGTCAAGCCGGTCGAGCTGGATCAGCTTCGCAGTGTGATCGAGTCCGTCGGCCGCGTGCGAGGCGGCTGACGAGGTTCCCGTTGCGGACACCTCAACCTTGTCGGCGTGCTCACCCAGTCCTTTCCTGTTGACGTCCAAGAATCGCGTCTCGTGCCGGTGGGGTGCGTCGCACCCCGTCGCGCCGCCGGCCGTGAGCCCGTCGTTCGGCGATGCCGAGTCGCCTGAGACCGAACCCGATGAGCGCCAAAGCGACCCACGCGTGATCGACGACGACGGCGGCCGACACGGTCGGATCCGATGGTTGTTCCCGCACGCCGATGAAGACGGCGATTGCAATCGCGATGAGCCCCAGACCCGAACCGGCCGCCGCAATAAGCAAGTCCAAAGGCCGTTGGCCGCTCAGCACGGACGCCGATGGCATCGTTGGGCGAAGCCGCGCACGCCAAAATCTCGTGCGAGGTTCGGGAGCCTTCGACCGGCGACCCTCCGACGCTTGGTTCGAGCTTGCCGAGAGGGGTGCGCCGTCCCGCCCAGGGTTCGGCGTCGATGACGGTCCGAAGAGCGAGGGTGGCCGCGCGGGCGTGAGGTCGGCCTTCGGAGCAGGCGCTACGGGCGCAAGCCGCGTGATCGCCAGGTGGTCGGTGGCCCCGAATCGGCACGAATCGACGGAGTCGGGCGGATCGTTCGTAAGGTCGATCTCGACTTCGCTCATGCCCACTACGCGGAGCAAATCATGGGCCATGGTTCGCTTTCTTCCGAGCGACCCGCCCGACGTCGACGGCATGGGCCTCGCTAAGGTGGGCGAATGAGGACATTCGAGTGAGCGCGAGGGCCACCCGTCGCCATACCGCGAGAGGAGTAGACCCAACCGTCGGTCGCCTCCGGCACATGGGGGTAGTCGGCATCCAAAGTGCCACGGTGGGGCGAGATGCAGGCGTGCGCTGGTCCGACGATGCTTGCTATCGACTCGGCGCATCCCTTGCGTACGCCGCGCTCTTCTCGATCTTCCCCCTCCTTCTTTTGGCCGTCACGACGATTGGGTTCTTGCTCGGCGACGACAACACAGTCCGGCAACGACTCCTCGCCTCGCTAGCCACGGCGACCTCCCCCGCGGTCCGTTCGCTCTTGGACGAAACGCTTCAGAGCATGCAGTCTCACCGAACCGCCCGGGGGGTAGGAGCCGTCATCGGCACCGTCACCCTGCTACTGGGAGCCAGCGGGGTCTTCATAGAACTGCAATCCTCGCTGAACCTCATCTGGCGCGTAAAGCCGCCGCCCTCCCAAGGCATCGAGTCGGCGATCCTGGGCACGCTGAGAGCCCGAGCGTTCTCGTTCCTGGTCGTCGTCATGGCCGCGTCTGCGCTTTTGATCTTGCTCGCTGCCAGCTCGGGGCTTCAAGCTCTTGGCGGGGTCGCCGACCCAGGCTCGGCAGGAAAAGCGCTCTTGCAGTGGACCGATGTCGGCCTGTCGTTCGGACTGCTCTCGGGGCTTCTCGCGGCCGTCTACCGCTTCGTGCCGAGCACCCCGATCGCGTGGCGCGACGTCGCACCGGGTGCAGTGCTCACGGCGGTCTTGTTCACGGTGCTGAAGAGCCTGCTCGCCTGGTACTTGGCTCACGTGGCGAGCTACGCGGCCTACGGAGCCGTGGGCGCGGTTCTGGGGTTACTGACCTGGATCTACGTGTCGAGCCTGGTCGTATTCTACGGTGCGGAGTTCTCGCGCGTGTATGCCGAGCGCTTCGGCAGTCTCGTCGACAACCATCCACCGACGGATGCCACGAAGCCGAGCAAGAGCATACCCGGCTGACAAGAACGCTTGCGAGGATCGCCCGCCGCCCCGGGCCGTGTGGGAGCCAGGGTTCCGCTCGCATGCGAGTGGACGTGTCAACGATGGGCGCGCCCAGCGAGTTGTGCCACGGCGTCCACGAGCGCGTTCGGCTCGACCGGCTTCGCCATGTGCAGATTGAACCCTTCCACGAGGGCACGGGTCCGATCCTCGTTGCGGGCGAACGCCGTGAGGGCAATCGCCGGGGTGTCCTTCTTGTCGTCGCCGAAAAGCGTGCGGACACTGCGGATCAGTTGGTAACCATCCTCGTGTGGCATCCCGATGTCCGAGACGATCACCTGCGGAGTGAAGCTCTGCAGCTCCTTGAGTGCATCCGCCGCGCTCGCGGCAGCTCGAACCTCCATCCCGACCTCCTCGAACACGTAGGCGACCAGTTCACGGGCGTCGGGCTCGTCGTCGACGACGAGGACGCGAATCCCTTCGAGCCCCAGGGGGTGAGAGAGGCGGACGTCCTGATGCTGCGTGGCGGGCACCCTTGGGACACCTATCGTCGCCGAGACCAGCGGACTGATCGGCAAGAGCACGCGAAACAGGGCGCCTCGTCCCAACCCTAAGCTTTGGACATCGACGGACCCGCCGTGCAGCTCGACGATGTGTTTCGCAATCGAGAGACCGATGCCGAGACCCCCATGCGATCGAGCGGAGGTCCCGTCGGACTGTCGAAAGCTATCGAATACGTACGGGAGAAATTCGGGGGCGATCCCGACGCCGTTGTCCTCGACCGTCAACTCCAGATCGGATTCGACCCGCCGCACGCGAACCTGGATGATGCCGTTCTTCGGGGTGAATTTCACGGCATTGGCCAGCAGGTTCCACGCCACCTGTTGGAGCCGATCGCCGTCGCCTCGCATGAGCGAGTGGTCGCGCTCGATATCCGCGGCGATCTGAACGCGCTTGGCATCGGCGGCGGGGCGCACACCCTCGATCGCCATGTCGACGACGTTGCCCAAGTCGACTTGCGATGGATTGATGCGGATCTTGCCGGTGAGGATCCGGCTGATGTCCAAGAGGTCGGCGACGAGCTGACTCTGGGCGTGTGCATTGCGTTGGATCACGTCGAGAGCGTGCTCTCGCTTCGCCGGCGATAGCGTTCCACTGCGCATCAAGCGAAGCCAGCCGACGATGGCGTTCAAGGGAGTACGCAGCTCGTGCGACACCATCGCGACGAATTCGTCCTTGGCCCGCGTGGCGGCTTCGACGCGAGACCGCGCGCTCTGCGAAAGCTCGTACAAACGGGCGTTGTCGATGGCGACCGCAGCTCGCCGAGCCACCTCGCTCGCGAGCACCAAGTCCTGTTCGCGATAGCGACGAGAAGAGTCGCTGTACCCGAGCGTCAACGCTCCGAAAGCCGATCCCTGGACGGCAAGCGGAACGATCAGCCAGGACGTCGGATGGATGGCCCGAACGAGCGCTCGCTGGTCGTCGGTCAGGGCCATGCGATCGAAAGAGCTCGGTTCAACCGCCGAAACGAGGACCGGCTGTTCGGCCCGCTCGGCATGCGCGTAGCCACGCCGAGAGTCGGTCACGAGGGGGTAGTTCTTGTAGCTCGCGCGCAAAAACTCCTCCTTTGCGGCATCGACGTGAAGAAGCGGTATTTCATCGCTCCCGTGGCCCTCGAGATGAACGGTGCAAAAGTCCGCCATTCGAGGCACGAGCAGCCTCGTGAGCTTGCTAAGCGTGGAACGGTAATCCAAGGACGACGAGAGAATCTGCCCAGCCTCGGCGAGAAACTCCAAGTTGGCCTTCTGCTGGTCGAGCTCTTCATCTCGATACGCGACGTACTCGGTCGTCGCTTGTGTCACCCCCACGCTGAGGCACTTCCCGAGAATGTCGTGGTCGTCGATGGACAGGTGGGCGTTCGTCTCCCTTGCCATCAAAAGGATGCAATGACGCAGTACGCCATACTCACGAGTCAAGGCGCCGAGATCGTACCCGAGGCTCCAGCGCTGTTGGCCGTGCTGACGGGCTGTCTCGCTCGTGTCGATAACGTCCTGAGTCGTACGAACCGGTTCGCCCCGCGTGAGTTCTGCCACGATCTCGTCCAGGAATTTGGGAATGTGGTCGATGAGGAGCGACCGCGACGTTCCGGGCGGAGACAGATCCCTCTGCTGCACCTCGGCAATGAAGCGCGACAAGAGCTGGGTGCGGTAGCTCGTAAGAAGCTGCGCCAGGGTAGGAGGGATCATCGCTTTAGCCGCGCTCGCCGATGCCCGCCAGCTCGTCTGCCCATTCCCGTTGAGTCTTGCTTGAGAGCTGACCGGACCGGCCAGGCAAGAAAATGGGTACGACCGCTGCGAAGCCACCAACCGGCCTCGGCCGCCGGGGCGACGCGGAAATGAAGAGCCGCGCGGAATTGCAATGACCATTCCTCCTCCGACCTTCCCCTCCCACCTCGCCGCCGCGTCAGCCGTCTTTCGCAGGTCGGGGTGGCTGGCTCGTAGCGGGTATTGAACCCGTCGGGGCCTCGAGCGTCTCTTCCAGAGCCGACAACAGAGCATGCGGGTCGACCGGCTCCTTCATCGTGTCCGCCACCCGGTCGACACGGTCCCGAACGCTCGGAAGGTCTCGGCGGAGCTCCTCCATGAGGGCGATGAGTTTTGCGACCTTCTGCTCGGCCATCAAGTTGACGTGGAGGTCGAGCTGAGCCCGCTGTTCCGCGTGGCTGCTCTGTCGATTTTGAGTAATCAAAACGGTCGTAGTCATCAGAAGTGCAACGAAGCCCACGACCCCTTGAAGCCAGGTGAACGGGGGCGGATCGAGTGCCCGTACTCCAAGGGCGGGCGCGACCAGATTCGCGGCGATCCAGAAGGCCGTGAAACCCAGAAGCAAATACAAGGTGTGCGGCCGCCCGATCTGAGCCGTGACCCGCTCGATACGCCGTTGGTGTTCACTGACATGCCGTTGGGAGCGAGCATGCAGTGTCGCCAGCGTTTCTACATTTTCGTTGCGGTAGTCCGTTCCGGCCTCCCTTTCGTTCAAGTCCGAGCATGCGCCGTGCCGACGGTTGGTTCCGGGTAGAAATGGGTTTCCGTGGCGTTGAGACCGGGTCGCGGGGGCCCGCCGTGCGCGCAAACGCCACAGTCGTGGCGCCTTGCGTCTACTGGGGTTCGGCCAGGATGCGCGCGAGGCCGAGCAACGCAACGACCATGGCGGTCGAGTCCGGCCCGAGCTCGACCTGGACTCGGATTGGGTCGAGCGCTCGTTCCAACAGAAAGCAATCGAAGATCACGGCCGCGTGGCTTCGGCACGGCGGCACGAGGGGCGAACCGTCCATCGCATCGAGATAGGCGCGCAAAAACGACGCACTGACCCAGGACGCCCAATGAAACGCCCACGGCCGCGCCGCGTCGACGTCGCTCTCGCGCACCCGCGCCGGGTCCAAGAGCACGTGGAGCGCCGCGAACTCCAAGGAATGCACCATGGTGGCGACGTCCCCGAGCGCCAAGCGCTTTCTGCGCCGCTCGGTCAGCGAGACCTCGCGCCGGCCGCCGATGTCGGTCACGACGAAGTCTTTGCCCGTATAGAGCACGTGACCGAGATGAAGGTCGCCGTGCACACGAATGCGCTGCGCGCTCATCTTCGTGTTCAGAAGCGGCTGAAAGCGTGCGAATATCGCCGCCTCCTGCCCGATCACCGTCTCGGCAGCCGCGCGAGCGGCCGGAGAAAGGGTGGACATCCGCTCACGCAAGAGGCGCAGTGCCCGCACGGTCGCCGTGCGGAGCCACTGGTAGGTTGCGCGTCGATCGAGCGCCGAATACGGTTCCGGTTTGAATGAGGGATCGGCCGTCGGCGCGCCCAAAGCCCGGTGCAGGGCCGCGATTCGGCGGCCGAGTTGGGCTGCGGTGTCTCGGTAGACCCCGATCATTTCGGCGACCAGGACCGGCGGCTCCGATGCGACGAGCGCAAAGGGCGATCCGGGTGGCGGCGGAGGCGGGGGTGGGTCGGCATCGCTCCGCGCGAGCACGCGTTCGAAATAGCGACCGAGCTCTCGCTGCGTAAAATCCCGGCCGTTGTCGACATGGGGCACGAAGGCTTGCAAGAGTCCCAACGTCACCGGCTCCATCCGAGCGCGCCGGAGCTCGAGGACGGCGTGCTGCCGCGGGAGGAGGTCGGCGCCGCTCTTCTCGAGGTACTGCCCCATCTCGAACTCGGGACTCACGCCGTCGTCCAGACGGTGGAATAGTGTCAGGACGAAGCGATCGCCATAGCGCACCTTCGTGCTCGAGCGGCCCTGGCCCAATCTCCATGAGCCTTCCTGTTCCAACCCCGATTCGAGCCGAAAGTCGTCGGCCGTCGTCGCGGATCGCTCGCTTGCCTTGGCCCAAAGCTCGCCCGACTCGCCGACCGCGTGGGCTTGCTCGAGGATGAAGACGAGCAGCGCCCAAGCGGTGTTCGGCTCATCGAGCGCGTCGACCAGCAAGCCCCGGACGAGCGTGCCCGCCTCGTCCTGGATGGCGACCGCGGCCAGCACCGAGCGCGACGCCGCGGGCTTGTCTCCGGGAACGAACACGATCGGCAGCACGCACAGCCGCCGGGGTCCACCGGTCGTCTCGACCTGCGCAAGGATGAGGAAGAAGGACACCCCACCCGCGTCGAGGCGGAAGGCGTCCGCCAGGCGCGCCGACGTGAGCCGGCGATCGCGCGGAGACATCCATCTGCATCGCTCGAGATACGCGAGCAGCATCGGCTCGAGGCGACTTTCTCGGAGAACAAGCTCCACGCTCGAGCCTTCCACCGTGGCGAGCGGAGCCGTGGGCGGCGAGTCTCGCACCTCGCTCGGCCGCTCGAGCGAGAACCAATAGAAATCGTGCGGGCCGAGAGTCACGACGTACGCCGCGTCGCCGATCACGGGAAACGACGTTTCGCCGAACAGCTCGAACGGTGTCAGACCGCGGTAACGGCCGAGGTCGAGCTCCGCGTACTGCGTGAATCGCGACAAGTTCGCGACGACGAGCACGCACTCCCGCTCGAACACCCGGACGTAGGCGAGAACGCGCGAGTTCGCCGGGCTCAAAAACTCGGTCGTCCCCCGACCGAACGCCGCAAAGCGTTTCCGCAAGTCGATGATTCGCTTCATCCACCAGAGAAGGGATGTGGGGTTCTGCTGCTGGTTTTCGACGTTGAGCGATTCATAGTGATACTCGGGATCGATCACGACGGGCAGTATCAGCCGCTGCGGGTTCGATCTCGAAAAACCGGCGTTGCGATCCATGTTCCACTGCATCGGCGTACGGACTCCGTTGCGGTCGCCGAGATAGACGTTGTCGCCCATTCCGATCTCGTCGCCGTAGTAGAGGACGGGCGTCCCGGGCAGAGAGAACAATAAGCCGTTCAAAAGCTCCATTCTCCTGCGACTGTTGCCGACCAGAGGGGCGAGTCGCCGTCGAATCCCGAGATTGATGCGCATCGCCGCTTGATGCGCATAGGCGCCGACCATGTAATCGCGCTCTTCGTCGGTGACCATTTCCAGCGTGAGCTCGTCGTGGTTGCGAAGAAAGAGCGCCCACTGACACGTGGCGTGGACCTCGGGCGTTTGCGCGAAAATATCGACAATCGGAAGCCGATCTTCCTGGTGAATGGCCATGAAGAGCCTCGGCATGAGCGGAAAGTGAAAGTTCATGTGACACTCGTCTCCCGTGCCGAAATACGAGGCGGCGGCCTCCGGCCACTGGTTGGCTTCGGCCAGGAGCATGCGGTTCTCGAAGCGAGAGTCGATGTGCGCGCGGAGACTCTTCAAGAATGCGTGTGTCTTGGGCAGGTTTTCGCAGTCGGTCCCTTCCTCTTCGTAAAGATAAGGAACGGCATCGAGACGCAGACCATCGACACCCTTTGCCAGCCAAAAGTCGACCACGCCGAGCAGGGCTTCGCGGACAGCGGGATTCTCGAAGTTGAGGTCCGGTTGGTGCGAGTAAAAGCGATGCCAGTAATAGGCCTGCGCGTCGCGGTCCCACGACCAATTCGACGGCTCGAAGTCCCGGAAGATGACCCTGGCGTCGGCGTACCGGTCGGGCGTCTGGCTCCACACGTAGAAGTCGCGCTCGGCCGAACCGGCCGGGGCGCGACGCGCGCGTTGAAACCACGGGTGTTGATCGGACGTGTGGTTCAAAACCAGTTCGGTAATCACCCGGATCCCTCGGCGGTGCGCCTCCGCGAGAAGAATCTCGAAGTCGATCAGCGTTCCGATTTCCGGATGGACGTCGGTGTAGTCGGAAATGTCGTAGCCGTCGTCTCGCCCGGGAGAAGGGTAGAAGGGGAGAATCCACAGGGCGTTGACCCCCAGGTCGCATAGGTAGTCGAGCTTGCTCGTCAAGCCCTTGAAATCCCCGATTCCATCGTCGTTGCTGTCGAAAAACGAGCGCGTGCGGACCTCGTAGAAAATCGCATCCTTGTACCAGGTCGCCGCGCTACCGAACGCCGCGGGCGAAAAAGGTCTGGATGGTCCGCTCATCGGGGTCACTCCTTCTTGGCGGCAGCGCGAGTCACTTCGAACCGACGACCGCCGTGCTGACGCGCGATCGGCGTTCTCGCAGCGAGCGACGGGTCAGAGCGACCACGTCGTCCAAGCTGACGGGCTTGACGAGGAATCCATCGGCACCGAGCTCCCGGAGCTTTTCCCACTGTTCGGGGCCGCCCGACCCGGTGATGATGAGAATCGGGATTCGTGTCCATTGCTCGCGCCGACGAATCCACTCCGTTACTTGAAGACCGTCGAGTCCCGGCATGCGGATGTCGAGGAGGACGATGGAGGGGGGCTTTTGATCGAACGCGGCGAGGGCGCTGAACCCGTTGCCGACGCCTTCGACCTCGGCATCGGGAAACGTCCGCTGCAAATAGCCAACGATGGCATCGCGTGAATCGCCATCGTCCTCGGCGATCAAAATTCGTTCGGGCTCCGGATCCCGCTGCCCCATGCTCATCTCGCACCAGAACGCCTCCGGCGTCGGCGTTCGCGCGGCGGGATCCTTCGCGAGCGCGTGAACGATCGCCTGGTCGACTTCCAAGGGCACCGCGGGGTTGATGCGGCTCGGCCGAGGCACGGCAGCGATCGCATGCTGGATCATGAGCTTGATTTCGGAGTCGGATCGAAAAGGGGGCCTGCCCGTCAGCAGCTCGTACGCCACGCACGCGAGCGAGTACACGTCGGAGCGGGGTCGATGGGCCGGGTCCACCTCGCGGCTGAAAGCGACCTCCGGCGCCATGTAGGCGGGCGTTCCGGCCGTTTCCAACGGCAGCCGCCCACCCTCCCGACGGAGGACGGCAAGGCCCATATCGGTGATACAGGGCTTCCCGTTCGCGTCCAACAAGATGTTGGTAGGCGTGAGATCGCGATGGATCGTGGCGGCGGCGTGAATGGCCGACAGTCCAAGGCAGATCTCCTCGATGATGCGCATCGGGACGGCGAGGTCGGTCGGCGGCCCATTGCGTGCGATCCACGTCTCGAGCGTGATCCCGTCGACGAATTCCATCACGAAGTAGGGGAGCCCCTCGTGCTCCCCGAAGGCGTGAATCTGCACGACGTTCGGATGGTTGACCCGGGCCATGGCTCGCGCCTCACCCGCAAACCGGAGGCGGAAGTTCAAGTCGAACCGGTCGCGTCGAACGAACTTGATCGCAACAAGGCGGTCCAGGCTTTCATCCTGCGCGAGCATCACCGCGCCCATCGCGCCGGCGCCGAGCGGTTCGATCAGACGGTAGACATCGGCAATCCTCGTCGCCGGATCCAGGCCTATCGTGTCCGAAACGCAGATTTCCTCGAGCCTCGGATCGTGCGGCGGCGAGGAGCGAGCCGCGATCGCCGACTCTGCGGCGGGCGGCGAATCGAAACCACGGTCCGAAGGTCGGGTCCCCTTCGTACCGTTCATGGGCACGGCGGGTAGGTCCCGCGGGTTGGAGCGGCACATCGGCTCATGCGGGTGCGAACGGCGTGCCGGTGAGATCCGGGCGCCCAACACGCCGACGAAAGGACCCAACGCATCGTCAGCCCCGACGTTGGCGGGCGGGACTCGAGTGATCCGGGCTCAGGTTGAGCGCCGTGTTCACGAGAGACACGTGGGAAAAGGCCTGCGGAAAATTGCCGACCAATCGGCCCGACTGAACGTCGTATTCCTCCGCCAAGAGTCCGACGTCGTTGCAAAGGCCGATCAGCCGCTCGAACATTGCCCGTGCCTCGTCGTGCCGGCCTTGCAGAGACCAGTTGTCGGCGAGCCAGAAGCTGCACGGCAAAAATGAGCCTTCGCGTTCGGGTAGCCCATCGACCGAGCGCAGGGGCGCGTACCGTCTCACCAGACCTCCGTCGAGCAAGCGGTTTTCGATCGCCCGCACCGTTCCCTGCACGCGCCGGTCAGAGGGGGGCAAGAAGCCCACCAGCGGGATCATGAGCAAGCTCGCGTCGACGTCTTGGGAGCCGTAGAACTGCACGAACGATCCGACCTCGGCGTCATAGCCCTGGCGGCACACGTCGTCGTGGAGGCGATCGCGCACGATCCGCCAGCGTTCGATCGGTCCGCCCCCCCCGGCGGCCTCGACGCGGCGGACGCCTCGATCGAACGCGACCCAGGCCATCACCTTCGAATGAGTGAACTGCCGCTGCGGACCGCGCACCTCCCAGATGCCTTCATCGGGCCGATCCCAGCAGCCCTCGAGAACCTCGAGCATCTTTCGGCGCAGATCCCATGCGTTCGGCTCGATGCCGATCCCCCACCGGTGGCACTGATGAAAAGCGTCCATGACCTCGCCGTATACGTCGAGTTGTCGTTGCCGGAACGCCGCGTTGCCGATGCGCACCGGCGACGAATTCTCGTAGCCGGGCAACCAGGAAATTTCTCGCTCTTCGATTCGACGTCGGCCGTCGATCGCGTAGAGGATCTGAAGCTTGGACGGGTCACCCGCGACCGCGCGAAGCAGCCATTGCCGCCATTGTCGCGCTTCCTCGATGAACCCCGTGTGCGCGAAGGCGAGGAGGGTGAACGTGGCGTCGCGCACCCAGCAGTAGCGATAGTCCCAGTTTCGGACTCCTCCGATCGCTTCGGGAAGCGACGTCGTTGGCGCGGCGGCAATCGCGCCGGTGACGGCATGCGTCAGGGCCTTGAGCGTAAGAAGCGACCGCAACACGATGTCGCGCCACTCGCCCTCGTACGTACACTGAGCCGACCATCTTCGCCAAGCGAGCTCGCACGCGGTGACCGCCTCGTGCGCATCCACCTCGGATGGCGCACCGAGATGGGAAGGTTGCCAACGCAACACGAAGGAGACGGACCGCTCGGGACCGACCTCGAAGTCGGCGACGGTCGTCATGTTTTCGCCCCGGAGCGGGACATCGCTCTGCACGTAGACCGCGTCCGGTCCGGCAACGGCGTAGACACCGCGGTCGCCGTCCTTGCGCACCCACGGCACGATCGAGCCGTAGTCGAAGCGCACGACCAGCTCGGTGCGCATCGCCACCCGACCGCTTACCCCGCTCACGACACGAACGACCGTCGGGGTGTCGGCGCCGAGCAGCATGCAGTCGGTTACCGTGACGGTGCCTGCTTGCGTCTCGAAAGTCGTATCCAAGACGAGGGAGCCATCTCGGTAGCGGCGGGTCGTGCGCCGCACCTCTTCGCGAGGGGCGACGAGCCAGCGACCGTGCTCCGGGCGGCCCAGCAGCGCGGCAAAGCATGCGTCCGAGTCGAAACGCGGCAAGCAGAGCCAATCCATCGAGCCCTGGCGATCGACCAGCCCGGCGGCCTGACAGTCGCCGACCAGGGCGTAGTCCTCGATTCGAGACGGCACCGAGGCGATCGAAGCAGAAGGTGTACCGCGCCCGTCGGGGACTTCACCGGTCGACCGTTGAGGGGCTTCAGGTGTCGATTCGCGTGTCGAGGCGCGAGCGCTGAGCGTCGAAGCCGGAACCGTCCCGACCGTGGCAGCTTTGCCGATGATGGGGCTATTTCGCCATCCAGGCGCTTCGATCGGACCCCTGGCCTCGGGATTGCACCACAACCGGGTTACCAGGAGGTCCCCATGAACAGATCGTGGTGCAGCGAGAAATTTCGCCGTGGCGTGTGGATGACGTGCGGGGTCGGCGTGCTCCTCGTCTCGTCGGCGTGCGCCGGAACGGCGCGCATCGACGGTTACGACGGAATGTATGTGGAGGCGGCCCCGCCCGGGATCGAGGCGTATCCCCGCTATCGGTTCCGCGATGGCTACATCTACGACGTCCATGACCGTTGGTATCACCAGCACGGTGGCCGTTGGGTGGCCTACGGCCACCGCCCGCGAGAGGTCGCCCGCGATCACGATCGCCGCTAGCGATGAGCGTTCCCATCATCGAAGTGGCCCCATCGTCGAGCCCGTCTCGGGTGCTGCAGGAGCTCGCTGGGACGGAGGACCCCACGAGCCCCTTCGTCACGCGCGAGTGGCTCGTCACCAACGGCCTCGGCGGATACGCCTCGGGCACGGTGGCGAATATCGCTACGCGCCGGTTCCACGCGTGGCTCGTGGCCGCGCTTCCGGCGCCACTCGGTCGGACCATGATGCTCGCCCATGCTGGCGAGGTCGTCCGTCACGGAGCGGACCTCGCGGTGCAGCTCGGCGCGCAATCGCTCACCACAGCCGGTGGGGCGCTCCTGCAGGTCGCGGCTCTGTCGGCATTCCGCCTCGATTTCGGTCTGCCCGTGTGGCGGTACGACGCACTCGGCGCTGTCATCGAGCGCCGCCTCTCGATGCCCCATCAACAGAATACGGTGCACGTGAGCTACGAGCTTCTCACCGAAGGAGAAGTGCGCCTGGAAATCGAACCCTGGATTCGCTTTCGGCCGCACGGCGGGGCGCTCGATGCGCCGGCATCCGGTCCCTACGCGCTCACGGTCGTCGACGATCGGTACGACGTGTCGGCCGAGGGCTATCCGTCGCTGCGAATGCGCATCGACCATGATTCCAACGCCTTCACGATCGACAAGAAGCGGGTGCGTGACGTTCGCTACCATGCGGAGCTCGTTCGCGGCTACGACTCGATGGGCGAGCTCTACAGTCCAGGCTTCTTTCGGTTCACGCTCCCCAAGGGCAAGATCGCCACGTTCGTGGCATCGACGGAGACCTGGCAGGTCATCGATGCGCTGCCGCCCGCACGAGCGCGCTCGGCCGAAGGCGAACGACGCACGCGCTTGCTCGCCGCCGCGGTGCCAACCATTCGCGAGGGCCTGGGCGCCGACCTCGTCCTCGCCGCCGATCAGTTCGTCATCACCCCGGCCGGACGCGCAGACGACGCCGCCCGTGCCCATGCCAAAGGCGACGAGGTGCGTACCATCATCGCGGGCTACCATTGGTTTACCGACTGGGGACGCGACACGATGATTGGCCTCGAGGGTCTGACGCTCGTCACCGGGCGCTCGGCGGAGGCAGGCAACATCTTGCGAACGTTCGCCGATTATGTGCAATGCGGCTTGATCCCGAATCTCTTTCCGGAGCAGGGCAACGGCGGCTTGTATCACACCGCGGACGCGACGCTTTGGTTCTTCCACGCGCTGGACCGCTATCTCGCCTACACCCACGATCGGGCAACGTTGACCCTCTTATTGCCCCAATTGATCGACATCGTCGAGCGCCACATCGCAGGAACGCGCTACTCCATCCATGTCGACCCGGCGGACGGGTTGCTCTCACAGGGCGCCGAGGGGTACGCGCTGACGTGGATGGATGCAAAAGTCGGCGACCTCGTCGTCACTCCCCGGCGAGGCAAAGCCGTCGAGATCAACGCACTCTGGTACAACGCGCTTCGCCTGCTCGTCTCTTGGCTGGATCAAGAGCGAGGTTTCGGCCGTGCCGAGCGTTATGCAACGCTCGCCGATCAGGCGCAGGCGTCGTTCAACCGGCGTTTCTGGGACGAAGGACGAGGCTACCTTCGCGACCTCGTGGACGGAGAGCACGGCGACGATGAGTCCCTGCGGCCGAACCAGATCCTCGCCGTCGCTCTGCCCCATCCCATCCTGGATCCGACGCACTGGCCAAGCGTCGTCTCCGAGGTGCACCGCCAGCTATGGACACCCTTTGGGCTGCGAACGCTGGCCCGGGGCCATCCCGAGTACCAACCGAAATACTTTGGTGACCTACGCGCGCGCGATCTCGCGTACCACCAGGGTACCGTTTGGGCGTGGCTCATCGGGCCGTTCGTCGACGCATGGCTCCGCGTCGGCGGGGACCGCGCGACCGCCCGTCAAATGCTCGAAGGGTTTGCGGCACACCTGAGAGAGGCGGGGGTTGGCTCGATTAGCGAGATCTTCGACGCAGAAGCCCCGTTTCTTCCTCGGGGGTGCATCGCGCAAGCGTGGAGCGTAGCCGAGGTCCTTCGTTGCCTCGTGAAGACGAGCGCCTGACTCCCTCCGAGACGGAATGCTCCCGGATCACGCATCCGAGCGACGTGAGGGGTTTTCGGTCCCATCCTTTGAGATGAGGTCCCTACGGAGGGGGGTCGGCGGGCACGGTTCCCGACGCGGTGCGCACCACAGTGTGTCAGGCCACCACGGTTCGGACATGCCCGCGCGTGGCGGCGAGCGGCCGCCGCTGGCGCGCCAGCACCCGCTATCCGCGGCTTTTTCCCGAATGGATCGACGCTTGCAGAAGGCCGTGGAGAAGGAGGCACTTATCATGAAACTCTCGATGGCAACCGGCCTCGCGCTCGCGCTTGCGATTCTGACCGCTCGATCTCACGATGCCGCAGCGCAGCCGGTCGCGGCAACGGTGGATACGACGACGGCGACGGAGCCGAACACGGCCATGATTGGCAGTGGAATCGGCATCTTCGCTCTTTCCTACGTGCCGGCCGTCGTGGTCGGCGCCACGAGCGGCCTCCACACCGATCGGACTCTTTATGTGCCGCTTGCCGGGCCGTGGATCGACCTGGCTCAGCGCCCCGGGTGCGCGCCGGCAGTTTCGTGCAACGCGGAGAACACGGCCAAAGTTCTCGTGATCGCCGATGGGGTATTTCAGGCGATTGGTGCCGTGACCGTCGTCGGGGGTTTCCTCTTTCCCATCCGCGAGCGGGTGGTGAGCACGGCCGATCGTCGACCCACGCTCCGCCTCGGGCCGGCGAAGGTCGGAGGCGGCTACGGAATGCTCGCCCTGGGAACGTTCTGACCCCGGCCGCAGTGAGCATGCCGTTCGAGCCGGATCGCCCGACGTCGACCTACCGTCTTCAGATGCGCGGCAACTTCGGGTTTCGAGATGCCGCCCGCATCGTAGACTACCTCGCGAAGCTGGGTGTGGGCGCCGTCTACGCGTCACCCGTTTTGCGCGCACAGCGTGGCTCGGTGCACGGCTACGACGTCGTGGACCACGCCACGCTCAACCCCGAGCTCGGGACGGTCGACGAATTTCGCATCTGGAACGATGCGGTGAGGGCGTCGGGCATGGGCCTCCTCATGGATTTCGTGCCCAACCACGTGGGCATCGGCACGGGCGAAAACCCCTGGTGGAACGACGTCCTCGAGAGCGGGCCGAGTTCCGCATTCGCCGACTTCTTCGATATCGAATGGGAATCACCCGAGCGAGTCCTGAGGGGCAAGGTCCTGCTGCCCGTGCTCGCCCGTCAGTTCGGGCAAGAAGTCGACGACGGCAAAATCGCCATCGCGAGAGACAGCGGCCGCCTTTGGGTCACGTATGCCGATCGGCGCTTTCCCGCATCCCCCCGCAGCTACGCCATCATCCTGGAGCGCGCGGCCGGACACCACCTGGCTCTCCCCGACGACAATCCTGCCCGGCGCGAGGTCGAAAGCATCCTGACAGCGATACGACACCTCCCCGATGCATCCACCGTAGACGCATCCGAGCGTCGCGAACGGGCGCGGGAGAAGGAGGTCATCAAACGCCGGTTGGCCGAGGTCTGTCTCGCGAGTGATGAGGTCGCGACTGCCGTCGCCGAAGCGATCCACGCCGTCACGTCGAGCCCGGAGCGGCTCGAGCGCTTCCTCGAAGAGCAGAACTACCGCCTCAGTTTCTGGCGGGTCGCGACCGATGAAATCAACTA
>JBEKOY010000089.1:0-23594 GCA_049521295.1 Polyangiaceae bacterium | reverse complement strand
GACCTGCTCGGCTTGCGCCAGATCGATCCTCGTGAGCTGCTGCCAAAAACTTGCGTCAAATGTCCCGTTGTTCCACATGACTCGAGACATCGCCCGATGACCCGACCATGATGAACTTTATGGCTACGATTGGACGTAACGACCCTTGCCCCTGCAGGAGCGGCAAAAAATTCAAGAAGTGCTGTTTGCCCGCTCACCAGGCTCTTGCCACCCAGCCACGCAAGACCTCCCTGCCGCCCAAAGTTCGTGAGCCGATCAGGGCTCGTGCTCCCCAGGACTCGGGCGGGGCCGCGTTCGCCCATGCGCTCGCCTCGCTGCTCACCATGGACGATGCGATAGACGATGACGGCCTGACGGAGCTGTCCAACTCCGCCGTCGACTTGGCCAACGCCGGGCGCTTGGACGAGGCGCTCGCGGCCTGCGCCCGGCTCCTCGCCGAGTTCCCCGAGGTTGTCGACGGGCTCGAGCGGTCCGCCATGGTCCACGCCAAGTTGGGCCATCACGCCCTCGCGGCCGACCTCTACCGCCAAGCCTTCGCCTTCGTCACCGATCCAACTCGAAAAGACGATTACGAAGACCAGGACTATTATCGCGAGCAAGCAGAAAAGCAGCAACGGCTCGCTGACTCGCTCTGACCCTCGCTTCGCTCACTCCGCCAACGTTCCGCTCACGAAGGGCGATGGACCACACCCCCACTCCATCGAAATGCGTGACCAAAAGAAGCCTTTTTCCCATCGGCGATGATGGCCGCGCTCAGGATGCTTCGCTCTCGGCACGCCCGTCGCGTGTGGCGCCCACCAGAGCTGCACGGGAAACGCTTTGGCCGCAACGTGTACGTGCAACGCGTCAACGGTCTGCACCGAGACCGGAACCGCGTGCGACGGGACCGGGACCGTCGCGATGTGCGACACGGACGCGAACGGTTGTTTTTACGCCGCATCGACGCAAGCCTGCGCGTCTCTGGAGTCGTGCGTGGGAAACGCGCCGAACGCGCTGTGCGCTCTCACGTGTACGAGTACCTGCAGCCAAGGGCACGCGTTATGCGTCACGGAGGGTCTCGAGACGTGCACTCTGGGCACCAACGGCTGCTCGACCTACGGGCCCCCGGTGGCGTGCGGCGCGCACCAAAGCTGCACGACAAGCGCTGGGGTGACCGCGTGCGCGTGCAACGTGAGTGCGACGTGCGCGGCCGTGGGGAATGTGTGCGCGACGACGTCCACCTTGGCGACCTGCGCGCAGGACGCGCAGGGGTGCTTCTACGAGTCAACATCGACGACGTGCCCCAACGGGGCATGCAGCGCCGGAGCGTGCTGCACCAACGTGTGCACGATCGGAGCCGGCCAGTGCGTGACGGGGCTCGAGACGTGCGCGACGCAAAGCAACGGGTGCACCGCATGGGGGAGTCCGGTGGCCTGCCCGGCGGCGACGCCGTACTGCAGCGCAGGAGCATGCACGGCGACGCCGGCGAGCTGCCAAGTGAGCGGGGCGGGAACGACGAATTGCGGAGCGGCGAGCGAGAGCTGCTGCACGAGTCTGGAGGTGACGGGGGGAACGTACGACCGGACGTATACGAATAGCGGTGCGGGCGCGACGGGCGAAGCGGATCCGGCGACGGTGAGCGGATTGCGCATGGACAAGTATCTGGTGACGGTGGGACGGTTCCGGCAATACGTGAACTACGTGACGGGCAGTGCGGGCGTGCCGCCGGCGAACGGCTGATCGACGTCAACTATTCTTGCATGTCGGCGACGACTATTTTTGCAGGTCGCCGCCAGGTTCATCATGTTCGTGGTCGTTGGTGTAATTGTCGCTGGGTTGGGTAATTGTCGTGGGTAATTGTCGTCAGGATCGTGCCTCCGTGTTCGCGACTTGGAGCGCTCCTCACCGCATTGGCGCGTGCTTCGTCGGCCAAATTGGCAGGTCGCCGCCAGGTTCATCATGTTCGTGGTCGTTGGTGTAATTGTCGCTGGGTTGGGTAATTGTCGTCAGGATCGTGCCTCCGTGTTGGCGGACT
The DNA here is from genome assembly GCA_049521295.1 of Polyangiaceae bacterium. Lineage (GTDB taxonomy): Bacteria > Myxococcota_A > Polyangia > Polyangiales > Polyangiaceae > Palsa-1150. The sequence goes on along the minus strand of JBEKOY010000089.1, from coordinate 21,580 downwards.
TGGAGCGCTCCTCGGCCGCATCGGCGCGCTTGCTTCGTCCGCCAAATTCCAAGATGACCGAATGGTGAACGAGTCGGTCGATTGCGGCGGCCGTGGTCATCGGATTCTTGAAAATTCGATCCCATTCGCCGAAGACCAGGTTGCTGGTGACGAGCAGCGAACGACGCTCGTAACGCTCCGCGAGCAGGGTGAAGAGGACCTCCACCTCGTCGGCGCTCTGCTGGACGTAACCGATGTCATCGAGAATCAGGAGCTCGAAGGCGTCGAGACGTTGCAGGGCACGGGGCAGCGTCAAGTCGCGTTTGGCCGCGAGCAGATCTTGGACGAGTCGGAACGTCGGCGAGAAGAGTACGGCGTGGCCGCGTTGTACGAGCGCGTGGCCGAGTGCGGTGGCCGCATGGGTCTTACCTCGTCCCGGTAGTCCGAAGCAGAGGATGTTGTCGGCGCGTTCCAGAAACTCGCCGGTCGCGAGCTCGTCGAGCTTGGCCAGCACGGAGCGCGGCACCCGCGCGCGTTCGAGGGTTTGGAACGTTTTACCGGGTGGCAATCGTGAAGCTCGCAAGAGCCTCTCGGTGCGCCGCTGTGCGCGCTCATCGGCTTCGGCCTCGAAGACCTGCAGCAGGGTTGGCAGGGCGGCGTCGTGGCCCGCGTCGGTCATTCGCCGAATCAGCTGGGCCCCGACCGTGGGAAGTTTAAAGCGGGCGAGAAGCTCGCGCGTACGGGCGGCCATGTCCGCAGTCAACGCGCTCATGCTTCACCTCCCGCGAGCAGGCGGTCATAAACGGCTAGGTCCGGAGAGGGAATGTGCACCTCGGGAAGCGTCGACGGCTCGGGGGCTGCCAGGGCCTTGACGGCGACGAAGTCGGGCCGCTCGCCACCCGCCAGAAGCTGCTCGAGGACCTCTTCGACGCGCGCCTGCATGGTGCTCGCGGCCAAGTGCAGAATGCGCACGTACTCGACGTCGGCTCGTTCTCCGCGCGCCTGCCGGAGCGCATCGTAGGCCCGTCGGAACACGAGCGATGGGAACAGCTCTTCGCGATACCGATAACGCGCGAAAGCTCCTGGTTTTCGAACGAGCGACCAGATGACGTGCCGGTAGTCAATCCGCTGGTGCTGCTCGCCCCGAAGCCGAGGCATCGTCTCGGTCAGCTTGTCTCGGTACCAAATCTCGACGACATCGGGATGCTGGCGAATCTCCACTTCGCTTCCGATCAATCGCGAGGGGACCGAGTAGGTCCGGTTGGAGAAATGAATGGTGCTCCACGCACGCACGACGGCCGTGTACACGCTGTATTCGGGAAGTCGCGTCGAAGGCAAAGGCCGCAAGTGCTGCCGCTCCTCGGCCAGCAGCGCCGTGGCCCGGCCGTGATTGAGCTGGTCACGGATTCCCCCGACGAATTCGGTGTAGGCGTCGACCGATGAAAAGTCGCGGCTTCCTCGAACGATAAGCGCTTGACGCAAGGCCGACTTCAGCACGTCGTGAGCCTTTTCGACAACGCCGTTTTGGTGAGACTTGCGCGGCTCGATGCGAGTCGAGGATGCGCCATAGTGCTCCAGGACGGCGGCGAATCGGCGATTGAGCTCGCGTCCGGACCCGGGCAGTTGATGGGTGGCCGCCGACAAATTGTCGCTGCGCCATACCGGAGGCGCCCCGCCGATCGCGGCGAGCGCGTCCTGCAATCCGTGAACGAGCGCCTCGAATGTTTCCGAAAACGCCAGCCCGACCCAACGCCACTTGCTGAACGTCAGGATGAATTGAAAAAGCAGGTGCGCAAAGAGCTGACCGCAGATCGTGACTTTCAGCTCGGACGCGTCGGTGAAGTCGAACGCCCCCTCGCGTCCCGGCGGGTGCTGCTGCTCGAACATCACCTCTTTGCCCGGGCCGTGCAGCGCCCTCCACTCGTGCATGCGTCGCTGCAGGGTCCGCAGCTGGCCGGGGCCGAAGGTGTCGCCGTGGCGTCGGCGCAGCTCGCCGACCACTGTCGTCGCCTCCAGAACTCCCTCGCAGTCGGCCGCGAGCAGCGGCACGACGTCCGACTCCCACACGGCCGCAAACGGATCGACGCGCGTGCGCCATGTCCGCGGCCCCTTCGTCTCACTCGGCAGCGCGCCCTGTTTCCATGCGTACGCACTGCGCTCACTCATTCCGGCCGCCACTGCGGCTGCCGCCACTGTCTTTCCTTCCGCCATCTTCTTCCTCAACAACCTGACCTGCGCATCCGTGACCATGGGAACTCCGGGGAGCCCCGAGACCCGCCCGGAACTCCGGGCGGTAGCCTTGCATGCGCCGTCAGCACGGCGGTCAACCTGCAGATTTAGTTGTCGTCGACCTGCAGAAGTAATTGTCGTCGATCAAACGGCAGCGGTATCCACACGCATTTGAACGGGGGACTGGGACTGGCCAATAGCGGGAGTGCGGGGACGTACGAGACGGGCTGGGACGCGACGGACTGGAACACGTACGTCGCCACGGGGGCTGGCGCGGCGAGCACGTGGGACACGAACCTAAACTGCCAGGCAACCGATGTGACCTGGACGAGCGCGGCAGGCAGCCAAGAGAATCTGCCGATCAACTGCGTGGACTGGTACGAGGCGTACGCGCTTTGTATTTGGGATGGGGGCTTCTTGCCGAGCGAAGCGGAGTGGGAGTACGTGGCGGCGGGTGGTAGCCAACAGCTCGAGTACCCGTGGGGGTCGATGGATCCGGGGACGACGAACCAGTACGCGATATACAGCGGTTACTACACGGCCAACCCGACGAACATCGCGCCAGTGGGCACGGCGACGCTGGGAGCGGGCTACTGGGGTCAGCTGGATATGGCGGGGGAAGTCTTCGAGTGGAACTTGGATGGGTATGCGACGTACGTCGATCCGTGCACAAATTGTGCCAATCTGACGACAACTTTGCCCCGGGTGCTCCCGGGCGGCTACTCCTTCGCCCCCGCGTCGAGCTTGCTTCCCACGTACCGCTAGCATGCCCGATCTCGCCGTCGCGAATCAGGGTGGGCCACCCGGCTTGCCGCTGGGTCTGCCCGGTGAGCCAGGAGGCAGCGGGAGCGGCAACAGCGTGAGCGTGCTCCTGAACCTTGGGCGCGGAACTTTCACCCCCCAGGCGATCTATGCCGTCGGCAGTGAGCCCGAATCGGTAGCGAGCGGAGACTTCAACGCGGACGGCAGGCCCGACATTGCCGTGGTGAATCTAGCGGACGGCACCGTGAGCGCGCTGATTAACCAGGGGAACGGGATCTTCGGTCCGCCGCAAGTCTATGCCGCCGCAACCGACCCGTCGTCTGTGGCGGTTGGCGACCTTGATGGCGATGGCAAGCTCGACCTCGCGGTAGCGGTGATAGAGACTGACACATTGCGAAGCACTGTACGGATCCTCCTCAATGAGGGGGATGGAACCTTCACGCCGTCAGTCGCCGTTGGGGATGGTTGGGGTGTCGCAGTTGGGGATTTGAATAGCGACGGGAAGCTGGACCTCGTGGTGTTAAGCGCAAGCGGCGGCATCGGCACGGTGGGCGTGCTCCTGAATTTGGGAAGTGGAACCTTCGCACCCCAGGTGAGCTGTGCCGTGGGGAATCAGCCCTATGACGTGGCCCTCGGTGATTTCAACGGAGACGGAAGGCTGGACCTCTCAGTCGCGAACTTCGAGGATGGCACCGTAAGCATTCTGCTGAACCAAGGGAACGGGGCCTTCGCTTCGCAGAACATCTTCGCAGTCGGGGGCGCCCCCTACTCGGTCACGACGGGCGACTTCGATGGAGATGGCAGGCTGGATTTCGCGGTCGCGAATCAGGACCCCAACACAATAGACGTGCTGTTGAACCAAGGCGATGGCACCTTCGCGCCCCCAAAAGTCTTCGTCGTGGGGACCAATCCCCAATCGGTTGTAACCGCAGACTTCAACGGAGACGGGAGGCTGGACCTGGCGGTTGCCAACTGGACAGACGGCACCGTTAGCGTGCTTTTGAACGATTGCACCCGGTAGAAACCTGTCGCCATCTGTCGCCGCGTGCGGGCGGCCTGTGCTGGCGAAAAACGCATCGCGGCTCGCGCGCCTCGATGGGCTCGTTCCAGAGAGCGAAGACCTCCCCGTCGGTCATCGCGGCGAGTTTCTCACGCCCGATCTTGAAGTGGGTTGTCGCTACCTTGGGATCGGCGTAGGCGATGATGGCGGTGTCACCGGCGCGGGTGATCTGGATCTCGTCGGGCGAGGCTCCGTGGGCGGCGTGCGGGCATCAAGGCCCGGCGAATGTCCTCCCCGCGGCCGATGGGTGACCTTGACGCCCATATGCTCTAGCATATAACTTCTCGCATGCTTGCCCGTGCCCACGATCGTCGAAGGACCCTACGAGTGGGACAGCGTCAAGGCGCGCGCGAACGAGCGCAAGCATGGGGTGTCCTTCGCGGAAGCGGCGACAGCGATCGCCCCAAGGGAGAGCAAGGTTCTCGCGGACGGCGAGCATCCGGAGCGCTCGATCGCGATCGGCTTCTCACTTGCGGGCAGGCTGCTGACCGTGGTCTTCGAGCCACGCGGCAGGCGCGAACGCATCATCAGCGCGCGCAAAGCAACCCGCGAGGAGCGCAAGCGGTACATGCGGCCCGAGCATGAGGACGGTTGACCCATGGCACGCGCACTGAAGCGGTCAAAAGCCGAGACGAGTAACGTCTCACGTGACATCGGGCGCGCACGGCTCGTGCGTCGCGGTCCCGGACGCCCGGTGTCCCTGTCACTGCGCGCCCTGCGCGAGGCGGCGCGTCTCAGTCAGACGCAAATCGCTCAGAAGAGCGGGATCCCGCAGCCGGAGATCTCCAAGATCGAAGCCGATCGATCCATCGAGCATCGCTCGATCGCAACGCTCCGCCGGTATGTCGAGGCTCTCGGAAGTGACCTCGAGCTCACGCTCGTCTCGAAGCATGGGCATCGTATCGGCATCGGTCCGCCAGCGACGCATCCGATTGAGGCGACGCCCGACGCTGCGCCCGTCGTCGTCCCGCGCATCGACGCTCGTACCGGGGAGCCAAGGCCGACCGACGACGAGCTTGGACACGTGGCCTACGTGGCGCACGCGTCGCAGCTCGGCGGGCCCGGCGCCGTCGTCCGGAGCTCGAGCTCGCTGACCCGTCGAGCGGTGCCCGTGGGCGACGTCCTTCCGTGGGACAAGCTCACAGAGGGCCAGCAGGCGCATTGGGTGGCAGTGGCTCGCGCCATCGTGGGTGCCGTTGGGCGATGAAGCGTTACGGAGTCGCAATCACAGTCATTCTGGTCGATTGGCCGGAGCCGCGGCTGAGGAGTTGCCCGACGAAGAATCGCAAGCTGCTGGCGGAGCACGAGGTTCTCCGCAATGAGGCTCGCACGGGGCCGCAGGGTGGATCACAGCGTGCCGATAATGGCCTGCAGGATCGCGAGCATCGCGGCAAGGTTCGCGCTGGCCGCGGTCCCTGTCACACGCGACTCGCTCCGGCCGACGCGGTATGCTGCGCGGCCCGGCATGCGCTGCGTCTCAGGGAATCCTGCGAAAATGCATTTTCGTCACCACAGGCGGCGGAGTCGAGACTCGCGCTCGCGTCGTCGACGCTGGCGTCCTGGGTCTCGTTGGCGTCTGCATCGACCGCCGAATCGAGATGGGAGCTTGCGTGGTCGACGCCGGTATCCACGGACACGCCGGTATCGAGAGGGGCAGCCGAATCGAGACGGGCGCTCGCGTCGTCGACGTCGGCGTCAAGGACCACGCCCGCATCGACAGGGACGGCTCCGTAGGGGACGGCCAACCCGTCCTCGGACGAGAAAGGGCTTCCACACGCCGCCGCGGTGGTGGAGAGCGCTCCCACGTCCAAGGCATGAAGGGCCGAGGCATCCAAGGAGATTGGACATGACAGCCAAAATAGCACCCAAGCAGACGAAAGCCGACTTTGTACGTTCCGTGGCTCCCCGGTTGTCCGCCCCCCTCGACCCAATTACCGCCCCACCGGAAGAACCGTCCAGCGCGCGTCCGTGATCTCGTCCTTGCTCGGAGCCGGCGCCGCAAATGCCGGAAAGGATGACAGACCCGGTTCGGAGCGGGTCCGATCCGTCATGGCTCGCGGTCCGGCTCCCGCACTTCGACGACGGGCTCGTCGTGCAGTTCGTCGTCGGGCACGAACACGATGCGCATCCCCCATCCGCCGAAGGTCCCGACCATCTTCGCAAACTCCTTCGGCGTGAAGTCGCGGTCGTCGATGGTGATGAAGGGCTCGTCGGGTTCACCGTTGGAGCCCATGACGACGCACCGAAGAACATCGCCACGAGGAACCCACTGGTCGCCCTCTTCGAAGTAGCGGACTTGCGGGTGGCCCGGGGGAACCTCGACGGCAACGTGATCGTACTCCTGCATGAGCTGATCGCGCGCCTCGATGTGCTCGTTCCAGAGAGCGAAGACCTCCTCGTCGCTCATCGCGGTGAGCTTCTCGCGCCCGATCTTGAAGTGGGTTGTCGCTACCTTGGGATCGGCGTAGGCGATGATGGCGGTGTCACCGTCGCGGGTGATCTTGATCTCGTCGGGCGAGGCTCGGTGGGGGCGGCGCGGCATCGGCATGGCGACGTCGTTCTACTACCAGCGGGCCCGCGAGGAGGTCGAGGGGGCGACGGCGAACACGTCGCGCTTGTCGTCGCGGAGTTCCCGACGGTCGGACGCGGGCCGGCGCAAGGGCTGCCGGGAGCTACTCTTCTCGATCCGCCTCGGGCTCGGAGCCGTCCTTGCGCCCGTCGTTGTCGTGCTGACGACGCGCGCGGCCGCGATGTTCGCGATCGCGCGGTAGTCACCCGGGTGCGCACGCTATCGCGCGCGTCGGCTCTTCTTCAGGTCGATTTCCATCCCGACCGCGGAGACCAGGGCGTTGAGCGTGTTGAACGTCGGGTTCGCCGCGCCCCGCTCGATGTTCGAGACATCTGCCTGGTCGATGCCGGCGAGCTTCGCGACCTGACTCTGCGTCAGGTCTCGGGCGAGCCGCGCCTCCGCGATGCGACGGCCCAGGCGGAAGTGAGCGCGCAGGGCGTCGAGCTCCTTCACGGCCTCCGGCCCCTCAGCCTTCGCCTCATCCTCGATCTCGCGCACGAAGGTGCTGAATTTCGTTGCCATCAGTTGCCATCCTCATCAGAGCGTATGGCCTAAAGACCATAGCGTCAAGGCTTCCGCCGTACGCTTCGAACGGAGGGAGCGAGTGTTTTCGTGCGCTCTTTCCAGTACTTGAGGAGCCTTCGTGCCTCCTCGATCTGCCCCTGCTGGTGCGCCTTGCTCGGACGCTCCCCCTTGTCGTAGCCGGACAGGAGCAGGAGGAGCTTGCAAACCAACGTGCGCCCAAGCTGTCGAAGACGTCGAGAGTCACGTCGCGCGTGCGCGGCTCCTTGCGTTTGGTCATCATGTTCCTCGTGATCAAAATCTCGCTCGCCGAAGCCAAAGCGCATCTATCGAATCTCGTCGACCAGGCCGAGCACAAGAAGAAGCGCATCGTGATCTTGCGCCACGGCCAGCCGGCCGCCGCCATCGTGCCTGTCGAGGTTGCGATGCCTCGCAGTGGTCGAGCGAAAGCCATGACCGACGACGAAGTGCGTGCATTCTTCGAGGACGCGACGAGGTGCGGCGATCCAACGCTGCCGGCCGTCGAGGATCTGGTGCGCGGGCGACGATGAAGTACGTGCTCGACGCGTTGGTCGCTACGCCGGAATCGCCAGCGCCGGGTTCGCCGCAGTCCGCCGTCGAGCCGGTGGGCTGGCCGGCCGCCCTGAGGGCATCGAACTCGTGCTCGCTGTCGTCGATGAGGGCGACGACATGGATCCCGTCGAGTGCGCTCGGTTGCACGAGTCCTTGCGACGGAGCAGGGCGCAAGCCAAGGCCGGTCAGCTCATCGACGGCGACGACGTGATCGGCAAGCTCCCAGGCTTAGTCAGCGAACCCGGGTCCGCAGGAACTTGCCGATCTGCTCGGTGGCCTTCGCTGCCTCGGGGGTGCCGAACATGATCGGGTAGACGTGCGGCAGCCCCTCGCCGATCTCTAGGGTGACGTGCACTCCGGCTTCCGCCGCTGCGGCGGCCAGGCGTTCGGAATCGCTGAACAGCAGGTCGGCCGTCCCTGCCTGCACAAGCAGCGGTGGGAGCCCGGACAGCGAGGCGAACAGTGGCGACGCCAGCGGCGTCTTGGGGTCGGCCCCGGCCAAATAGTCGGAGGCCAGCTGACGGAGCATGGCGGGGGTGGAGAACGGATCCTGATCAGCGCGCTCGGTCATCGAGGCCCCCGAGCTGGTAAGATCCACCGTCGGGGACATCAGCACGGCAGCCGCGGGCAATGCCTCCCCGGCGTCACGTGTGGCCACGAGCAGGGCAACGGTGAGCCCTCCGCCGGCCGAGGCGCCAGCCAGCGCAATGGATTTTGCGCTCAGGTCCTGGCCGGTACGGAGCCAGTGCCATGCGGTCAGGACGTCGTCGATGGCGGCGGGAAAGGGATGCTCCGGGGCCAGGCGATATTCAGGGAACAGCACCCGCATCCCGCTGGCCCGTCCCAGCCGGGCGGCGAGCTCACCGTCGCTGCGAAGCGACCCGAGCTCGTAACCTCCGCCGTGCAGGAAGAGGAGCACGCGGCCGGTCTCGGCTCCTGGGGCGGCGAGCCAGTGGGCGGGCACGCCGCCCGCGCTCACCTCCGTGACCTGTACGTCATCAGGCATCGGATGAAGGCGGCCCGCGGGGGCAAAGGCGGCGCGGCGCTCTTCGAGTGCCGGCGCGGCCTGGCTGGCAGTGGCCTTCTGCCGATCCCTCAAGGCGTCGATCAATTCCTCCATGGCTTGGCTTGGCATATCGGCATCTCCTGCGGCATAAGCGGCCTCATCATCGATCACGCCTCGACTTCGCTGAGGAGACCTGTCTCCATGTCGAAGACAAAGCCCCGCACGGGGATGTCCTTCGCGATCCAAGGATGGGATCTCACCTTCTTGATCTGCTCGCGAGCGTGTTGCTCAGGATCCTTGTAAGAGAAGAAGCGCATGGGTGCCGGCGACGCGTCACCAGTTGAAGCGGCAAGTCTCGCGTTCAACTCGGCGTCCGTGAATGTTGTGAACCCGCAGCCGGTGTGGTTGAAAAGCATGATCTCCTTCGTCCCGAGTACGCGGGTAGACACGACAAGCTCCCCGAGAACGTCGTCCGTTACCGCCGGTCCGCCGGTACGGATAACGTCGATATCCGCGTGCGGCAGGCCCAAGATTTCCGGGAGATTCGAGAGACGCGGATCCATGCACGTCACCACGGCAATCTTAGGAGCTGGAGGTTGGGCGAGCTTTCGATCGTGCCTCTTTGTATATTCGCGGTTTGCTTTCAGCGCATTGTCGATAATGCTCATCGTTGACCTCCTTTGATTTGCCAGTGCGAATTGATCCGATATCCGAGGCGGACGTCGACGTCCAGGGTCTCGGAGCGAGCGGAGTGACGTGGCATCGGGCCGACGCACGTGGCGAGCACCAGGCCCGTCCCGCTGGGGGGGGGTACTTTGGCACTACGGCTGGACATTTGTTTCGCATCGGAGTGTTCCGATCGCCTTGGGCCGCCGGGGTGGGCGTGGGATCCGCGAGGGGCGCATGAACAGTCGCGGTGACAGAGCGGACATCGACGGAGCCATCTCGCAAGGACGCGCGCGATGGCAAGGCGTACGGTGGAAGGCGAATCGGCGAAGTGACGCTCAGGCCGTGACGGCGATCGTGTGATCGGCACGGGCCCGTGCGCTCGACGGGGAAAAGCCCGGACCCGTTCGGCTACGACGAAGGCGTAGCAGAAGCTTCTCCCTTCGTAGTGATCAAATCCCAACTCACCTTTGATTTCCTGGTAGACCCGCTCCGTCTTCCACCGCTCCTTGATGGTGCGGACCTCGCTTCCGGCTGGCGGCCCTGCCTTGGCCGGGCGGAGTTACACCCGCTGGTTGCGACATCAGGTTTCAGCTTGTTTTGGCATTACATGGCATCCTCCTGATTCGAGACTTTCTTGGCGCACAGTAGCCCGACCAAAACCTGCTGGTCGACGAAGAAGCCAGCGAGACGGTAAGTTAACGTAGATCCCTTTGGGGCGTCCGTTGTTACTGCAGCGGCGAACCGATTTGAGCGAGCGCCGCTCAGGTGAGGGCCGCAATGAGCTCGGGCATGGACACGACGAGGAGATCGGCGCCCGCTGCCGTCAATTCGGAACGCGAGCCGTAGCCCCAGAGAACGCCTGCGGCCCGCAGTCCGTTTCGATGAGCACCGCCCACATCGTGCATCCGGTCGCCAACCATCCACACGGTGGAATGATCGAGATTTTCAGTCTTCAAGAGAAGGGCGATGAGATCGCCCTTGTCGCCGAACTCTCCGGTGAGTTCGGATCCATACACTCCCATAAAAAATGGCCTCAATTCGAAATGATCGATAATTTGCTCGGCATACACGCGAGGCTTCGAAGTCGCGACCCATAGCCGCACGCCCACGGCTCGCAGTGCGGTGAGCCCTTCCCGAATGCCAGGGTAGACGCGATTTTCGAACATGCCGATCGTCGAAAAGCGCTCCCGATAGAGCTCGATGGCCCGAGTCTGCAGCGACGCGTTCGAGGGGCCCAAGAGCGCGCGAAAAGCGTCGTGCGTGGGTGGACCGATGAACTGTGAAAGCGCGTCATCGGACGGCGGTTTTATGCCCAGGGCGTCGAGTGCGTAGCGCATGCAGCCAAGAATCCCGGGCCGCGAATCGGTCAGAGTGCCATCGAGATCGAACAGCAAAACCATCGGCTAGTCGGTCATTAGTCGGTCATTGGTATTAGTTTTCGGTGGCCTTGAGCGCCAGCGATGCTCGGCGGAAGTCCGCGCCTGGCATGGCTTGGCCGAGCGGCGCTCTAGCGAGCGACGACCGTGGTGTCCAAGACGAACGCGTGCGCGCCCCTGTCCCATGCGACGTTTACAAAGCCGACGAGCTCCTTCCCCAACCCATGCGCAAACCCAGCCGACTGTGCTTGTTCACCTGGCCCCACCAGTCGTCTTGCCGCGGCTCGTGGTCGAAGCACTCGGTGTGAAGAGTGTTCGCGCCTTCGTTGGTAAACGGGCCACGTCATTCGTACCTGATCACCCGCGGATCGTACCTCGGCGGCGACATGGCGCGGATGCTCGGAATCGCCAGGGGGCCGGGCCACGTGCACCCCGACATGGTGGCGCGGCTCCAGCTCTCGCGGTATCGGCGAGGAGATGGCCAGCGATCGCGCCCGCCTTTTCAGGCCGCACACCGTCACCTTCGATTGCTGGGAGACCGTGCTCACCGAGGCTGGGCCGAGCGAACGTCCGTCGGCGCGCGCGCGCATCCTCTGCGCGCACACGGGCGCCGACCCCGAGGCCGCGGAGACGGCGCTGCGCGACGCCTGGCGCGAGCACCAAATCTGCTGGCACCGGCGTAGGGCCTTCACGGGCCGCGACATGACACTCGCGTGCCTGAGCGCGCTCGGGGTGACGCTCGACTCGGCGAACGCGGAGCGACTCATCGACGAGCTCGAGTCGGAGATCCTCACGCACAACGTCGTCACCGTCGCGGGCGCGCGCGAGACGCTCGAAGCGCTCGCTCGCCGTGGCGTACGCCGCGCGCTCATCTGCGATACCGGCTACACGCCGGGCCGCGTCGTGCGGCAGCTCCTCGCCCGCGTGGGCTTGCTCGAGCACCTCGAAGTGCAGGTGTTCTCCGACGAGGTGGGCGTCCCCAAGCCGCACGCGCTCACGTTCAGGGTGGCCCTCGACAGCTTGGGCGTGGGCCCGCGCGGCGCCGTGCACGTGGGCGACCTGCGGCGAAGCGATGTCGCGGGCGCCCGCGCGTACGACATGGGCTCCGTGCGCATCACCGTGGAGAACGACGACGCGGTCGACCCCGGCCCCAATGCGTCGGTCATCGGCTGCAACGAGGCCGGCTGCAGCCCGCCCTGCGATCGCCCCGAAGCGGATGCGGTCGTCGCGGACTATCGCGAACTCCACGAACTGTTCGGCTTCGAGTGAGCGCCTACGCGATGCAACCAGGAGCCTGAGGGGCCCGTAGAGGGCTCACGCCCAGCGTCGCGTCAGAAACGCAGCTGCGTACCGTCGAGATTGGCCACTAAAAACGTGCGACGTCCGGAGGACGGGCCAAATACTGCTGCTCAACGGCCCCGATCGAAAGTGGCCCGCCTCGGGACCGCAGGAAAGCCGCTCGCCGGCAAGCGCGCGACCGCGTTCAACCGGAGCGAGGTCGTCGGTCGCCCCCTCGCCAGCACGATGGCGAACGACGGCGGGGAGGTCGTCTCGTTCGACCTCGATGGCGTCCAGGCTTTCCAGCCGCGCAAGGGCGGACCACCGCGCGGGGACGAGCGTCGATCGGCGAGCGCGTATTGCGTCAGCGAATCGACCAGCACCAGGGTGCCCTCGAACTCTCTCGTCCATCACACACCACCGCCGGTCCGTATTCCATCTGCAGGCAGATTCTACGCGGAGCAGACGAAAGCGCGCTTTTGCTGGAGCCAGGTGCTGACGGAACCGCGATCGCAAGGAACGGCGCTCCTCGACATCGTTCCGGCAACCTCGAACCTCGCGGCCTCGCGCAACTCCTCGTCGCGCGAGCAATTACGACGCGCTTGACAGCATAGCCGTGCGGCTACATAGTTGAACAGCTATGCATAATGATGCCCGCTTGAGCCTCTTATTCTCGGCGCTCTCGGACTCCACGCGCCGCGCTATGCTGGCGCGCCTCGCGCAAGGGGACGCGACGGTGGCCGAGCTGGCCGCGCCTTTTGGCATGGCGCAGCCCACCATCTCCAAGCACCTCCGCGTGCTCGAGGAGGCCGGGCTTGTCCGCACCGCGCGCGATGCGCAGCGCAGGCCCCGAAGTCTGGTCATCGGGGGGCCGCTCGAGGAGGTCGACGCATGGCTCGCGCCGTTCCGAGAGCAGTGGGAGCGCCGCTTCGATCGCCTGGGGTCGTTCCTCGGCGCGCGCGAGAAGGTGAAGCCGAAGAAGCGGACCGACGAATCGATGGCCACCAAGAGCACCAAGAAAGAGAGGGAGAGAAAGCCATGATGCAGACGACGATCGACCAAAAGACCTTCACCATTACCTTCCACCGCGAGCTTCCGGTTTCGCGCGCGGAGGTGTTCGACGCGTGGACGAAGCCCGAGCAGACCGCCGAGTGGTGGGACCCCACGGGCGCGCGCCTTGTGACGTGCGAGATCGACCTCCGCCCTGGCGGAGCATTCCGCTTCGTGAACGGCGGCCACGGCCCGCCGTTTGCCGGCACCTACGCCGTGGTCGAGCGGCCATCGCGTCTCGTGTTCGAGGCGATGGGCTCCGTGGGCACGGTGACGCTCGAGAAGGCGGCCAGCGGCACGCGGATGACCGTCACGATCCGCTGCGCGTCGAGAGGGCAGCTCGAGCAATTCGTCAAGATGGGCGTCGCGCCCAAGACCGACCGCACGCTCGACAACCTCGTCCGGTACGTCGCCGCATTCCAAAAGGCGAGCGCAGTGTCGTGAAGTCGAGCCGTGGCGCGCGGATGGTGCTGGCGGCCGCCGCGGCGACGTTCGTGCTCTTCGCCTGGGGCGCGTTCTCGCACATGGTCATCATTCGCGGCGTCGGCTACGCAGCGATCCCCGACGAGCCCCGCTTCGTCGACGCCGCCATGCCGAGCGCGCTCCCACCGGGCCTTTACGCATTCCCGGCGCCGCCCGATTGGCGGGGCGAAGAGCCAACCGCGGTGCGCATGACGGCGTGGGAGACAACCTTCCGGGCCGGCCCCTCCGGCATGCTCGTCGTGCGGCCGCGCGGCGAGGGGCCGTTCTCCGCGCGAAAGCTCCTCGTGCAGCTCGCCGCCGACGCGCTCGCGGTGGCGGCGCTCGCGCTCTTTGTCGTGAGCGCGGTAGCGGGGTCGTTCCGGCGACGCGCCGCGACGGCCGCGGCGGTGGGCGTCATCGGGCTCGCGTCGGTCGGCGTCATCTATTGGAACTGGTACGCGTTCGCGAACACGTTCTTCGCCGCCCAATGCGTCGACGTCGTCGGCGGCTGGATCCTCGTCGGCTGCGTGCTCGCCGCGCTCGTGCCTCGGCCCACCACAACGCTCGTGGGAGAGGCCTCGACGGTTGCCGGGCTGCGCCTGGCGGGGAAGATCAGCGGTTCTTCTTCAACGCGTAACGAAGGTGCGTGACCTTGGGTGAGCTCACCACCTCCGTGATCGAGACATCGACGGCGTTCTTGTCGATCCCCTCGAAAAGCCGGACGCCACCACCGAGGAACGTCGGCGCAAGCGACAGGAGAAGCTCGTCGACCAGGCCCGCGTTCAGATACTGGAGGACCGTCGCTCCGCCTCCGCTGATGCGGACGTCCTTCGCCCCCGCCGCGTCGCGCGCACGCTGGAGCGCGGCCTCGATCCCGTCGTTCACGAAATGAAACGTGGTGCCGCCCTTTCGCTCCCACGGTGCACGGACCTCGTGCGTGAGGACGAAGACCTGCTTGTGGAACGGAGGCTCCTCCGGCCAGGCGCGCTCTCCCTCGTCGAACATCCGCTTGCCCGTGATGTTGGCGCCGATGCGGTCGAAGATGGCCTCGAGGAACTGATTGTCCGCTCCCGTCTCACCGCCCTCGCCGAGCTTGAGCTTCTGGCGGAACACGCGCTGTCCGAAGAGCCATGCATGGAGAGAGCTCCATCCGTCGCCTCCCATGTTCTGAAGACTACGGTTCGGACCCGCGACGTAGCCGTCGACAGAGATCCCCATGCTGACGAACACCTTGCTCATGTTGGTTTCCTCACCTTTCTCTCGTAGAACGTCGACGACGTGCCGCATTCATCGGTCTTCCGCGAAAAAAGTGAACGTGCGCTGGTCGAGGCAGCAAAAGCTGGCGACGAGACGGCTTTTCGCGAGCTCATCGAGCCGCTGGCGCGCGAGCTTGGCGCCTATGCGTACCGGCTGCTCGGCGCGTTTCAAGACGCCGAAGACGCGCTCCAGGAGACGCGGATCAAATCATGGCGGTATCTCTCGACGTACGAGCCCCACGCGAGCTTCCGCGCCTGGCTGTATCGGATCGCGACCAACACGTGCCTCGACATGCTCCGCAAAGAGCAGCGGCGCGTGTTCCCGCAGGACGTCGGGCCTTCGGTCGCGCCGGGACCGCCGGCGACTGAGATGCGGAGCGACATCCCTTGGCTCGAGCCGTACCCGGACGCGCTCCTTCCTGTCGCCGCGGATCCGGAGGCGAAGTTGCGACTTCACGAGAGCGTTCGGCTCGCGCTCGTTCGCGCGATGCAGGTGCTTCCCGCGCGGCAGCGCGCGGCGCTCGTCCTTCACGACGTGCTCGACTTCGGCGTCGACGAGGTCGCGGCGATGCTCGAGACGACGAGGGCGGCGATCAACAGCGCGCTCCAGCGGGCGCGCGCCACGCTCGACCGGACGCCAATCCGCGTCGAGCGGGACGCGACGGCGCGCGAGCGACGCGACGCGCAGACGGCCGAGGCGATCGCGCGCTTCGTCCACGCATGGGAGACGGGGAACATGGATGGGCTCGTCTCGATGCTCACGCAGGATGCGGTGATGAACATGCCGCCGTGGGTCTACTGGCTCGACGGACGCGACGCGATCGCCGCGACGATCACGAGCTCGGGGACGTGGCAGGGCATACCGCGCCCCGGTCGCTACCGCATCGTGCCCACGGCGCTGAACGGACAGCCCGCGGCGCTCGCCTACGTCCGGATGGACGACGGGCGGTGGGTCTCGGTGTGCATGACGGTCATGACGCTCGACGAAGACGGCCGCATCTCCGCGATGGACGTCTTTGTCTTGCCTCGACACTTCGCGACATGGGGTCATCCTCCGGCGCTCGAGTGACGATCAACCTCGCGGCGTCTCACGAGCTGAAGCATCCGCGTGGTGGTCTTCCGGACAACGCTCACTGAGACGCCTGCCTTCACAGGAGTGCGTCGATGTACTGAGCGTGCATGGTGTGGCCGATCACCGGTTCCAAGTCCGAGGCACTGCGAGGCGGTGTCGAGCGTCTCGTTCCAACGGCTGAGCCACTGCGGCCGTCGGCGTGCCCAGTCCTGCTGGCAGCGGTTCTCGAGATTCAACACGCTGATCATCGTGCGTGCGTCGCCGCCCGCGTCGCCGTACTGGGCCACGGCCCAAGTCTTGGCTTCAAGCTTACCCTGTTTTTAGACGGCAAGGATCTGCGCTTCGCCCGGCTTGAGCGTCACCGGCAACACGAGAATAGGCCCGTTGGTCGTGTTGCCGTTGATGTCCACGATCGTGACCGTCCCCGCAGCGCGCTGAAAGACCTTGCCCGTCGAGCCGGCCGTTCCGAGGTTGCTGAGAAGGATTCGATACGGCGGGCCTGCGGCGTTGATCGTGGCGTCTACGAGGATCTCCCCTGTGAACGCCGTCCCGCGGTCCGTATTGGCCACGATCACGACCTCCTGGTCGTTGAGGATGCGCGAAACCGCGAGGACTCCGGGCGCGATCGTCGAGATTCCAAAGTGACTGTGATCGCCCGAGAGGGGTCGAAAGTAGTACCTGCCATAACGCAGCGGTGGTTGGCCGGCGCGGACCGCACCGAGCGCGCAAAGAAACGCATAGAGGGGGTTCGTCGTATCGAACGCCGATGGTGCGGGCGCCACGATAGGCTTCCCCCAGAGCGCCTCGCGGACGAGCGAGACGTCAGGGTTCGCTGGTGGGGGGACAGGCTGGTGGCCCTGGAGTCCCTGCTCTGTGCCGTAGTAGATGCAAGGGATTCCGGGCAACGAGAAGAGAACCAGCAGGCCGAGCTCGATTTGGTCGGTGAGCTGCGAAGCCCCGGTGTAGCCGAAGCGCTGTCCCTGATCATGGTTGTCGAGGAAAGTGACGAAGTACTGGCCGGCCTCGCCATGGGAGGTGAGAATGGTCTGTTCGGCGTTCTTTCGCGTCTGGAACACGCCGGCGAGGTCGTTCGGCGTCCAGCCGAGCCCCTTGGCAAGCCCGGGCAATTTGTAAAAGAGCGGGTAATCGAGCGCGGCGTCGATCCCGATCGGTGCGTCGGTGGACGTCTTTTGTGTGTTTCGACCGATGAAGCGGGCGACCGTGGCTTCGTCGGACCAGATCTCGCCAAAGCTGAAGAAGTTCTTCTTCCCCGCGCTGAGGGCGAACTCGCGCATTGCATTGGCAAAGGTGCGCTCGACGCTCCGATACAACATGAGGACCGAATCGATCCGAAAGGCATCCACGTCGAAGCGGGCAATGACGTACTGGTAGGCACGGATCAGAAGCGGTCCGAGGGGTGAATTGCGGCTCGCGTCGAGAGGATCGAAGTTGAAGCCTTTGAGGTTGTCAAAATCCCCCTGCATATTGGCATTCGAGTTGCCGGCCGCGTTGCCTTTCTCCGTGAACCACTTGTTGTCCTGCAGCTCGGAGGGCCAAACCACGGCGTTTCTTGGCGAACCAGGCGGAGGGCTCGTCGCGCCTGGCTTTCCGGCCGCGTCGCGCCACCCGACGGTAGCGGTGGTGGACTGCCATGGGACGGTCGTTGCGAACGTTCCGTCGGATTGAAGATACGCGAACACATCGCCCGCATGGTGCAGCACGATGTCGAAGATGATGTAGAGGCCCATTTCGTGCGCCGCGTCGACCAGCGCTCTCAGCTCGTCGTCCGCGCTGGCCGGGTTGGTGGCGAAGCGAGGCTCGGCCGTCAGAAAGTTCTGGATTCCGTACCCGTGGTACGCCGTGGTGTCGGTGAAGCGGTTCTGCAGTACCGGCGAGAGCCAGATGGCCCCGAAGCCCATGTCCTTGATGTACTTCAGCTGTGACTGCACACCGGCGAAACCGCCGCCCTGAAACCCATTGAACGACGCATCGAAGGGCAGGTTCGCGGGTTTGGCCGCGCCTTTACCGTTGAAGCGGTCGACCATGAGAAAATAGATCGGCAGGTCCCGCCAGTCCTCCGGCGAGGCAAAGAGGCCACCTGTCCGTGCCGCATCGAACACCGCCTGTACGTCGTTTCCATAGAGAGAGCTCGGCATGACGTCCACCCCGTTCGCCCGCATCTGTCGGTCCACGATTGGCCGCGCATTGGGCGCCCGGTGATTCGAGCAAGGCCACCGCTGGCCGTCAATGCACGATCGCGCTCGGCGGCCCACACGCGATGGCATATCGGTCCGGTGGGCCGGCCGCCTGAGTATTCGAGATGTTGCGCCCCGTCGATAGCGTCCTTCAGAGATTGTTCGAAGCTGGCCAACCCGGCCGCATCGCTTCCGATCAACGCCACGGGATCGTCGTCTTGCACAGGGGGCCCGCACGCGGCGCAAAACGTGTTCCAGGTTCAAGAGCAAATACGTGAGCGGATTGTGAGCTGGTGCGCAACGCCGGCACGACAACGTGCGGACCGCTGCCCTTCGATGGCGTTCCGTGGCCCGCTGCTCGGAGGCCTGACGGTCCGTCGGATCGTCAGTACTCAGCCCCGGCGCACGGTTATCCGGAACGTCGAGCTGTCGTTCGGCCGCCGGCGCCTCTTCCTCCGCATCGTAGCGGGTGGATCGGTGCATGGCGGCGGTCCGACCCGGAGCCAATACGAAGGCAAACTGGCTCCGGTCAAGCCAGCACCCGTCGCCGCGCGGCGTCGCTCCGGCGACCGCGGTTCTTGCCGAGTCTCGGGCGAGAGGGAGCGCGCACCTCCACAAACTCAGTCGGCCGGAACCCGATCCAAAGAGCCAGGTTGCCGCCCGTACGCGAGTGCTAGGCGTGCACGCACGTTCATGGCCCGAGAACCCAAGCTGGACCGCCGAGATCTGCCCCGGTATACGCCGCAGGAAGCCTCGCACGACCTGTCGCTTCCGGTGTCGACGGTCCGCGCCTGGTCGCTGGGCCAGCGTGGACGCGAGCGCGACAAGGTCCGGTTCTTCCATCCGCTGATATCGCCCGCGCAGAAGGCGCCGCTGTCGCTCTCCTTCTGGAACCTGGTCGAGCTCTACGTGCTGCGATCCTTGCGCCGCACCCACGATTTTCCCATGCCCAAAATTCGCGCCGCCCTGCGCTTCACGGGCGAAAGGCTTGGCGCCCGTCGTCCGCTCATCGAGGAAACGTTCTACAGCGACGGGGTCCATCTGCTGGTCGAGCGCCTTGCCTCGCTGATCGACACATCCGACGGGCAAGCGGTCATGCGCGGCATTCTCGTCGACTCGCTTCGCCGCGTCGACCGCGGGACTGACGGGCGCGTGGTTCGCTTCTATCCCTGGCTTAACGAACCGACCGAGGTTCGAGCGGTCGAGATCGACCCCGACCGCGCCTTCGGCCGACTGGTCCTCGTCGGGACAGGAATCCCGACCCAAGCGATTGCCGAGCGGTTCGCGGAAGGCGACGACGTCGACGTTCTCGCGCGCGACTTCGAACTCGACGAAGCCAAAATTCAGGAGGCGCTCAGGTGGGAGCAGCGCACGGCACGTGCCGCGTGACGAGGTCGTTTTCTTTGTCGACCGATGCTTGGGCGCGCACCGTGGGCGCCTAGGCAGCACGTCGCTTCTTGCGCCGCGGCTCAATGGACTCGGCCAGCGCCTGAAGGATGCGTCGAATCGCCTCGGGCCCGCCCAGGGCCTTGGCGCTCTTCTTGTCGATCACGATGACCTCGAGCGAACGGCGCGCCTTCTCGACGTACTTGCCACGCGTGGCTCGAGTCCAGTCGTAGCGGCTTCAGATCGGTCTCGCTCTTACGGGCCATTTTCGTACATCTTGCGCTGGGCGGGGGAGGCCTTGCGTGCGCTGATGAGCCGGACGCGCTCCCCGGACCCTGCGGACACCACGAAGAGTACGCGAAGCGCGCGACATCCCAATCAGAACGAACCGGCCCGGGTGCTCACTGTCGGGCGCCGCTATCCCGCGTTCGTCGAGGAATGCAGTAATGGCCTCCCTTGGCGAGAATTTCGACGCCTCCGTCTTTGACCCGATGGTGCTGATAGTGCGCGCGGGCGTTGCCCATGAAGCGCATCAGATCATCGGCGTCGGGGCGGGATACGGGGAAAATTTCGCGGTACCCATCCATCCGCGCTCGAAGACTGGGCGGGCACCACGATGCGGGGCCGAAATACATCCGCCAGGTAGTCAGCTCATCGACGGCGACGACGTGATCGGCAAGCTCCTAGCTCGCCGATGAGGCCGATTTTCACGCCGGAAGCCGAACAGCAGGCGGACGAGTGCGACAGCTGGTGGCGCGAACATCGCGATGCGCGGGACCTCTTCGCCCGTGAGCTATGTGGGGGACGGGCCGATCAAGCAGCCGAGAAGCGCCCGGACGCCTACGAGAAGCGACACTGCCCCCCAACACGTGTCGACACCGGCGCGCGCGAAGTGGGTCTCTTCGTCGGCGGACGCGCTTTGGCCTCTACTACTCGCCAATCCACCCACGGATGGCCTTGCAGGCCTCCTCGATCGGGGTGCCGGTTCCCCAAAACATCGGCGCAATGGCGCCGTGCGCACGGCGGATGGCGTTCCATCTGTCACCATCGTCAGGCGCAAACGCAGGATCGGAGCGGTTCGGAAGCGACGCGAGCTGCTTCTGCCCCAACATGTCCGTCGCAAGCGCGCGAATGTCCACGTAGTCAGTCAAAGCGGGCAAGTCCTTCTCGGCGGCGATCACGCGGGCCGCGTCCTCGAAGTGTCTGACGAACGTCGCGGGCTCCACCGTCGGGTTGAGCGCTCGCCTGTGGAGGGCATCGAGCTTCTCGAGCAACGTTACGAGCGGATGCACGCACCTCACCGAGGTGGGCAGGTTCAGGTCGACCTCTGCCAGCTGCCCGATCCCTGCGAGGTGTGCGTGAACGAACGAGGTCAGGTCCCGCAGGATCGCCGGCGTCACGCGGTCGCGGTCGAGGCGTCCCACCGCAAGCGCGCGAGCGAGTGCGTTCACGATGTCCGAGCGCGCCGCGCCTGCCTGGTCGGCGTGGTCGAGAAGGTCGACGGCGTACCACTCGGGCGTCGGCGTCTCCGGAAACGCCACGCGGCGCAGCTGGAACGCGCGACCGCCGAGCACGAAGCGGCCGGACCGCTTCTTGTTGTAGACCAGCGGCTCCGCGAACACTGCCGTCGTGCCCAGGCCGAGAGCGTTCCAGCGGTCGGGCCCCGTGAGAACGAACGGCGTGTTGTCGAGGAACGCGCGCAGCATCTCCTCGTCGCCGGGCGGGACGATCCCGAAGCGACCGCGCTTCGGGTGCGCGAAGAGGCCGTGAGCCAGCGGCACGAGTTCGCCGGACCGCACGAGACGCTTCACGAGGCGAGGCGGATTCGCGCTCCAACGGCTCAGGTCGCGCGTCCGGTAGACGCGGCCGGGGGCGAGATCGGGCGGGCGTGGATATCGCGGATCTCATGACTTCATGCCGCCTCGGCCGCCTGAACGTTGGCGGTGTAGCCGTGGCGAGGTGTGACCAGAATCGGGGGAGACGTTGGCTTTGATCGAGAGCGCGCAGAGTGACGACACCACGGAGTCCGACTTCTCGCCAGCGTTGTCCGGCGCCCTTGGCACGTTGATTGACGACGGTCTTGGCGGTGCTCTCGGTGACGCCACTGCCGACGGGGAGGCCGGCCTCGCGAATCGC
>JBEKOY010000088.1:0-23725 GCA_049521295.1 Polyangiaceae bacterium | reverse complement strand
CGGACAGGAACCCAAAGAACACGTCGCGTCGCTCCGATCGGAAGCACGTCGCTTCGCTCCGATCGCCCGGGTGTTCACGATGGGCGGTCCAGGTGTTCACGATGGCCGGAATGCGCAGCTCCGCGACCAGGCCGTCCCCCGTCGCAGACTTGGAAGACGTTTCTCCGCAACCATCTCGAGGGAACGATCGCGATCGACTTTCTGACCGTGCCAACGGTTACGTTCAACGTCCTCTACGTCTTTTTCGTCCTCTCGCTCGACTGGCGCCGTGTGCTGCACATCAACGTGACGGCGCACCCGTACGCCGCGTGGACCGCGCAGCAGATCGTAAATGCCATCGGCGCGCAGTGCGTGCCGCGGCTGATCCGAGATCGGGATGCCATCTTCGGCGCAGCCTTCGACGCACGGGTCGACAACCTCGGCGTCCGGCAGGTGCGCACCTCGCCGCGTTCTCCGTGGCAACGGATACGCCGAAAGATAGATCGGCACGTTACCTCGCGAGTTGCTCGATCACGTCATCGTGCTTGGGGAGCGGCATCTACTGCGCCTGCTCCGCCAGTATTATCGCGTATTACAATGAGGACCGACCTCACATGTCGCTCGGTCGCGACGCGCCGCTCTCGCGCGCCGTCCAACGGCCCAGCGGTGGCAGTCGTCGCGCTTCCGCGCGTCGGTGGGCTCCACCACCGTTACTCGAGAGCTGCGTGAATGCCGAAGGAGTTTTTGGCCACCACAGCCACCAGCACGAGCCGGTCGAGCCGCGTCACGTGCGGCCACCGACGCTGACTGAGCAGGAACGATGCAACCCGTCCTCCGGGCGACCGACCGCTCCAGAACGGTGAGTTGGTGTCGGAACAAGGCGATTTCGGTGAGCAACGACCCTCTCGAGCCCACGAGAGCAGCGGCGGCCACGGTCACGATGGCGAACATCGTGCCCGAATATAGTGCGGCCCCAGCGGATTTTCGGCGGATCGGCGAAGTGGCCAAGACGGCGCCTGCCGTGGCCCGTCTTTTGGACTTTACGCGCGGTCTGCCGTTGCCGCTGGTGCGAAGAGCCTCACGACATCGGCGGGAGATCGGAGCCCGACCTTGCGCATCGCTGCCCGCCGGGTCACCGAGACGGAAGACGACGAGACGCCGAGACAATACGCGATGAGCTTTATGGAATGGCCCATAGCCACGTACGCGAGCACCTGGCGCTCGCGGAGCGTCAGGGCGCGGGGATCGGCCAGGTCCGGCTCGTTCTTGCGGGCTACGAAAAAGCGGCGCCCATCGCTGTCGAACTGATCGACAAGTGACCAGCGGCCGGCGACCAGCGCCCGCCACAGATCGAGGGCCTCGTCTTCATTTGAGCGCATTTTGCTTCGCGCTCGATCGATGGCCTTCGCGGCAAGGCGCAGGGATTCACGGGCGTCGGGCTTCTGGGCGGAAGGTTCCGCATGCGAGATGGTCCCCGTCGGGGAGAGGACGGCCTCTGCTTCGTTTGCCAACTCGCCGAATGACACGCCGTGCAGAGCCCGCCGGAGGCGAGCCCCAGCGCTGATATGAGCCGCGATTCGATTCCAGATGCTGGAGCTACGTGAGGTTGGCCGGCGCGTGTGGGGTTGAGGCGCGCTGAAGAAGATGGCGTGACCCGTGGGGTCGCGCGCCAAAAAACCCACGGTGTCTCGCACGCCCACAGGATGCAGGTGTTCGAGGTAAGGAATCCACGTTTGGGCTTCCTTCTCGGTGAGACCCATCACCTGAGTCGCCGTCTGATACCCTCCGCCCTTCGAAAGCACGCGATGAAAAATGTCGGGGTACGATGCGATCATCGCCTTCGAGGCGGATAGCACGTCGGCGGAGCCTTCTGAGGGTGGCGGCCGACCGTACACCTCGAAGGTCAGATCGTCCGCGTTCATGTACGGCGTGTACGTGGACAAGGCCACTCCGAAGCCTTGGTCGAGGTGGGGACCCGCGTGATCCAGCAGTCGGCGCAACCACGTTTGCTCGTTCGGCTCGAGGTCGTAGGCCGACTCGACGATTGAGATGATGTCCGTCTTCACGGCGCGGCTCGCGAGGCCCGAACGGCCCTCGCGGGACGAGTGGATAACCGATTTGTCATCGTCCTGGCTATAGTCATTTCTTTAGACGAACCCTTAGGCGGCGATTCGCTCCGAGAATTGAGCAGTCCGCCAAGCCGTTCGCGCCTGCGGATGGGACCAGGCGCGTTCCATACCGCAAACCAACCGACCCGGGGGACCGCGCCCCCAAGAGTTGATTTCTGTCATTTGTGTCACTGATTCTGGCACCACCGATTTTGAAAAGCGCTTCGGGCGGTCCCCGGCAGTCGGAACACGAATTCGCCCATTCGGAGGATGCACCATGGATGCACCGACCACTGAGAGCCTCAAGCCGGCGGGAGCGGTCACGTGGACGAGCCTCGTGGTCCATGTAGGCGACCCGGTTTCGCGCGAGGCGGTCGGCCGTTCGTCAGTTCGATGCTGGCTTCGAAGGACACGCGGGTTCGGCAGACGCGCGCGTGCGGCCTTCAGCGATGTCCCCCTTCGTGCCCCGCCTGCATGGACCACATGCCTCATCCGGCAAAAATCTGACCACGTTGGTCGCGCTCGGCACCGCCGCAATTCAGCGGCCGGAGACGATTCGGCGCGCCTCTTCTGAAGCGCCGCTCGCCGACGAGGTCCTCTCCTTGCGCAGGGCGCCGATCCCCGTCGCGGTCGTCAGGCCGTTGCCATGGAATGTTCCGCGCCCGGCCGCGTGCGATCCTGGAGACGTTTTGGACCGGGCTACTTCGCTTGACTTTGGCGCCCTGATCTTCCCGTCGTGGGCCGCCGCGACGGTTTCCGGCTCCGCTTTGCTAGCGCCTGCAAGTAGTCGTCGATCGACATCCCGTGCGCGGCGGCCAGCCTCCGCAGCGTCGCGATTTGCGGTACCGTTTCGCCTTCCTCGAGCCGGCGAACTTGCCGGTCGGTAAGCCCTTCGATGTCCGACTGCTTCAGGCCGCGCTCCTGTCGGAAGCGGCGGATGGCGTCCGCGTAGCGGGCGGCCTCTCTGCGAGCCTCCACTTCGTGTGCACGACGAGCCTCGGGGTCGGCATGCTCGCGGATCGTGTCGAGGTTGATGTCCACATCGGCGCTGGGCCACCGGAGACGGCTGCCGCTCGTGCTCAGCTCGAACTTGGCCCGGTCGGCCGCGTTGAGCCTCGCAAGCACCGGGATCTCGGCGACCGGGACCTCGAAGCGTCGGGGCTCGCAGCTCCACACGACGAGCTTGTCGTCTTCGATCGCCGCCGAGGCGATCAGTTCCTTCTGGGCACCGCTCCGGCGCGCAAGGACGATGCGGCGAACGGCGTCGGGGCTCGGAGCAATATACGGCTCGTGACGGGCCTGTCCTGAGAGTCGAGCGAGGGCTTCGAGCCCCGCATGCCCCGGCACAAACTCGACCGCCTCAAACAGAACGACCGCGACGCCCTTCTTGCCCGAGAACGCCAGAAGGAGATCGTCGAGCGAGCTGCGGCCAACCGGTGTGTCGAGTATATCGAGCGAGCTGATGACAAGGCCCGGTTCGCCGTGCGACGACGGTCGGCTGCGAAAGGTCGTGGACGGCAGCGAACCGAGCGCCTTCCTGACGGTCGGCAGAGCGAGTTGCGGAACCAGGATTTCAACTGCTGCGCTCATCGCCTACCGCCCGGTATCTTCACATTGACCTTCTGTTGCCACTCGGCGAAGAGCTCGGCTCGGTTTGCCTCGGCGAGCGCGGCAAGCTGCCGAAGGTCGCCTCGTCTCGGTCGCCCGAGCCGGATCGACCACTTTGTCTCGAACATGTCGGCTCGGTCTCGCAAGAAATATACGCGCACCTCCCAATCACCGGGCCTCTCGGCATGGAAGTGGGGGGCCAGGTGGTCGTCCGAGTTGAACCAGAGTTCGAGCCCGGCGAGGGCGAAGGACGTGACCTCACCCACAGGAGCAAGTTAGGCTACCGGACGTTTTATTCAAGCTGTAGATAATGTCCGCTCGCGCTAGACTGTGTCAATTAGGTCGGCCGCTTGTCACACACCGAAGGGGATCGTGACAGGCAACGGCTTGGCGGCACGGGAGACAAGCGCACGCGCACAGAAACGCGCAGGGGAAAGAACGGAGGAATGATTTTACCTAACTCGGTGGAGGGGTTCGCGAATCGGCGGCGCTCCCGCCGGCTTGCGAGCGCACTTTAGCGCGTCAAGGATCGCGCTTGCCTGGTCGTAGTCGCCCGCATCGACCGCAAACGAAGGGCCAGCCGTAGCGCTCCTTCCGCATCGGTCGGGGCGGCTGGGAGTGCCGCGTCGTCTCGATGAGTCGGGCTCGTGCGGGCGGCATTTTTGTCCGTGACGATTCGTGACGATTCACCTTGGCGCACCGTGAAACAGGCTGGATCACGATCCGCGCGGTCCACCCCCTCGCGTGGTACAACGTGGCGCAATGATTCACATTGTGGTGCGCTGGCTCCCCTCTTCTAAGCCGCGGGTCGCAGGTTCGAGTCCTGCCGGGCGCGCCGAAATCATTGAGGATTTCATTTTGCCCGCCGTCCAATCGTCACAGTCCGTGACGATTGAACCCGCTGAGGCCGCTATCTGAGGCAGGGCCTCCGCCGGGATCGAACGCATGCCGGACCCTCGCATGACGTACCGCATATGCGTCTTGGCGTCGGCGTGACCCGCCACGTGCATCGCCCGCTGGAGGTTGACGCCCGACTCCGCGAGCGCCGTATTGAATGCGCGTCGGAAGGAATGAAAGTCGACCGGCAGCGTCGTCGCCGTATCGAAGCGAGTTGCATCCCCTCGGCGGACTGTCCGAGATCGGTGCGCATGCCCCGTCGGGTCGCGGGCACGTCGATCGGGGGCATGCGGACCACGCCCGCCTGAAACAGAGCCCGCCGCAGGCGCTTGGCGTAGCCGTTGTTCGGGAGCTTCGGCAGCCCCTCTCGGTCCCCCCCGACGCACCGGAAACACGGGACCGGCCTCGGGGCCGCCCGCGCTCTGCCACCACGCACGAACAAATGGCCTCAGCACGCCCGGGATCTCGAGCGGCTGGGGCGTGCGCGTCTTGGAGCGCGGGATCGTGCACTGCTCGAAGCCGTCGCGGTCGATCATGGTCCAGTCCCAATGGTGCAGGTCGCCGGTGCGCATGCCGCCTTCGCACCGCGCCACGAGCGAGAGCATGCGGAGCTCCAGATCGATCTCGGCGCAGCCGATGAAGCGTTCGAACTCGTCGTCGGTCAGGATCGAGCGCTCCTTTTTGATTTCACGCGTCCGCGGGCAGCGCACCGCCGTCAACGGGTTGCGCTCGATCTGGTCTTCTTCCTCGGCCGAGCGGAAGAGCCGGTGCATGACGCCCCGCACTTTGGTGATCGTCTCGGCGCGGTAGCGCTTCTCGACGACATTCGTCTTGCCCTGACGGTAGGTCTTCGTCGAAACGCCTGTCAGCACGGCGCGGACGTGCGAGGGGCGCACGTCGCCGAGAAGGAGGTGGCCGATTTCGGGCAGCACCAGATGTTCGAGGTTTCGTCGTTCGTCCGCCGCCATCACGACGCCTTGGGCTAGGACGCCGTCTCCGGTCCGCTCGAAGAATCCGAACGCCGGGCAGAGCCGCAGGCGCCTGCACGGCATGGACCTGCTGGGCGGCCCAAACCCCGAGCCAAGGCGGTAGCACCTCCAGCGGAAACGCCGGCGCGTCGCCAAAAGCAATCGGCTCGTCATCGTGACCACGTGGCCGCCGTACGTGGTCGTTGAGGTTCGCTTGTGCATACGCTGCCGACGCCAGATCTCGCGCCTTACCGAGGCGGCTACGCCAGCACGGGAAGGTATCGTCGCATAACGCCGCTGGGCCGCCCCGCATCGCGCCGCTGCGCGAGCGGCCACCTGCAGCACCGCCGCATGACACCTAGTCATTCTTGTCTGGACGCGATGTCGCTCGTGCGGTCGGCACTCCAGGCGCATCTTGTCTCTACGAAGCCCAGCGACCTTTCCGCGTGAGCAGCGTCACGTGATCTAGGGTCGGGAGGGGGTTTGTTATCGACTTGTTCGGGGGCCCTCCGTGTTGCGGAGGTTCTACCGGCCGCGCGCGCAGCAGACGCACATCGTCGCCTTGCCGCGGGAGGGGTCCGGGGCCGGATCGTCCTCGCCTTCGGATCGCTGTCGTAGCCGCGGCACCAAGCGCTTTTTGTAGAGAACGGACTCAAACAAGAAGGAGAACATCATGAAAACAGTCAAAGGAAGTGCTGAGCTACTGATCAAAGGGGGACACGTCGTCACGGTCGACGAGGAACTCGGGGACCTCCCCGGCGCTGATGTCCTCCTTCGCGACGGCGTGATCGCGGCCGTCGGCCGCGGCCTCTCGACCTCAACCAAGGACGCGGAGATGATCGACGCTACGGGACGCCTCATCATCCCAGGGCTCATCGACACACACCGCCACGTATGGCAGGGCGCCATCGGTGCCTTCACGCCGCAGATGACGGGTGCGGGCTACGACCCGGTGGTCCTCAACGGAATCTCTACGCAGTACTCACCCGAGGACATCTACGCTGGGACTCTGTGGGGAGCATTGCAGGCGCTCGATACTGGGATCACGACCATCGCCGACTGGGCGCACAACCTCCGGTCGGCCGAGCATGCCGATAGTAACCTCCGAGGTTTGGTGGAGTCAGGGATTCGTGGCTACTTCCTGTACGGGGGGCCTGGTCCGAAGACGGATACCCCCAATCCGCCGCACCCTCAGGACGCCCGCAGGATGCGCGATCCATACTTCGCCAGCGAGGTTTACGGACGTCTGCGCATGGGCTTGGCGCTTCGCGGACCGTGTTTCACCTCCGCGGAGCGGAACGCCCAAGATTTCGCGTTTGCCCGAGAGCTTGGGCTGCCGATCTCGATGCACGTCGGTATGGCGGGGACCTCGGGTGCGATTCTGACCCTCGACCGCTTCAAGCTGCTCGGTGCGGACGTCAACTACGCGCATGGCAACATGCTGGCCGACGAGGAGTTCGACCTGATTGCCAAGAGTCGAGGCACGCTGTCACTCACGCCGTCGACCGACATGCTGATGCAATTCGGGACGTTCCCCGGAACTGGCCGCGCGCTCGAACGGGGCATCCGGTGCGGCTTCGGGATCGACACGATCTGCAGCGCCGGAAACGATCTGTTTTCCGAGTTGCGATTGGCTCTTGCGGCGGAGCGTTCGAGGGCCAATGCCGCGGCGCTAGCGCGAGGTGAGCGTGTTCCCACGGTAGCCCTGCACCAGAGGGACATGCTGCGGCTCGCCACCCTCGACGGCGCGCGCGTGTGGAACATGCAGGGCGAGATCGGCAGCCTCACGCCCGGCAAGCAGGCGGACGTCACGGTCATTGACATGCGTTCGCCGCACCTCGATGGTTTCGGCGACAGCGTGGCTGCGATGGTCCTCGGCGCCGGCCCCGCCGACGTCGAGACCGTGATCGTAGGCGGCGACGTGGTTAAGCGAGACGGCAAGCTGGTCGGGACTCACGTCGAGAAGGCGCTTCAGCTGATGCGGGCAAGCCGCGAGCGTTTGCGCTCGACGCTGCCGGCCGGCGCTGCCGCCCAGGGGAGGTCGTGATGTCTGCTCACCCCACGATCGTTCTGGTTCACGGTGCCTTTGCCAACGCAGCGAGTTTTGCCAAGCTCATCCCGCTGCTGCGAGCGAAAGGCTTCCCCGTCGTGGCTTCTCACCTCCCCCTCAGCGGCCTGGCCGACGACGTCGTCGCGGTTCGGCGGACACTCGACATGCAGGACGGCCTAGTGCTGCTCGTCGGTCATTCCTGGGGTGGCACGGTGATCACCGAGGCAGGCAACCATTCCGGGGTCCGCGGACTCGTCTATATCGCGGCCGGAGCCCCCGATTCCGGACAGTCCTTCAACACATGGTGGAAGGGGTACCCGCTCGGACCTGGCGCGCCACACATCAAGCCGTACGGCAAGGACCGCGTTGCACTGACGCTCCAGGGATTCCGCGACCACTTCGCGCAGGACCTGGGAGCGGACGAGAGCGAGCTCCTGTACTGTATGCAGGGGCCATTCGCTCAGTCGTCGAATGATGAACCGATCACCAAGGCTGCGTGGCGAGACAAAGCAAGCTGGTTCGTCTGTGCCGAGGACGACCACATGCTCTTGATCGGTCTCGAACGTGATACGGCGCAGCGGATGGGCGCTAAGACGCTCGTCCTCCCAGCGAGCCATGTCCCGATGATGTCGCATCCGGGAGAGGTCGCGGACTTCATCGAGCAAGCGGCAGCCGGGCTGACCTGACTCCTGGATGCAGGTTTTGCGGCTCCGCCTCGCCGTCACCGTCGCGCGCTCGGGGCGCGCTCATTCTTCGCGCGCTCCGGGTCGCCCGACTTGCGGCACATCAAGCAATCGAAGTCACCGCCCGCCTGCGTGACCGAGGGAACGAGATTTTCTGAAGCGAATCTGGAGGCGCGCCGGACCAATCTGCTCTGGCTCCTCTCATCCGGGGGACTCATGTCAACTAGAACGAAGTGTCCTTTCGCGGGCGGCGCGACCGGCGATTTCACCGCGAGCAACCGAACGAGATGCTCGACGGTCATGACTTGTGGCTTTCCACGCTGAAGGCGCGGTCGGAGCGCGGCGCAGGAGTCGGGATGCGCTGAATTTAAATAATGGCAAATCACGTGCCCGCGCTCGTCACGGCGTCCGGGCGCAACGAACGCCGAAGGAGCTGTCGTGGAGCGACGGGTCGTTGTACTGGCGGATCGGGGGAAGCAGGCCCAGCGCGTTGACGTCGAAGCCGCCGCCCCGGAACACTCGATCGGAACCTGTCGTCAGATAGGCACAATTTGTACACGGATCGACGTACGTGGCATACCAATCCAGGTTCCACTGCGAGACCTCCCCCGCCATATCCAGCTGACCCCAGGAAGCCGCTCCCAGCGTCGCCGTCCCCACCGGCGCGATGTCCGTCGGGTTGGCCGTGTAGTTGTTGAAGTAAATCGCGTACTGGTTGGCCGTCCCGGGATCCATCGAGCCCCACGGATACTCGAGCTGCTGGCTCCCGCCCGCCGCCACATACTCCCACTCCGCTTCGCTCGGCAAAAAGCCTC
The DNA here is from genome assembly GCA_049521295.1 of Polyangiaceae bacterium. Classification (GTDB taxonomy): domain Bacteria; phylum Myxococcota_A; class Polyangia; order Polyangiales; family Polyangiaceae; genus Palsa-1150. The sequence goes on along the minus strand of JBEKOY010000088.1, from coordinate 14,617 downwards.
CATCCCAAATGCAAAACGCGTACGCCTCGTACCAATCCACGCAGTTGATCGGCAGATTCTCTTGGCTGCCCGCCACGGTCGTCCACGTCTCTTCCATGGGATCGCAGCTTAAGTTCGTGTTCCAGGTACTCGCCGCGGCAGTCCCCGTGGCGATGTACGTGTTCCAGTCCGTCGCGTCCCAGCCCGTCTCGTAGCCCCCCGCACTCGCGCTATTGGCGAGCCCTAGGCCAGCATTCAAGTCCGTGTGAATGCCGCTGCCGTTCGCGGGCGGCGCGCCTGTACTGCCCGTCACGTAGTTCACATATTGCCGGAACCGTCCCACCGTCACCATATACTTGTCCATCCGGAATCCGGTCACCGTCGCCGGATCCGCTTCGCCCGTCGCGCCCGCACCGCTATTCGTATATGTCCGGTCGTACGTTCCCCCCGTCACCTCCGGACTCGTGCAGCAGCTCTCGCTTGCCGCTCCGCAAGTCGTCGTGCCCTCTGCGCTGACTTGACAACTCGCCGGCGTCCCGCATGCGCCTGCACTGCAATTCGGCGTGGCCGCCGGGCACGCCACCGCACTTCCCCATGCGCCGCACCCGTTGGGCTGCGTCGCGCACGTCTCGAGCCCGCCCGTCGCGCACTGACCCGCTCCGATCGTGCACAGGTTGGTGCAACACGCTCCGGCGCTGCATGCGCCATTGGTGCAAGGCGTCGATGCTGACTCGTAGATGCACCCTTGCGCGTCCTTCGCGCAGGTCGCCAAGGTGGACGTTGTCGCGCACACCTTCCCTACGGCCGTGCACGTCGAACTCACGTTGCACGTGCACGCCGCCACCCCGGCGCTTGTCGTGCAGCTCTGGTGTGCGCCGCAGGCCACGGCCGGCCCGTAGGCCCAGCAGCCGTTGGTGCCCAGGGTGCACGTCTCGAGACCCCCCGTGACGCAGATCGTCTGCCCTTGCGTGCAGGCATTGGTGCAGGTAAGCGCGCACTTCGCGTTCGGCGCGGACCCCACGCACGACTGCGGAGACACGCATGTTTGCGTCGATGCGGCGTAGAAACAACCGTTCGCGTCCTTGTCGCACGTCGCGACGGTCGCGGTCCCATCGCACGCGGTCCCGGTTTCGGTGCACACGGTTGACGCGTTGCACGTGCACGTCGCGGCCAGAGGGCTTCCCGAGCAGCTCTGGTGGGCGCCGCACGCGACCGGCGTGCCGAGAGCCGAGCAACCGTTGGTCCCCTGCGTACACGTTGCCAGAGCCCCCGAGACGCACGATGCTTGCCCTGTGGTGCAGCTGCTGCTGCACGTGAGCGAGCACGCGGCGCCTGGGCCCCCATCGCCCGACGCACATGACTCAGGAGACGTACACGTCACGGTCGACGCGACATAGAGGCAACCGTTTGCGTCCCTCGCGCACGTTGCCACGGTCTGGGCGTCCTGGCAGACCGCTCCCGTGGCGGCGCAGACCGTCGAGCTGCAGGCGCACGCCGCGATACCGCTGGTGACCGCGCACGTCTGGTTGCTGCCGCAGGGGGCCGTCGTGACCCACTGCGTACAGCCGCCGGCTTGGGTCTGACAGGTCTGCACGCCGCCCCCGGGGGCACACTCCGTCAGACCGGCCGTACAGGCATCCGTGCATCCGGAACTGCCGCTCGTGGAGCTCGCGGTGCCCATAGACGTGCTCGTCCCCCCGGACCCCGAGCTACTCGACGCCGAAGTGCTGCTCGTGGAGCTGCCGGTGCTCGTGGACGTGCTCGTCCCGCCCGGCCCCGAGCTGCTCGACGCCGAAGTGCTGGTTGCTGAGCTGCCCGAACTCGTGGCCGTGCTCGTCCCGCCGCTGCTCAGCCCGCCGTCGGGGACCGCGAGACTCTGCCCCGGCGTATACGTCAGCAGCGCCGACGGCGGAACGATATTCGACCCGCACATGCCCGTGCTCGGCTGGCAGCTCTGTCCGATCGGGCACGTGGACATCGGCCCGCCCCCGTCGCCGGCCTCGGCCACTTGCCCCTCGCACTGCTGCGCCAAGACGAGGTCCAGTACCGCGAGACGGTTGGTCGGAACCTGCGCCTGCGCGACCCGCTGCACCACCGGAGTCCCCCCTGGACCGTGCTGGTACGCCGTCACGACGATGAGCACCTCGTCGGGGCTTTGCCCCGCAAACAGCGTAAACGTCGCCGGCAGCGTCACCTGAGGCGAGGGCAGCACGTAGTCGCTGTCCCAGAGCTCGTTCCAGGTTCCCCCGTCCGTCTGGTCGCTCACCTCGAGCTTGATGTCGTCGAAGTCTTGCGGAGCATTCAGCCCTTCGGTCGAGACGACGAGCTCTAGCCCGTCGACGGGTTTCGCGGGGGGCGTGGAGCATCCCCCCGTGGTCAGGCCCACGGCCCCCATGCACGCGGCAAACGGCAGCGCATGCGCCCACGCGATGCCACTCGACCGGGCGGGTCGGCGGCTTCGGTCATTCGACCGGTTCGACCCGCTCATCGCCTCCCCCGCACCGAGAGCGGAAGTTGAACCGACCCCAGGTTGTCCGGCGGATCCGCCGCCTGCGCGGGCTGCTGCCGGAACAAAAAGTACCCGCCGACCACCGCTCCGGCAGCCGCTACCACCGCCCCGCCCACGATCCACGGCCAGACCGCAGCCCGGTGCTTGTCGCTTTCGAGCGTCACGTTCACGCTGCGCGTCTCGCCGTCTTTCAGGTCGAGCGCCGCCTTGTACGCGACCTTGCCCGGCGCCGTCACGATCACGGTGTGCACGCCCGGCGCAACGCGGCCGTCGAAGCGACCCTGGGCCACGGTCTTGTCATCGATCGCCACCGTCGCGTCCTCTTCGCCCACGACCAAGAGTTGAGCCCCGTGCGCCTCCGCCATCAGCGTGATGGCCATGGCGGTCTCGCTGCCCCCGGAGATGTCGAAGGTCTCATCGCGCGTCGCAAACCCCGCCTTCTTCACGCGGAGGGCGTGCTCGCCGAGATCGAGTCGCAGCGGAGCGTCGAGGGGCGTCGTGCCCACAGACTTGCCGTCGACGGAGACCAACGCCCCCGCCTCGGTCACCGCGAGCCGCACCGTTCCAACCAGGTTCCGAAGCGCCGCCAGCGCCGCGTCGACCGTTGCCCGGTCGTCCGCCGTGATCCGCGCGCCCAGCGCGTGCTCGTACTGCTCGAGCAAGTCTTCTGTGCGGGCGTAGTGGCGCGCGTTTTTCTCGCAGATGGCGAGATTGAAGATCAGCCGCGGATCCCTCGACAGGTCGTACGCCTGAGCGTACTTGGTGGCCGCACCCGCGAAGTCGCCGTTGTTGAACAGGATCTTCGCCGAGACATACGCATCTTTCGCCGCCCCTTGAAGGACGCTGTCGAGGGGCCGATCGTGGGCGGACGGGGCCGCCGGCGCCGTCTGCGCCGAGGCGAGCGGCGACGCGAGAGCCAGCGCCAGGGCAAGACACAAGCCGTCAAGGGGACGCTTCATCGTCCGGCTCACTTGGGTCGGAGGGCGGAAAGCGGGTCGGCGATCGACGGATTCGATGGGCCCTGGTTGGCACGGATCGGCGGAGGTGAGGCCGGCTGCGGCGCCGCAGCCGACGCCGGGGCCGCGGGCTCGCGCGAGGAGGTCGATGCAGTCCCATGGGGCGTACCGGCACTCTTGGGAGGCCCTGTCAACCGGCTGACACCGCTCGGGGACGGATGGATCGCTGCCGAGCCGACCGGGCTTTCGGCGGGCGCTTCCGTGAGGCGATCCGGCTCCGACGGGGCGACGAGCCCTTCGTGGGTCGGCACCACGGCCCCGGGGGACACGGTCGCCACGGCCGGAGTCGAGGAAGCGGGGGCGACCGCCGGCGCCTCCGAGCCTTGCCCAGGTCGGGAGATGCGCCAACCTGCCCCCAGAGCGATGACCAGCGCACTCGCCCCGGCGATCGCCGCCACGGCGCGGCCCCGCCCCCGTATCGAGGGCCGCGCGGTATGGCCGAGTCCCGCCTCCGTCGTCGGGGCCGCTTGCGTCTGCGCGGCGAGAGCCGACGGCGGCTCCGAAACCGCCCTGGGCGAAAGCCCTGCCGACTGGACGATCGCCGCGGTCTTCTCGACCGCGCCTCTCGACGACGGCGGAGCGTAGGGGAGCAAGGCGACCGCGAGCTCGCCGACGTTGCGGTAGCGGCGCTCACGATCCTTCGCGGTGCACCGGCGAAACGCGGTTTCGAGCCCTTCAGCGATGTGGGGCCGGAAGGTGCGCAGGGGCTCGGGGGCCTCGGTGGCGATCTTGACGATGATTTCAGCCACGGTCTCGCCCACGAACGGGACCCGGCCCGTCAAAAGCTCGTAGAGCACGATGCCGAGAGCCCAGATGTCGGCGCGGGCATCCGCGTCCTTGGCGGACTTCATTTGCTCGGGCGACATGTACAGCGGCGAGCCCATGATGGCGCTCGTCCGAGTGGCGATGCTCGGTCCCAACGCGTTGAAGCTCGTCATCTTCGAGATACCGAAGTCGAGCACCTTGATGACCAATCGCCCGTCCGCACCTCGAACGCAAAAGAGATTTGACGGCTTGATGTCGCGATGCACGATGCCCAAGCCGTGCGCCTCGGCGATGGCCACGCACGCCTGAATGAGGAACTCGACGGCCTGATCGATCGGCAGCGGCCCCCGCTGTTTGATCCAGGTCCCAAGGTCTTGGCCGTCGAGGTACTCCATGACCATGTACGGAGCGCCCGTGTCGAGCGTGCCGACGTCCAAGACGCGGGCCACGTGCTCGCTCTTGATCTTCACCGCGGCTCGCGCTTCCCGCGCGAAGCGGCCTACAGACTCGGCGTGGTCCAACATCTCAGGCAGCAGGAACTTGATGGCGACCCGCTCGTCGAGATGGAGGTGGTGCGCGGCCACAACGACACCCATACCGCCCACGCCGAGCACGCGTTCGACGCGGTACTTGCCCGCGAGAATGTCCCCCTCACGAAGACCGGCAGGATGCTGGGAACCGCTCTGCGCCACGCACTCGCCCCTTCCGAACGTTGAGGACACGGCTCGGGGTTCGACCCGCAGACCGCTTTGCGCGCATGTCATCCCTCCCGCCTAGGTCTGTCAATGGTAGAAAAGAGGCGAAGGGCTGCGTGGCGCCGGGCGCTAAAGGGGGTCATGTCCCCCGACGCCGCTGACGAAAATAGCATAGACAGGCGTAGCGCGACTGCGTTCGGTCCGTCCGCTGATGTTCGTTTCCCCCGTGACAGCGCCCGCGGTCCCTTCCTCCCCGACCGCGCGACCCAACGAGCCGGGGACGCCCACCAAAAGAATCGTTTTCCGTTTTTGTCGCTGATTTTCGCAGCCTCGCTTTCGAAAATGACGTCGGGCGCCGAGCCTCGGGGGCTAAGGTCTGACAGGTGCGCACGCGACGCGGACATCCATCACGGCGTTCGGGCGCATCGGATCCCGCCGGCAAAAAACGGGGGTTCAAAATTGCGAGAGTCCGGACTGGCGAGCAACGCGCCGTTCGCGGACGGCTGCGCATAACGAGCACCACGGATCACGCGTGAGTTGTCGGGGTTCATCATGCCGGGCACGATGTCCGGATAGGGGCCAGTCAGATACGCGCAATCCACGCACGGATCGACATAGGGGGCATACCAATCCAGATTCCACTCTGCGGTTTCGCCAGCCATGTCGAGTTGACCCCAGTACCCCGCTCCGAGCACCGCGGTGCCCACCGGCGCCAGATTGTAAGGGACGTTCAATACGGAGTTGGCCTGGTACGCCGTGTAATACGTGCCAAAAATCGCATACTCGTTCGACACCCCGGGCGCGGCCGCGCCCCACGGATACTCTCGCTCTTGGCTGCCCGCCGCCGCTACGTATTCCCACTCCGTCTCGCTCGGCAAGAAGCCCCCGTCCCAAATGCAGAACGCGTAAGCCTCGTACCAGTCCACACCGGTCATCGGAAGGTTGTCCGAGCTGAATTCGATGGGTGGGAAGCCGTAGCCGAGCGTCGTGGGCCCGGGCACCGCCACGACCAACGTGGCAGAATCCGCCGACGTGAGATACGCGTTCCAATCCGCCGCGTCCCAGCCTGTCTCGTAGGTTCCCGGACTCCCGCTATTGGCCAGTCCCAGGCCCCCGTTCAGATGCGTATGGAGGCCGCTGCCGTTCACTGGCGGCGCGCCCGCGTCGCTCGTCAGGTAGTTGACGTACTGCCGAAAGCGACCCGCTGTCACCAGGTACTTGTCCAGCCGGAACCCGCTCACCGTCGCCGGATCGGCCTCCCCCCCGGGGCCGCCGTCGGCCGCAAGGATCACGCCCCCGTCCTCGCCGAGGGGATCGTACGTCCGGTAGTACGTTCCGCCCGGCACTTCCAGGCTCGTGCAGCAGCTCTCGAATCCACTGCCTCCGGGTCCGCAGTTGGTCATTCCCGGTCCGCCCGGCAAACAGCTCGGAGGGGTTTCGGCCCCTCCGTCCTGGGAAGGGGCCAAGCAGGCCCCGTGAGCACACAGGGGCGCGTCCGAAGTGCAAGCGACCGCGCTAGCCCACTGGCCGCTCGATCCGCACGTCTCGACGCCGCCGCCTGAGCACCGCGTCGCCATCGGAGTGCACACGGCCGGGCCATCGCTGCCCGCATCCGCCGTGCCGGCGTGCTCACTGCCCGTGTCCTGGCTGCCCGTGTCGTCACTATCCGCGTCCGCCCCAACGGCTGCATCCGCGGCGGCGGCCGCGTCCGCCCCAACGGCTGCCTCCGCGCCGACGGTCGCGTCCGCAGTGCCGGAGGTCGAGCCCGATGCGCTCGAGCCGGAAGTGCCGGGCGCGCCATCCTCTCCCGCATCGAGCTTACTCGCATCGGGCCCCGGAGCGCCGCCGCCGCCACTCGTGTCGTCGCTGCCGCAACCCGTGACGCTCGGAAATGCCGCCAAACCAAGGAACACCGTGACTTCAAGAAGCCGCCGCGCCGTACGCATTGTTCGCATTCGCTGTCTCTCCGAATCCAAGTGTGGATTGAATCGCCGCGATCGTGGGGAACGCCCATCCGTCGCAGGAAACGCCAGACTCCCGCGAAGTTCTGGTCGAACGCCTTCCGAAGGCGGACCTGACCGCAATCGGAACGCTGCTCGGGCGCTACGAATGGGATGCTCAAGGCTCCGTCGAATCGCATCACCACGAACAGTCTTATGCGGCGGAAGCTGAAATCGATCACGCCTCGAACCCAAGAGACGGCGGCCCCGATCGCCAGCCACCTCCGCGAACCGGCCGCAGGTGAGGCATGTGCACCTACAGTGCGGGCAGCTCAATTGGGACGGCCGTGCTGACTACTTCGCGAATCGGCGCCAAATCGCATCATTCATGCAGCTCTGATCCGAGCTTGAGCAATTCTCCGCGAATCCGCGGCAGCGAGAGCCACCAGCACGATCCGATCAAGCCGCGTCACGTGCGGCCGGGCGACCGACGGCTCCAGCGCGGTGAGTTGGTGTCGGAGCAAGGCGATTTCGGTGAGCAACGACCGTCGCGAGCGAAACAGGTCCACTGTAGGGATGCCTCCCGGGGGGATTGAACCCTGCAATCGACGGCAATGGCCACGACGAAGCGAGCTCCGGCCCTCCAGATGCTCGGCGACCCGGCGCGGTCCCTCGTACAGATGAGCGTGCTCGATGCTCGTGCGCGGGCATGCAAGCGTCTGCAATGGCAGCCCAGGGGGGCCTGTGGGAGTACCCGTGCATGATTAGCCGTATCGCGGGCCCCGGGCAGACGAGTGCGGCGCTCATGCATTTTGCCCTCGCGACGGGCGCTTGCAAGGAGTCGTCGCCCCAGGTTGTGTCGAGCGAATCGGCCCCCTCTTTTGTCGAATTCGGCGACAGCGGGGTCTTCGCGCTCGTGGCCCCATTTGGCTCGACGGTGACGGCGGCCGTTGCACCCCCCCCGATCTCGGGGGGCACGCTGCTCGTGCTGAACGACGGCGTCACCGCCGTCGCCTCCGATCCGGACCGCGACGCCGTCTACGTGATCAATACGACGACCGCCCGCGTGACGTTCACGATCGCGCTCCAGGCGGGCGACGAGCCGGGTCGCGTCGTGGAAGATGGCGCGGGCCGCGTTCATGTGGCCCTTCGCGGCGGAGGCGCGCTCGAAACGATCGACCCGACAGCTGGCACGATCCTGCAACGCCGATCCGTATGCCCGGCTCCGCGTGGCGCGGCTTGGGACCCCACGAGCGACGCGGTATGGGTTGCCTGCGCAACCGGCGAGCTCGTGGAGCTTCCGTCCGCCGGCGGCGCAGCGCTATCGTCGTTCACGGTCGAGCGCGATCTGCGCGACGTATTGGTCGAAAGTGACGGGTCGCTCGTGCTGACGCTCTTCCGTTCGGCCGAAGTCCTCCGGGTCGCGCGCGACGGCAACGTCACGCGCCGCGACAGCCTCGTGTCGCCGGAACCGGGTTTCGCCACTCACGTCGTCTGGCGCTGCATTCAGGGGCCGAATCAGGCCATCGTGGCCGTCCATCAGCTCGAGTCGGAACAATCCATCGCGACGATGGTCCCGAATGCCTACGGAGCACACGCGACCGTAGGGAGCGTGCTGAGCGTCATGGGGCCCGACGGCGCCACGACCGCGAGTTTTCTCCTCAACGGCATTTTGCCCGTCGACGTCGCACTCTCGCCGGACGGCAACCACGTTGCCGTCGCGGCGCCGGGCAGCGCCTTCCTCGGCGATCTACGGAGCCCGATCATCATCCTAGGCCTCGATGGGGAAGGTACCGGGGGGTCGCCGCTGTTCGATTTGGCCTTTGCGACGGACGCCACATTCATCGAATCGAACCCCGTGACGGAGGGTGGAGACGGCGCGTCGGCCGAGCCTGCTGGCTTGCGCACTCGGGTCGCGGGGGGTCTGTCGGGCGTCACCGACCGTCAGGCGATCGCCGTCGCATTCGACGCCACCGGCGACCTTCTCGTCCAGACGCGCGAGCCCGCGCAGCTGTTCGTCGTACCCATGCTGAGCGGGCGTCCTGCCGTGCCCATTGCACTCTCGGCCGCGTCTCGCGACGACACCGGACATGACCTCTTTCACACGGGAGCCGGTGCCGGCATCGCCTGCGCATCGTGTCACCCGGAGGGTGGCGATGACGGCTTCGTGTGGACCCTCAACGGCAATGCACGGCGCACTCCCTCGCTCCGGGGCACCATCCAGGGCACCGCCCCCTATCACTGGCCCGGCGACGAAGCGACCTTCCCCATCCTCACGAATGACGTGTACACGAGCCGAATGGCTGGTGCTCCACTCGACGATGGCCAGATGAGCGCCCTTCAAAACTGGGTCGAGGGCATCCCTGCGCCCGCCGCTCCTTCGTGGATTGACCCCTCCGCCGCGCAGCGCGGGCAAGCGATTTTCGAGCGAAGCGATACGGGATGCACGAACTGCCACTCGGGCGCGAAGTTCACGAACAACCTAACGGTCGACATCGGAACCGGGGGCGCGTTTCAGGTCCCGCCGCTTCTGGGGGTCAGCTGGCGGTTTCCGTTCCTCCACAACGGGTGCGCAGCGACCTTGGCCGATCGCTTCACGTTCGATGCAGGGTGCGATACGGCGGCGCACGGCACCACGTCCCAGCTGTCGCCCCAAAATCTGTCGGATCTCATCGCGTATCTCGAGTCGATCTAGCAGCAGGGCCTTCCGGCGAAAGCCGATCCAACTCGTCTCCGTTGGCCTCGCGGCTCCTCCCAATCAGAGACGACACGGGAATCATCGCGCGCGATCCGAGCAGTCACGCAATCGTCTTCAACGTTCCTACGCCCGATCGGCGCCGCCCCACACGTCGAGTGGCTGCGACATGGAGCCGTGCGTCGGGCCCTGCCTGGCCGGAAAGATGACTTGGCCGACGGTGCCGTCGCCGTCCTTTCGCCATCAGGGTCGATCGCGCACGCTGAACTGCCGGCACAAAACCGGGGCGCGCGAGAATCACTTCGGCAGGCCGCAAAGGCCATCGACCGGGCTCGAAGCAAGGCCCGCTCGAACGAAGACGAGGCCCTCGACACTAGGGCCGCCGACATCGCTACGCATCTGCGTCGAGGCGTCATGATCGGTCGTGCTGGCTGGTGCCGCACGCCGCAGCCTTGGGCGTAGTCGCTTACCCGCTCGGCTTGTCGGGCGTCGAGCGCCGCCTCGCTCAGGTCGACGCCGGAATCGAGGGCTGCGACGAGCTTGGCGAGCTTGCGTTTCGCGACCGCCGTATCCGTCGTACCGAGCGAGTACAGCGGGCGCATCGCCCGGCCGCCCGCCGAACTCGTTGGATTCGTGCACGAGCGCGCCAAATGCCATCCGCGCCCGGCGGAACAAGCGTTCCCGTTCTAGCGCGCGCCATGGTCGGTTCCCTTCATGGGCGACTCCGTCGTGTGAGGACCGTGCTCGGATGGATCCACAGAGAGGGAGCCTGCCTCGAACGCTCGAGCGTCCGTGGGTCGAACCTTGGTTGCGAGTGCGTGGGAGACAACCGCGTGCCTCGGTCTACGCCGCGGCGAAGACGACCACGAAGCCCGCGGACAATGCGTCACGGCACACGCGTTTGGGGCGTTCGTTGTCAGTCGGCCGTACCCGCTCCGGTTACGGCGAATGCGAGGCCGGCGACTGTCTTCTTCTCGCTTATGGGCGCCGAGGAACACCGACCGACGGTCCGCGGCGCGGGCCCGATGACAGACGCAGAAGCCTCCTCGTTGCGACGAGCACGGCCGCGGCCGTGAAGAGCAGACCGATGCCTCGTGGACCATGTGTTCGCCGTCCCCGTCCTGCAGCGACGTCGCATCCCGAGCTGCCGCCTGAGCCACGAGAGGAAATGGACGCGTCCACGCTACTCGCGTCCGCAGCAGGAGCTGGCGCAGCACCGTCGGCTGCATGGGACGTTGCCCCGATGCTCGCGTCTACGTCGAGAGCGCCCCCGTCCGGCACGCTTAGCGGGACGACGCACTGAGGCGTCGAGTAGAAGAGATCCGAGGGCGGGGCCGCCCCCGCTGGGCCCAGAGCGCGAACAGTTCCCGTCATGCAGGTTCCGCCGTCGGCGCACGGCGCGCCTAAGTTGGCCGAGCTGCACCCCGGGATCGGAACGACGCACACGCCGCACGTCTGCGACGTGGGGTTTCCAGCGTCATCGGTGCCGCGACACGTGGCCTGAGTGCAAGTGCCGGCGTCGCATGGTTGCCCGACTTCTGGCACGGAACAGGCGACCGGTTCGCAGAATCCACACGGCTGCTGGCTGACCGCACCGTCGTCCTGATTCTCGCTGCTGCACGTCGACGCAATGCAGACGCCCACCCATTGCGGAAGCCCCGGGAAAGGAGAACCGAACGGGCCACAAGAATTGCCGAACTCGGACGGAGGACATGATTGTGCCGACGCCGCCGGTCCGAAGAGCACCATCGCAAGGGCAAGCGCGTTCGGAATCCACTTCATGTTGCGCCTCACGAGGCACGCGGCGTGCCTGCGTCCCGGTTCTGGCGGAGGCGCGCGTCCTTTTGCATGCTGACCCTGCAATTGCTGTCGTTCATGCTGCCCAGCTCGCGGTCGTAGACGGTCCAAGGTGTGTCAGAGGATGATCGCAGAGTCAGCAACCTTGGCCGTAGTCGCTCACCCGATCGACCTTTCGGGCGCGGGCAAGCGAGGGCCGAACTCGGATGGATGCACCGAGACGGAGCCTGGCTCGAAACCTCTTCAGCGTGCATGGGTCGAACCATGGTGGCAACTGCGTTGGGAAAAGGCCGCGCTTACGGGCTCCGCTACGCTCCGCCCAAAGATGCGTTCAGGATGTCGGAGCTCACTTCGAGGGCCGGACCGGAGAACCGTTGCAACCTGTTGCGCGTGCGGCCCGGATGACGAACTGCTTGAGCGTCGACACGCCGCCCACCTCGGTTGACAGGAATCCTTCATTGGACCGATACTAATCGGGAATCATTGAGGAAACGGACATGTCCAAGCACCTCACCGCCGGCGACCTGCCCGAGGACCTCGCGCGTTTCGCCGAGGCGCAGGTCGCTGCCGGCCATTTCGCGACCGTCGAGGACGTCCTTCGTGCGGGCAAGGAAGCGCTCGATGCCAGACAGCGTCGCCACGCGAGGAAAATGGACGAGCTGCGCACCGCCATCGCCGCCGGGGATGCAAGCCCCGACTTCGAGGGCAACCCGTTTGCCAGCGTGCGGGCCGAGCTTGGCCTTCCGCAACGTTAGTGCCGTCCTTGCGCGCATCGGCGCTTGCGCGGGCGGACATCCGCGAGAGGGCAATAAGGCGCGGATTGCTGCTCGATCACGTCATTGTGCTTGGGGAGCGATGCGCAGCGCGGCAACTCAGGACGCGTCCTTCAGCTAGCGTGCGGCGCCGAAGCGCCTCACGGAGCCCGCGAGCGCTTCGACGGGCCGTACGATGGCCCGTGACAATGGCATGGACGCGAGGAGCGTCACTCCGATGCAAATCGCGAGGGAAAAGAGCACGAGCGGCATCGGCGGCCCCGGGTAGGGCTCGAGTGGCGGCGGGAGTCTCCGGACCACGACCCCTCGAAAACTCGCCGTCGAGGAAGACACGGAGAGCAGCGGCTCATCGTTGACTTGTGCCGCGACGGACAACGTGCTCACCAAGGCGGCCGGTCACCTCGTGGCCTCGACGGACGTGTTCATGGACTCCGGCGTCGAGAACATCAACGGCGACGTGGACTCGCTCTTCGAGGGGAACGCTCTGCATCGCGTATTCGCGCAGATCGACGTGAGCTTCTCGAACTCGCTCATCGATGCCTGGTAGCGCTCCCTCAAGCATCGCTGGCTGTTCCTGCACCAGGGCGACAACCTCGCGACCGTCCGGAGGCTCGTCGAGTTCTACGTGATTGAGCACAACGAGCGGATCCCCCACGGCGCGTTCGAAGGCCAGACACCCGACGAGATGTACTTCGGTCGCGGGGCTCAGGTCCCCGATGACCTCGCTGTCCGGCAACGCCAGGCGCACCAGCTGACGGAAGAGCGACCCGTCTCTGATCTGACGGCTTCTATCGACGTACGCGGTAGCGGATGTGTGTTGCCTCCGGGGTGTCGATCACCCGAACGACCTCGAGTTCGATGCGCGAGGGCAACACATCAAACTGCCGAAGGCCACGACCGAACAGCACCGGGATATGATGGATCTGCAACTCGTCCAACAGACCAGCCTCAAGCGCCCGTTGCGCCGTGTACGCGCCATGCACCAGCACGTTCCTGCTCCCCGCGGCGGCCTTCGCCTGTGCCATCGCGCTGGCGATCCCGTCGGCCACATACGTCACCAACGGATACTTCGCGACGGAAGGGCCGGGCGGCCGGTGACTGGGCACGAAGATCCGGACGCCAGCGTGATGGTCACCGCCCCAGTGATCGACCTGCTCCACGGTACGCCGACCCGCGAGGACCGCGCCGGTCGCCTTGATTTCGTTTAAGAAATGCTGACCTTGATCTCTCGGCGGCCCCCCCTTCGGACCGTTCGGACCGAACCCGTACCAATCGTGCAGCCGCATGAAGTCGTCGCCCCCGGGATTGTCCGGGCTGTCGTTCGGACCTGCGATGTACCCGTCGAGAGACATAGACATGTAGAGCACCGATGCAGTCATTTTGACCTCCTACCCTCGCTACGGACGAATCTCGGGCAGATCGCGCGCGAACCCGTATCGCTCGACGAGGATCCGCGCGTACCCCGAAACATGCGCCCGCCCCATCACCACGACGGCCGCCGGGACCGTCGGATGGTCGTCGAGCATGCGGACGGTCCCCTCGGCCATGAGCTCGTCGCGAAGGGTGAGGATGCCGAGGAAGGGATGAATCACCCAGCTCCACGAATGCGTGCGCCGTCTGGAAGACCGTTCATTCGCGCGTAGCGTAGCCGAGGCCCATGGACGAAAGCGTCCCGTGCCGCTTCGCGAATCGGCGCGACATCACGAGGCCGGACCCATTGCCACTCCGGGCCCACCGCGGCATTCGGCTTCGTGCACTCGGATGCACCGCGCGTGGGCTATGTTCCCGGCTGGCCGGGCGCGCATTCTCAGGGAGCTACGGTCGACGAGTTGCGCCAAAACTTGGAAGAGGTCGTCGCCATGCTCCTCGAAGACGGTGAACCCAAACTCGAAGGAGAGTTCGTCGGAACGCAGACCGTCAAGGTTGCGTAGGCGTGAGCGACGTCCCGATCCTGAAACCGCGAGAGGTTGCAACGATTCTCGAACGCCTCGGATTCGCGGAGGTTCGCCAACGTGGGTCGCATCGCCAGTATCGCCACTCCGATGGTCGAGCTACGACGGTACCCTTTCACCCGGGGCGCGACATTTCCCCCGCGCTTCTCCGCGCCATTGTCCGAGACATCGGGATGGATGTTCGAGACTTCGTGGCGAAGCGCTGAGGGGCTCCTCCCCTCCGGGGCGCTCACAGTGGTCGGCAAGCGAGTTCTTCCCATGCGCACGATGCGCCGACCACGGAGAACAGGGCGGTCTCGAGCAGTCGTTGGACGAGCCGCCCCCCAAGGAAGACCTGCCGGGCAAAGCGTCCTGCGCACTCCGTAGAGCCTGGCGCGTGGACGCCGAACCCGGCGTTGGTGACCAGTACGGCGACGTCGATGCGGGCGTCGTGGCCGAGCTCTGGTACCCTCTCGTTACCGTGGTCCCGCAGCTTGCCGGCGGTCTCCTCATGGGC
>JBEKOY010000087.1:0-23787 GCA_049521295.1 Polyangiaceae bacterium | reverse complement strand
TCCCGCCGACGACCTCACGGACCCCGCGCCGGCTACCACGTTCGCTCACCTTGATGCGACCACTGTGCTGAACCGCGCATTGACGGAGATTGGCATCTACCCTGCGGTCGACCCCCTGGACTCGACCTCGACGCTGCTCGATCCCGGGGTCATCGGCGACCATCATTATGGAGTCGCGCGTCAAGTGCAGGCGCTGCTTCAAAAGTACAAGGACCTGCAGGACATCATCGCGATTTTGGGCATGGACGAGCTGAGCGAGGAGGACAAGCTCACGGTCAGCCGCGCGCGGAAGATTCAGCGATTTTTGTCCCAACCGTTTTTCGTGGCGTCGCAGTTCACCGGCACCCCGGGCAAGTACGTGCCCCTGGCAGAGACGATCTCCGGCTTCGAGGAGATCGTCCTCGGCAAGCTCGACGCTTTGCCGGAACAGGCCTTCTACATGGTCGGCAACATCGCGGAGGCTCGGGAGAAGGCACAGAAGCTCACAGGCAAGGCCTGACGGCGCCGCCGGCGACGAAAACGATGGCGGACAAGATCCAGCTTGAAATCGTCACCCCGCGGGGCCGCGCATTTGCGGCTGCGGTCGACGAAGTCACCGCGCCGAGCGTCCATGGTGAATTCGGCGTGTTGCCGGGCCACCTGCCCCTTCTCGCCGCGTTGCGCACGGGGATCGTGACGTACCGTCAAGGCATCGAGACGAAGCGGTGCGCCGTCGGCCCCGGATTCGCCGAGGCGGGTCCGGAAAAGCTCGTCCTATTGACCGACGACTACACGGAACGCGCACAAATCGATCCTGTGCTGGTTCGAAGGGAGCTGGCGGGGGTCGAGCTGCAGCTTGCCCGGCTCGAGGCTGTTCCGATGGCCGGACCGGAAACGAAGGGCGCCGACGCGCCGGCCCTCGACGCGCGCGGCGAGCGCGATGCGCTCATCGCGCGCGAGAATTGGCTGGCGGTGGAGCTGGAGCTCTATGGGGATCCACCTCCTGCGACGCAGCGGCCGTACGAGGAGTTCGGGCCGCCAGCCCCGCCCGCGGACGACGAACTGCCGCCCGAGGACGACGACCGATCGGGCGACGCGCGCAACGCGCCGCGCGCGTCGAGGTAGCGTCGCCGCTATGCAGCGTTGGGTCACTCGGCTGGTTGGTCTCGCGGTCGTCGCGCTCGCTCTATGGATCGTGGCACGCGACTTTCACCGACCGAGAACCGTCGCGCACGACGGTTCGCCGGACGGGGGATCGGACGACAGCAGCGCCCCCCGATCGCTGCAACGCGACGCGGGCGGCACGGGCGGGGAGGCGAGCGGACGGTTGCCGAGCGATTTCGCGAGGCTAGAGCCGCAAATCGATGGCGGATTCGAACCGGCGCTGCCGGAAGGAGCCTCCGTCCCACCGCTGCCGATGGATGCGCCGCGCCAGGTGCGGTTCGGGATCGTGCTCGTCTCGTACACGGGGGCGCAACCGAGCGCAACCGGAGGACGGCCGGCGCCCCGGTCGCGTGCCGAGGCCAAGGAGCTCGCGGCAAAACTCGTCGTTACGGCGCAACACGATTTCCATGCGGCCGTCCAGCAGGGAGACCCCGGGTCGTCCGACGACGTCGGCACCGTGAGGACGGCCATCCTCGAGCCGGCACCGGAATACGTACTATTCACTCTGCCGGTCGACCGCGTGGGTGGGCCCATCGATACGCCGCGCGGATACTGGATCGTCAAAAGGCTCGAATAAGAGGAACCGCCAATGGCCACGATCGACGTTCGTCGAACTCACACCCTTCCCAAGGACGAGGCGAGGAAGCGCGCCGAAGATCTCGCGGTCTCGATGAAGCAGAAGATGGACCTCGATTGGCACTGGGACGGGGATCGGATCCTCTTCGAAGCCGCTCGAGGAACCGCCAAGGGAACGAAAGGCAGCGTCGAGGTGAGCGACACCGAAGTGCGCGTGCAGATCGATCTCCCTTTGCTGATGCGAATGCTCAAGGGCACCGTCGAATCGAAAGTCCACGAAAAGCTCGCCCAGATCCTTTGACGAGCGGACGCATCCGCCCGATGCCAAGCCGATTTGTTGCGGCCTTCGCGACGTCGGGTGTCCCGGGGCGTCGCCCTCGGACGACCGAGGGCCGCACGCTGTATTTCGTCTGCGCCCTGAACGGGGAGTGAGATAAGCTTGAGCGACGATCGTTCGCGCCGGCCCCGCGCATGTCCCACTCGCCCACGATCAGCCCACCCACGGCGGCTTCGACGCCGACCCAGCCCAGCCAGCCGCTTAGCCCGTCTGACGAGACGCTTCGGCGCTTGCGCGCGGAGATTGACGCGACCGGGGATGCGGCCCGCCGAGCACGCCTGCTCGCAGAGGTCGCGGAGCTCGAAGAATGCGACGGTGACGACGCGGCGGCCGCCCGAGACTATCTCGCCGCTTACGAGGTGGAGCCCAGCTTCCGCGAGTCGCTCGAAGGAATTGCACGACTGCTCGACAAGCGATCCGGACTGAAGGGGCTCGGGGCGCGTTTTTTCGAGTCGCTACTCGGAGCGGCCGCAACCCCGGAGGAACGGGTACGCGCACTCCTGATGCAGGCTGCATACATGGCCGATGTCGCGGGCGACATCACCACGGCCACCACCAGCGCACGGCAGGCGGCGGCGATCGGTGAGGCGCCAGCCGCAGAGCAAGCCCGGGCATGGCTCGAGCTCGAGCTTCTCGCCGGACGTTCGGACGACTCGGCGATCCGCGAGCAAGCCCTCGCGGAAAGGACGCGCTTCGCTTCCAATCCGACCTGGCGAGCCCTGTTGCTCATCGATCGCGCGCGCATGGCGTCCCAATCCGGGCAAACGGAAGCCGCTCTTCTGCTGCTTAAAGAGGCACGAGGTCTCGAAGCGGGCGGGACGTGGGCGGCGACGCTTGCTCTCGAGGAGGTCTCCCGCGTCCCCCCGGGCAGCGCAGACACGATGCGGGCGCCGGCACGCGCCGACCTCCAAGCCACGAGCCTCGAAGCCCTCGCGGATCTGATCGACTCGGCCATCCACGATGGCGACCGCGGAGACGATTTGGGCGTCCCGCGATGGGCGAGGGAGCCGGGGCGCGCGGCCGATGCGTGGTTGCGGTCGGCCGAAATGCGCCGAACGGCTAGGCAGCTTGACGCGGGCGCGGCCGCGCTCGATCGCGCCCTGCTCGCCGTCGATCGGATGCAAGGCGACGACAAGCGCTTGGCGCAGATGGTCGTCGCGCAGGCAAGGATTCGGCTCGCCGAGCAGACCGGGAACACCGAGCTTGCGGCCGATCTCGCGGCACATCGCTTGGAGACCGAGACGGACGGACCCACGGCCGCCGCACTGGCGTTGCGCGTGGCCGAATGGGCGTCGACGCGAGGCCATGCGCAGGAGGCTATCGAGGCGTTGTCTCGAGCGCTCGTGTCGGATCCGGGATGTCTGCCTGCACGCGCCCTGCAGCTCGACATGCTGGCGGACGGGAATCAGCCGTCCGCGTTCTCGTCACAGCTCGAAGAGTTCGCCGACCAATTGGCCACCGACAGCGCGCGCGTTCGCGCCTTCATCCTTGCGGCCTTCGTGTGGGCAGTTCGAGCCGGCGACGTGGCCGCTGCGAGGGCCGCGCTGACCCAAGCGGCGATGTTCGGCGCGAACGCCGTAGTGATCGCACGCGTGGCAAGGCTCCTCGCCGGTATCGCCGGTGACACCGCGTGGTACGAAGAGGCGACCAAGCGACTGCTGGCGTCGGAACAGCCCGACAAAGAGTCGATTTCGCTGTGCACGGAGCTCATCCGAATCCGCTCTGCACGCGGCGACGCGGCGGCCGTCGCCCGGGCCATGGTCGAGCTCGTCGAGATTCCGGGCGGTGCGTGGTTGGCGTGGATTCTCGAAGCGTTCCCTGCCCCGTCCCGTGCCGCCTCTCCGGGACGCGACGACCCCGACGCGCGTGCACGGTCGGCGATCGCATCGTTGGCGGCCATCGACGAAGGCGACTTCGACAGGTCGCGTACTCTCCGCGTCGTTGCCGCCATGCGGGCGCATGCGATCGGTGACCTGGCGACCGCACGCGATGGATTGCGCCGCCTGGTGGAGCGATATCCAGAGGACGCGATCCTCGCGACCTACCTCGGGGATCTCGACCGGTCCGCGGGAGACCTGAGCGCCGCGGCGAGCGTCGCCTCAAGGGCGGCGGGAGCCGTCACGGATCGTGAGCTCGGTGCGGCCTTCCACATCGAGGCCGCATTCGAGCACTGGCGCGCCGGCCAACGCAAGCGAGCCATGGACGAACTTGAGGCGGCCATGGGCGACGCTCCCGAGGCCAGCAAGACCGCTATCGGCTGGGCGATCTGGGGCGTGGATCCGGAATCGCTCGACGCCCGCCGTTTGGCTATCCGCCGAGCGGAGGAGGTGGGCGGCGACCCCCGTGTTCTCGCACTCGAGCGATTCGCCACGGCGGTAGCGTCCGGCGAGGCCGACGTGGCCTCCGCCGCTCTCGCATTTCTCGACGCTGCGCCGGCCCCGTTGAGCCTTGCAGCCGCCATCGGGCGGCTCACCGTGTCGACCGCCGCCGTTGTGGCAGACGAAGTCGACGCGCTCGCGCGGATTGCCTCGAGCGGCCCCGGAGGGCTTCTGCTCGCCGCCGCTGAGCGCACGGTCGTCGCGCGACGGAGCGACGATCCCGAGGCCATCGCGCAGGCCGCTCGCGGCTGGTTCGAGGCCGGAGGCGGCCTGCCTGCCGCGCTCGACTGGTTGGGTGCCGCCGTTTCGCTCGGCGACTCTCGTGAAGAGGTCCAAGCTCGGATTGCGGTCGCGCAGTCCATGTCGGGGGATGCACGCGAATCGATGCTCGCCAGTGCGGCGCTCCTGCAAACTCATGTCGATCTGAGTACGCCTGCCGCTTTCGTCGCGGGGCGATCCGCATCCGTGCGTCTCGCGAATCTCGAGCTCGCTCCTCCGGGCTGCGATCCACGCCGCCGAGCGGCAGCCCTCGAGGACCTCGATGGGGCGCTGGGCGCTGAAGCCGAGCTCGATGCCATCGCACTCGCCGCATGGTCGAGGCTTGCGTCCTCGGACGCAGTCAGCGCGCGTGAGGCTTTCGAACGCGTGTTGGCCGAGAGGCCGCACGATCTCGCTGCCTGGGACGGGCTTCGGGCGTGCGCCGAAAGCTCGGGTGACCTCGCATTGCGTGCGCGGGCCTCGGCCGAACTCGGGGCGCGCTGCCGTGACGCGCGTCGAGGGGCCGCGTTTTGGGAGGCGGCGGCGCTCACCTTCATCGACCTCGGCGACGACACAAACGCCGATCGGGCCCTGGCTGCGAGCTTTGAACGCGACCCCACTCGACCGGTTGCGTTCGACAAGCTCTTCCGGCGGGCACGTGCCCGCAAGGACAACGCCACGCTGCTCACCATCATCTCGCGGCGAGTGAACGTCACCGACGATCCCGACGAGCTTCAAAAGCTCTCCTGGGAACAGGCCCGCGTCTTGCGCGAAAATGGCGACTTCGACGGTGCGCTCAAGGCGCTCGAACGGGTGACCATTCTCGAACCGGATCATGTGGGTGCGCTCGCGCTCCTCGGAGAGATCAATATTCGGAGAGGACAGTTCGAAGATGCCGCGTCCGCATTGGCGCGACTGGCCGCCCTCGACGGTGCGCCCGCGAAGAACCGCGTAACCGCCGCGGTCGCCGCTGCGGACCTTTATGAAAACAAGCTGGACCGTGTGGACGCAGCGCTCGACGTGCTGCTCACGGTCCGCAGGGCCAAGCTGTCGACCGCCCCCGTTCGCGAGCGACTCGCGCGCGTCGCAGCCCGCACCGGAGCATGGCAAGTCGCAACGGCGACGCTCGAAGAGTTAATGAAGGAACGCTCGGATCGTGCAGGACGCATCGAAGCCGCTCGTCTTTCCATTGCGATCGACCGCGACCGCCTCGGCGACATCCAACGCGCCGCTGTCGCGGTCGCGACACTTCTCGCCGAGGCACCGGATGACGGCGAGGCGATCGATTTGCTCCTGCGTTTGGACCCTCCGCCCGACGGGAAGCGCGCACTGTTGGATGCGGCGCGCATCGCACTGGTCACGAACCTGCAATCGCACACGATCGACACCGCGGTCGTGCGCCGTTTGGCCGACGTGGCTCGCGCTCTCGACGACAGCGCGCTCCGTCAATCGGCCCTCGGGGCGCTGTCCGCGCTCGGCGAGAGCCGTGCCGAAGCCGACCCGATTTTCGCCCAGCTTGCACAGAGCAAGCCACGCATTCCGCACGTCAGGATCCCGGATGCGATGATGCGGTCCCTTCTCGCGCCGGGAGACGAGGGCCCCGTCGCCGAACTCTTCGTTATGTTGGGCCCGACAATCGCCGAGGCCCTCGGACCGAACGGACACATGTGCGGGGTGGGCCGGCGGGATAAGGTCGATCCGCGCAGCGGCCTATCCTTGCGAAACGAGATCGCGGCGTGGGCCGGCGCGTTCGGGATCGAACAATTCGATCTTTACGTCGGCGGAAAGGATCCCCTGGGCATCCAGGGCATTCCCGGTGTGCCCCCGGCCATAGTCGTGGGCCCCGACGTGAACTCGCCGCTTTCGCCTCTCGCTCGGGCTCGGGTGGCCCGCGAGATCCTCGCCATCGTGCGTGGCACCACGATCGTGCGCTGCCGCGACGACGTAGCGATCGCCGCCATCGTCGTGGCGGCGTGCAAGATCGCGAACCTCCCCGTCGACCACCCGCCGTACGCCGTGCTTGCGGAGTTCGAGAAGCTGCTCGGAAAGGCCATTTCTCGGAGGACGCGCAAACTCTTGCCCAGCCTATGCGGTGCGCTCGTCGCCACCCATGCGGACGCGCGCGCGTGGAGCCGCCGTGCTCTCGCCTCGCAAGACCGCATCGCAGCCGTCGCGAGCGGCGACCCCGTCGTGATTCTCATGGACGTCCTCGGAGTCCCGATGGATCGGCTTGGACGAAGCGCACCGGGCAACGCGCGCGCGGAAGAGCTCCTTCGGTTCGTACTCTCGCAGACTTACGTGGACGTGCGGCGCTCGCTCGGACTCGAGGAAACCGCATGACCGACGACAAGAAGGCCGACGAGATTGAAGATTTCGACTGGGACGAGGCTCTGGCAGAGTGGGAGGAGAAGTCGTTCGCGCCGGAGGTTGCCCGTGACATCGTGACCGACAAGCCTGCAGCGCTCGCAGGCAGTCCGCCGCCGCGTCCCCTGTATCGACCTCCAACCGCGCCGGCGACGGCGCACGCGACGGCCGTGTCGCTACCGCTGTCGGTCGAGCCGCTCGCCATGGACCCCGACGAGGACGATGGGGGCGCGACGATCATCGCGGTCGTCCCCGAGGAATTGCTGCGACGCTATCGGCCCGGCGGAGCGACCTCGTCGCACGGGGGGCTCGGCCAGATGTTCGCGCGCGACCCGCTCGGCGAAGCCCCGCACTCGAAATCGAGTGGAGATCGAGCGCAGAGCGATCCCCCAGACGTCGTCACGAGCGCCCAATCGGTCCCATCGCGCGACGAGCATTCGCCACTCGAGCCCTTGCGTCGGGCTCGCCGGATCGACGCCTCGGAAGGCGTCCCGGACGGTGCGATGTTCGACCCATTCGCGGAGGGCCTCATCGAGCCTTCGACGCACGAGGTGGCGACCGAACCGCCTTCCGGCTCCACGGTCGAGGGCCCACGAACAGCTCCGCTGGCGGCGGAGGTTTTGAGCCCGTCCTCCGACTCGAGCGAGGGGAGCACGATCGCTCGCCGGACCACCCTCCCGGGCCCTTCCCTGCACCTTACTGGGACGCCGGCGCACCTTGCTGGGACGCCAGGCAAGCCCATCGTGTCGACCGTCGGCGAGCGTGCGGCAGCCCTGTGGCCGGACGAGCGTCCCGGCGATGCCTGGCTGGAGGGCGACGCTCGGAAGTCGTACGAAGACAGAGCGGCCTGGCTCGAGGAGGAGGCCCGCGCGTTCGACGACAGGATCGACTGCGCACGAGGTCTGCTCGTGTGCAGCGAACTGCTTGCGACGCTGGGCGATCGGGGGCGGGCCCAAGCGCTCGCCGCCGAGGCCCGGGAGTTGGCGCCCTCCGTCGCCCTCGCGCACCGTCAAGCGCGCGCTCTCATGCCCTGGCCGCCCGATCCGGATGACTACCTCGACTCGCTCGATGGAGAGATGTCGAACGCCCCACCCGGCCCACCGCGCTTGCATTCGGCGCTCCTCGCCGCCGAGGCCGTTCGAGCGCGTGGAGACCACGAAGGCGCGAACGCGCGCCTCGAACAGGCCGCCGGGAACCAGGGCGACGACGTCCGTGCTGCGGTGCTTCGTGCGGCGAGCGCTCTGGCCCACCATGACAACCCGAGCGCGGCGGTTTTATTGCAGGACTTGGCGGAACTTGCCCCGCTCGCAAACGCCATCGCCCAATGCCTGCGTCTGCGCGGAATCGACACGCGGCAGTCCCGAGACCTCGAGCCGTCTGCGATCGATAGCGTACTCCGCGCACGACACGCGATCGGCCAAGGCGACCTTGCCACCGCGGCGTCGACCGTCGCGGAGCTCGTGCGCGTCCCCGAGCTTGCTTCCGGGGCCCGTTGGCTCGCGGCCGCACTGGCCTCTACGACGAGCGCGACCAGGCGCCTCGCAGTTCGCTTGCTCGGCGAACTTGTCGAAGGCGGGGACGCCGCAGCGCACGCGCCCTACGTCGCTCGTGCTCTCGAACTCGGAGACCGGGATCTGCTGCTGGGCGCGGTGTTGAACGCATCCCCTCTCACGTCGGTGGACCGAGTCGTTCTGGCGACTCTCGCGCATGCGCCGCTGCCGGCCAGCGACGCGCGTTTCGATGCGGCGGCGTCAACACCGGGCATGCACCCGTTGGTCTCTGCCGCTTCGGCGGTCGCCCCGGTCGATCCCGCACGCTACGGCCGCACCGCCGGTTCATCCCAATCGCGGGTCGAAGTCGAGCTCGGACGCCGGCTCGCCGCCGGTGCCTCGAACGCCGAGATCGAGACGGTGTGCTCCGCTCTGCCCGACGACGGTCCTACTGCGCGTGGCATTGCTCTCGAGCTTTGGGCGCGCACCGGTCGAGCCATCGACATCAGTCGCTTCGTCGAGTCGTGGGGGTCGGCGAGGTTCGCAGCGGACTCGGGTGCCATCGGCCATCTCGCCGCTGCGCTCCTCGCCGAGCGTGCCGGCGCGCGCGAACGAGCCGCCGAGGCGTTCAAGTCGGCCCGCGCCGCAGACCCCACGTGCGAGGCCGCCTTTCGCGCGTTGGCCTCCATCGAGGCGCTGGACCAGGCGTCGGAGTTGAACACGCTCGCCGATGAACTCGGCGATGGCCTGCGGTCGGCGCTCGCCCGCATCGAAGCGGTCGCCCGAAGCGGCGACTCGCTTCCGGATCCAACGCTCGCCCACTTGCTCGAGCTCGCCTATCGTGCCGCACCGACCCTTCCGATTGCGCCTTTTTTGGCGGAGCGGATTGCACGGCGCGCCGGGGACGCGGACGAGGTCCTGCGCTGGATACGTGAACGGCGATCGAGCAGTGACGATCCGATCGAAGGTGCGCTCGAGTCGGTGCGCGAGGCCCTTCTGATCGCGGATCGCGATCCGGAGCTCGCGGAGGAACGTTTGCGGACCGCTCACCTCGTGCGGCGCGGCGACGCCGCGTTGCGCGATCTGTTCGAGCGAATGGCGACGGATCCGCCGGAAGATTCCGCTCCGTGGCGCGAGGAGCGCGCAGCCCACACGACTGGAGACGTGCGCGTGTTGCTTTCCATCGAAGCGGCTCACGAGTTCGAGCGACGCGGTGAGGACGATGCCGCACTTCGATGCGCAACGGTGGCTGCAGAGGGCCACTGCTCGTTAGGTCGTGTGGCACGGGAACGCGCCGAGCTGCGCACCGGGCGCGTCGCGCTCCTTGCGGACGCGCTTCTTACGGAGGCCAAGGACGCTCCGGATGGTCGGTCGCGTCGCGAGGCGTACGAACGGCTTGCTGTCCTCGATGCAACGGCACGGCACGATTCGGCGAGCGCGCTGCTATGGCACCGTTCCGTTTTGGAGATCTTTCCGGAGTACCCACTCAGCCTCCGGCATGTCGAGCAGCATCTGATAGGCGAGGGACGCGCTGAGGAGATCGAGCCCGTCGCCGCCTCGATAGCGAGGGCGTTGCGGGGCGATGGCGCCGGCGAATGCACGGCGCACGCGGAGGTCGCTGCGCGACTGCGGCTGCGCGCAGACATCGACGGCATCGCATCCGCGCGCGAAATGATCGACCTCGCTGCCTCCGAGAGCGGGCCGTCTCTGTGGGCACTTCGCGTGCAACTGGCACTCGCACGGGCCCAAGGTGACGACGTCGCGTTCCTGGAAGCCACGAAACACGTCGTGGCCCGGGCGTCGAGACCTTTCGAGATCGCAGCGTTGCTCGTGCGTGCCGGAGAGGCAGCCATTCGCCTCGACCGCTTGGACGAAGCTCGCTCGCTCGTCGAGCGCGCGAGCGCGCAGGATCCCGGAGATATCCTGGCGTGGAACCTGGTCGCCCAACTGCGCAACGGGGCGGGCGACGTTCGCGGCGCCGCGGAAGCCACGGAGGCTCTTGCACGCTGCAGCGCGGTGCCAGAGCACCAGCTCATGGCCTGGTACGATGCGGGGAGACTCTGGATGGACCACGCAGCCGACGGGCAACGCGCCATGCATGCCCTCGAAACGGCGGGGGCCATCGACCTCGCTCACGCCGATGTTTTCGATCGACTGGCTGTCCTGTACACGGCGCGCGGAATGCACACCGAGCTCGGGGAGTTGCTTCAGCGGAGGCTCGAGCAGGTCACGGATCCCGAAGAGCGCCTCGCTCTCGAGGTGCGCCGAGGTCGCGTCCTTCTGGAAGTCGGAGAGATTGCAGGGGCGCGGCGTGCGTTCGAGGCGGCCTTGCAGGAGCGCCCCGACGACCCGGGAGCCCTGTCAGCTTTCGCGGACATCTGCACGTTGCACGGCGACTGGGAAGCCGCGGAGCAAGCCCTCGTCCGACTGACCCGTCTGCTCGCGTCGCCGCAAGAGCAGCGGGCCGTCTACGAGCGACTGGGCGATTTGTATTCGCATCGACTCGTCAACTTGTCGCGCGCCGAGGTCGCTCTGAAGGAGGTGCTCAAGCGTGCGCCAGACGACGTGGAGACCGCCCGAAAGCTCGTCGAAGTCCATAAACGGCAAAACGATCCCGCGCGGGCTATCGAGGTGCAGCAGGATCTGGTCCTACGAGCGACGTCTGCGGCGGACAAGCGCGATCGAGTGCTTGAACTCGCGGCGATTCACGAGCGCTCGGCCCACGATCTGCGGCGGGCCGAGAAGACACTCGAAATGGCGCGACGCGATGCGCCGCAAGACGTCGTGCTGCTTCGCGCTTTGGCCGAGTTCTACGTGCGGCACCAACAGACTCCCGCAGTCCACATTCTGCTCGACCGCGCCGCAGCCGATGCGCGGCGCGCCCTCCTGTCGGGTCGTGTCGAGCGCGATCTGTTCGAGATCGTCGCCGCCGTCTTCGAACTACGAGTACAACCGCATTCCGCGCGGGCGGTCCTCTCAATCGCCGCCGCCATCGAAGGCCATCCCGCGGACATCAAGGGCGGGGGCGAGCGGGCGCTTGACGCGCAGTTCGACGACTCGTTCGCACCCGACGTGCTCACGCCGGCGATCCGTTCGCTGCTCGCCAAGACGGGCGACGCGCTCGATGCGGCCGCTCCAGTGGACCTGCGCCAGCTGAGAGCATCGCCGCTCGCTCCAGACGCGCCGCTGGCCAGGCTGTCGCTTCGCGCGGCCGCCGCTGCCGGCCTCGGCGGTCTGCAGGTCCTGTCCTCGCCGAAGTTGGGCGCCGTGTGCATCCCCATCGGACCGTCTCCCGCGATCGTCCTCGGTGAAGCCCTGACGGGAAACGAACGAGTAGGCGCATTTCTAGCGCTTCGCGCCATCAAACTCCTCCGAGCGAAGGCGTCGGCTCTGGCACGGTCAAGCGCAGCGGAGCTCGGCGTGCTGCTTCCGGCGTGGCTCAAGGCGATCAATCCGACGTGGGAGCCGCATGTGCGACCCACACCCGCCATGAGCGCGACCACGGCCCTGATTCAAGCCGCGCTGCCGCGCCATGCGGCGGCGGATGTCGGAATCCTTGCCCTGGAGGCCACGGCCGCCGTCGACGACCATCCGGGTGCCTTGGGATTGGCAGCGGTGGCCTGGTCGAATCGGGTCGCCCTGCTCGCAGTTGGCGACCCGAGCGCGGCCTTCGATGCGATCGCTCTCGTCGGTGGTCTCGCCGAGGGCGCGCCGAGAGAAAGTCGCGAGCGCGGCACCTGGGTGTCACGCACGCTCGAGGCGCGAGACCTCGTTGCCTTCGCGGTGGGCGATTCGTTTGCGCAAGCGCGATTCCGCCTCGGGTTGAACGCCTGACCGCTGGACGGCCAGGCTGAGTGGCTTGCGAAACACCAGGCGGGACGCTACCTGACGCTGCCCTCATGAGCATTCCGCGCCCGCACCCCCTGCGCAACGTCGCCATCGTGGCCCACGTCGACCACGGCAAAACCACGCTCGTCGACCAGATGCTTTGGCAGGCCGGCACATTCCGCGTCAATGAAGTCGTGCAGGAGCGCGTGATGGACTCCAACGATCTGGAGCGCGAGCGGGGCATCACCATCCTTGCCAAAAACACGAGCGTTCGATGGAAGTCACCCGACGGATCGGTCACGAAGATCAATGTCATCGATACGCCGGGCCACGCCGACTTCGGCGGTGAGGTCGAACGCACGCTTCTCATGGCAGACGGCGCAATTCTTCTCGTGGATGCTGCCGAGGGGCCACTGCCACAGACTCGGTTCGTGCTCCGCAAGTGCTTGGAACTCGGTTTTCCCGTCATCGTGGTCATCAACAAGATTGATCGATCCGATGCGCGCCCGGAGCAGGTTCACGAAGAGGTCTTCGACTTGTTTTGCGATCTCGACGCTTCCGAGGTCCAACTCGAGTTTCCCATTCTCTACGCGATCGGGCGGGACGGTGTCGCGAAACGCACGCTCGATGATCCATCGACCACGCTCGCGCCACTGTTCGACGCCATCCTTGCCAACGTGCCGCCCGCACCGGGCGACCCCGACGGGCCGCTGCAGATCCTCGTGAGCAACGTCGACCACGACGATTACATCGGCCGTCTGGCCATCGGTAGAATCGTCTCGGGCTTCGTGCGAGCCAACCAGCTCGTGGGAGTGATCAAAGACGGCCGAACGCTCAAGTCGACCGTCAAGGTCTTGTCGACGTTCGAGGGCCTCAAACGCGCGCCCGCCTTGGAGGCCGCTTCCGGAGAGATCGTCGCGATCGCCGGAATCGAAGATGTCGACGTCGGCGATTCGATCGTGGACTTGACTCCGGGATGGGAAGGTCGGGCGCTCGCGAGGATCCATGTTGAGCAGCCGACCATCAAGATGCGGCTGGGCGTCAACACCTCACCTTTCGCCGGAAAGAGCAAGCAGACCAAGTTTCTGACCAGCCGGCACCTGCGCGAGCGCCTTCTGCACGAGACGAAGAAGAATCTGGCGATTCGCGTGAGCGAGACGGAGTCAGCCGATACGTTCGTCGTATTGGGCAGGGGCGAGCTGCAGCTCGCGATCCTCGTCGAAACGATGCGTCGCGAAGGCTACGAGCTTCAGCTCGGCAATCCCGAGGTCGTGACGCAGGTGGTCGACGGAATGCTCTGCGAGCCCATGGAGTCGGTTGTCGTGGACGTTCCCGAGAACTTCATCGGGATTGTAACCGAGCGGCTCGGCGAGCGACGGGGACGGATGGCCAAGATGTCGAACCCGGGATACGGACGCGCGCGGCTCGAGTACCGCGTGCCCAGCCGGGGCATGATCGGATTTCGCGGCGAGATCCTGACGGCAACCAGGGGTACGGCTCTTCTCAACTCGACGTTCGACGGTTGGGAGCCGTGGGGCGGTGCGATGGTGAAACGCGTCACCGGCGCGATTGTCGCTGACCGCGGGGGGGTGGCTACTCCGTACGCGCTGCACCATTTGCAACCGCGCGGCTCCTTCTTTGTCACCCCCGGAGTCGAGGTGTACCAGGGCATGATCGTGGGTCAGCACAACCGGCCGAACGATACGGACGTGAACGTCATCAAGGAAAAGAAGCTGTCGAATGTGCGCAACCACGGCAAGGACGAGAACGTCCTGCTCGCGCCTCCGCGCGTCCTGACGATTGAGACCGCCATGGAATGGATCGATGCCGACGAGCTCGTCGAAGTGACTCCCGATGCCGTGCGCGTTCGCAAGGCCATTCTCGATACCTCGCGGCGCCCACGCCGCAGCGAGGCGATCGAAGAGGCACAGAGCGTCGGCTGATCGCGTCCGATGGTGCGCTGGCCGAAGGGCCCGGTATGGGTCGCGTTCGTCGGCGCCTGCGGGGCCGCACGTGCGGCGGCTGGCGCGGCATCTTCCGAAGAGCTCGTGCTTCAAGCGCGTGCACACGAAGCCGCGCACGAAGAAGACATCGCCTTACGCCGCTACACCGAGGCGATCGAGATGGATTCGACGAACGGCGCCGCTTGGACAGGCCTCGGAGAGCTTCGCTTCAGACTCGGCGAGCCGGCGGAGGCCGAACGCGTCTTCACGGCTGCTCTCGAACGAGACCCGCTCCTTCATCGAGCTCTCGTCGGACGCGCGCGCGCGCGATGGGCTCTCGGTGAGCACGCCGGTGCCGAGATGGATCTCGAGGCCTATTCGAACGCTCGGCTCGACTCCAACGCAACGCGCGAGTTGGCCGCTTGGTTCGGCGTCGACGGGCGCACTCCCGCGCAGCTTGCTGCGTGGCGGCGGCTACTCGCGGCGGCCACCCGAGAAGGAGACGCTGCTGCGATCGACGAGGCGCGCCGGATGGTCCGATCGCTCGTCATTCTGGTCGATGGCGCGGATCCCGCCGCTTGCCCGGCGGACTCGGATCCGACACGGCGGGCCCTTGCCCGGATTGCACGGCGGGCGCCATAGAGGCGTCGATTCGATGCCCTGGCAGGGGGCGGTCCCAACGTGTCACGAGGACCGCACGAAGGCTCACCGCGGCCGGATCGCAAAAGCGGCAAGGCCAAACCCGCCGGCCACCCAGACCACACCACGGGAATCATCGCACGCGAGCGCAAGTGCGCGGCCGTCGGCCGGGTCGAACGGTTCTCGGAGGTTCTGCGTGGCCCCAATTCGAGCCACGATCGCGACACCCCCTTTCACGTCGATCCGCACAAGTCCGGTCGTGTCGTCGGCATCGGAATAGGTCGCGGCCAACAACGTGCCTTCGTCGTCCACAAACGCAAGGGCCGTTACGGATCCATCCCACGTGAACGATCGCCATCCGTGGGTCCCGCGGCGCACGACGCCGGAGCGCCCGGAGTATGCGACGTGCGCGGCGCGGGCGGCGAGCACCATCGGCTTCGACGCCTCCGGAACCGAAATCGACTCCCAAGCGAGCAAACCATCGAGTCCCCCACGACCGAGCGCAATCGGCCGTCCGACCGAGTCGACGACCAGGGCGACGATTCCGGAAGCGTCGTGACTCGCGATCGCCGCAACCGTGCCCGGCGCGGGACACCGGACGAAGTCTCGGTCGGCGCGCTTCGAAACCAGAAGGTCGCCCGATCGTGTGCGAAGCCAGACAACCCCCGACACGAGACGGACGTCGGCGACGCCTACGCCGCCTACCGGCGCCTCGAATCGCTCGCCGCCGTCCCGCGAGACAACAAGGCCCGCCTCGGGCAACACGGCTGCTACCGTCCGCGCGTCCGCGGCAAGGGCGACCACCTCGGAAACCTGAAGCCCTTCGAGCCGGAGAGCATCGCGAGCTCCTTCCAGATCGACTCGGAATAGTTGCAGTTGGTTGGTTTCGGCGCGCGCGGCGACAAGTGCCCCTCGTGATACGCACGCCACGGCGGTGGCCGCAACAAGACCCAACGGCGCGCCGACTCGATCCCATGGCTCCGCGGCCCACGGCAGCGACTCGTCTGCGGTCAGCTGCTCTTCGAGCAAACGGGAGTCGATGGACTCGTCCTCGTCCGCGTCCATCGCGGGCAGATCGGAATCACGAAGCTCTTCGTCGAGGTCCAAGGGGCCTTCGTCCCCCGCATCGAGGCCGCCAGACTCCCCCTGATCGCTGAGCGCTGCCTCGTCACCGACATCGACGTCCTCCCCGTCGTGCTCGCCCGCAATGCGTTCGTCGTCCAGATCCATCAGGTCGGCAGCACCGAGATCCACATCGGTCGCGTCCAATGCTTCGTTGAGCCAGCTGGTCTCGCCTTCCTCCAGGTGATCGAGCTCAATCGGGTCGGCGGGATCGCCTTCCGGGGTGCTGTCTTCGATCGCGCCGTCGTCGTCGCCCAAATCATCGAGCTCCGCTTGGGGCTCGGCTGCCTCGTCCATTTCGCCGTCGAGCGGCGGAAGTTCGCCGAGTTCATCGTCGCTATCGGGCAATGATGGCGTGTGGGGCATTGCTCGCATCTTGCGTCCTACCGGCGGCCGCTAGCTTGTCAAACCAACCAGTCGTAGCCTTCTCTTTGCCTTCGCTTGCCCGCAGGCGATCCGCGGCCCATTCAGCACACATGGTAGGACCGAAATGCGTATGAGACGTTGGTGTGTCAGGCGAACCATTGGATCCTCCCACATGATGGCCGCCGAGGTCCGGGCTCCCCGGGAAAAATGATGGCGACCCGCGAGAACATCCGACGTGAGTTGAAAGAGCTCGCCAAGTTGGGCGAAACGTTGCGCACCGAGCGCGTTGCCGACGCGCGATCCAGTGGCGAGTGGTCGTATCTGCCCCCGAATTCCGAGGCATCACTGCCGCCGGACACGGCTGACGTGCCCCCGGCAGCGGCCGCCGTGCGAGGGGCCCATGGAATCACGTCCTCGGGCGTCATTTGCAAGGCTGAGACCGGACCTACGGCGGAGCTCTTGGAACCGTACGACCCAGAGCCAACGACGCGGCGCGGCGGAGCCACGCGATGGGCGCTGGCGGTAGCGGGCGCAGTCCTCGTCGTGGGCGGGGCTCTCATCAGCCGATCGATGGGCATACACCGTGCCCCAACCGCAGCGCCTATCGTTATCGCAACTCAAGCCGTACCCACGCCGCCAGCGCCCGCGGCCGCAGCGCCGCCGGCCGACGAAACGGCATCCGACGACGCCATCGAGGAGGGTACAAAGTCCACGAAGTCGCAGGGGCCGGGAGCCATTGCAGGCGTGTCGGCCTCACCCGCGCCTGTCCCGAGCGGCGCATCTACGTTGGAAGTCCCGATTCCGGCCCACGCGCCCATGGACCGCAGCCCCTCCGTACCCGCGTTGCACAAGAAGGCCCCAAGTGCCGGACGGGCGCAGGTTGCACCGGGCGCGGCCTCGCTTGAAGACTTGATGCGCCAGTCGGTTCGGAGCGACTCGGGGAAAAAATAGCCCGCTGCAGGCCTGGCGCCATCCGGACCCCTGCGGGCCCTCCCGGGCCTGTGTCGAGCGACCGTCTTGGACCCTGGCTCAAAGCTACCACTTCAGCCGTTCGCTCGGTTCGTCCCTGCACGAGTCGCGTCGACCGTCGCCGAACCAGAGAGCACAAGCGTCGGATGATCGTCGAAAAGCCGTCGGCTGCTGGGATCGCGACGGCCACGTCATAGATGACCGAGGCCGAATTCCGCACGGTCGCTTGATCTTGCGCACGGCACGGCACATGCTTGGTAGAGCGGTGCAACGGTAAGTTTCCGCCGCTCAGTGCATTCCATGTCTGACCAAGCGCACTTCTGGCTTCGAATCGTGGGGCTAAGCGTCATCCTGGCCTTGGAGTTTGGGCCACGGGTTTGGAATCCCTCGCCGGCGCCTCCAGCCAACGCAGTGAGCGTCGCGTCGGCCGCCCTGCAGCACTGAGTCGGATTGCGAATTGCGGCGACGAGTGCGCAAAGGAGAGGGGATCGGTTGCATCCTGCGAGCCGCCGCGTAGCCTCAGCGCCGCCACGCATGCACCTCCTTGTGTTGTCCCGCAACGCCACGTTGTACTCGACGAGCCGTCTGGTCCTCGCGGCCCGCTCGCGAGGACATGACGTGGCCGTCGCCGACCCGCTCGCGTTCCGCATCGTCATTTCGCGAGGGCGACCGTCCCTGTATCTCGGGGACCATCCGGCCCCTCACGCGGATCTCGTTTTGCCTCGGATCGGCGCTTCGGTGACGAGCTACGGGCTTGCCGTCGTCCGCCAGTTCGACCTGATGGGGGTTCCGGTCCTCAACACGGCCCTCGCCATCGCCCGGTCGCGTGACAAGCTCCGCGCCATGCAACTGCTCACCAAGCGCAATATCGACGTACCCGTGACGGTATGCGCTCGAACGCCCGGTTCAATCGATCAGGCGCTCGCGCTGGTCGGAGGAGCACCTTGCATCGTCAAGCTCCAGCAAGGCGCTCAGGGTATCGGAACCATGATCGCCGAGACTCCACAAGCGGTAACCTCGCTCCTCGAAACGCTGTGGGCTATGGGCCAGGACATCATTTTGCAGCAGTACATTGCCGAAGCCAAGGGCCGCGACCTTCGCGCAATCGTCGTCGGGGGCCGCGTGGTCGCATCGATGCGCCGTCAGGCCAAAGCAGGAGAATTTCGTTCCAACCTGCATCGCGGAGGATTGGGGGTCCGAGCGATTCTCGACGAAGGCTGTCGGCGAGCTGCCGTCGCCGCGACGCGCGTCATGGGCCTGGAAATCGCGGGCGTGGATATGCTGGAAACGCGTGAGGGACCGAAAATTCTAGAGATCAATAGCTCACCGGGGCTCGAAGGCGTCGAACGCGCCAGTGGAATCGACGTCGCCAGCGCCATCATCAGTCACGCCGAGCGTTGTCTCGCCGCGGGCGGTCGTCGAAAGCGCCGGACCACGCTCGATGACGAGCGGCGCTTGTCGCGCATCCGCGACGCGACGACTCGAACGAGGTTACGCGGTACGGCTCGGGCCTAGATTTGCGCTAGAGGAGTTGTCGTGCCGTCGCCCGATCCTCATCGCACCGGCTACTTCGGACGTTTTGGCGGCTCTTTCGTGGCCGAGACGTTGGTCGTCGCGCTCGAGGAGCTCGCGCAGGGCCTCGAAACGATCGTGCGCGGAGAAGCGTTCCAGCGCGAGTGGCGCGACCTCTTGACGACGTATGTGGGACGTCCCACACCCCTGGGCGAAGCGAAACGGCTGGCGCGCGCCATCGACCCAACGGGGCGCGCCCTTGAGCGGCTTTGGCTGAAGCGCGAGGACCTCTGCCACACAGGCGCGCACAAGATCAACAACGCGATCGGTCAGGTGCTGCTTGCGAGGACCATGGGCAAGACACGCGTCATCGCGGAGACAGGCGCGGGGCAGCATGGAGTCGCCACCGCAAGCGCATGCGCTCGTTTTGGGATTCCCTGCGAAGTCTATATGGGCACCGACGACATCCAGCGGCAGGCACCCAACGTAGGCCGCATGAGGCTTTTGGGCGCGAAGGTCATCGCCGTGGAAGCGGGGTCTCGCACCCTCAAGGACGCCATGAACGAGGCGCTGCGCGACTGGGTTACGAACGTGCGGACGACCTACTATTGCATCGGCAGCGCTGCGGGACCTCATCCGTACCCCGAGCTCGTGGCGCGGCTGCAAAGCGTCATCGGCGAAGAGACCCGAGCGCAGCTCCTGACCGCACAGGGCACCCTTCCCGACGCGGCCGTTGCATGCGTAGGCGGAGGATCCAACGCCATCGGGCTGTTCCGTGCGTTCATGGGTGACCCCACAGTCGCGCTCATCGGCGTCGAGGCAGCGGGGGAAGGCATCGCCTCGGGCCGACACGCAGCCACCCTCACAGCGGGCCGCGTGGGTGTCCTGCATGGCTCCAAGAGCTACGTACTTTGCGATGGCGGGGGGCAGATCCTCGAGGCTCACTCCATCAGCGCAGGCCTCGACTACCCCGGCGTCGGTCCCGAGCACTCGTGGCTGAAAGACACGGGACGGGCGCGGTATCTCTCGGCCACCGACGAGGAGGCGCTGCAGGCCGTGCTGCTCGTTGCGCGGACGGAGGGCATTCTTCCCGCACTCGAGACGGCGCACGCGTTCGCACGAATCGGAGAGGTCGCGCGGCATCTGTCCGAAAGCCGCGAACGCCCCGTGTCGATCGTCGTCGGGGTATCGGGGCGTGGTGACAAGGATCTGTCCACATTGCTGGATCGTCTCGGAGACGTGTTGTGAACCGGCTCGATGCGGTCTTCGTTCGCGGGAAAAAGGTCCTCATCGCTTATCTGTGCGTCGGAGATCCGAGCATCGACGAGAGCATCGTGCTCGCCCGGGCTTGTATCCGGGCAGGTGCCGACGTGATCGAGCTCGGCGTGCCCTTCAGCGACCCGACCGCCGACGGTCCCACCATTGCGTCCGCCAGCCAGCGCGCGATTCGCGTCGGTGGCGGGCTCGAGGCGACGCTGCGGGCCTCGCACGCCATTCGCTCGACCGATCCGCACGTCGGACTGGTGCTCTTCGGATACTACAACCCGCTGTTCGTCCGCGGCGAGACGCGCTCCGCACGCGACGCCGCCGAAGCGGGCATCGATGCGCTGCTCGTGGTCGATTTGCCGATCGAGGCCAGCGAGACGTTGCACGACGCCGCGAAGGCCAACGGCATGGGCCTCGTTCCACTTCTCGCGCCCACGAGCCGCGCCGAGCGCGTCACGGCGGCGGCGCATGCGGCCGCGCGGGGGCCGGTGCCTTTCATTTATTACATCTCCGTGACGGGCGTCACGGGCAGCGGTGCGATCGATGCCCATGAGGCCGGAGCCCGCGCTCAGCAGATTGCCCGGCAGACGGGGCGACCGGTCGTCGTCGGATTCGGAATTGACTCAGGCGCAAAAGCGCGTCACGCCGCCGAACACGCGGACGGCGTCGTTGTCGGCACGGCGCTCGTGCGTGCAATCGAACGGGGGCGGACGCCCGACGAGCGACGCGATGCGGTCGAACGTCTGGTGGGCGAGCTGCGCTCGGGTCTCGACCACGCCCCAGCCTGATCCGGCCTCAGCGGCTTCGAGGTGCTCGCCACCTCGCGCGCGCGAGACTATCCTTTTCGGGCTCTACCGATGCTTTTCCTCTGCGTTTCGGATATTCACGGGCACCTCGACGCTCTTCGCGCCATACTCGCGACCGCGGAGCGGCGGAGCTTTCACAAGCTCCTGGTGGCGGGAGACGTCGTGTTTCCAGGTCCCGAACCGCTCGAGACGTGGCGGCGTCTCACCGCGGCCGGTGCGGTGATGGTACAAGGCCTAACCGACCGCGCCGTAGCCATGCTCGACCCCGCCACGCTGCACCCGCGAAGCGAGCACGAGCGCGAGCGACTTGATCGCATGCGCGCGACCCGAGACGCGCTCGGAGAGTTGATCCTGCAGCGCTTGCGCCGACTTCCCACTCACGCGCGCCTGGCTTTGGAAGACGGCGGGGAACTCCTTCTCGTCCATGGATCGCCCACGGATCCTGCGGAACCCCTCACGCACGACATGACCGACGCCGAGGTCAATGCCCTCATCGGAGACGATCCGGCCGACGTCGTTGTCTGCGGAGCCAGTCATGTCCCGTTCGATCGGACGGTCGGTGGCGTTCGCGTGGTCAATGTGGGCAGCGTCGGGGAAGCCCCGGGCGCCGGCAGCCGCATCGCCCAGGCCATGTGGCTCGAATCCACACCGCACGGAGTCCTCGTGGAGCCGATCGTCGTTCCGCTTCACGAGCCGGCCACAAGGTTCTCCTCGGGAGCTATTCCTGGCACGTGAGCCGCCCCAAGCCACTGAACCCTTGTGCGATAAAGTGGATCCCGATCCTCACCGCCTGCGACGATTGCGATTGTGAACCGGCCCGGTCTCGCCAAGGCGGGGAAGCTGCCGCTTTTCGTCGCGCGCCGCAGCACGCACGTACGTACGTTCGAATCGAGATGGCGGGAACTTTTCGAGGGCGCCGACGTGCTGAGCGAAGGAAGCGTCTTGACCGAGCCGCATGGGCGAGTGTGGTACGGTTCGACAAGTGTCATTTTGCCAGCAGCGTGGGGCATCGAACCACCGATTCTTGCGGAAGTTGCGGACCGCAACGTGCATGTCCGCTTGCGCGCGCTACGAATGGCGCTCCGCGAGGCGTGCGTGCGCGCGCCTGCGCGTCTCGGTCGTCTGATGTGCGAGATCCGGATCTCGTCTGACGATGAGCGGGTGAGGATTGACGTCGACGTCCAGGCGCCGTTGATAGAAGTGGGAGCCGGCTCACGTCGCGCTCCGTAATCGATCCTGCAAACATGCCTAGTACTACCCATGGGCCCGCCGGCGTCGGCGGCGGCCGAAAAAAGCGGCGACGCAAAGGAGGAACTGTCATCCACGTGGCCTTCGGGTCGGGCGGCGGACGGATCGGTGATGCCATGCACGCAGCGGACCGTACGGGCTCGATGAGCGTACCGCCCGCATCCGACGGTCGGGAGCCGGTCACCGACCTATTCACTCTTCGCGAAGTGGCGAGGCTGCTGGGTGTTTCCGAGGCACGGCTTCGTTCGCTCGACCGCTCGAAGATCGTGTCACCTTCAGGGCAGCGCGGCCGGCTTCGCGCGTACACCTTCCAGGACCTCATCGCTCTGCGGGCTACCCGTGAGCTTCTCGAGCACCACGTACGGCTGCGCGACGTCGCCCGCGCCATTGGAGCGCTCCGCGCCGCGCTGCCTCGCGTTACGCGTCCGCTCCAGCAGCTTCGCATCGTCGGCGACGGACGCCGCGTGGTGGTACGGTCCGCGAGCGGGAGCTTCGAGCCACTTACCGGACAGATGGTCCTCGACTTCGAAGTCCAAACTCTGCGCGATGACGTCGTCCGCATGCTGCGACCGGAGATCGGCTCCGAGCGCGCGACGACAGCCTACGATCTCTACGTTCAGGCGAGCCGACTCGACGAGGACGCCGCGACGTACGACACCGCCGAAGATCTGTATCGCCGCGCGATCGGTCTCGATCCGTCGCTCGCCATTGCGTACACGAACTTGGGAAATATCCGGTTCCGGCGCGGCGACGAGACGGGAGCCGAGGCGCTCTATCGCCGTGCTATCGAGATCGATACGCAACAGCCCGAGGCCCACTACAACCTGGGATACGTCATGCTGGAGCGCGGCGACGCTCGGCTGGCTGCGGACTATTTTGAACGTGCGCTCGAGGGCGACCCGCGCTTCGCGGACGCTCAGTTCAACCTCGCGATGGCGCTCGAGCAGCTCGGCGACCGCGCGCGCGCGCGGCCACACTGGAAAAAGTACCTCGAGATCGAGCCCACGGGGACGTGGGCCGACATCGCACGCGGACACCTCACGACGACTTAGTCGAGCGCGGTCGAATCAAGCGTTTGGCGCAACAGCTCCGGATCCACCTCGTCGTCGAGCGCAGGGGCTTCCGGCGGCTCGGGCGGTATCGGCAGCGACGCCGCAAACGTCTCTCACGTGAAGAACCTGCCCACGTGCTCCACGATCGAATCTTGCTGCTCATCGGACATCGCCGCAAAGATGGGCAGTGCCAGGGCCGTTCGGCAGACCTCTTCGGCGACGGGCAGCGCAGGTTCGCGAAGCCATTTGAAGCATGGCTGGCGATTGAGGGAAACGGGATAGTACACCCTCGTTTCAACGCCCCTTGCGTGCAGAAAGCGAGCGAGAGCGTCGCGCCGGGGCGTCCGAATCACGAACGCATGCCACGCGTGGACGGCCGGCGGATGGGGCGGGTCCGGGAGCAACAGCGGCCATCGCGCGAGCTCGCTGCGATACCGAGCGGCGGAGCGAGTGCGCGCGCGTTGCCAGTCCGTCAGTCGCTGCGTCTTGG
>JBEKOY010000086.1:0-24450 GCA_049521295.1 Polyangiaceae bacterium | reverse complement strand
CGGGGTCGGGGTCGGGGTCGGGGTCGGGGTCGGGGTCGGGGTCGGGGTCGGGGTCGGGGTCGGGGTCGGGGTCGGGGTCGGGGTCGGGGTCGGGGTCGGGGTCGGGGGTCGCGGCGAGTCGAACCCCGGCCCGGTTACCGGATGATCGGCGGGGTCGGAGCCACGTTTTCGTCGGCTACACACGACGAGAGGTCGAACAGGAGAAACTCGAGGGCCTTCTCCTGGGCCGTGAGGTCGCCCGTCGCGCAGCCGGTCGGAAATGGAGTGTGCGTATCGGCGGATACGGAAGCCACGTGAATACCCGTCTGGACGACGCGTCCGCACTGCTGAGCGGGTGTGGCCGCTTCCTCGATGGGAGTGTTCGCGGAGAGGTAGGGCGTCCCCAGGGTATCCTGATAAATCCAACGTTCGGCGACCCCTGCGATCACCGATGTCGCTGGGTCCTTGACGTTCACGAGGGGAATGCTCCCCAACGTGACCGACGCGCCGACGTTCAAGAGCCAATTCGACATCTGCAGGCCGCGCGGAAATGTCGTGTCGATCAGGTACGTCCCGTCGCCGCCCGGCGCATACGTGAGCGAGACCGCATCCTCCCAAACGGCGATGGGTGGGAAGGGCGTCTGGCTGTATTTCGTCTGCAGGTCGATCGCCGAGCCTTCGGCGGACGGCTGAACGTCCACTTTGCCGACGATCGACCCGCCGCGCAGCCAGCTGTAGTTGTAATGCGATAAGAATCCGCGCCCTCCGTTGTCGACGAACGCCTTCAAGCCCTGCTTCTCGGCGCTCGTCACCGCGCGTCCAGCGGACTCGCTGCCTTGGCAAGCGATGACGACGATGTCGTAGCTCGACAAGGGATCGACTCCACTGTCGACGAAGCCTCCGTCTGAAGCGGAGTCGACCCCCGCGAAAAGCCCGGAGAAAGGCGGGAAGGTCGTTCCTCCATCCGAGTACGACGAGGTGGGCGTATCGACGCCGGCCGTGCCCGCGATGTCGTCCACGAACAGGTTGATTCGCCCGGTGCCGCCGGGGTCGGTGAACTCGGAGTCGGAAATGCCGATGCGCCTGAGCAAGCACTCGAGCGTGTCCGCGCCGCCGACCGCGAGCGCGATTTTCGGCAGATTGGCGTTCTGCCCATCGGTCTGGTTTTGAGGCAGACGAAACAGGGTGGGATCATCGAATGCGTTGTTTTGGCAAGCCTTGACCTCGGGCAGCGTGATGACGCGTCGCCATTTGCCGACTTGGATCACCAGGGGAACCGCGGTGCCCGCCGGGACGCCGCTCATCACGAACTGGCCCGTCGCGTCCGTGAGGGCGGAAGCGACGGGGGTGCCCGAAACCGGGGTCGCGCAGTTGTCGCATGTCGGCCCGGTGGCGATGGGATCCAGCGCCGTGCTCGGGACGTAGACGGCCACGTTGTAAAGCGGCACTTTACCCGCCGGGTCGTACACTTTGGCCGTCACCGTCGTCGTGGGCCCACCGTCGCATGCGTCGATCAGGCACCCGTTGCCCATGCACGCTGCAAGTGGGGGAGCGCCGAGGCTGGCGCCTGCGCCCGTTAGGTTGCCGTTGCCCGCGGCGCCGACGGTGGGCGAGGACGACGACGAGCCGGATCCGCCGTCCGCGTAAGTGCCGTCCCCGCTCGGGCCCGCATTCTCTTGTTGGGCGCAATGGCTGACCCACGCCGCGCACACGATGCAGGGGAGGGTCAGAATTCGGCGGGTGCGTGGATTGTGTGACCGGGGCATGAGTCGTCCCTCCTGCAGTGAATGTGGGCCTGACCGCGCAGAGTGCTCGGCTCGGTCGAAGTTTGGCGCATGCGCAGGTGGCGCAGGCGGTGCCGGCAGTCCCCCGCGTTCCCGCGGTTCGACCGGACCGGGAGCGGCTACCGCGCACAATGATCTCTTGGGTCGAATCATGGTCGTCTCACTGCGGCCGCGGCACGGGCCAGCCCCAATCGCACGCGATTCCCGCAGGGCTGCCCGCTTCGGTCACTTCCGGTGGAACCGCGAAGTTTGCGCCCTGTCCGGCGAACGTCACATTCAACGTTACGTCCGGCGTATCGGGGTCGGCGATCACATCGGCCGGCGTGATGGCTTCGATGAGGACGTTGTTCAGGGTGACGTTCGTCGGGTGGGCTGAATCGTACCCCTGCAGCGTCACGATGGGCACGACAGGGCCGTCCGGCATCGACCCGAGGACTGCCGCCAGGTTGGTGACCTGGATATCCTTGAAATAAGGGATGAGGGGGGGCGTCGCCGTCTGGGCCGAATAGTGGGGATTGATGATCAGCGGATTGACGACGTCGCGCGTGCAGATGTCATGAAATACGGTGCTTTGCACGATTCCGCCGCTGGACGTGTTGGACTTCAGCCGCACGCCATTGAGGTTCGATCCGGGCGCGTCCCCGCTCGACCGGGTGTCGCCATCGACCGTCACGTCATAGATGTCGACGTCTTGAATGCCGATCCCCGTCGTGGTGCTGCTCGCCGTGTCGATCGGCGTGAGCCCGGGAATGCCTTGGGTCTCGCTGCCGATCGCGATGCCGTGGCCGGAGCCAAAGTGATTGTGCGCGACGACGACGTTGCCGACACCGTAATGTCCCTTGAGACCGATGTCGTCGTCCCCCGTGCTGATCATGTTGCAGACAACCGCTCCACCGGTGGCCACGTACCCCTCGCCGGGGTCGATGCCGTCCGTGTTGGGCGCACGAACAGGCGGGACCGACGGGTCCGACGGGGTCAGGATCGTGTTGCCCCAGATCGTGAAGCCTTGACTCGCGAACGTGATATGGAATTTGGGTGAGTTGTGCAAAGTCAGCCCCATGATCACCAAGTTGGCAGTCTGGTCGTCGGAACTCCCGGTGCTGGTCGCACCGCCGATGATGAGCTGGGGATTCGGAGAGCTGCCGCCCCGCTGCGAGGGTGGCGTAGTCGCGCAGTTCGCCGGGTTGACTCCCGCGTCCGGCTCGTCGTCCTGGGTCACGGCGACCGACAGGTCCCACCACGAGTAGGTCTGCTGAACCCCCCCGACGATGATGGGTTTGCCCCCTTGGCCATCGATCGTGCCGCTCCCGACGAGCTGGGGCCCGGCGCCGGTCATATTGATGAGCGCCGTGCATTGAGTCCCGTCTGTGGCGACGCAATCTTCGTCGAAGCTTTGAGCCCCGCACGACTTGCGGCCGCTGAATGCGAACAGGTCCGCGTTGACCGACGCGTACAGCGTGACGCCCGTGTCAATCCAGAGAACCTCCGGGCCGACGATGTCGAGCGGGCCCGAGATGAACGCGGTGTTCACTCCGCTGGCGACGAGCTGCACGACCGGACAGGATGGATTCGCCAACGCCGCGGCGATCCGGATCGTGTCGGCGGTCGTTTGCGCCTCGTCCGGCGTCGATGCAGCCGCGAGCAGGATGCACGCCGCGTGGGTAGGCGGGGCGGGCCACACGGGCTTGGTGATCTTCGTTTGGCTCAGCGGCAGAACGAGCTCGGCATCGGCCGCGGCCAACGTATCGCAGTCGGCCATCGTATGGGTCGGTGGCAGCGCGGCGCCGCCGTCGGCCGGTGCGCTGCTGCCGATCGACGCACGGACGGCACTGGCGTCGGGGAATAGTGCGATCTCACCCAGCGTGCACGATGACAGGGAGATCACGATGAAGAAGGCTGCGCGCGCCGCTCGGGGCACCACCGCGACGGTTGAGCGCTGGCGCGAAGGGTTCTTAAGGAGCGTCACGAAGCCGTCTCCCATGCTGTAATCGGGTGGCTGATTCGGCGAGGAGGACCGATGGCGTCCCAGAGGTCAGGTTTGGCGATGCACCGACTTGTGTTTGTAACCGGAATGACGATCGCCAGGCACCCGGCAGACAACGCGGCCGGAGGGCGCGGGCAGCCGGGCTCACGATGGACTCGATGACGACCACCGTGGTGGTCGAGATTGCGCCCGCGGACGACTCGTCTTCGGCGGCACGATCCATGCTCGAGGCATGCAACGTCGCGATGCACCCGGGCCGGTGTGTGTTTGGCGGCGCTGCGGCTCTCGACGACGAACGCACCGCGATCGCGATCGTGAAGTGGGAGACCACGACGGATTCCAACGCCAGAATCGATGTGGGGTTGCGTATTCGCGGGCAACCGCAATGGGCGACGCGGTTTCTTTCGTTCTCGCCTACGGATCCAGAGGGCGAGCGATGGCGAACGGTCGGTTTCGCCATCGCCACGACGGTCGGCGAAACGGTAACGCACGAGGTGACCGCGCAACGCGAACGTTCCAAAGGCCCCGCGACGGCTTCCGCCGCCGCCGACGGCGTCGATCGGCCGAACCAAGGCGCTGCCGGCCGCCCGTGGATCGATGCGCAGTTCTCGGTGACGGCGGCGACGCAGGGACCTTCGCCCGCCTGGGGCGGAGACCTACGCCTTTCGTCGAGGATCCACGGCGATCGGCTGTTTCTTTTTGGCGCCGTCCGATGCTCCTTCGCCGGGATGGCTCTCGACGGTCTCGCCATCGTCCGTGCGAGTGCCGCGGCGGGGGGCGGTCTCGTCGTTTTGCGCCTACCCGGCGGCGTCGAGTTCGCGGCTCGCGCGCAGGGGCTCGCGGAGCTCATTGACGCCACCGCCACGGACCCCCCGACCGGAGTCCGCGGCAGCGGCCAGCGCTGGGTGGCCGGGCTCGGCGCGTTCCTGGATGCGTCGTGGATGTGGTCTCGCGCCGTGGGCGTTGTCGCTACAATGGGCGCGGTGGAGACCCTTGGGCCTACCGACGTTACGGTGCACGACCAAGTTCTCGCACGCATTCCGGCCCTCGAACTGGACGCCGCAGCCGGTTTGCGAATGGCCTGGCCATGAAACCGCGGCAACGATGGCCGCAACCGCCGGAGCGGAATCGAACCGACAGCCCTCGCGGGGTGCGGCCCGCGCCGAAATGCCTGCCGGACGGTCGAGCGGGTACCAACGGGGTGCGAAGGCCGAGACTTTTTTGGTGAGCCAATCCGATCGAATCGTCAAGACAGAGGATCGCTGGCTAAAGCTGGCACCTCCCGTGTCGTCTCCGGCGCCCCGGCAGCCCTTGCAGGACGACGCTTTGATCGATGCGCTCGTGTCGGGAGACATTCGCGCAGCACGAGAGCTTTACGACCGATTGATCACCATTGTTCACGCGACCCTTCATCGTGTCATCGGTGGTCGAGTGTGCGACCACGAAGACCTCGTGCAAGTCACGTTCGAGCAGATCGTCAGTACGCTCGTCCGTGGACGTTTCTCCAGAGGATGCAGCTTGTCGACCTGGGCATCGTCGATCGCGGCACACGTGGCGTTCAACGCGCTGCGCGCTCGCCGTCGTTCGCGGGCCGTCTTCGATCCGGTGGAGCTGCGGGACGTTGCCGACCCGCCTGCCGTCGGCAATGCCGAGCGAGACGCCAGTGCACGACAGCAAATCCGTGCCGTTCAGACGCACCTTGCGGCGATGAGCCCCAAGAAAGCCATGGTGCTCGTGCTGCACGACGTTCTGGGTCACGATCTGACGGAAGTCTCCGTGATGGTTGGCATTTC
Source organism: Polyangiaceae bacterium (assembly GCA_049521295.1). Lineage (GTDB taxonomy): Bacteria > Myxococcota_A > Polyangia > Polyangiales > Polyangiaceae > Palsa-1150. The sequence goes on along the minus strand of JBEKOY010000086.1, from coordinate 18,910 downwards.
GGTGTCCGCAGCGCAGTCGCGACTCGTTCGCGCAAGACGCGAGCTGCTCCGCAGGGTCAAGGGAACCGAGGCGCACGAGGAGGGCAACGATGTTGCGTGAGTCGCCCAAACGTCCCGACATCCTTGCCCAATGGGCGCGACTTCCCCTTCCGCTGGAGGACTCGGTCCCGTCGGAGGCGACGCGGACTCGCGTCGTCGCGGCCATCGCTCGGACCATGCTTGCGAGCGCGCTTGGACGTTCGAACCGCCGCAGGATTTTCATGCGGCGAGGGTTCGCGCTCGCGGCCGCCGCAGCCCTCGTCTTGGCGGGGACGACGCTGCTTCGTCTACGGGCGTCGAACGAAGGCGTTGTCGCACGCATGATTGCGCAGTTGGGCGTCTCCCATGCGAGCGGGCATGGCGGGCAGCTCGTGGCTTCGTCTCCGGCTTCGAGTGGCTTGGCCTTGGGCGTCGATTCACACGTCGCAACGGATCGATCGAGCTCGTCGCGCCTGCAGCTGGTGAGCGGTGTCGAGATCGTCGTGGGGCCGGAGACCGTTCTCGCCCTTCCCGATTCAAAGGACACAGGGCGTTCTCGGGAAGAGTTGGCCCTCGATCTCGGCCTGATCCGTGTCCGGGTACCCAAGCTGCCCAAAGGGCACTCTTTCGCGGTCCGAACGCCGAATGCGCTGGTCACCGTTCACGGCACGGCCTTTTCGGTGGAAGTCACGAAATCGGGACCCCTCGAGATGACTCGAACGAGGGTGGTCGTGACCGAGGGCGTGGTGAGCGTACGGCACGCCGATCGCGAAGTATGGCTGGATGCCGGAACCGAGTGGGCATCGTCGGCGGCCCATTCCGGCGCCGAATCGCCGGGCGCAGGCGACAGCAAGTCCGTGGCTGAATCTTCGGACCATGGGCGTGCACCGCGCGCCGCGCAACAGGCGAAAGAGTCGGCGCCGCCCGCCGACGCCACGACGTCGCCCGCGATGTCGATCGCCGGCAAGCCAAGCCTCACCGAGCTCGCGAACCAGAACGCACTCTTTTCGGACGCGATGAACGCCCGAGACCGAGGCAACCGGGCGCTCTCGGTCACTCTCTTGGATGAATTCTGTAGCCGCTATCCTGCGTCTCCGCTCGCGCAAGACGCGTACGTGGCCCGCTTCCGGATCCTCTCGCAGACCGGAGACCGCGCGGCTGCAGCGCGCGCGGCGAGCGCCTATCTCGCGCAATACGCAAGCGGCTTTGCCTCACACGAGGCCGCCGCACTGGTGTTCGGGCCGGACGGCGGGCCCTGACGAGGGGGGCCACCGAAACCAAGCCCCGCCTCCCGTGAGGTCACGGCACCGCCGATGATGAGCTGCGGATTCGGCGCACTTCCGCCGCGCTGAGACGGCGGCGTGGCGCCGCAGTTTGCGGGGTTCACCCCGGCATCGGGGTCGGAGTCGCTTCTGAGCGCCACCGCTGTCCCAAGGGACTCTCCCAGCAGGTGCCACCGTGGCCATGAACCCCGCTCGCGGACCACGGCGCAGGCCGTGGGTTGCCGTCGATCGACGGCTTGGAGCCAGGCGGTGCCCCGGGTCCTGACGACCACGGCTCAAAGCGCTTCTCGATTGCAGACTGACGGGACTTGCTCTTGTGGGACCTTCCCATCCTCCACCCATCCTCTCGGTGTCGTTCGTAACCGCCCGGCCGTTGGGCAGGCGTCTCGGCGCAGCTTGGACTACGGAAGCGGCGCCGAGAGTTGCTCCAGATCCGGTCCCCACTCAAACGAGACGGGCACTGCCTGGCGATCCGGCCTTTGGGTTACCAACCGAGGTGAGTCCGACGTCAGGCCAAGCTATGGAGGCGCATTCCACAGCGCGAGCGCCATGTCTTGCACGAGGTCCTCCGGATCCGAGGGTCGATGAGCGTGCTCACCTTTGAAGAGAACGACCGCCTCTTGTCCAGATGTTGAGCTCGAGCGTGGGTTGACACATGTGACCGAAACGGACCAGAATAGGTCATGAAGCGCGTGGGCATCTCCGAACTCAAGAGCCATCTTTCGGAGCACCTCCGCGCTGCCGAGGCTGGCGAGACCATCGAGATCATGGACCGCGCAAGACCCATCGCGAAAGTCGTTCCGATTGAGCACGATGCCGGGGCGCTGGAACTCATCCCTGCGACGCGGAGCTTCGCATCGGTTCGCCGTGTGCGCGTGGCGGCCTCAACACTCTCGATGAATTCGCTCGAGGCCTTGCGGCAAGAACGCGGCACGCGGTGACTGGTTACGTCGATTCATCCGTCGTTTTGCGCGTCGTACTCGGCGAACGGGGTCGGCTCGCCGCATGGGCACGCGTCACCAGGGCCGTGACCAGCGAGATCACACGTGTGGAGTGTCTGCGAGTGCTCGACCGATTGCGGCTGGGTGGGGCGACGCTCGAGCGCGAGCTGGCGCGCCGCCGAGCCACAACGCTCACCGTGCTCAGCGGCTTCGAGCTCATTCGGCTGAACCGTGCCGTGCTCGAACGCGCCGCCGAGCCGTTTCCGATGCGGATCCGAACACTCGACGCGATTCATGTTGCGAGTGCTCTACTCGTACGTGCTCGGTATCCCGCACTGCGCTTCGCTACGCACGACGAAGACCTCGCCGCTGCGGCAGCGGCAGAAGGCTTGCCCGTCATCGGGGCTTGATTCGTCGCCGATCAAGCGCCGTCGGTTCAGGCTTCTTCCGGCTCGGGCCCGCGATGGAACCGCTTGAGCCATGTGTGCGCGACGACGAGCAGCGGGGGTTGCACCATGCGTGCGACGAGAGCCAACATCATCGACCCCCCGATGACGACGATGGCCAGCGGTTTTTGGGTCTGAGAGCCGATGCCGTTCGAAATTGCGGCGGGAAAAAGACCGATCATGGCGACCAGCGTGGTCATCAAGCAGGGGCGTAGACGCTTCTCGGCAGCCTCTCGAGCCGCCTGCTCGACGCCGTGCCCTTCCGTCCCCCGAAGACGCTGGAAGTACGTGACGACGAGAATGGCATCCTGAATCGCAATGCCGAAGATCGAAATGAAACCCATGGCCGCAGAGACCGAAAAATTCGTGCCGGTCAAAAGGAGAGCCAACACGCCACCCGTGCACGCGACCGGAATGTTGGTGAGAACGAGGATGGTGTCCACCCACGTCTTGACCGCGCTGTACGTGAGAAACGTGATGAGCAAAATCGTGACCGGGATGATGATCGTGAGCCGGTCCTCGGCCTCGTGCAATTCGTTGATTTCACCGGACCACTCGAGCCGCGTATCGTAGGGTCGGCAGACCTTGCCGCCCGCGCCCTTCTCACACGGGGGGATCTCCTGCTCGATGGCGGCCTGTGCGGCGCCAATCGTGCTGGCCAGGTCGCGCCCGCGAACGCTGAACTTCACCGGGGAGTACCGGACGGCATCTTCGCGGTAGATGATCGCGGGCCCGTCCGCGATCTGAATCGTCGCGATCTGGCCCAGAGGGAGGTGCATCCCGTCGGGCGTCGCGACTCTGATTTCGCGTATCGCCTCGAGGCTCATCCGATACTCCGACTTCCATCGTACCGTAAGGTCGAAGTGCTTCTCGCCCTCGTACACTTGAACGATCGCCTGGCCGCCGATCGCCGCCTGGATGACCGCGTCGACGTCGCCCGTATTGAGGCCGTAGCGAGCGCACAGGTCACGATCCGGAGTAATCTTGATATTGGGCTGGCCCATCGATTTGAAATGACCGAGATCCGCGATGCCGGGTACCTTGCCCATGACGTCTACAATCGCGTCGGCCACTTTCTCGTTGCTCGCGAGGTCGCTGCCAAACACCTTCACCGAGTTCTCGCCTTTGACTCCGCTGAGTGCCTCTTCGACATTGTCGCTGATGTATTGAGAGAAATTGAACAGGACGCCGGGGAAAGCCTCGGTCAGCGCATGGTTGATCTCGTCGGTCAGCTTTTCCTTGGTCAAACCGGGGCGCCACTCGTCGAACGGCTTCAGAGGCGCGAAGAGCTCGATATTGTAAAATCCCGACACATCCGTTCCGTCGTCCGGACGCCCCAACTGAGACACGACCGTGACGACTTCGGGATACTTTCGATGGGCATCATCGCACGGGATCTGCGGATCCGTTGGGCAGCCGCGGAGAATCGAACGAATCCGGCCGACGTATTTGGCCGACTGGTCGAGCGAGATGGACATGGGCAACGTGGCACGAATCCAAAAATTGCCCTCCTCGAGCTTGGGCATGAATTCGCGCCCCAGCGTCGGAAATAGAAAAACAGGCGCCAAGATTGGAATCAGGGCGAGGGGGGCGGCGATTTTGGCATAGCGCACCACCGTCGCGAACAGCGGGTAATAGAAGCGCGCAAGAAGCCGCATGACGAAGCTGTCTTTTTCTTCGCTATGCGCGGGAATCAGCTTGGACGCGAGCACCGGTGTGAGCGTCAGAGCCAGGCAAATGGCACCGCCGATGGCAAAAGCATAGGTCCGAGCCATCGGCGCGAAGATGACGCCAGACACGCCGGGCATCGTGAAGAGAGGCAGAAACGCGACGCCAATGATGAGCGTGGAGAACGTCATCGGCGTCGCCACCTCCCGTGCGCTCTGCTCGATGCGCTCGACCATCTTGCCGCGGCCGTGGGGACCGAGGTGGTGGAAGATGTTTTCCATCATGATGACCGTCGAGTCGACGACGATGCCGAAGTCGACCGCGCCGAGAGAAATGAGATTGGCCGACGTTCGCGAGGCAACGAGCCCGCAGAAGGCGATGAGCAACGCCAGCGGAATGTTGACGGCCGTGATGAGTGCCGCTCGGGCGTGCCCGAGAAAGATGAGCAGGATCGTCGTGACCAGGATCATGCCGACGAGGAGGTTTTCGATAACCGTGTGCGTGGTCACTTTAACCAAAGCGCCGCGGTCGTAGTACGGCACGATATCCATGCCGGGCGGCAAGATGTGGTTCTTGCGAAGGTAGTCGACGCGTGCATGAATTCCGCCGAGCGTGGACGGCGTCTCGGCGCCGTAGCGCATCAAGACGATCCCTTGAACGACGTCGGGGTCGTCGTCGTATCCCACGATGCCGAGCCTCGGGGCGTGACCGATGTCGATGTCCGCGATGTCTTTGACGCGGATCGGGATTCCCTTTTGCTCGGCAATCACCACGTTTCCAATGTCGCGCACGGGCGTTTGACCCGATCCGATCAAGCCGATACCGCGAATGTCGTAGCTTTGCTCGCCCAGAAACAGGCGCTGACCGCCCACGTTTTGATCCGCATTCTGGATCCCCGCAATGAGACTGCCGAGCCCCAATCCTTGTCCTTGCAAGCGATAGGGGTCGACCTCGACGTGATATTCCTTCGTTTCTCCTCCGTAGCTCGTGACGTCGATGACTCCCGGCACTTGTTTGAACTGCCGCTCGAGAATCCAGTCTTCGGCCGTCTTCAAATCCGTGAGCGTATAGCCTTTGCCGACCACGCGATATCGGAACAGCTCACCGATCGCATTCCAAGGCGACAGTCCAGCTTGCATCCCCGCCGGCAGCGAAACGAATTGGATGCGGTTGATGACCTCCTGGCGAGCGTTTTGATATGTCGTATCCCATGAGAAATAACATTTCACGTCGCTCAATCCAAACAAGGACGACGACCGGACGTGCTCGAGCCCCGGCATTCCAAAAAAACCGATCTCGAGAGGCACCGTCACGTACCGCTCGGTCTCTTCGGCGCTCCATCCCTCGGGCTGGGTGATGGCTTCAACCATCGGAGGCACGGGATTGGGGTACGCTTCGATGTCGAGCTCTTTGTAGGCCACGAGGCCAACCACCACGAGCAGGACGGCCAGCGCGAACACCACGAACGGCATCCGGAGAGCGCCCGCCACAATTCGCTGGATCACAGACTAACCTCCCTTGCGGGCAAATTCGGAGTGCACCTTAACGCTCAAATGACAGCGGATGCAAGGCACTCGCGTCTCGAGCCAAGCCGCAGTCGCAGCGGGGATGTGACGCGGTGCGTGCAACCAGCGTCGACCGCCAGAATCGGCCGGTGTCTCGGCGTGCACGTTTTGAACCTGGACCGCCGGTAAGGGCGAGCAGCTTCGATCGTCCTTACGGGCCGGGCCTCCGCGTAACTGGTTTCCGACAGAAGTCCGCCCCGAGGATGAAGCGTTTCAGATGGGTCCTGACGGTCGAAATCCGTCGGCGCTGAGTCGCCGTTGCGGCAGTCTTGCCGGAAGGCCGAAGGACGCCGGCGCCTTCGGTTAGTTGCGTTCTTGACGGACCGTGCCTTGGCCCTTAGCCTAAGGTCGCTCGTATTCAATCCTTGGGGTGCTGCTCGAACGGCGCGGCGCCGCTGGATTCGCATCGATCGAAAAGGCGGAAAGAGATCGTGGCGCCATTCCTGGTTTTGATTCCGGTGTTCACGGCCATGATCTTCGTCGTGGTGGAGCGGCGTACACGGACGCTCTGGCAGCGTTGGGAGGTCGCGACGGTGGGCCCTCGTTCTCCTTACCGGTCGATGGCGCTGGCTCGCCCGGCCGCAGGTCGCGCTCCGGCGAGCGTCCGAGCGTCGGCACTGACCAGCATCTTGCTCGGAAGCGCTGTGGTCCCAGGCGCGGCCTACGCGATCGTGCACATGCGCTATGACGGAATTGCGCTCTCGCTGCTGCCGGAAATCGCTTCGACCTGCGTCGCCTGGTGCGCCGGTTGGTTACTGCTGGCGCGAGCTCGCGTCGCGCTCGATCTGTGGCGCCTTTCGGTGATCGCATCCCGGACCAATGCGGTCATGCTGGTCGTCGTTGCCGTTCTCCATACCGTGGCAGCGGCCATTGGCTGGAGCGATCGAGTGGCCCCCGGTTATGCTTGTCTCGCGGCAGGCTTGGCAGTCGTTGCGCTAACCCGGAGCGTCGTCCAATCGCGGATGGTGGTTCCGAGCGCGTTCGACGCGCCCAACCATCGCAGCGGAGATGCCGACGCCGCGCACGCGTGAGTTAGTCACCAATCACTCTTCCGGATTGACTTCTTGGATATTCGGAGAAATCGCGATGGCGCCGCTCGTGGCCGAGCCAATAATCGTGAAATCCGATGTGACGCCGTTGCCATTGAGATCCCCGTAGGCATCCGCCTCGAAGCTGCCGCTGACCGCCGACGTGTTCGAACTCGTGTAATTGTATTGGTAATACTGAGGCTCTTCGAGCGAAAATTTCAGACACTGCCAGCCCCCGGTCGCGCTCCCGGACTTCCAGTCCGAAACCTGAGATTGGTACTTCTGTGCCTGCACGAGCGTGACGGACGTCGGGACCGCCGTGGCACTGGTGCAGAAGGCTCGAAAGAGCGCCGACGTCGAGCCGGGGCTGAGGACCGGCTGCGTGCCCTTCTCGCGCTCGGCCGCCGTCGCCGCGTCCTTCGCGATTTGACCGAGCGAGTTTCGCGCTTCGGCCGTCTTCGCGTTCGCAATGTACTTGCGCACTCCGTAGATGGCGAGCACCGCAAGAATGCCGATGATAGCGACGACGATCATCAACTCGATCAATGTGAATCCGCGATCCCTACTGCGCAGCCTCCGTTTCATGTCGAAAATTGCCTTTCACGTGTGCGATGCAACGAGAGCCGCTCGTGGCTCACGCAGTTTGGATCGGGTGCGGTTGTTCAAGTCGGCGAGGGCACGGTGTGCGCGAAACGAGCCCATTTCTTACCCGCCGCAATCGCGACCCGGCCACCGGCCTCCACCAAGTCCCACTCGGCCCGGCGACCGATCGCCGCACCACGGTTAGTGGGTGTCGGAGCAAACCAACGTGGGCGATGAACACGGTAAACACCATACTATAACACGGCGACGGCGCTCGTGGCTATTCATCCGGCGCATGCCGAAAATTCCTCGGCGTCAGAAGCCTGGCCACGGCTCGCCTTGTGGCCCTAGCCGTCTCGCGCGGGCTCGGAACCGGCACGCTCGCTCAGGGCGGACGGGAACGGTTCAGGTGTGAGGCCACGTCGGCCAAGCCCTTCTTGTGTTGCGGCAACGTCGTGATCCATGCAGGCACGACGGTCGCCACCCACGGAGGAGGCGGCCTTCACGCCGGTACGAGCCCGCGCGATCGGATTTACGCGGTTCGAACGTCCGGGGCGCCCTGTAGGCGCTCGATGAGCTCAATCTTGTACCCGTCGGGATCGACGGCAAACGCGATGACCGTCGTCCCGTGCTTCATCGGGCCTGGTTCGCGCGCGATCTGGCCGCCCGCGCGGCGGACGGCGTCGCACGCAGCGCGAATGTCGTCGGTGCCGAAGGCGATGTGCCCGAAGCCGGAACCGACTTCGTAGCGCGATACCCCGTAGTTGTAGGTGAGCTCGATCGCGGGGTATGTGTCCTCGGGTCCATAGCCGAGGAACGCCAGGGTGAACTTGCCATCGGGGAAGTCGCGCCGGCGCAGAACCTTCATGCCGAGCGCTCGGGTGTAAAAGTCGATGGAACGCTCCAAGTCGCCGACCCGGATCATCGTATGCAGGATGCGCATGAGGTTACGCTGTCCGACGCTCCCCGCGCGACGCATCGGTCCGGCGGTGAATGGGACCTGTGATGAGTCGCGCTCCGCGATCGTAGGAAAGAAACGACCATTGCCACTGGACGATGACCATGAGGCGGTTGCGAAAGCCGACGAGAAAGAGCAGATGCAACATGAGCCAAGCCACCCACGCGACCGGCCCCGACAGCTGGATCCGGCCGAAATCCGCAACGGCGGCCGTCCGGCCGATTGTCGCAAGCGATCCCTTGTTCTTGTAGTGAAACGCCAGCGTGGGCTGGCCCCGGATCGAACGAACGATGTTGAGTGCCGCGTGACGGCCCTCTTGCATCGCGGCCGGAGCGACCCCAGGCACGGCCGCGCCGTCCAGAACGACCGACGCCAGGTCGCCCACGACGAACACGTCGGGGTGGCCCCCGATCGCGAGATCGGGACCGACAAGAACGCGCCCCGCTCGGTCGAGCGGCACAGCAAGCGAACGTCCGAAGCTCGAGCCGGCCACGCCCGCGGCCCAGAGCACCGTGCGCGTCCCAATCCGCTGGCCGCCGACGACGACTCCTTCCGAATCGATCGAGGTGACCTTTTGCCCGGTGCGGACATCGACCCCGAGGCGGGCAAGTTGCCGCCGCGCCTTCTCGGAAAGCGCGGGCGTGTAGAGTGGCAACACGCGATCCGAGCCTTCGAGCAAGATGACGCGCGCCTCTGCCGGATTGAAATGGCGAAAGTCGCGCGCGAGCGCATGCTGCGCGATTTCGCATAGTGCCCCGGAAAGCTCGACGCCCGTGGGGCCGGCGCCGACCACGACGAATGTGAGCCACTGCTCTCGACGCGTCGCATCTTTCTCGCGCTCGGCCAGCTCGAACGCCGAGAGCACGCGCCGGCGAATCTCGAGCGCATCGCCGATGCTCTTGAGCCCTGGTGCGAACGGTGTCCACGCGGAGTGTCCAAAGTACGAGTGCCGCGCGCCCGTCGCGACGATCAAAAAATCATAGGGTATCGACCCTTCGTCGAGGTGCAGGACCTTGCCCGAAAGGTCTACCCCTCGGGCCTCGGCGAGCTGCACCTCTACGTTTTTCTGATGGCGCAGAATCCGCCGAATCGGCATCGCGATGTCGCTTGGGTTGAGCGCAGCGGTCGCGACCTGATAAAGGAGTGGTTGAAAGAGGTGGTGGTTTCGCCGATCGACGAGTGTAATCTGCACGGGGGCCCTCGCGAGCGCTCGGGCCGCATTCAAGCCGCCGAAGCCGCCCCCCACGATCACGACACGGGCTCGTGCGGAGCCGCTCGCTTCTGACCCTCGCTGTGCCACGTGCGACCCACCCTCGCACGCGCTCGATGATCGGATTGCGGCTCGCATGTTACCGACCCGTGTCAACGACATTTCTCGACGGGATTGAACTTGGCAGCGGACGCTGCAACCACTGGCCGCGCTCGGGCTAACGGCGCGCGATGGTCGCCACGCGGCTGTGGCTTCAATCGCCCGACCCGGAAGGCAGGCTCGACTCGGTGGAAGGGGAGGTGAACTTCCCGCCGACCACTGCGGTCAGCTTTTTCATGGCATCGGGGTAATCCTCCACCGCGAACACGTCGGCCGACCAAACCCGCTCGTAGGGTACTCCCGAAGCGCGGAACGCCTCTCGAACGGCTTCGGCGTCGGGCGCTTCGAACTCGCAGATCATCCGTAGTTTGTCGATGGAGAGCGAGCTCCGCCGCCATGCGCCTCTGCGCATGTCCAGGCATGGGTCCAGTCTCTTTGCAAACGACGCATACCGCTCGTCCGTAAAGGGCTCTTGAAATGCTTGCTCGACGATGACACGTGCCATGGCTGCCTCCTGAATGCTGTCCGTTGTATTCGACCCTGAACGTACGGCGGCGAAGCGATGCCGCGTCTTTCAATGAGAGAGTAAACCTTTGAAGCGGATGACGTCGGTCTTGCCGTTCATCGTACGGTTGGCCGTTCCGTCGACGGCATCGCCTCGAATGTGCCCGCTCCACTCCATCGTTGTCCCGGACGGATGCTGGGTCGTTGCCTGGAATGCGACCTGGTCGCCGCTCGCGCGGGCCAAGTAGTCCGCCCATTCCGGGAAGCCGAGCGCCGTGCATGCCGTCGACTCGAACCTCCCGCCGGAAAATCGCAACGTATCTTTCGTCGCTGGCGAATCCGGTATTTCGAGCAGGACTTCATACGTTCGCCCGTCGAGAGCAGACGACGCCGGACTCGTGGCGGGAGCGGCGTTCTGCACCGTTCCCGCGCAGGCCTCTAGCAACGCGGTCAATATGAAGACGAGAACGATTTGCTTTTTCATCGAAAACCTCGTTTGTGGAAAAATGAGAGAACCTGGGCCGAGTTCGGCGGAACCAAGCTACGGGCGAGCCTCGAGAATCAGATTGAAAGGCGTCTCGGTCGCACGGCGAAACCGGGAGAACCCTCCCCCGGCGACGACGACGTCGCGCAGGCGCGCCTCGCCCGCTTGCGCTCCGAGCGCCGGGCCATGGTGGGCTAGCGAGTGGGGCACGCAGAGCAGGGTCGACGCGGAGTAGAAGACGCGCCCCACGGGATTGTGATTCGCCTCCGGAGCGTCGGCAGCGAAAGGCTCGACGATCATCCACGTTCCATCGCGTGCGATCGTCTCTCGGACATGCCGGGCCGCACCGACGGGGTCCTCCATGTCATGGAGACAATCGAAGTGCGCGACGAGGTCGTAGTCGCGGCCCGGGAAGTCCGTGGACCTGGCGACCTCGAATCCCACGCGGTCGGTCACCCCGCTCTGCTTGGCTCGTTCGCGAGCGAGGGCAATCGACTTTTCGTGTGAGTCGAACCCGATGAACTGCGACCGAGGGTACGCCTTGGCCATGATGATCGTCGACGCTCCGAGACCGCAGCCGACGTCGGCGACCTTGGCACCGCGCTCCAATTTGGCGGTGACCCCGTCGAGCGCCGGCAACCAGGCGCTGACCAGATTTCCGATGTAGCCGGATCGGAAGAACCGCTCCGTCCCTTCAAAGAGGCACGGATGCTGGTCGCCCCACGAGAGTCCCTTTCCCGTGCGGAAGTTGTCGGTCATCCTTTCCTCGCTGTGCCACATGGCGGCCGTTACGTGAAAGAGCCCTGGAACCGAGGCCGGGCCCGGTTCATCGGCAAATGCGAAGGCCTGCTCGGGCGTGAGCGAGAACGTTTGCGAGGCGACGTCGTAGGCGACGTAGCCGCTCGCCGCCTGAGCGTTGAGCCACTCGCATACGTAGCGCTCCGTCGTGCCCGTCAGGCTGGCGAGGTCCGCGGCCGAGACGGGTCCTGCCTCGGCCATCGCCTTGTACAGGCCCAGCTTGTCGCCAAGAACGACGAGGGCGGCGCTCATGGCCGCGCCGACGTCGCAGACGACTTTGCCGACAAGGTCGTTCAGCTTCTTCTCATCGATGCTCATGGGAGGTTCCTTTCCGCCGGGGTAACGCTGCGGCGTGGAAAGGAGGTTCGCTCTTCTGCGTTGGAAGCAGCGTTGGAGCCGTCGTTGAAAATGGGGCGGTCAGCTGTCCGGCCGAGAACGAAGCTCCACAAACGCATGGAGGACGGCTGCACGCGCACGGGCGCTGATCGAAAAAGGCCTTGCCAGTTCGGGCGACAAAGACTCGAGCAGGTCCCCGGCTTGACGGCGATCGCCGCGACGGAGCGCGACCCGCGCGAGACGCGATCGAGCGACGGCCACCTCGCTCGTGTGACCTACGACCTCGGCCGCCTGGAGGGCCTCCTTCGCGTACCGCTCGCCGTCATCGACGCGGCCTCGCGAGAGCGCGTCGTCGGCCAGAGCGTTGAGCACGTAGGCCAGATGCGCCTTGCTGTCGATGCTGCGGAGCAGATGCAGCGCGTTCAGTGCCTGATCGAGCCCCTCGACCTGCCCCATCGCGAGCAGCGCGAGCGCACGAAACGCGGCCACCAGCGGCCTCTCGCTGCCCTCCGAAAGCTTGGCCACGAGCGGTTCGAGTGCCGCGCAGCGTTCGAGGGCTTCGTTCGGCCGGCCGTGCTCGAGCGCCATGCGGGCGATTCGCGTGAGCGCCTGCGACTGGACCCAGTGGTCGGATTCGGCGGCGGCAAGCTCGGCGGCCCTCTCGAGCAACGGAAGCGCCTCCGCGTCGCTACCCTTGAAGGCTCGAACCAGTCCCTCTCCGAAGATTATCTCCAGGCGGGTTCGGGGTCCGCAAGATGGCCCGAGCGACTCGGCCTCCCGCAAGAAGTCGTCCGCCCGCTCGACCTCCCGTTCGATGAGCGCCAAGCAGCGGCCGGTGTTCGCGAGCTGCTGTTGCCGTGTAGCGAGGTCCGCAGCGCGGCCCGCCTCGGCGGCCTGGAGCGAGACCGCGCCCGCCCGGCCCAGGTCGCCGCGCTCGTTGTGCACGAACGACATGAGATAATAGCAGCGGGTCGCTTCGGCGTGCATCCCGGCCTCCTCGGCGAGTCGGCCGACACGACCTAGCTCCGCTTCGAGTTCGTGCGATCGCTTCAACCATTGGTTGGAATGCACGTGCACCGCGAGCAGCGCCAGACGCAAGCGGATGCCCGTCTCCGGCGCGAGTCGCGTGACGTGCTGCATCCCGCTGGCCGCGAGCCGGCTCGCGTCGGCGAGCGCAAAGAGGCGCAAGCATCGCTCGCCTGCCGCGACGTACGCACGCGCGGCGAGTTCGCTGTCTCCGCCCAGGGCGGCGTGATGAGCGATGTCGCCAGCGAGACTGCCCTCGGCATCGACGAGCGTGTCGAGCGTGCGCGCGACGTGCAAATGCACCGAGCGGCGCCGTGGCTCGCTCATCGTTCGGTAGGCCGTCCGGCGCACGAGATCGTGGGCGAAATCATAGCCGACCCCTCCGGGTGCAGTCGGGTTGGCGCGCAGGACTCCGTGGCGTTCGAGCTGTTCGAGCGCGGCCAATAAGTCCGGCACGGAGAGCGAGGTCACAGCGGCCAACGCGTCGACGCTGAACGCGTGTCCGAGCGCGGCCGCCCAGGGCAAGAGCTCGGTCGCGCGCTCGTCGAGCCTTGCCAATCGCTCGGCGATGAGACCATCGAGTGTTGGCGTGCCGCCCCCCGTGTCTCCGCGTGAAGCGGCTCGAGCCAACTCGATCGAGAACAGCGGATTGCCCCCACCGTCGCTCAGGATCTTCGCCGGGTCGGCATGGCCGTGGATACTGCGCACGAGCTCGGCCACTCCATCGCTGTCGAGCGGGGCGAGGTCGAGGCGCATCAGCCGTCCCTCTCGGGCCATCGCGCGCAGCAGCCCCTCGACGGGCCGGTTGCCGGTGATTTCGGCCGTGCGCGCAGCGCCCACAAGCAGGACGTGCGATCCCGCAACGCGGCGCGCAACATAGTGCAGCAGCGCCACCGAGGCCTCGTCGAACCACTGCAAATCGTCGAGCGCGACGACCAGGGGAGCGTTCGTCGAACGATGAAGCAGAAGGGTGGCGACCGCTTCGAAGAACCGATTGCGGTCGAGCCCCCTTTCCGCAGGTCCAAGCTCCGGCAAGAGAGCTGTCAGATCGGCGCGCACCGAGGCGTCGATCGCATGGGCCGGCACCGATCGCAAAACGTCGATCCAGGGTCCAAACGGCCGAACCATCTCGGCCTCGAATGCACGCCCCGCGAGCGCCGTCCCACCGAAAGACAACGCCCTGTCTGCAACCTCTCCGAGCAGCCGGGTCTTGCCGATCCCGGGCTCGCCTGCAAAAAAGAGCATTTGCCGCCACGCGCCCACCTCAACCTCGCGAAAGACCGCCGCGATCGCCGCGCTCTCTGCGCGCCGGGAGACGAGTGGGACCGGCGCCTGGCTCGAAGGGGCAAAGCGCACGTGGTTGTCCTGCGAAGCGGCGGCCCGCACTTGTCCAATCGCGGCCCGCGCGATCTCGAGGCTCCTGGAAGGCGCCCGGCCGAGTTGTGCGTCGAGAGCGTGCCGACAACTCTCGTATTGCCGCAGTGCTTCGCGCGGCCTGCCGAGCTTTCCGAGAAGCTGCATGACGGCCATGTGAGCGAGCTCCGCGACAGGATCGATCGCGACTCGAGCGCGCGCATACACCAGCGCTTCTTCGGGGCGGTCGGCCAGGCGGTCGACGAGCGCCGCCAAGATGCCTTCGCGCAATCGGCGCAACCGCTCGCGCTCGGCGATGCACCACTGGTGGTACCGGTAGCAGTCCGGCAAATCGAGGCCTTCGAGCAGCTCGCCGCGGTAAAGAGCGGCGGCTTCCCGGAGCCCATCGAGAGCGGCGTTGGCCGGTCGCCCGACGGTCTCGATCGCGTTCCGATCGACGATGGCGCCCTGCGCCTCGAAAACAACGTGTTCACGGTCGGCGATCAAGCGCGTCGCCGATGCGTCGTCCACGAGAGGACGTATCTTGGTGAGACTCCACCGCAAGGCCGCGCGCGGATCGTCGGGTCCATCCCAAAGAAGCTCGCAAAGACGCTGGCGCGGCTGGGGTCGTACGCCGACCACCACGAGATATCCGAGAAGGGCGCGAGTCTTCTTTGAAGCAGGCAAGAGCAGCGGCTTGCCTGCGCGAAGCAGCTCGAGCTCGCCTAGGACGCGGATCTCCAGAGCAGCGGGCACCGTGACTGCAGAGTACCTCGAGTCGTTCGCCCTGGCTTGGCCGTCCAAAATAGGCAATGCCGAGATCCACGTAGCCGGGAGTCATTCCGGTCACTGCATGTCCTATGTCGCCGACGACCCGGCCATGCGCTTCTGGCCGCGCCAGGGTCGTCGTACGTTCAACCAACGATCGGATGCCGCGGGCGGTGGAGGTGCCGTCCAACGGCGCCGAGGGCCGGGGCCTCGATCGAATCTCGCAGAGCCTTCGGGCATTCGCGAATACCCTTGCATTCTCGAAAACTTACCTCTCTTGGGTACTCAACCTGCGTGACGACCGAGCTGCTGGCTTGCTGGCTTTGCCGCGAGGAAGTGGCCCCCATGCTATGGCACGAGACGTGATGGACAAGACGGGGGTCAAGGAAGGCGACCTTCTCTTGGGGAAATACCGCGTCGAGCGCGTCATCGGCTCGGGCGGAATGGGCGTCGTCATTGCAGCGCGCCACGAGCAGTTGGACCAACTCGTTGCGATTAAATTCGTTCGCGAGGAAGCACTCGGCAATCCCGACGCGGCCCGTCGCTTTCTGCGCGAAGCACGTGCTGCCGCCAGCCTGAAGAGCGAGCATGTGGCCAAGGTGCTCGACGTGGGCGTTCTGGACTCGGGCGTCCCTTACATGATCATGGAGTTCCTCGAAGGCGGCGATCTCGGAAAAATCATCGAGGAGCGGGGACCCATGCCGGTGGGCTTTGCGCTGCGACTCCTACGACAAGCGTGCACGGCGCTGGCGGAGGCGCATAGCGTCGGAATCGTGCACCGTGACCTCAAGCCCCAAAACCTATTTTTGACGAATACGCCGGACGGCGGACCCAAACTCAAGGTCCTCGACTTCGGCATTTCCAAAACCGTCGAAGGCGTGACGGGCCGCGTCCTCACGAAAACATCGGCCGTACTGGGGTCGCCGCTGTACATGGCTCCCGAGCAAATGCTCTCGTCGCGAGACGTCGATGCGCGGGTAGACGTGTGGTCGCTCGGGGTCGTCCTCTTCGAGCTTCTGACGGGCCGGTTCCCGTTCGAAGGGGAAACGTATGCCGCGCTCTGCGTCAAGATCGCGAACGACCCGCCTTGTCCGTTGTCCAAACTGCGCGCGGACGTGCCTCGCGAGGTTGTCGCCATCGTCGACCGCTGTCTCGAGAAAGACGTGACTCGGCGGTTCGCCAACGCGGCCGAGGTTGCGGCGGCGCTCGACGCCCTCGGCCCGAACCTCCTCGCTCGATCCGACGACGTTCCCGTGCGTTCGGCATCGACTTCGACGGTTCCACACGTCGCCCGTCCCGTTCCCGAAAAGGTCAGCACCCTCGTGGGGTGGGGGAGCCATTTCGTGGGAAAGGTCAAAAGGCGAGGGGTGGTGGCGATTGTGGGCATCGCGTTCGCGGCGGCCGGTGGCTCGCTGGTGTTCCTGACCCTTCAGCGGCGCCCGCTTTCAAGAGCCGACCTTGTCGGGCACGTGCCGTCCGCCGGTGAGGTCCCAACGATCGTCGATGCGCACTCGATCCGATCGCCGCTTTCTACGGCTTCCCCTGAGGTCCCTCCGCTGCTGCCCGAGCCCGTGGTCCATATCTCGCCTCAGCCCGCTCTCGAGATTCCGCCTCATCCCGCTGCCGACGGTCCGTCGAGTAGCGCTTCCTTTTCACCTCGGAATGCCCCTGCACCAACGCCCCAGCGGGCGCCCCCGACCTACCTACCGACAAAGGTGGCGGCCCCCGCTGCGGTCACGGCGCAAGCTCGTGCGAGCACGCTGGACAACGACGGAATCCCTTCGCGGCGATGAATTCTCGAAAAGGGTGAAATCGTGGGTCGGGCGCCTGCCTCCCAGGCAGGTGTTCAGGACGACGACTTCCCGCGCTGCGCTACGCGGATTTGCGATAGATCGTACCCAATGCGTTTCGCGCGAAGCGTCACTGCGTTCGGAGTCGGAGTGGTTGTCACGATCGGACCACAGGGCCCCACACACGCTCAAGTGCCCTCGCGCGGCGACAAGGTCGCGGCCGAGGCGCTGTTCGAAGACGCTCGAAATTTAGTTGCGAGGGGCGAATACGCGGAGGCTTGCCCGAAGTTCGCCGACAGCGAGCGGTTGGATGCTTCGCCGGCGACGTTGCTGAATCTCGCAAACTGCTGGGAGAAGCTCGGTCGCAGTGCAACGGCTTGGGCCACCTACCGCGAGGCAGCCAGCGCCGCGAATGCGGTCGGGCGCAGCGACTACGTCTCCGTTGCCGAGAGGCACGCTGACGCGCTGGCCACTCGTCTCGGGCGCCTTACGTTGAACGTCGGACAGGCACTGGACGGGATCGAGATCGAGCGCGATGGCGTCGTGGTCGCCCCCGCCGAGTGGGGCGTACCGATTCCGGTCGATCCTGGTTCGCATCGGCTCGAGGCGACCGCACCGGGACGCAAGCCATGGAGGTCGAGCGTCGACGTTTCGGGGCCGGGGACGACCCTCGTCGTGACCGTGCCGGCACTCGAGGCCCTTCCGGTTGATATCGCGCCGGCTGGTGCGCCTCCGCCGCCCGAGACGAAGGCGTCCAACGGCACGACCGTGGCGCGCCGGGAGGGTCCCACGGCCGTGAAAGGCTCCTCTTCCAACGGCGCGGTTCAGCGAATTTCCGGCCTGACCGTCGGAGGTCTTGGGATCGTCAGCATCGGCGTCGCAATCGCCTATGCCGTCGTAGCGAAGACCAAGGACAACGACTCGGTGAACGACTGCCAGGCCGGAGACCACGATGCCTGCGATCCGACAGGAATATCGATACGAAACGAAGCCATCAGGGCTGGCAACGTCGCATCGTGGACCCTCGGTCTCGGAGGCGCGGCGATCGTCGGCGGAGCCATCTTGTGGCTCACCGCGCCGCGCAACCCAGACGTCACCACGAGCGGCGGGTGGCTGCTGGTGGCGCCGACCCTTGGTGGCGCAGTCCTGCGGGGAGCCTGGTGAGGCCTCTTCCCTATTGGCAGGGCGCCCCGTTGGTCGTCAACGACCCTGTCGTAGCCCCCTGCGTTTCGCTTGGATAGAGAGTGTGCGGGCAGTGGATCATTGGATTGTCCTCTTGTATACCAAATTCCAGGTGCCAAAGCCGACAGTTGAGCGTATTGCCGGTAGACACGATATTGTCTCCGGGCGGCAATAATATATCGCCGGTCCGAAGGTAGAAGTTCGCGTCACCTTGGTTTACGGCATTCAGAGTCGCTTCGCACCCAGCGATTCCCCCATCGTAACCGACTATGTTTTCATCTTGGCCGATACAATAATTGGTGTCCAGCTCACAAAACGGATGGATGGGACCGCCGCACAGGTCGGATCCGAGCGGCCCGGCGCGCGGGCAGTTGACCGGCGCGCCGCCTTCGCCCAGATCGGCCGCCGCGTAGGCGTACCAAAGGCGGCACCCCAGCGTGTCGAGCGACGCGTCCACCGAGGCTGGCGGGGGCCCCGGATACGGATACAAGCTGCCGTTCGGGTAAAGGCTGCAAAGGGTCATGCAAGGGTTTGTGTCGGCCGTGGCATCCATGAATTCCGCGTTCGATCCGGAGCAATTTTTCGCCATGAGGCAGCAATACTCCGCGCAACCGGCCTCCTCTCCGCACCCGCTCTGGGCGGTCGCGCCGGGACCGCTCTCGGCGTCCGGCCACGGATGCGCGGCGTGGATCCCGAACACTGCATCGCAACCGGCCAACCCCATCGATGCGGCGCAGACCGTTCCGGCCACTCCACCCGCTAGCAAGAGGCGATACCTCATCGTTGCCGGCATTTTACCCGAGGTTCCTCCCGAAATGGTAGACGGAGATTTGCTTATTTCTCGCGGGGTCGAGGTCGGGGGTCGAGGTCG
>JBEKOY010000085.1:0-27857 GCA_049521295.1 Polyangiaceae bacterium | reverse complement strand
GTCGGCTTTCAGGCCGTCAGGCCTGTGAGCGGCGCAGTGCCGGCCGCGCCGAAGGTGGTGGTCGGCACGCCGAGGGTGTTGAGCAGGGTGATGAACAGGTTGGCCTGAGGCTCGGCGTTGTACGAGATCTGTTGCCCGGTGATGAGTTTGCCGCCCGCAGTCCCCGCGATCAGGATGGGCTTGCCGGTCGCAGCGGTGAACGTGGGCACGGTGCTGTAGGTGGTCGTACCTTGATTGTGCGCGTTGCCGTCGGAGATTTCGTTGGACAGAAATATGATGCTGTTGTCGAGCACCGTCCCGCTGCCTTCCGGCATCGCGTTCAATTTCTGCAGGAACGACGAGAACATCGAGATCTCCCACGCCTCGATCTGGGCCAGCAGCGCGCCGGTCGCGACGTTGCCGTTGTGGTGCGAAAGGCCGTGGTGATCTTGGTCGATGTTGAGCCAGGGCAAGCTCGAATACGAGGAATGCCCGCCGTTCATCTGCTGGTAGTTGATGACCCGCGTGGCGTCGCACTGAAACGCCAGCGCCATGAGTTGAATCATCGTCGTGGTGAGCGTCGGCGGATCGGCAATGGGATACCCGTTGCCGTTGGTCAGAGGGCCCGTCGCCGACGACGGCGAGGTCATCGCTCCACCATCCGCGCCGACCGGAGCGCAGGTCGAGACCGTGCTCGACATGGACGCTTCGACCGACAATTCCGCGGCCCGGACGCTCGTCAAGTACTCGTCGACCTTGAGACGGTCGGTCGTCCCGAGCCGAGCGACCAATGAATTGGCCTCGCCCGTCACTTCGTCGAGAACGCTCTTGCGCAGCGCCTTGCGCATCGCGAGCGCGGCCGACGCATCGGCCGAGCCGGCGTCGCGTGACGTCGACCCCGTATTGGCGAATAGCAGGTTGAAGATGGTCGCGGGATTGGACACGGGCGGAAGCGGCTGTGTCGCGCTCGCCCAGGACGTCGTGCCGTTGTACACCGACGGGTACGACGTATCCGAGAAGGTCGACGTCGTCCCGCTAATCTGCAGCGAAGGGATGACCGTGGCCGTGCCCAGCGACTGCGCATAGACCTGATCGACGGAAATGCCCACCTGGATCTGCGGCTTCTGGCCCTGCATGCAGGTGGTCATGCCCGGGGCCCCACAGCCGTGCGAGCCCTGCGGGTTGACCGCGGGGGTGTTTTGGATGCCCGAAAAGACCAGCAGTTTGCTCTTGACCGGCGCGAGAGACGCGAGCGTCGAGCTCAGCGTGTAGTTGACGCCCGTATCGGCCGGGAACCAGCTCGGACCCCAGACGCCGCAAGGCAGGTACCAGCTCAGAAACCGGATGGGCGGCGAGGCGGCTTGCGCCCGCGCTTCCGAGCGCGTGAGAAGCGACTCGAGCACCGGCAGCGTGATCGACGCCGCCGCCGCCCGCAAGATCGCTCGTCGAGTCATCAACGGCCGGCGGGGGTTGCGCCGTTCGGCGGCCAGCGCCTTCGCGTCAATGGTCACGTTCTTATCGCGAATGCGGGTGATGCTCATTGCGTTCCTCCGTCCAAGTTGGTCGTATCTCCCCCGTCCGGGAGAGGGGTTGGATCTCCGCGACGCATGCGGAACGTGTCGTTGGACACCACGTTGGTCAGCACGTCACCCACTCCAAGGGTCCCGCCGCCCTGCGCAGGCGTCGTGATCTGGTCCAAGTACGGCGCGTCGGTCGCCACAAGCGCGCGACCGAGCGAGTAGGTCAACACGTTCTGGGCGACGCACGGCACGAACCGGGGGTCCGCCGCCACCGCGGCCGCGAGCTGGACCCCGCCGGTGAACTTCGCACCCACACCGCCGTCGGGGTCGGCGATCGCTCCGGCAAACGTGCCGTCGGCGTCGACCGGTTCCCCATTGTCTTCGGTTCGCCAGGCCCCCACCGCATCGTAATTTTCAAGGGCGCTTCCAATGTTGTCCATGCTCTCGTGGCACACGGCGCACGCCGGGTTCGCGCTGTGCAAAGCCAGGATCTGCTCTTGCGTGCCCCCGTCCACCGTAATGTCCGGGAAGGGAGGCACGTTGGGCGGAGGGGGCGGAGGCGCAGAACACATCAACTGGCTGAGCACCCAGGCCCCCCGCTTCACGATCGACGTTCGGGTCGGGTACGACGTGACCGACAGGACGCCCGCCATCGTGAGCAACCCGCCGCCGCGCTCCGGCGTCGTCAACGTCGTGCGCGTCAGCCCCGTTCCGGTCGGAGCCGCAATTCCGTAGAGCGACGCCAGATTGCTGTCGATGTAGGAAAACTTCGCCGTCAGCAGTTGCAAGACCGGCTCGTTTTCCGTCACGAACTCCCCAAAGAAATCGTTGACCTCGCCCAACATCGATGTCGCCAGGCTCGTGTTGAATTCCGGAAACATCGTCGCATCGAACATCTGCGTGCTCACGACGCTCGTGCCCAGCCACATGGACGCGAACACCGGCCCGAAGACCCCTCTCGGATCCGCCAGCATGCGCTGCATCTGCGCCTGCACGCCAGCCACCGTCGCGAGCGAGCCCGCCGCCGGGTCCGTCGTGGCCGCTGCCGCCGCATCGAACAGCGCCTGGTCCGGCATGCTGCGGTACAGCATGTACGACAGGCGCGACGCCGTCTCGTACGGACTGAGCACGTGCGGCGTCAGAGAGGTCGGGTCCGCATCGAATTCCGGACGGAAGAGAAAGTTGGGCGACTGCAACATCGCTTCGAGGACCGTGCGAAACTGCACGTCGGTGGTGGCTCCCTCTTGAGCGGCCGTCGCCATCAGAGCCACGAAGTTCGCGACTTCGGTCGACGTCAACGGGCGCCGGAACGCGCGCAAACCAAAGTTGGTAATGAGAGTCTGAGCGCACGCCGTCCCGGTGGTCAGGTCGCAGGTCACCAGGTTCGTGTACTCCGCCGTCGCCGGCGTCATCACCTCGGCCGCCAGCGATTCAGCCGCTTGCTGGTAAAGCGTGAACTGAACCGGCGATAGCGTTTGCAGGTCGCCGTTGTTGTCGAAACCGAGGGCCGGAGCATCGTCCGGAAACGTCGACGCGCCGGGCGTCTGCGACGTCCCCAGCAGGTCGTGAACGGTGTTGTCGTACTCCGCTCGGTTCAATCGACGAATGGTCACGCGACCCGGATCGCGCGCCACCGCGGTCGTCACCCCACCTCCTGCTCCTGCAGCACCCGCTGGACCCCCCGTCGGCCCGGCCCCCGTCGCGCCCGGACTTTGGCCCGCCTGGCCCGGACCCGTTCCCGGGTCCCCAGGAGCCGTCCCGATGACGCCCGTGCACGCCGCCGCCGCCAGCGCGAGCGCCGGCCAGCCCACCTGCCCGAACCGAGATCGCCAGCCTTTTCGTTGAAGCATGCGGGGCTCCATTCTCCATCCATAAAGCATCCATTGCAGTGTGACAACCGTTTTACAGCGCGCTGCCCAGAGGTCGGGCCCTTCGCCGGCAACGCCGTACCCCTTCGATGTGCAGAGGCGCATGCTTCGAGAAACGGCTCAACTAAAATCGCAATTGTCGTGCCGGTGCAATTTTGCTTGTAATCGGGTGATCCGTTGCAAGCGCAAATGCCCACAATGAACCCGGCGGGGAGTGCGTTTTTGCCTGCACTGTACTGGGTGCTTTTCCCAACATGCGCAATTCTGGAAAGTCCCACTCGCCAACTGTCATGGGGACGCGGCGAATCGCTCGAAGTCCCAACGAGCGCAACGGCCCGCCGGCGGTCGCGTCCAACCAGGTTGGGCGCGCGCGACGTGTGTCGTACTCGCAAGCACGTTGGACCCGCCGCATCGCCCGGCAAATGCCGGGGCGCCACGGGACGTTCCTGGCGTAGAGTGTCGCCTCCGATGCGCTACGCAAGAAATATCGGCGCGGCTGTCGTGGGCATCTTCATCGTGGTGCTCGGCGTTCGAGGGCTCGTCGGCTTCCTCGACAGCGGAGTTCGGCCACCGGTACCGTCGAGCCCCCCCGGCTCCTTCTTGACGGCACCCCACGCCACGATTTCGATTGCCAAGTTCTCAAGCGGAAACAGACTCGACAACTGCGCAGACGTGACTTTCCGGGCGGGCCACGAGATCAACCCCGGGAAGCTGGAGGCGAGGGGCTTCGTGGTGCTGAAATCGACTTGCGCGAAGACATTCCCGAATTCCTTCGTCTTCGCTTCGTGCACACGTTCCGACCTGGACAATGACGCCGAGCCGGCGACTGAGGCCGTGGGTTACTATTACGACGTGGCCACCCTCGAAGGCGACGACACGTACCGCGGACAGTGCCTGGGAAGCGGGGGATCGTGGGTGGTCAAGCGAGACGACCCGCAGTACGTCGAAATGCGGGCGCGAACGGCGAGCTCGAAACCACGCCACGAGATCGACAGTCTGATGGAACTGTCGCCCTGAAGTCGGATGCCGCGCGAAGCGCCGGCACGACCGGTACGCTCGCCCGAAGCGCGGAACCGACGCCGGGGTTCGTCCTCGCGCACGCTTTGCGTCGCGGGGCTTTTGGCGCTGGACGTCCAACCGCACGAACGAAGCGCCGCGAGACGCCGCACCCGAACGAGACTCGAGAACCACCGCCGCGCTCTTTAGCGGGGCGTTCTTTGGAACGCATCTTGCGTCGCACGAACGGCGTACCGAACGACGCCATCGCCCGGATCCAGCGAGGTCGCTCGATTGGACGCATCGACCGCCGCGGCCGCATCGCCCCGACGGAGGCGGGCGAGCGCCGTCCAGGCCAAGGCGATCGCCGCGAGCTTCCGATTTGGGCTTTGCGTCAGCGGCTCCAGCCGATCTTCGGCATCGGCGAAAGCGCCGACCTGCAGAAAGAGCCGCCCCTCGAGAAGGTCGAAGCGCGGACGGCGGCCCAGCCGGCGCACCCCTTCGATGAGGGCTTGCTCTGCGTCGTCACTCCGATGCAAGCGCAGAAGGGACTCGCACAGACCCGCCCACCCGTCGACCGAGTCGGGCGCAATCTGCGTCAGACGAAGAAACTGCTCGCGGGCGTCCTCGAGGGCGCCGCGTTCGAAGAAGAGCGACGCCAAACTGGCGCGAGCGGGGCCGAAGCCGGGATCGGCCTCGAGTGCGGCGCGGTAGAACGTCTGCGCTTGGGTCGAGTGCCCCTGCCGGTCCGCCAGGAGGCCGAGAGCGTGAAGCGGCGCGGGCAGGTCAGGAGTCAAGTCGCGAGCTACGATGAAGTCGTGGTGGGCGCGCTCGAAGTTGCCGCGCGCCAGCTCGACCAGGCCTAGGTTGACCCACGCCTCGGTAAAGCGAGGACTGTACTCGAGCGCGAGGCCGATCCGGGCTTCGGCCACGACAAGGTCCCCCTCGGCCAACGCATGCGCGCCGTCCCGATTCAATGCGATCGCCCTCGGCGGCAGCGAGGCGGAGGGGACACACGCGCAAACGAACACCCCGACGCAGACGGCCGCCGCTCTGCGGAGGACCCGCATGTCGCTCCACCCGACGCGCGTCGCGCTCGGTTTCCGGCCATCCACGGTCGCACGCATTGCCGAACACCCCATCGGCCTGCCGTCGATGGCGGTTGCTCTCGAAATCCGATGCGCGAAGTCGTTGCCCGCGGCCGCTCGAGAGGCCAAGATTGGAAACGCGGTCGCCCGGGCGACCCCGAGAATCTTCCGTGAGCGCCGAGGACATCGCCGGACGCGTCGTGTCGGAGGGTGTCGCGCCGCTCGGCGCCGCGGGCTGGGCGCGTCATGGCGACCCGCCCCGATCGGATGGGGGTCATGCGCCCGGCGGAGTATCGACCGCGGCAGGCCATGCCGACCGCCAACGAGGCGCAACCGGGCGACGGGGAGAGCTCTGCGCAGAGGCCGCACGCGGAGGATCCCGAGAGCCAAACGACGGGCGCGGCTGGACCCGGGAAGCCGGAGGCGCGACTGACGTGTTTTTCGATCTCGCGAGCGTGACGAAGCCGATGACCGCGGTCGCGTTCGCGCGCGCCCGCATCGATCGGCAGACTCCGCTCGGAGACCTTCTGGTCGAAGCGCGGCACACGGCGAACGAGCGTACGCCGCTCGAGCTGCTGTTCGCGCATCGGGCCGGAATCGAGAGTCACCGCGATTTGTTCGCGCCGCTCGTGCGCGGCGAACGCGTCGACATGCACGGCGCGCTGTCGCAAGCCGCAAGGGCACGGCGGATCGACGCCGCCGGGGATCTGCCGCGCGATGGGTTTCCCGCGGTCTACAGCGACCTCGGCTACTTGCTCGCGGGCGCGGCGCTCTCGCGTGCCGTCGGCGCGCGCGATGCCGGCGAAGCCATCCAACACCTCGTCCTCGAGCCACTGGGCGTAGCGGACTGCGCGGGATCCATCCGCGACCTCGCCGCGCGTGGCATCGGGGGTCCTTTTGCGCCTACCGAAAACGTACCCTGGCGCGGCGGTCTGATCGTCGGCGCGGTGCACGATGAGAATGCTTGGGCGGTCACGGGAATGGGCGGTTCCGGGCACGCGGGGATCTTCGCCACCGTGGACGCGGTGCTTGCATTCGGCGCCGCCGTACTCGACTCACTCGCCGACCGTGGAGGCCCGCTCGGGAAGGTTGACCTGCGTTGGATCGTCCGTGAACGGCCGGGCGGTACGCTACGCGCCGGATTCGATGGCAAGAGCGCGCAAGGGTCGAGCGCCGGGGATCGGTTGAGCCCGCGCAGCTTCGGTCACCTGGGCTTTACTGGGACGAGCCTATGGTTGGACCCCGATGCCCAGGTCGTCGTCGCGCTGCTCACCAACCGCGTTTGTCCGACCCGCGAGAACGTGGCCATTCGAGCCGCTCGACCGTGGGCACACGATGCGCTGTTCGACCAAGCCATGACCCCCGCGACCACCGGGAGCCGACATCTGCATTTGCCGTGATGGACTCATCGTGTCCAGCGCCGAGGTCGCGACCCGGTTGCGCGCCCGTGGCCGCTCGCAATACCGATGGTTGAGCACCCCGCGCACCGGCGGGGCGAGACTCCGACGGGGACAGCGTTCGGGCGAGAAACTGAGGCGGCCGACCTTCGGCGCACAGGTCGACAGCTCGGATCGTGTGTGCTCACATGCGCGCGCTCGATGCGAACCCTATGTGTGTTTTTTGCCACTCCTCTCTTTCTCTTTGTCTCGGCCGGGGCGAGCGCCGACGCGCCTCCAGTCGCCGCACCCCCACCCGACACGGCAGCACTCGTCGCCGCGCCCAAGGCGAGCGAGGACGTTCCCAAGTTCGACCCGCAGACGAACGAGACGACCGCAACGGTCTCCGCAGGCGGCCAGCTTTCGACGGGCAACTCGCAGCAGGCCGCGGTGACCGGCAACGGCAAGTTCGCGATGCGGCGAGGCGCAGACGCGTTCGGCGCAGCGATCATCGGAAACTACGGCGAGGGCGCATCCCCGGGTCAGGGACTGCGGGAAACGACGGAAAACCTCCAGGGACGCTTGCGCTACGACCGCTTCGTTCTCGACGAGGTGAGCCTATTTTTGATGGGAACGGCCCTGCACGATCGGTTCCTCGGACTCGAGGTCCGTTTCAACGTCGATCCCGGCGTCAAATACATCGTCTACCACACGGCCACCACGTCGTTGTGGGGCGAGGCGGGGTACGACTTCGAATACGACGACCGCCTGAATTCGGCCCTCTACCAGAAGGACGCGATGGGCAACACGCTGGTCGATGCGAACGGCAATCCCGTCCTGCTGGACAAGACGGCCACCAACGAATCCACGCGACTTTTTGTCGGTTTCAAGCACGCGTTCAACAAGGAGGTCAACTTCACGACCGGCTTCGAGTACCTGCAAAGCTTGATCACCTACAACTCCTTCAAATACGACTACCGCTTCAACTATGACGCGCTCTTCGCAGCCAACATCGGCAGCGGCCTTTCGATCGGCGTCGGGTTCAATGCTCGTTACGATCGTGCGCCCCTGCCGGGAAAGGTCGACCTCGACACGTCGACGACGATCAATCTGATCTACGCGCTGAGCACGGCTGCCAAGGCCCCGGGCCCCCCTGCAGCTCCCCCGCCGCCGTGTGTTCCGGCGATGCCGACGCCTGGGACGAACCCGGTGCCTCCCGCACCGCCCGCGACGACACCGGAGGCAACGGCCCCATCCGCGACCGCACCCCCCGCGATGGCACCGGCGACCACCGCGGTACCGAGTGCGGCACCGGCGGCCACCGCGCTACCGAGTGCGGCACCGGCGGCCACCTCGGTACCGAGTACCCAGGCGCCCACGCCCGCTCCGCCCCCGCCTCCCCCTCTCCCCTCGCCTTGACGTGAGCCTGCGGATTCCATCGCGGATCGCCGCAGTCGCGATCGCGCTCATTATTGGCTTCGGGGTCGCGCCGGGGGTGTAGTCTCATCTTGGACTCATGGCCGGGCCAAAGACCAACGACGACAAGGCCGGCGTCTCGGAGACGAAGTCACGCGCACCGTCGGACCCGGCGGATCGTCGAGAGTCGCCCCGTCACGCGATCACGCTGCGGGTCGACTACAAGCGAATGAACACGTTCTTCGCGGATTACGCGAAGAACATCTCCAAGGGTGGAACGTTCATTCGCACGAGCAAGCCGCTCGACATCGGCACCGAATTCGTCTTCGTTCTCTCCATTCCCGAACAGACCGACCAACTGGAGTTGCGCGGCGAAGTCGTGTGGACGGTCGACGAGAGCCGGTCGGACGAGGAGCGCCCCGCCGGGATGGGCATCCGCTTCAAGTTCATCCACGACTCCGAGCGGCTAGAGCTCGAGCAGTTCGTCGCGAAGCTGATGTCCGAGAAGCTCGGCAGTCACGTAACCTCGAAGCTCTTGGGCAAGACCTGACACGGGTTGCCGGGCCGTCGCACCGGACCTAGTTTGGCCACATGGCGGCCACGGCTCCGATCCCGATCGCTCTGGAGGACGAGATCGATCGGCTCAAGAGAGAGCGGAATGCAGTGGTCCTTGCGCATTTCTACCAAGACAGCGAGATCCAAGACGTTGCCGACGTGATCGGCGACTCGCTTCAGCTCGCCCAAGCCGCGGCCAAGACGAGCGCGGCGGTGATCTGCTTCGCCGGGGTCCACTTCATGGCCGAAACGGCGAAGATCCTGAACCCCGAGCGCGTCGTCGTTTTGCCCGATCTCGAGGCCGGCTGCTCGCTCGCGAGCGGGTGTCCTGCGGACCGCTTCGCGGCGTGGATCGAAAGGCACGCGGCGGCCGAGAAGAAGCGGCCGACCGTAGTCAGTTACATCAACTGTTCCGCCGAAGTGAAAGCCCTTTCGGATTACATCGTCACGTCGTCCAACGCCGAGACGATCGTGCGGCACATCCCCGAAGACCAAACGATACTTTTCGGGCCCGACAAGAATCTCGGTGCCTATCTCGAAAGAAAGATCGGGCGCAAACTCCACCTTTGGCCGGGCAGCTGCGTCGTGCACGAGACCTTCAGTCTGCGAAAACTGCTCGCCCTCCAGGAGCGCCACCCGCACGCTTTGGTGATCGCGCATCCCGAATGCGAAGCCGCGCTGCTCGCCGTAGCGGATTTCGTCGGATCGACGACCGCGCTCTTGAGGTTCGCCGTGTCGAACGCCGCGACGGAATTCATCGTCGCGACCGAGCCGGGGATTTTGCATCCCATGCGCCGCCAAGCGCCGAACAAAACGTTCATCCCCGCCCCGCCGGAAGCGAGTTGCGCCTGCAACGAATGCCCGTTCATGAAAAAGAACACACTCGAGAAAGTTTACCTCTCGCTCCGGGACTTGGAGCCGCGCATCGAGATGACGGCCGCGTTGATGGATCGCGCGCGCAAGCCCATCGACCGCATGCTCGCACTGAGCTAGGGGCGTTCGCCTCTTGCCGCGCGTCGGCGACGCAGGAGCGCGCGCTGGTTGACGCACCGGTTCGCGACACGGAGTGGCGCGGATCGATCCCCCGCGCCCCATGACGGAACGGCGCTAGCTGGATTTGCCACCCGGGCGGAACGGGAAGCGATCGCGCAGCGTCGCCTTGACCGGAACCGGCTCGGGCACCGGCAGCGCCGGTGGGGTCGTTTCGGCCTGCGCGGACGACGGAGCTCGGTCGCCAATCACGAGCTCGTCCTCGAGGACGATGTTGATGCCCTCTTCCGAGGGCGGGGGGGACACCGGGCCCGTGGGCTCCGACGGCTGGTCAAACTCAGCGGGGTCCGGCGGCGAAGGCGGGAGGGACCACGCCCCTTCGTCCACGGGCGCGCGCTCCACCACGTCGGGCAAGCGCAAGGCGCCCCCCGCCGGAGCCGGAATCGCGGAGACGACTTCGGGGTGCGAGTCGAGTTTGCCGCGTGGCCCGGGCTCCCGCGGCCCGCTCAGCACCAAGCCGACTTTCGCGACCATGGCGTCGATGGCCGCGACCAACACGTCGTTGGCCGTCTTGCCGACGATCTTGTCCCACCCGATCGCGGAGACAATCCCCTTCGGGGTCCCGTCGCCGGCTTCGTGAATGCGTCGCACCCACGCCGTGAGGTCTTCTTTCGTCAAGCCTTCGGAGAGAACGTCCGTTCCCTTCAGAGCTCCGCCCCTGCCCTGAACGGTGTCGAGAAACCACCGAGCATCGAACAGATACAACTCGTAGGCCGTCGTGAGGGCCTTGTGGATCGCCTGTTTGGTCAGCTTGCCGCCGCGCCAGAACGCCCACCAGTCGGCGAGCGGCACCCAGCGGATCAGCGTCTCGGGAGCCAGCCCGTCCTCGAAGGCCGTGTGGTCGATGTCACCCGCGATGAGAGCGTCGTGAACGACCGTCTGCACTTTCTCGTCGGTGTCTCGCAATGCCGCCTTGATGCCGCGAATCCCCCAGGCCGCGATGATCGGTCCGCGGACGTCCTGCGGGACGTATTTCAAGATGCGATCGGTGCTGGTCTTGTCGTCGTGCGGGAAAAAAGCTGCCAGCATTTCCTGCGACGTGCGCACGCGCCCCTCGGGGGTGCGGCGGTATTCTTCGAGCGCCAGGCAAAACTTCGGAACGGCTGCGCTCAAATCGTTTCGTGCCTTGTCCACGGGCACTCCTCTCAATTGGCCGGCGACGTTCGCCGGGCGCGGGGTCCATCATACAGGAGAGCACGCGCAAGAACGCTGCGCAGGTTTTCAGCTCGTGCGAGAAAGAGGCGTGGCCTCGTCTCAAATGTCGGTGAGCATCGTCGTCAGGACATAGTCGAACGCAAAGATGGCTACGATGCTGGCCACGACGGCATGAGCGGTCGCCTCGCCGACGCCGCGCGCGCCTCCGGATGCAAAGAAGCCCTTCTTGCAGCAGATGACGCTGACGATGAAGCCAAAGACGACGCTCTTGATGCCCATCATCCGCAGATCGGCCACGGCGAGCAAGCGGGTGATGTGGTCGAAAAACGCTCCCGGATCGATTCTTTGCCATATGACGGCGACGATGTAGGAGCCGAACTGGCCGGCGACGCCGAAGCACGTGGTCAGCAGCGGCAGCATCAGAGTCGTCGCGAGGACCCGGGGAAAGACGAGGTATTGGACGGGGCTGACCGCCATGGTCGTGAGCGCGTCGATTTGCTCGGTCACCCGCATGTTGCCGAGCTCGCTCGCCATGGTGCTGCCCGCGCGGGCGGTGACGACGACCGCCGTGAGCACGGGAGCAAGCTCTCGAGCGAGCGCGAGCGCGACCACGCCACCGACCATCCCCTCCGCCGAGAACTGCCGGAACCCCACAATCGTGCTGACGGTAAACGCCATGCCGGTGAACAGACCGACCAGACCGACGATAAAGGTCGACCCCCACCCAACGAAGTCGAGGGCCAGAAGCACTTGGCCTACCCGAAAGGGCCGGCGCACGCCCCAGGCCAGCGTCCGGCCGGCGAGCAGGGCCGTTTGCCCCACTTCGTCCATCAAGCCCATCACCGGGTCGGTGACGGCGTCGACCAGCTGGCTCAGCCGCCCTAGTATCGACGGTCGAGGTGCGTCGTCGCTGGTGAGCGTCACGGGCGCGCGAGTGTACCGCTGTGACCTACGGCTCGCGATAGAACCGCGGGACGCGACGCGAAATGCTCGTCATGACCTCCCACGGAATCGTGTCGGCGGCGACGGCGATCTCGTCGGCACCAATCGCATCCCTGCCGAGGGGACCATCTTGTGCGCCGAGCACCACGACTTCGTCACGGACGCTGGCACCATCGATGTCGGTGACGTCGACCATCGTCAGGTCCATCGACACGGCTCCGACGATCGGCGCACGCCGCCCGCGCACGAGGACATGACCCCCGTTGCCAAGGTGGCGGCTGAAGCCATCGGCATAGCCGACAGGAACCGTCGCGATGCGCGACGGGCGCGATGCCCTCCACGTCGCTCCGTAACCCACCGGGGATTGCGCCTCGAGCTCTCGTAGCGACACGATCTCGGACCTAACTCGCATCACGGGCTTGAGTTCGTCGGTCAGGGGCTTGCCACCGAGCCGCGGCGCGACGCCGAAAAGCGCGATGCCCGGGCGGACCGCCTCGAAGCGGGCTTGCCCCCGAAGCAGCGCTGCGCTGTTCGCGGCGTGGCGCACGTCCGGCCGAATGCCGTAGCGCGCGAGCACGGCCATGGCTTCGCCGAAGCGGACCATCGCCTCGTTCGTTTCGAGATCGTCGGCAGCGTCCGCGCAGGCGAGATGCGTCATCAGGCCACGGACGCGCAATTCGGAGCTTTCGGCCAGCCGCGCAGCGAGGCTCGGCAGCTCGCGCAGGGTCGCGCCGAGGCGAGACATGCCCGTATCGACTTTCACGTGCACGTCGATGGGTCCGGAGACCGTTCCGGATCGAACCAAACTCGCAAAGGCGGCGACGGACTCGAGGTCGTGCACGACAGGAACGAGCGCCCGCTCGATCGCCTCCTCGTGCGCGCGACCAAAGTGTCCGCCCATGACCAGGATGGGCACGACGATGCCCGCCTCGCGAAGCTCGATCCCTTCTTCGAGCAGCGCCACGCAGAATCCGTCGACACCTGCGCGCTCGAGCGTGCGGGCGACGGCGGGCGCCCCGTGCCCGTATGCGTCGGCTTTGAGAACCGCCCAAACGTCGGCGCCGGCCGCGTGCTTGCGCACCACGCCGAGGTTGTGGCGCAGCGCGTGCAAATTGATCTCCGCGCGCGTAGGACGTACGGCGTCCGCGGGGGCCGCACGGCGAGGGCGCAAGACACGCGGGAACAGCGGGTGGGATGGCTGAGACATCGGCGAAGAAACGCTCGGGAGACGCACGCCAGCGAATCTCATTTCAGCTACCACGACCGTTACCGTTAAGTCACGAAACCGAGGCACGAGGCGTCCCGGGAGCTCCTCGGCTCGGGCACCTCTCGAAACCCGGGGTCGCACGCAACCGGCCGCGATCGGCACCTGGAGCGCCGAACCACTCGGCTCCCATCGGCTTTCTGCGGCTTTCCCGCCCCTCGCCGCGTTGCTCCTCCTCACCTGCTGCGGCGTTCCGTCGCACGCGCCTTGCGAGAGGCCAAAAGCCTTGAAATCCTCGGGCCGCCAACCTGTTCGGCGCTCTAGTTGGGGTGGGCGGGGCTCTCCACGACCTCGGTCGGCTTTGGGTGCAAAGCCGTCAGCCGCTCGCTGACGCTCCATAGACGCTCGGGGGCGCCGTCCTCCAGAGCCGCGGCGCTCGGCCGACGCTCCGTGCATTTGGTGAAGTACTTTCCCGTAACCGTCGTGACGTCCGGCGACGACGCAAGGTAGACCGAGGTCCTAGCGCCGTCCTCGGGCCCGATCATGAGGGGACGGGCCAGGCTCACGATGACGCCAAACGCCCCACCGTAGGTGTGACCGAATCCGGATGCGACCAGCCCTGGGTGGAGGCAGTTCGCCGTCACGCCCGTCCCGTCGAGGCGCCGCGCGAGCTCCCGCGTGAAAAGGATGTTGGCCAGTTTGGACTGCCCGTACGCGCCGAATGCCTTGTACCGGCCGTCCTGGAATTGCAGATCGTCCCAGCGCATTCTGGAACGGCGATGCGCATCGCTGCTCACGCTCACGACGCGAGACGGGGCGCTCGCCACGAGGACATCGATCAGCAAGCTCGTCAGCAAAAAATAGCCCAAATGGTTGACCGCAAATGTCTCCTCGAGACCATCGACGGTGGTGCGACGCGACGGGACGAAAACGCCCGCATTGTTCAAAAGAACATCGATTCGACGATGCTTCGATCGAATCTCGGCGGCGGCGCGCCGGATGTCGGCCTGCGAGCCCATGTCCGCGAGCACGAGATCGACGCCCTTGGCGCCCGCACGCTCGATGTCGCCGACCGCCGCACGACCCTTGTCGGCATTGCGACACACCAACACGACTTTCGCACCCAAAGCCCCGAGCGCTACGGCGGACGCCTTGCCGATTCCTTGGTTGGCTCCGGTGATGACGACGATCTTGCCTTGCATTGGGCTCTCGGGGGGGCGGGTGTTGTCGTGGCATGCCGTGTCTGGCGAAGCTGCCGCGATCACGGGGGGGCGTCCGGTCGGGCGGAGCGATCGGCTACGCCGGCTTCGGCGCGGCGATGCTTGCCTGCGACACGGCCGTCAAGAGCGAAGTCACTCGTCGCGTGAATCCATTTGGGTCGTCGAGCGGGGCCCCCTCGGCGACCAGAGCCTGGTCATAGAGAAGCTCGATCCAGTCCGCCACGCGCGCATCACCCTGGTCGAGCAAAACGCGCAGGTTTCTCACGATCGGGTGTTGCGGGTTCATTTCGAGGATGCGAGCCGATTTGGGCACGTCGCGCCCCGCCTCGCGCAACAGGCGTTCGACGAACCCGTGCGGCGCCTTGCCGGCCAGCACGAGGCAGCAGGGGGAATCGGTCAGCCGATCGCTCGACCTCACCTCCGAAATGCGCGCGCCGAGAACCGCTCGGACGCGATCGAAGAGCGGACGCAGTGCCTCCTCGTCGGCTTCGTGGTCCTTGTTCGCTTCGTCTTTCGGATCGAGTTTCAGCTCCGCTCGCATGGCCGAAACGAGCGGCTTGCCTTCGAACGTGCCAAGCGAGTCGCTCGCCCACTCGTCGACGGGATCGGTCATCAGCAGCACTTCGTATCCGCGCTTGCGAAGCCCTTCGAGATGCGGCGCGCTCTCGAGAGCCCGGCGCGATTCGCCGATCGCGTAATAAATGGAGTCCTGTCCCTCCTTCATGCGTTTTACGTAGTCGGCCAACGCGACGAGCCCTTCGCCGGCCGTGCTCTCGTAACGGATAAGCTTCGCAAGCCGAGCCCGATTTTCGAAATCGCTCGCGGCACCTTGTTTGACGTACGAGCCGAAGGCCTTCCAGAATGCGACGTAGTCGTCGGGCCGCTCGGCCGCGGTCGCTTCGAGCGCATCGAGTACGTGTTTGACAACTTGCTTCTTGATGGTCCGCACCGCCGACGATTCCTGGAGAAGCTCTCGAGACACGTTGAGCGGCAGGTCGTCCGAGTCGACAACGCCAACAATGAAGCGGAGCCACTCGGGGACGATCTCCTCGCAGTCCTCCATGACCAGAACGCGCTTTACGTAGAGGCGCACGCCGCGATGCTTCATGCCGAATCGCAACTCGAATGGCCGCTCGCGGGGAACGTACAGAAGGCCGGCGAACTCCTGCGTCCCTTCGACCTTGAAGTGCGAACGCGCGATGGGCGTCTGACCGCCCCCGTGCGCAAGGTGACGGTAAAACTCGTCGTATTGCTCGTCGGTAATCTCGCTCTTCGGCCGCTGCCAGAGAGCACTCGCCGTGTTGATCGTTTCGTACTCGGTCTTCTGTTCCGCCCCCGTCCCCTTCGTGACCCCAAGCTGGATCGGGTGGCTTACGTATTCGGAGTACCGTTTGACCAGCTCACGAAGGCGCCAGTCTTCGAGAAACTCGGCCTGATCGGCGCGCAAGTGAAGCGTGACGGCCGTGCCCCGATCCGTCCGGTCGGCCGGGGCAATCGTGAACGTTTCCTTGCCGTCCGAACCCCATCGGTGGGCGCTCTGGCCCGGCCCGGCCGGCCGTGAAACGACCTCCGTTCGATCCGCGACCAGATACGCGCTGTAGAAGCCCACCCCGAACTGTCCGATCAGGCGTGTGTCCTTTTGCCCTTGCTTTGCCAATTGCTCCACGAACGCGCGGGAGCCGGAGCGAGCGACCGTGCCCAAGTCGCGCACGAGCTCCTCCTCGGTCATGCCGATCCCGGTATCCTCGATCGTCACGGTCTTGTGCTCGCGATCGGCGCGGATACGGATCGCCAGCGTCGTGTCGCCGTCGTACAGGCCCGGCTCGGTCAGCGCACGAAAGCGCAGCTTGTCGAGCGCATCGGAGGCGTTCGACACGAGCTCTCTGAGGAAGATCTCCTTGTGGCTATAGAGCGAGTGGATTACCAGGTTCAAGACCTGGGCCACCTCCGCCTGGAATGTGTGAGTGACGGCTTGCGCGCTCGCATCCATGGGACGAGAGCGGTAAGGCTTTAGATCACGCTGTCAACCCCTCGGACACACCGAGCCACCGGCGACCGACCCGGACGTTCTCAGACGCGCTGCGCGTCAAGCTCGTTGTTCACGGAGTGCAGGCGAACGCGGTCGCTTTTCGAGTCGGCATGTGGTTCGATCTCCTTTCCGCCGTCACATGCCACGGGCACCCCAAAGGGCAAGCGAGCGCAGGTGCGATCGACCGGAGCGGGTCGCTTGCAGGCTAGGGCGATCCCGACGGAGCGTCCACGAACGCTTCATGCGCCCGCCTTTCGGCCAAGACCGCCTGCTGGTGGGCGAACTGCATGCGATAGAGCTTCGCGTAAACGCCACGGTGAGCCACGAGCTCGTCGTGCGTGCCGCTCTCGACGACGCGTCCTTTGTGGAACACCACGATGCGATCGGCTGCCCGGATCGTCGAGAGGCGATGCGCGATGACCAGCGCCGTGCGCCCCCGGAGAGCTTCTTCGAGGGCGCGCTGCAGCCGCCCCTCCGTGTCGGAATCCACGCTCGCCGTCGCCTCATCGAGTACGAGCAAGGGCGCGTCTCCGTAGATCGCCCGGGCGAAGGCGAGGAGCTGGCGCTCCCCAGCGCTGAAATTCTGGCCGCGCTCGTCGACGCGCGCGTCGATCCCGGCTGCCCCGCCGAGCTCGGAGCGCCGCCGTTCAAAGAGCTCGAGCGCGCCGATGCGTCGCAGCGCGTCCTCCGCACGAGCGCGATCGGGCACCTCATCGGCGATCGCGATGTTCGACAGGATGGTGCCCGGGAACAAGAAGACGTCTTGCGGGACGACCGAGAACAGTCGCCGAAGCGCGTGCGGGTCGTAGGCGTGCACGTCCCGGCCGAGCACCCGAACGGTGCCAGCTTGCGGCTCGTAGAGCCGCAGCAGGAGGCTCGCGACGGTCGTCTTGCCCGCCCCGGTCGCCCCCACGAGGGCGATTCGTTCGCCGCGGCGCGCGACGAGGCTCACGTCACGCAGCACGGGCACGCCGGGCTTGTATTCGAAATCCACGTGCTCGAGCGCGATGGCCTCGTCGGCGGGGCCGGACGGCAAGCCTTGAGTGATGACCGGCGAATCCGGCGAGACGTCCTTCTCGTCGAGGAGTTCGAAGATCCGTTCGGCACCCGACATCGCGCTTTGAAGCAGTGTGTAGCGCTGGGAGAGCAAGCTGACGGGCTCAAAAAATTGCCGAATGTACTGCGTGAAGGTCACCAGCAGCGCGAACGTGATCCGAGGGTCGGCGATGCGACGGAGGCCGGCGAACCACAAGATGCTGGCCACGCACACAGTACCGACCATCTCGATCGCGGCATCGAGCAGGGCTTCGTAGAAGATCGCTTGTTTGTTCGCCTCGCGGTACCCGCAGTTGATTGTGTCGAACTCGCGGCTCATCGCAGCCTCGCGGACGAACGCCTGTACGACGGCGATGCCATTGACCTGTTCGTTGAGAAACGCGTTCAGTCGCGCGGTGCGAGCGCGGACGTCTCGGTATGCGGCGCGCGAGCGCACTCGTACGTAGTTGACGATCCCAAGGACGAGGGGCAGCCCGACGAAACTCACGATCGACAGCCGCCAGTCGAGAACGATCATCATCACGACGATGCCGACCAGCGCGATGACGTCACCCATTGCGTTGAGGGCCCCGGACGCGAAAAGCTCGCTCACCGCGTCGACGTCGTTGGTCGCACGCGTGACCAAGCGGCCGACCGGCGTGCGGTCGTAGTAACGGAGCCGTAGCCGCTGATAAAACTTGAAAATTCCAGTGCGGAGGTCTGCCATGGCGCGCGCGCCCGCGATCTGCATCGTGTACATCTGCACGTACGTGAGCAGTTGCGTGACGACGAGAATCAGTCCGAGCCCCAAGCCGTCACGCCAGAGACGTCGCGCGTCACGCGCGGCAGCCTGTCTCACGACATCGCCGAGAAGCAAGGGTCGCGCGAGATTGATGGTCGCGATGACGAAGAGAGTCCCGAGCGATACGGCGATGAACGAAGCATGGGGCCGGACGAACGGCCACAAGCGGCGAAGCAGGCGCGCGTCGTATGCCTTGCCGATTGCACCTTCTTCGTGAAACGTCCGCAGCGCCCGATCGGCCCGTCTGCCACGGCTCGTGACCGTTTCGTTCACGACACCGAGGCCCCTTCGGCGATCGCCTGTGCCGGCTCGACATCCGACGCGCCGAGCTCCTCGAGCTCGCGTGCCATCTGCTGCTCCTCGGCGAAGGCGGCGTAAATTCCACCGGAGCGGACGAGTTCCGCATGAGTCCCTTGCTCGACGATTCGGCCCTGCTCGAGCACGACTGCGCGATCGCAGCGCGATGCCGCCGCAATTCGATGGGTGATGAGGATCACGGTCCGACGCGAAGACTGACGCTCGATAGCGTCCAATATAGCCCCCTCCGTCTTGACGTCGACCGCGGACAGCGGGTCGTCCAGAATGAGGATCTTCGGTTCCCACACCAGAGCACGCGCGAGCGCAATGCGTTGCTTTTGCCCACCCGAGAGCTGGACTCCCCGCTCACCGACCACGGTTTCGAAACCATCGGGCAACGACAGTGCTTCTTCGAGGACTTGGGCCTCGCCCGCGGCGTGGCGAATCTTTGCCTGCGCCGCCGGTACGTCGGGTTCGTCGAGGGCAAAGCCGATGTTTCTTGCGACGGTCGTGGAGAACAGAAATGCATCCTGTTGCGCATAACCGATCGCGCTACGGAGCGACGCGAGCGGCAGCTCGCATACGTCGATGCCATCGATCCGGACGGCCTTGGGAGGCGTCGGCAGCAGGCGCGCGAGCAGCAGCGCGAGTGTCGTCTTGCCCGAACCGGTACGTCCGACGACCGCAAGCGACTCACCGGGCGCCACCTTCAAGCTCACGCCCTCGAGAACGGGGCGGTCGCCATAGGCGAACGTCAAATTGTCGACGCACAACGAGCCGCTGACGTGCCGAGGCGCCCGGCGCGGCCCATCCACCACCTCGGGCCGGGCCTCGAACACATCGCAAAGTCGAGCAAATCCCGCCCGACCTCGCTGCACGACGCTCAGCGCGAAGCCCACGGCGATCATCGGCCACGTCATGCGCGCAAACGCACTCCAGAATGCGAAAAACGACCCCTGAGACAAGCCCCCCTGCGCAGGTCCGCGCAGAAGAAGCGCCGAGCCGTACCAGAAGAAGACCAGTATTCCGATTGCGGCGACCGAGCCGATGGTCGGGGCAAATGATCCGCGGAGCCGAGCGAGAGCCAGGCTCGCGCGCAGATACTCTCGATTGGTCGCCTCGAACCGAGTGCGCTCCCTCTCTTCGAGCGCGAAGCTGCGTACGACGCGCACCCCTGCCAGGTTCGCTTGAAGGACGTCGCTCATGCGGCCGAGAGCCGCCTGGTTCTCGCGCATGCGCACGTACAAGCGGCGCGACACGCTGCGCGAAATAATGGTCACGAGCGGCAGATTCAGCAGGCAGGCGACCGTCAGCCGAGGGCTAACCCCGACCATGATCTGCAGCGCACTCGCGAACGCAAAGCAGACGTTGACCACGTTGAGGACGCCGAATCCGAAAAGCATCCGCACTTGCTGCAGGTCGCTCGTCGATCGGCTCATGATCTCGCCGGCGGGCATCTTGCGGTAGAAAGCGGCGCCAAGCTGATGCAGTTTGCGCAACAGCTCGAAACGCAATTCGTACTCCGCATCGCGCCCCGCATTGAACAGGTGCCAGCGGCTGGCCACGCGCGCGACGAAGGCCGCGACGGCCAACGCGAGCATCGTCGCCGCGGGCCTCCACGCTTTCGAAGGGTCCGCGCCGAAGACGTCGTCGATTGCCGCCTTCGATTGCCAGTCGATGCGGTTCATTGCCAACTGAAACCCGGCCAACGTCAGCGTACCCAGTACATACTGGGGTGCGTGGCGAATGAACTGGCCCCGCAGCGTGGTCGGGTACCTCGCTTCGGACGAAAGTGCGGATCTCACCGGAGGTTCTGGCTCTCCGGAAACAGTCGATGCCGTAGCCACGTCCTGCGTTGTCACGATCGAACCGGCACGGGCTTTCGATGCGACGTCGACAGCACCGGACGGCGCCGCCCCTCGACGTGCGTAGTCAGGGTATCCACATCCAAACGCACGGCCAAAAGACCTAGCATGACTCGAGCGCCGCCCTTGCCGTCGAGCTCCTGGACCACGCCGACTTTGCCCGAAAAAGGACCTTCCAGCACCCGCACGCGCGTTCCACGACCGATGGCGGCGCGCGCGTCGGCCACAGCTCGGCCAGCACGGTGACGCTGTCTTCCAGGGTAAGCCGGCAGGGGCGCCTTGGCGTCGACCAAGGCCTTCGCCGGAACGTCTCCGTCGCGTTCGACCCCAGCCGTGCGATCGGGCCGAACCTCGCGCTCGGACGTCTCCTCGCGAGGGTGCTGCCGACGCCGCGCCGGCCCGGGGGACCCGTGGTGGGTGCCCGGCTCCGGATCGTCCTCCTCGCGCGCCGGCGAGCGCTTGCGTCGCGACCCCTTCGTGCGAGCCAGCACCCCGGACGCCTCGCTCACCTCACCCGTGACCAGAGCAAACACTCCGGCGAGTGCAACCAGAGCGTCGGCCAATTGATCTTCGAGCAGCGCGGCGTGCGTCACGGCCACGCCCCTAGGAACCGTCCAGCCGATCCAGAGCGGCCTCTGCTCCCGTTCGACCCGATCGAGCAGCCGGCGCAGATCGTCAATCGTCGTTCGCGGTGCGACGAGAGACCGCGCATCTCCTGCAAGCGCGACGACGAATTGTTCGGGCAGTTGTTCGAGGACCGTCGTCAGCTGCAACGCGCGCGCGGGATCCGACAAGTGAGTCCGCGCGAGACGGGCCTGACGTGGGGGAAGCTCGACCGCTGCCCGAACGTCCTCCCCCGTTAGAGACAGCGCCAGCGCCACCGTCGTTCCGCTCACGAAGCGCAGGCGCTCGTCGCCAGCCTCGTCGACGACCGAAACCGTGAAGTCGTGGCCGAGGCTACGAAGGCGCTCGACGACGACGCGCCCCCAAGCACCCATGCGGCGCCGGAAGTCCCTACGCGCACGTGGGGAGGCATCGGTAAAGTCGCCATCGCGAAGCGCAAGGGACTCGTCGGGGGGACCGTCTCCTTCGCACATCGCTCGGAACGTTTGCGCGAGCCGTCACGGCTTGTCAATCGCGCGGCATCGACTCGCGCTTTCCCCCCGAGGGAGGTCCCGTGTGCCGCACGGCGGCATACCCGGCCCTTGCCGGGCCGGACACCCGGCGCCAACCTCGGGCGCGCCTGGCAAGAGCCGTTCACGGCCCGGCGTTCCGACGAACTCCCACACGTGCTACGCCTGCACCTCTCCGAGCACCGCCAGGAAGCACCCGTGCCTCGAACCACCAAGCCGCCGCGCCAGACGACCAAGAGAGGGCATCGCGCCGCGAAGCATCCGCCGGCCTCCGAGCCGGTGCGACGCCAACCGGCGTCCGCGAGCGCCGAGCCACGGGGATCCGAAGAGCCGGAAGCTCGACCAGTCCCAGAGGCCGAGGACGAGGGCGATGCGTCGGACTTGCCCGGCGAGGTCGGAGCGGCGGATGCGGGATCGGACCTCGGCGAAGGAATCGACGGCGACGACGCGATCGCCGAGGTCGAGCCAGATGCCGAGGGGGTGGACGACGACATCCCCACGACGCTTCCGAAAGCCGGCAAGGGGACCGACGTCGCGTCCATCGAGCGGTTCGATCCCCTTTCGGCATACCTTCGTGAGGTTCAAAAGCACCCCCTGCTCGCGCCGGAGGAGACGCAAGCCCTGGCCGAGCGATTCGTTACGACGCAGGATCCACGTGTCGCCGCCAGGTTGGTGACCTCGAATCTGCGCCTCGTCGTGAAGATCGCCTACGAATACCGACGTGCGTACAAGAACATCATGGATCTCATTCAGGAGGGCAACATCGGGCTGATGCAGGCCGTCAAGCGCTACGATCCGTATCGGGGCGTCAAGCTCTCCTCGTACGCCGCGTGGTGGATCCGCGCGTACATCCTTCGGTTCATTTTGAACAACTGGCGCCTCGTGAAGCTCGGAACGACCCAGGCTCAACGCAAGCTTTTCTTCAATCTACGGAAGAAGCGGGCCGAGCTCCAGGCGATGGGGGTCGAGCCGACCAACGAGGAAGTCGCGCGCCAGCTCAACGTTCCCGAGAGCGAAGTCGCCGACATGGAGGTCCGGCTTCAGGCGAGCGAGCGATCGCTCGACGCGCCGATCGGCGACGGCGAAGGACGCGCGACGGCGAAGATCGACACGATGCCCAGCCTCGTCGAAGGCCCGGAGGCGCGCGTCGCGGACAGCGAGCTCCAAGGGCTGCTCAAAGAGAAGCTCGCTACATTCCGGCAAACCCTCATCGGCAAAGAGAAGGAGCTCGCCATCTTCGATGCGCGGCTCGTGTCCGATGACCCGCTGACGCTGCAAGAGCTGGGCGATCGTTTCGGCATTTCGCGCGAACGAGTGCGGCAGCTCGAGCAGCGGCTGACCGGCCGTCTGCGCGAGTTTTTGCGCGATCAAATGGGGGACGCGGTCGAGGTGGCGTGACGACGGAATCGGGGGTCTTGTACGTCGTGGCAACGCCGATTGGCAATCTCGGCGACATGACACTGCGCGCAGTCGAAATCATGCGACGGTGCGGCCGCATCGTTGCCGAAGATACGCGTCGGTCGCGGCAACTCCTGTCGCATTTCGGCATCCCAGGCAAGACGGTCGATCGGCTGGATGCCCACGCGAACGAGCGCGACCTGGCACGGGTCGTAGGGCATCTCGCGCAGGGCGAAGACGTCGCGCTCTTGACGGACGCGGGTACCCCGTGCGTCAGCGACCCCGGCCATGGGCTGGTCGGCGCCGCGATCGCCGCAGGGGTGCGCGTCGTGCCGATTCCGGGGGCCAGCGCCGTATTGGCGGCGCTCGTCGCCAGCGGCCTCGCGGGAGAAGGTCGGTTCCGATTCCTCGGCTTTCTGCCGAGGAGCGGCAGCGCGAGGCGGGACGCATTGGCCGTGGTCGCGGACACGCCGGAGACCGTCGTCCTGTTCGAGGCGCCGTCACGGGTCCAAACGACTTTGCGGGATTTGGCCGACGCAACGCCGCTGCGTCGCGCGTGCGTTGCGCGCGAGATCACCAAATTGCACGAGCAATTCGTCTCCGGCACATGCGCCGATCTCGCGTCCGACCCGCGCGAATGGCTGGGAGAAATCGCCCTCGTGCTCGGCGCTCACGTACCGGACGACCGGCGTACCGAGGTCGACGACTCGGCACTCGATCATCGCATCGATGAAGCGCTGGCGCGTGGAGACCACGTCCGCACCGTGGCCGAACGCGTAGCCGCGTGGAGCGGGCGCAACAAGCGCGACATGTACGCGCGCGTTCTCGATCGGAGAAGCCGGGTTAACAAGGCATCGAATAACAAGGCACCCGGATCTTTCGAGTAACAAGGCACCCGGATCTTTCGAGTAACAAGGCACCCGGATCTTTCGAGTAACAAGGCACCCGGATCACCCTGAGCGCTTCGCTACGCCTCGACTCGCTTCGCT
Source organism: Polyangiaceae bacterium (assembly GCA_049521295.1). GTDB lineage: Bacteria > Myxococcota_A > Polyangia > Polyangiales > Polyangiaceae > Palsa-1150. The sequence goes on along the minus strand of JBEKOY010000085.1, from coordinate 3,940 downwards.
CGCTCGACTCCGCTCTCGCCGAACCGGCACACACGACACGTCGAGGGGAGCGAATGCCGCTCCCCTCGAGCACCCCAGCAGGAGCGCACCGTACCCAATCCAGCGCTTCGCTACGCCTCGACTCGCTTCGCTCGCTCGACTCCGCTCTCGCCGAACCGGCACACACGACACGTCGAGGGGAGCGAATGCCGCTCCCCCCGAGCACCCCAGCAGGAGCGCACCGTACCGAGTGCCTCGCGCCGCGCAACCGCGCCGGCGGCCCCTGCATCCATTCGCAAGAGGTCATCATGCGCGGATCGATGCCGGCGAGTCCCGTCTTGCTCGCTCTCTTCCTCGGTTGGTCGCTTCTGACATCGCTTCGCGAGCGGCTGGGCGCAAGACCCCCGAGCCCGGGCGGCTCGTCGCGACCCCCGGCCGGTCGCTCCGGCACAGGGTCGCCGCCAGTGACCGAGAGGACGACCCGAGGTGAGGTTCCTCCCGATCCTCGAACGTGGCTCAACTGACAGCGTGAACAACCCCCTGACAGGCGACGGCCCACGAGCACGATCCGGGCGGGAGCGCGGCAATCCCTGCGCGGATGATTCCTTCAGAATCAGAAACCGTAGCGACTGCGCCCCGTCAACGCGCTCACGATGGCCGCGAACATGGCGGCGCCGATGATTGACCAGACCACCGGAAAGGACTCGCCGCGAACGTGCAGAACGTACAACGCGGGAAGGTGCACTTGCGCCGCAAACCATCCGCCGAGCCAAGCACCCACGAAGCCGAGCGCGACCGAGCTGAGGCAGCCCATGTGCGAGTAGCCGGCGATGCGAGAGCCGATGCTGCCGCAAATGCTCGCGACGAGGAGCAACAACAGTGCGCCGACCAACGTCATGAGCTTGTCCTCAGATTTCCCCCACCCTGAGACTCGCGTCAAGTGCAGGCCATGTCATCCACCGCGCTCTCGCCGGCGTGCTCGAGGCGAGCGGCATTCGCTCCCCTCGACACTCACTACAAAACTTCACCCAGCGCCGCGTCGATCTCGGGCGGGTTGAACCCGACCATGATCTTGCCGCGTACGTCGATCACCGGGATCGACCCCCCGCGTAGGCCGCTCTTGACGAGCTTTTCCTGCATCTCCTGCGACGCGCCCGGGTCTTTCTCGATGTCTTTCTCGACGTATGCGATCCCCTTGTGGCGCAGGTAGCGGGCCGCGTCGTGGCATGCGCTACACCATTCGGCCCCGTAGATCACTACGACGGTTCGAGTGGCCGGCTTGCTCGGCACTTCGGCATTCGTTGGAGAAGCACTCACGGTCGGCGGCGAAGGCGCCGCGCTCGCCAGTGTAGGCCCCACCTTTTCCCGGCGCGCGACTGCGAGCACCTCGAATTGCGTACGCGTCATCGTGCGGACCGGATATGCGCCGTCGATGCCCGTCTCGCGAAGGTCAACCACGAATACCTGATCCGCAGCGAGGGCGTGGTCGCCGGCTTCGCTCTCGACCCGCACAGTATCCCGTCCCATGACGGGCACATCCGCAACGCGGGTCTCGACGTGAAAATCCCCCTTGTCGTCGATCCACGTGAGGAGCAGACCTTCGGTCTCGGGCCGGACGACGGGTAGCAACGCCGCAGCATCTTGCGTCGTCGACGACACACGGCGCGTGCACGCGGCACCGGCGCCCATCGCGAGAAGCACACTTAAAAGCGTGGCCAAGATGCGGCGCCCCTTCACTGAACCTCCTCGGACAACTTTGCCCATTCGATGAGCATCGCGTCGACTCTCTTGGTCAAAGCCCGTTCTTCCTGCGCCATTTTGCTCAGCTTCTCCCAGCCGTCTCCAGGCGCTTCTTTCAGGTTGCCGCGCAGCACGTCGAGATCGCGCTCGCCTGCCGCGATGGCGATCTCGAGTTGTTGGACACGGCGTTTCTTTTTCTCGAGCGCACGCCCCGCATGTCGCTGCGACTCGTACCTCTGCCTTGCGACATCGGTCTCCTCGGTGGACGCGAGAGTCGGAGCGGCGACTGCGGACCCTGGCTTCGCCGGTGGGTCGGGAGCTCGACGTACACGAGGGCTGCGATCAGGCGCTACCCGTCCGGCGGATTCTGCGTCTCGCACGCGACGGCTCACGAGCGCTTGCTCGTAGTCGCGAAAGCCGCCGGGATAGACATCGACTCGACCGCTTCGGATGCTCACGATGCGCGTCGTCACATTCTCGAGAAAGCGGCGATCGTGCGAGACGAGCAGCACGGTGCCTTCGAACCCGACCAGAGCCTCTTCGAGAATCTCGGCGGCCGGGATGTCCAAGTGGTTGGTCGGCTCGTCGAGGAAAAGCAGGTTCTTCGGATCGAGCAGCAGTTTTGCGAGTGCCAGGCGTGATCGCTCCCCGCCCGAAAAGCCACGGACCACACGGAGTGGATCATCCCCCCAGAAACGAAAGCGAGCCAGATATTGCCGTGCCGCCTCGACGGTGAAGTCGCCGCGAACGCGGCGCACGTTGTCCACGGCCGTCCGATCCGGATCGACCTCGCCCAGGTGCTGATCGAAATAGCCCTCCTGCAAGTTGGTCCCTCGCTTGAGAACGCCCGTATCGTCCGAAGCACCTCGGCCAGCGAGCAACTTGAGCAACGTGCTCTTGCCGGCGCCGTTCGGACCGACGATGCCGACCCGCTCGCCGCGCCGAACGAGAAGGTCGAAGTGTGAAAAGAGCGCGCGACCGCCGCGGGAGGCGGTAAGGCCGCAGGCGTCGAGGACGATGTCTCCCGTCCGCGCCGCCGGGGCGAATCGGAACGTGACGCGTTCGGCGCTTGCCCAAACGTCTTCGGGCCTCTCGATGCGGTCGATCTTCTCGAGCATCTTGCGACGACTCTGGGCCTGCTTCGTCTTCTGTCCAGCGATGTTTTTTCGGATGAAGTCTTCGGTTTTGGCAATTAAGTCGTGCTGGCGCTCCGCAATGGCGCGCTCTCGCGCCAGATCGTCCTCGCGAAGCAACACGTACTCGGAGTAGCGCGCGGGATAGAGGCGAACACCGCGTCGTCCGAGCTCAAGCGACGATTTGCAGGTATTGTCCAGAAACGCGCGATCGTGACTCACGATCAACACGGCGCCTCGGTATTCGGACAGCCATTGTTCGAGCCAGCCGATCGTATCGAGGTCCAAGTGATTGGTCGGTTCGTCCAAAAGCAGGAGTTCGGGTCGTTGCGCGAGGACGACTCCGAGTCGAAGTCGCCCCTGCTCGCCACCCGATAACGAAGCGACCGGCCTAGCGAGATCGGCCTCCGAAAAGCCGAGATGACTCGCGAGCGCCGCGACCCTGTGCTCGAGCTCGTCGCCGCGAGCCAGATGGTACCGGTCGGTCACACGCGCCAGATGATCGAGCGCCGTTTGCGTGCCGCTCGCGGCATCCTGTTGAGCTTGGCGGAGTTCGTCGCGCAGTTGCATGGCTGCCCCGAACCCGGAGAGAAACGCCCCAAGGACGTCGCCTTGTGCCGCGATCTCGTGAGACTGTCGATAATAGCCAATCGTCGTATCGCGGCGCACGACAACCGACCCCGCATCCGGCTCGATCTCGCCGGCCAGGATGCGCAGAAGGGTGGTTTTGCCCGAACCGTTGGGGGCGACCAGGGCCACGCGATCGCCCATGGCGAGCGAAAGGGTGACGTTCTCGAAGAGAGTCTCCGCAGCGTACCCAAAGCGCAGATCGGCGACCTGAAGAAGGGTCATCGCGGCGGCCTGAAGTAGCACGATGGCCCGTTTGGGTCAGTGCCAGGGACACGCTTGCCAGAAGGCCGCCGCTTAGCCTACGTCAGCGCACCGCAGCCGCCAGCTCGGCCACAGTCGTCTCAAAGGCACTGCAATCGAAGGGCTCTTGCCGCAAAAACCTCTCGATCGCGTCCATGCGCACCATGGCCTCGTCGAGCTCTTTGTCGCTTCCCTTCACGTAGGCGCCCAATGCGACC
>JBEKOY010000084.1:0-24613 GCA_049521295.1 Polyangiaceae bacterium | reverse complement strand
CGACCCCGACCGCGACCCCCGACCGCGACCCCGACCGCGACCTCGAAACCCCCAACGGTGGAGGGGATGGTTGCGCTACGCCGCCGGGTACGAGCCCAGAAGTTTGAAGAACCGAGTCACGCGTCGGAGCTCTTCGAACACGATGATGAGTGGGCGATCGGTGAAGTGCCCGAGGGTCTCCGCATAAAAAAGGTAGTTGTACGCTTCGCCCTTGAGCGGATGGCTCTGAATCTTGGTCAGATTCACACCCCGCTCGGCGAAGACCTTGAGCACATCGAGCAAGGATCCAGACGGTCCCTGGACGCTGAAGACGAAGGAGGTCACGTCGTTCGCCGTGCGCCTGGAGGGGCGATTGCCGACGACCGCAAAGCGAATGCGTGCGCCGCCTTCGTCCGCGACTCCGCGACGCACGACATGAAGTCCGATCTTCGCGCCGACCCGTTCGATCGCGATGGCTGCGCCTCCATGATCCTCGGCAGCGAGCTGGCACGCCAAAACCGGCGTCTTGACTTCCAACGCGGCGAACCGGGGCGCCATTTCGCCGAGCGCCTTCCGGCACGATGCTCGATCGATCGGGGTCGCGTAAATCGTCTCGACGTCCGCGAGATTGCCCGTCCGGCACATCACCTGCAAATCGAAACTCGCATCGATGACTTCGACGACGCGCAGATCGCTCGCCACGAGCCCCGCGATGGTCGACCGGACGGGCCCGTCGGTCGATGTTTCGAACGGAACCACCGCGAATTCTGCCCGTCTTCGGGCGACCTCTTCGAGTGCCGCCTCGGTCGTTTCGAACCCCTTGAGAGGCGAAGTCGATCCGAACCTCCCTTGGGCCGTGCAGCTGGCCGCATCCCCGTCCAATCCGACGAATGCGACGGTGGCCGGAAGCTCGATCGCGAGGCACGCGGCGAAAAGGGTCCGGAAGATGTCGCGCAGTGGCTCTTCCGCAAGGTCGCCGCTCGAGTGCGCCACGAGCTCGCGGATCGCCGCATGATCGTTCACGGGAAGCCCGGGCGGCTGACCCTTGCGGAGCTCCGCGATGCGTCGCGCGGCCCGCGCGCGGCGGTCGACCAGGGCCAGCATTTGGCGGTCGAGCTCGCCCATCTCGCGGCGGACTTCTTCCACGTCCTCGCGCTTGTCGTCCGCCACGGATCGACAAACTAACCGTTGGGCCATCGGCTGTCACATGCCGTACGATTCTCGCAGTGCTAAGAGCACCGAACACGTTGGCTCCGGTCGGCTTTCTGCAGCTTTCCCGCTTCTTGCGGCGTGGCTCCTCCTCACCATGCTGCAGCATTCCTCGTCGTCGCATCTTGCGAGAGGCCAAAAGCCTTGAGATTCTCGGTCCGCCACCATGTTTGGCGCTCTAGCGACCGGCGAAGCCCATGAACTGAGGGGCAAATACATCGAGATGTTGGCGATGCGGCTGGCACACGCGTCCGGAGCCGAGATCCCCGCGCAAGCCCGATCTCGGATGGGTGTCCTCGCCAAGCGCTTTCCGGGTGCGTTGCGCGAAATCGACGATCTGGAGCTCGACGACATTCGCAGGCGAATCACGGATCTGGGCGACGTGGCTGCCGGAGCACGTGACGCAGAGCTGTGGATGGTGGCGATGGCGCTCTTCCACCGGCTCGCGCGCGGAGCCTTGTGCGCAAAGCGTTGGCTGGGAGGCCGCAAGCGGGTCGACCCGCATCTTGAACGGGCGTTCGGCGCTCAAGTCTCCACACTCGATTTCGCCGACGAAGCTCGCCTGTGGGAACACGATCTTGCCGCGATCGCTTCGCCGCCGGAAGGGCGGGTGATGACCCTCGTGTACGCTCGCGTCGGGTGCCTGCTTGGAATGCGTGACACGCAGGTGCGGCATGCCGTCTTCGGCGTGCCACGACGCCATCGTCACGGGCGGGCTAGTCCCCGCCTACACGGGGAGGCGGAATGTCAACTCGAACCGGCCGGGGGTGTCGCAGGTGGAGTGGGACTCGCAGCCTTCGTCGGCGACGCCGGCGCGGCCGTTGCCGCCTTGCCTTCCGCGGGCTTGCCCTCGGCCGCCTTACCAGTCGTAGCGGCGGTCGGAGCCGCCGGTTCCGAAGAGGCGGCAGCGCCTTCGTCGGAGTTCTTGGCCTGCGCCTTGGGCGACGAGTAGAGGTCGGAATACCAGCCTCCACCTTTCAGAATGAAGTTCGTGCCTCCGCTGATGAGCCGGTATGCCGAGGACTGGGCACACTTGGGACAAAGGTCGATGGGAGCCTCGGTAATTCGCTGAATTTGCTCCCATTGGTTGCCACACGCCGAGCATGCGTACTCATAAGTCGGCATGACAAGAACCGATATGACCGGTTTGGCACTCTGTCAAGCGGAGTGCCAGACCCGCCTTCAAGAGCACCTTCGGATCCCCCTTATCCCCCCTATGGGAACTCCCCCCATCGGAAACGCGAATCGTGCGGGAAGCCTTGCCATCGCGGGCCGACTCCTCGGCGGCCCTTGGGTCCATTCTCCTTGAACTGAACGGGCGAAGGGCGATACAGATGACCCTTAGCCATGACCATATGTGAAGTGACATGTCCATGGCGTGAAGAGGTCCCAGGATGAAAATCAAGAAGGTCGAGCTCGTCGGCTTCAAGTCATTCGTCGACCGAACCGTCTTGCACTTCGATCACGACGTGCTCGGCATCGTCGGGCCGAACGGGTGCGGCAAGTCGAACATCGTCGATGCGATTCGCTGGTGCATGGGCGAGCAGAGTGCTCGGCATCTGCGCGGCCGGTCGATGGACGATGTCATCTTCAGCGGCAGCGAATCCCGATCTCCTCACGACTACGCCGAGGTGACGCTCACGTTCGAAAACGACCTCCCCGAGGAAATGCCGCTCGAATACAAGGAGTACGGCGAAATCGCTGTGACGCGCCGGATCCACCGATCGGGCGACGGCGAATATCTCATCAACAAGACGGCCGTTCGGCTGCGCGACGTGACCGATCTCTTTCTTGGCACCGGCGCAGGCACGAAGGCCTACGCGATCGTGGAACAGGGCAAAGTGGGCTTGATCGTGAGCGCCCGACCGGAGGAGCGGCGCCTGCTCATCGAAGAAGCGGCGGGCATCACGAAGTTCAAGGCGCGAAAGAAACAAGCGGAGAGAAAGATGGAGCTCACTCAGCAGAATCTTCTGCGGGTCGGCGACATCGTTGCCGAGATCGAACGCACGATCGGTTCGCTCAAGAGGCAGGCCGCAAAGGCGGAGCGCTACGTGGCGTACCGCAAGGAGGTCGAAGACCTGCAGTTGCACGAGTCGGCGAACCGCTATCTCGAACTCATCGGCTGGATCAAACTCGAGACGACCGAGGTCGCGCGAGCCTCGGAGGCGTTCGAGCGCGAGCGGGGCGATCTCGCACTGGGCGAAGCGGACCATGAGGCCGCGCGCCACGATTTGCATCAGGCCGAAGAGCGTCTCGAGCAAGCCACCAACGCGAGCTTCGCGGCCGCGAACGCCGTTAGGGCGGAGGAAGCCGCCATCGCTCGATCTCGGGACCGGCTCGTCCTTCTGACGCAACGCGAGCAGCAAGCCGAGGGCGAACGGAGCGAGATGTCCGCGCAAGCGCATCGGCTCGCGACCGAGCGGCAGACCGTGACCGCCGAACTTCGATCTCTCGAGGACGCGGAGGCCGAACAAGCGCTGCGGGTCGCCGAGAGGGAGCAGGCGTTGGACGACTACGTCACGGCACACCGCATCGCGGACGCGCGTGCGACCGAGCGCCGGCAAAGAATCGCGAGCGCGCGCACCGAGATCGCGCGGGCGGAGGCGAGCCTCGCCGGATTCGAACGGCGCCGGTCCGAAATGGCGGCCCGCCGCGATCGCTTGTGCGAGGAGCGACAGATCCTCGAGGCGAGCCGAGTCGACCTGCAAGCGCGGGTTGGCGATCTTATGGGTTCGGTCAGCGACTCTCGTTCGCAGCGGCAGACGGCGGAGGCGGCCAAGGCGTCGCTCGATCGGCGCCTGGGGGAGCTGAAGGGTGCCGTCGTAGGCCAGGAGCGCGCCTTCGAGGAGCGCAAGGCCGATTTGTCCCGGAAGCGCTCGCGCCTCGGGGCGCTCGAAGAAGTGCACGCGCGCCTGGAAGGCGTCGGGATCGGTGCCCGATCGCTCGTCACTACGCGCGACGCCTGCGTCGCGGGGCTCGTCGCGGATCGCGTAGAGGCTCCAGAGCACTTGACCTTGGCGCTTGCAGGGCTGCTCGGCGCGCGTCTGCAAGCCGTGGTGGTTCGGGATGTCGATCGGGGCGTAGCTCTTCTCGAGGATCTCGGTCAAAAGCGCAGTGGACGGGCGACCATCGTGCCCCTCCATGCGCCGTGTCATGCGCCCTGTGTCGCCGGGTCCGGTGCCGAGTGGCCCGAGGAAGACGGCATCGTCGGTCGGCTCGTCGACGGCATCCGTTACGCGGTGGAAGACGAGGCGTGGGTGCGGGCGCTCGTCGGCGATGCGGTCGTCGTCCGGGATCTCCCGATCGCGATGCGTCTTCGCGCCGCGGGTCTCCTGGCCACGTTGGTCACGACCCATGGATCCGTGTTGCACGGCGACGGCCTCATCGAAGGCGGTCAGGGTGACGAACTGGCGGCCGGCATGCTGGAGGGCAAGCGCGAAGCGCGCGCGCTGTCGGAAGAAATCGACGAGCTCGATCGGGTGGTCTCTCGTCACCTGGAAGGGCTCATGGCATCGCGCAGCGAGATGGCGCAAACGGTGGCCGCGCTCGACGGCGTGCGTCACGAGGCGCATGCACGCGAGATCGCCCTGGTGGGAGCGGAAAAGGACTTGCAGAAGGCCGAGGCCGAGCTCGAGTCGGTGATGCGTCGGATGGGGGCGCTGCTGCGCGAGGACGCCGAGCTCGATCGCGCGCTTGAAGAAGCCGGCTTCGAGCGGGATGAAGCGGCGCGTGTCGTGGCGGACGGCAGCGCACAAGTCGAGATCAGTCAGCAGGAGCTGGCCGACGCCGACGCCGCCCTGTCAGAAGCCAGGCAGCGGCTGGATGCGCAACGCCAGGTCGTCATGGCGATCAAGGTCGCGGTCGCCGGGACGCGGGAACGGCTTGCCGCCGCGCGGGGCACCGAGTCCAGGCTGTCCCGCAGCGCTGCGGAGCTCGATGAGCGCGGGGCCCGCATCTCGGACGAGTTGGTCGCCAACGCCCGGACGTTTGGACAAACGGCGGCACAGCTTGTCACCCACAAGGAACAGCTGCAGGCCGCACTCGATTGTGCGTGCCATGCAACCGACCAGCTGAATCAAACGCGTTCTGCGTTCGAACGGCTGCGCGCAGCGTTCGTCGATCAGGAAGGGACCCTGAAGGAGATTCGCGCTCGCGTCGAGTCCGCGCGTGACGAACTTCAGACGCACGAGATTGCGCGCCGCGAGAATCAGATCGCGATGGATCACCTGCTCGCCTCGACCGCCGACAAGTTCCGAGGCGTTCATCTTCCGCACGTTGTCGGCGACTACCACCTGCGGCCACCGCCCGACGAGGTGTCCCGCGCCCGCATCGACGAGTTATTGCGGCTTCTCGAACGCATGGGCAGCGTCAATCTCGACGCCATGCGCGAGCACGCCGATGCCGAGCAGCGGTTCGCCTTCTACACGACACAGAGGGCGGATCTGGACAAGGCTCTCGCCGATCTGCAGCGGGCGATCGGTCAGATGAATCGGGAGTCTCGACGTCTGTTCGAAGAAACATTCGAGGCCGTGAACGAGCGCTTCCGCGAAATATTTCCCCGCATGTTCCGCGGTGGGCGCGGCGAGCTGCGGATGACCGACCCGAACGACCTGCTCGAGACCGGAATCGACATCGTGGCACAGCCCCCCGGCAAGAAGCTGTCGAACATCGAGCTCATGAGCGGCGGCGAAAAGGCACTTACCGCGGTAAGTTTGGTATTTGCCATATTCCAGATTAAGCCGTCGCCATTCTGCATCCTGGACGAGGTCGACGCCCCTCTCGATGAAGCCAACGTCGCTCGCTACAACGAATTGGTCCGATCCATGACCGACCGTTCCCAGTTCATACTCATTACACACATCAAGCGCACGATGCAGATGGTGGATGTCCTGTACGGCGTGACCATGCCGGAGGCGGGCATTTCGAAAATCGTGAGCGTCAAGATCAACGACCTGCAGTCCCAAAGAGGCACGCGGGCGTCCGAAGACCTTCGCGAGCCCCGCGAAGGTCGCATCGACGCCGTCGCGTAGAATCTCTCGAGCCGGAGGTGACGTCGGGGTCGCGGTTGTCGGGGTCGCGGTCGAGGTCGGGCTCGCGGTCGAGGTCGAGGTCGGGCTCGCGGTCGCGGTTGGGGTCGCGGTTGCGGTCGCGGTCGGGGTCGCGGTTGGGGTCGAGGTCGAGGTCGGGGTCGCGGTCGAGGGGGTCGCGGTCGAGGGGGTCGAGGTCGGGGTCGCGGTCGGGGTCGAGGTTGTCGCGGTCGGTGTTGTCGGGGTCGCGGTCGGCAAAGCGCTGTTTGCGCGGTCACCTCGGTCGCGCTATTTCGGGCACCTTGCCGCCCGTGCCGAACGACGCCAAACCGGAGGGTGCGCTCGACGCGCCCAAGAAGAAAAAGAAGAAGCGAAGCATGGCCGTCATGCAGCGCGAGCTGCGCGACTTGTCGGCGCCGTCGAGCGCGGCCGAAAAGCCGCCGGTCGACCTCAAAAAGGTTTTGTTCAGGGTCGGCCTGATCGTCGGCGCAGTTTGGCTGGTCGCATTCGTGGCGCTTCGCTGGACGATCGTTCCGGTCATCGTCGCGGGCGCGCTGACGATCTTCGCGATCGCCGCCGGCGTCTGGGTCGTGCGTTACGTCAAGAAATCGCGCGCGCTCGGCGCGCTGCTGCGTTCCGCGTCACTGACCGAAGAAGGCCGTCAGGACGCGCTCAAACAGCTCGAGACCCAGTTCAAAAAGGGCGACGTGCAGGCCGCGATCGCGCGGTCGCAGCTCGAGATGCAGCAAGATCCCAAAAAGGCGCTCGCGACGCTCGAATCCATCGATCTCGGCAGGCAAATCACCCCCATGGCGGATCAGGTGCGGTGCCTGCGCGCCAGCCTGCATTTGCAGCTGGGCGAGGTCCAGGAGGCCCGCTTGCTCATCGACAAGATCGAGCTCGGCAAGCAGCAAGAGCCCAAGACTCGCGCGATGTTTGCGGCCGTGGCCGGGGAAGCGTGGGGCCGGACAGGTCAAGGAAAGAAGGCCGTGGAGTTGCTCGACGTGTTCAACCCGGACGATCCGGATTTCGCCGAAATGCGGGTTCAAATGTGGCGCGCGCGAGCCTTCGCGTGCACTGGAGCCGGGGACATGAAGGGGGCATCGCGAGCGCTGAAAAAGCTCTTCGAAATGAGCCCCCAATTGCTCGGCATGTTCGTCGGCGGAAAGAGGGTGCATCCCCTGCTGCAGCAAGAGGCAAAGCAGCTATTTTTGCGGAGCGGCGCTGTCCCGCGCAAGATGGTCCGTCAAAAGATGTGATTCTGCCGGCGTGGCGTGCGCGATCGGCTTGATCGTGACCTCGGGCAGGAGCTCGGCCGAGCTCACGACGCGGACATCGGGGCTGTCCACCTCCAGCAGGGTCCAGACGAAATGCCGAATGTCGGGTTGGGTCAGAATGACCACGGGCCGGTCGGCGGGCACGGTCTCGGCGATGGCGCGCCGGATGCTAGCTTGGACGTCGCGCGAAGTCTGCGGGGGCAGCGCCAAGGATGCGCCTGCGGCGCTGCGCGCGATGCCGTGGCGCACGGTGTCCTCGAGAATCGGATCGAGCAGCACCACGTCCAGACTGGCCATTCCGCCGGTCAGACGGAATGTGATGGCACGGCGCAAGTGCATCCTCGCGTGCTCGGCCAGACGGACGGCGTCCTTCTCGGTCGACACAACGGTCGATAGACCTTCGAGAATGCCCCCGAGATCGCGCACACTCACGCGCTCGCGGACGAGCCGGCGGAGCACGTCGGTCAGCAACACCAGGCTGATCGGCTTGGGCACGACGTGGCGCACGGCCGGCTGCGCGAACGGTTCGATTTCGTCGAGAAGCCGCTGAACTTCGGCCAAGCCCAAAAAATCGGCGGCCCGCGGTCGGATGAGATCCAGCACGCGATCCCGAACCCACGAGGCGGCCTGCTCGTCGGTCGCTCCGGAGGCAACGACGATTGCGGCGGCGGGTACCTCGTGAAGCGAAACGAGGACTTCGCGCCCTTTCAGGGCCTGCCCGAGCCCGAGCCGGGGCGCGGGAAGCGGAACGCCGAGCTCTTCGAAAAGCCGCTCGCGCACTTCGACCGCCGCTCTGCGCAGACCGTGAACCTCGCGCTCGATCATCGAGGCGAGACCGTGGCCCAGCTCGATGCTCCAGGGCACGACCCGCGGAACGAAGGTGGGCTCGCTGCCGCGCCCTCGCTCGTCACGCGGCGGCTCCGACGCCCTGCGGCGCCGCTCGATGGCCTGGGCCCGCGCGCGTCCGCGCCCGACGAAAAACAGCGTCACGCCCAGCAGGAGAAACGGCACCGGCGGCAGACCGGGAACCGCGGCCAGCATCAGCACGAACCCACCGGCCACCTGCAGGGCCTTCGGGACGCCGAGCAGCTGCCGCGCGAGTTCTTCACCGAGCGGCGTGTCGGCCTCCTCGCTGGCCACGCGGGTCACCAGGACGCCGGCCGCCGTCGAGAGCACCAGCGCCGGAATTTGCGTGACCAAGCCGTCGCCGATCGTGAGCAGTCCGTAGCGCCGGAGGGCAGCCCCGATCGCCATGCCGTGCATGGCGACTCCGATGGCGAGGCCGCCGAACAGGTTGACGACGACAATGACGATCGATGCGATGACGTCGCCCTTGACGAATTTCATGGCGCCGTCCATCGCGCCGTAGAACTGGCTCTCGCGCTGAAGAGCCCTGCGGCGCCGCCGCGCTTGCTGCCCATCCAGGGTGCCGGCGCGCAACTCCGCGTCGATCGCCATTTGCCGGCCCGGCATGGCGTCGAGCGCGAACCGCGCCCCGACCTCGGCAACGCGCTCCGACCCCTTCGCGATCACGATGAATTGAATCGTCGTCAAAACGACGAAGACCACCGCACCAACGACGTAGTTGCCGCGCACGACGAACGACCCAAAGGCCTTGATCACGCGTCCTGCGTTCGCCTGGATCAGAATCAGGCGGGTCGACGCGACGTTCAGGGCAAGGCGCAAGAGAGTCGTCAGCAGCAAGAGCGTCGGGAACGTGGCGATTTCGATCGCATCCGGTACGTACAGGACGACGAGAAGGACGACGACCGCGGCCGACAGGTTGGCCGAAATCAAGAGGTCCAGCACCCAGGTCGGCAGCGGCACGATCATCAGGCCGACCGCCACGACGACCAGCGCCGCGAGCGCCGCGTCGGCCCCTAGAAGCCGGTCGCTGGAGAGCGGCGAAGCTCGAGCCACGCACGCGACAGTACCCTAAGGGGGGTTCTGTATGGAACGGTGAGGTGCCGCGTACCTGACAGGCGCGTACCGGACAAGGCAGCGTGCCGCCAGATGGGGACTGCGGCTTTCGTCGCCGAGCGTGCGTTCGAGAACGCTACCCCCCAAGGCCGCACGCTATATAGTGAAGTTTGGCGAATTGACGATGCCATCGAGCGACCCCCGCCTGCCCACCGTGAAGTTGCCTTGCGTCTCGGCTGCCGTGGGAGCGGGCCAAGGGGCGCCAGCGGATGTCGATCCGGCGCCGTTACGCCGAACCGGCCACGCCCTGACCGATCTCGGGCGCAAGCGAGCCTCGAACGAGGACGCCTTCTTCATCGACGATCAACTCGGTCTGTACGTCGTCGCCGATGGAATGGGTGGACATGCCGCGGGTGAAGTCGCCAGTCGCGAAGCGGTCGACACGGTGTATGGGATGGTCAAGCGAGGGCTCGGAGCGCTTCGCGAGCTGGTCGACCCGTTGTCCGAACGCGATTCGCGTGCGGCCTGTCGGCTGCTCGAGAGCGCGGTGCAAGCGGCCACGTACTTCGTGTACTCCATCGCCGAGATCGACCGCGACAAGAGCGGAATGGGCACGACGATCAGTGCCATGTTGATGCTCGGCGATTATGCCATCACGGCACAAGTCGGCGACAGCCGCATTTACCGCGTCGTCGACGCAACCGTCGAGCAGCTGACCGAGGATCACACGCTCATCGCGTGGCAGCTCAAACAGGGGCTCATCACGCCGGAGGAGGCCGCTCGCTCGCCTCACCGCAACGTCATCACGCGGGCCGTTGGCAATCGCGAATACGTCCAGGTGGACACGCGCTGCGTTGCACTTGCCAGCGGGATGCGATTTTTACTCTGCAGCGACGGGCTGCACGGCTACCTGAGCGAGAAAGACATTCCGACGATCGTGGCGCTCGGGGGAGTCGAGTGCGTACGCCGCTTCGTCGATCTCGCGAACGAGCGCGGGGGCAAAGACAACATCACCGCGGTGCTCGTCGAAATCGACTGACCGATCGTGGCCACGAAGTTGACCGGCCCAGGACGGCGCTGTTATCCGATGTTCGGATCGCCCGCGCTTCCGCAGTCGAGCGGACCTGGCGAGGGGTGCCACTCGACCTGGCCCTGGACGCTGTGCGAGATGGACGATGGGTCGTTCGTGTCCGATGATGAACCGATTGAGCTTGGAGTCGTCGCCATGAAATGTTCCGTGAGCAGAAGGCGCATCGGGGTCCTGATGGGCGGGTGGAGCTCGGAGTACGAAGTCTCGCTTCGCACGGGCGACGGAGTCGCCGCAGCGCTCGAGAGCCGTGGCCACGAGGTGGTCAAGCTCGTGTGGACACCCGACGACGCCGATTTGCACGACTTGGTGCGAGCGAGCGAGGTCGATGTCGTGTTCTTGGCCCTTCATGGGCGCGGTGGCGAAGACGGGTGCGTTCAGGGAATGCTCGAGCTCATGAGGATTCCGTATACGGGCAGCGGCGTTCTCGCGAGCGCCCTGGCCATGGACAAGCTCAAGGCCAAGGAGATGTTTCGGCTCCACAACGTTCCGACGCCGCCTTACTACGTCGCGACGCGCGACGACCTCGACGATCTCGAGGCCGTGCATGGCAGCTTCGGCTTCCCCGCCATCGTGAAACCGCAGCGCGAAGGGTCGTCGATCGGCCTGGCGAAGGCGGGCGATGCGACCGAACTCGCGGCGGCTCTCGACCGCGCGCTGGCGTTCGACGGGTGCGCGCTGGTCGAGCGTTTCGTACGCGCGATGGAGGTCCACGTCGGGATCCTCGACGGTCGCGTGCTCGGTGCGATCGAAGTCGTGCCGGAAGGCGAAATTTACGACTATCGCGCAAAATACACGTCGGGGTTGACCGAGTACGTCTCGCCTCCGCGGCTGCCTGCGACGCGATTGCGAGGCGTCCTGAACCTCGCGGATCGGGCCGCGCGGTCGCTGTCGTGCGCGGGGGCGTGCCGAGTCGATTTGCTCGTCACCGAAGGCGAGAATGAATACGTGCTCGAGGTCAATACCCTGCCGGGCATGACGCCGACGTCACTGCTTCCCAAGATCGCAAGCGCTTCGGGGATGGACTACGCCTCGCTTTGCGAGGCCATTCTGGAGGGAGCTCGGTTGCACGCCGGCCTGCTGCCGAGGATCGATGGAGGTACGCCCCGCCGACGGATGCCGCAGCGATCGCACGTCGGCGTCCGGGACGCCGACGACGAGGCCGTCGTGTCGCGGCGCGCCGCCGGCTGATTGGAGCGGGGCGGCCGCGGCCGGGGCCCCGAGCGTCGCTCATCTCGACGAGATTTCGGCACGATTCACGCCGTGGCTTACGGATCGATCGCGATCGGGGCCGCACCCGCTCGCGATTCCGCCCCGTCGAGTAGGGATCCGATCGCGTCGTCGCCGAGGGGTCGCGCGGTCGCGCGCCCGCGCGCTTCCAGGACTCGGGCCAAGGCTTGCTGGCAGCGCGCCCGGAACGCCGCGGATCGCTCCGCTTCGCCGATCAGCGCGTCGACCGCCGCTTCTTGTTTATCGTACGTGCCGCACACGAGGACCGCGTCGCACCCCGCCGCTACGGCCAGAACGGCCGCGTCGCCGGTCGACCAGCGGGCCGAAATGGCTTGCATCTCGAGATCGTCGCTGACGAGCATTCCGTCGAAGCCGATGTGCTCGCGCAGGTGAGTGCAGATGGCGGGCGACAGCGTTGCCGGTCGCTCCGGATCGATCGCCGGGTAGACGACGTGCGCCGTCATCATTGCAGCGACGCCGGCGGAGGCGGCCGCGCGGAAGGGCGCAAGCTCGACCCGATCGAGGCGTTCGAGGGGCTGTTCGACAACGGGCAAATCGAAGTGCGAGTCCTTGGACGTGTCGCCGTGACCCGGGAAGTGCTTCGCGGTCGCCAAGAGGCCCGCGCTTTGCAGCCCCCGGATCCACGCCCGGCCGAAGCGCACGCAGGTCTCGGGATCGTCGCCGAATGCGCGATCCCCGATCACCGGGTTGTCGGCGCGCGTGTGGACGTCCAAAACGGGAGCGAGATTCATGGTGAATCCGACCGCGGCAAGCTCGATGCCGACGACCCGCGCGATCCGCTCGGCCATCGCCACGTCGCCTCCGGCCGCGACCGCTCGCATGGCGGGCACGCGGACGAACGGCGCTCGCAATCGCGCGACGCGTCCACCCTCCTGGTCCACGGCCAAGAGCGGGGCAGGGCACGCCGCATGAACGTCTCGCGCGAGCGCAGCGAGCTGGTACGGACTTTCGACGTTGGAGGCGAACAGGACGGCGCCCGACCGGCGCTGTTCCCGGAGAGCCCGCGCGTACGGATCGGGCAAGATCGATCCCGAGAAGCTGCCCAAGACGAGTTGCCCGCACGTGGACGCCAGCGCGGTCGCCGTGCTCATGGCGAGTCTTCGTCCGAATCTTCTTCGGCCATCCCATGGAGAGCACCTTCTTCGACGATCGAAGGCCAGTCCCCCGCGCAGGCCGGGGTATCGAAGGCGGTCGTGCCGGCGCATCGTGCGGGATCGACGACCGGCCCGATCAAAAGGTAGGTGTCGAGCGGCAGAAACGGCAACTCTCGGCGCTGGCGCGTGCGTACCGCGCGTGCGGCCCTGTCGGCTTCGTCGCGAAACGCGCCGGCCTGCAAGGCTGCGAGCTTGCGACCGATGGCCTCATGCACCTCGGCCATCGCCGGATGCTGCGTGAAGGCGTAGGCGTGCCGCAAATAGCCGAGAGCCTGGTCCCGGGCTCCTGCCCGCGTGAGCATCGTCGAGGCGGAGAGCACTCCTTCCGCGCTCGCCCCGAGCTCGACCGAACGGCCGATGGCGTACGCCCCGTCTTTGCGCCAAGCGTCCATCTCTTCGCGGTCGTGCAAGAACGACGGCGCGATGAATGCCAAGAATTGGCCGTACTCCATCCAAACCCGCCAATCGTCCGGGCGCGTGCGCGTGCCCCGCTCGAGGTACTGGCGAGCGCGTCGCACGTCGTCTTCGGTCCCTTGCAAGGGGCGGTAAGCGAGCATCGTGTCCACGAAGCGGTACACGGGCCAGTAGGTCGGCTCGAGCTCGAGAATGGCATCGACGTACTTGGGCACGTCGATGAACTCACGGTGCTCCGACCAATGGGTGCCGTACTCGACCAAGAGCTTGGCCCAAAGAAGATCCACGGCAGCCGCGTCCCAGCCGAGGGTGGCCGCGTGCAGTGGGACCGGTGGGGGGAAGACGTAGAGGTCGAGATCGCGCTCGCGAAGCGCGTGCGCCTCCCGGGCGAGCCGCGGTTGAGTGGCGGCGACACCCCCCGCCGCAATCGCGAGAAGCACGACCGCCTGTACGGTCGCCCCCTTCATTCGACCTCGGACTCGACGAACATGCCGGGGTCGACGACCGGCCCGCGGCCATCCCCGTCGACATCGCGTCCGGTCACCTCGAAGGTGCTCGTGATTCCGTCGCCATCGAGGTCGCCGTGAGCGCGCGCCCGAAACGTGGAGGTCGCCGGCGACAGAGTGCTGTCGAATTCGAACGCGTAGCAGTGCGACTCGTCGGGCAAAGAAGGCCGGAAGTCGAGGGCCCGCCACGTCGGGCCGTCCCAAAGGCCCGGCGGGTCCATCTCGCATCGTCCGCGAGGCGTTACGGCGGGGGTCAACGGGGCGCTTGCCGGGAACGCCTCGCCGACCGGATGCTCGCGCGCATAGGCCACCGCGGCGAGGCCGAGGTGCTCGAGACCGTGAACCGGTTCGACGAAGCGCGAGCTATGCACCTCGCGCAGGAACGTGGGCACGAAGACGGCGAGCGCGGATCCCGCGAGCGCGAAACCGATCGCGAACTCGAGCGCCGTGAACCGGCGCACCCTCGATCGACCCGGGCGGACGGCGAGCGGCATCGCTCATGGGTACCATGCGGTCGCTCATCCCGGTCGCGCTCATGGCCCTGGCCGCCACAAATTGGGCGAAGCGCTCCGTCCTGCGCACCTTCGCGCGCCAGGGCTCGCGGCGCATCGCGGTGCGAGCACCCCGGTTCGAGTGCCCTCCGCGCTATAAGGGCAGGCACGATGACGACCCCGCGGGCGGTGGCGGTGACCGGTGCGGCGGGCTTCCTAGGTCTTCACCTCGTCCGCGGCTTCGATGCCCGGGGCGCTTGCGTCGTGCCGCTCGTCCGCGTCGTGGACGAGAGCTCGGCGCCGGGCGCCCATGCGCTCGACGATGCCATCGCCGACCCGTCGCGGCTGCGTGGCGTCGACGTGCTCGTTCACTCGGCGGGCGTGCCTCACCGTTACGGGGTGGACCCCATCGCCTATCGCACATCGGCCGTCGACCCCGTCGAGCGGACCGTCGAGGCGTGTGCTCGAGCTGGCGTTCGCCGATTCGTGTTTGTGAGCTCGGTCGAGGTCCACGGGTTCCCGTCCCGACTTCCGGTCAACGAGGATTTCCCATACGCCCCCCGCACGATGGATGCCGCCGCCAAGGTCGAGGCGGAGGTGAAGGCGCGTCGAGCTGCGCGCGAACAGGGGATCGAGCTCGTGATCGTCCGGCCCACCATCGTGTACGGCCCGGGCGATCGAAACGGGATGCTCGACAAGATGGCGGCTCTCATCCGCAGCGGCCTGTATCGAATCGTCGGCTCCGGCGACAACGTCTTGCATCACACACACGTCGACGACATCGTCGCTGGAATCTGGCTGGCCGCGACGACGCCCGACGCGGTGGGGCAGGACTTCATTCTCGCGGGTCCCGAGACGACGACGCTGGCCGAGCTCTCCGCGCTCGTCGCCCGGGGGGTCGGCTGTGATCTGCCGCGCCGGCATGTGCCCATCTCCGTCGCGCGCGCGGTGGCGACCGTGGTCGACGTAGCGACCTATCGGGGCATGGCCTTCGCCCGGCGTGATCCGCCGATCAATCACGAGAAGCTCGACGCGATGACGTTGCCCATTCGCTTCGACATCGCGAAGGCGCGGCGGCGGCTCGGCTACCAGCCGCGCGTCGGCTACGAAGAGGGGGTCATGCGCACGGTACGCGGCGACTGGCCTGCACTCGCCACGGTTGCGGCCGAGTCGTGACGCGCATGCGGCGGGGTCGCCGGTGGATCGTCCGATGGATCGTGGCGCTCGCCGCCGTCGGCTTCGTCGCGTGGATCCTACCGGTTCGTGACCGTTGCTGGGATCCGCTCGCGCCGACGTCCACACGCGCGCCGGTCTCGCGCACCGGCGCGCAATGCATCCTGCACCTGCGATCGGGGCCCGTGACCCTCGGTTCGACCGAGTGCGCTCGGCTCCGGTGCGAACCTGGGCTCGAGTCGACGTTTGCGCGTACGCGAGTGGGCGTTCTCGTGGGGCTTCTGGCGCTCTACGCCGCCGGGACCCTGGCGTGGGCGGCTCGCTGGAGGGCGCTGCTCGGATTCGCCGGGGTCGATCTCGCGATCGGCAAGGTATGGCGGATCTCGGTCGAAGCCCAGGCGGGAGGCGTCTTGCTTCCGGGTGGGCTCGGGGGCGATGCCTTGCGAATCGGTTCGGTGCTGGCCATGGCCCCGCGGCCGGGCGCCGTGCGGTCGAAGGCGGCGATTGTCGTGGCGTCCGTGCTGCTGGATCGCGCGATCGGCCTGTCGGTCATCGCGGCTCTCGCGGCGGCGATGGGGTGCGCGCTTCGCGGTCGTTCCGTCGTCGTGGCCGCGGGGCCTCTCGAAGCCGTGCTCGCGTTCATCCCGGCGGCGGTGCTCGGTGGCTTCATCTGGCTGCGGGGCGATCGATTCGGCGAAGCCCGCCGGCCCGCATGGCTCGTCACGGCGAGGCTCGGTCCGCTGCTGTCGCCGATTCTCACCTACGTTCGCGATCGCCGGGCACCGCACGCGGTCGCGATCGCCGTCTTGCTGAGTGTCGTGGTCGCAGCCGTTCAATTTGCGGTCGTTCGCGGCCTCGTCTTTGCGGTCGGTGGGGTCCCAGCGGACGAAACATGGGTGTACGTGGGCACGGCGATGGCATTCATCGTCAACGCCGTGCCGGCGCTGCCGGGTGGATGGGGTACGGCCGATGCGGCGTATGTCTTCTTCTTCGGGCTCGCGGGGCTCGCTCCCGGCGTGGCGTTGGCCGTGTGTCTCATGTTTCGCTCGTTCTGGTACCTTTCCGCCGTGGCCGGGGCGATTTTGCACATGACCCACGGCAGCGCTTTTGCCCAGCCCGCCGGATCCCATCCGGCCGAAAAGACATGAACGTTTCGATCGTCGTGCCGGCGCACAACGAGGGCGCCAACATCCGTCGGTTGCTCACCTCTCTCGTCGAACAGCAAGTCGCGGTGGCACGCATCCTCGAGATCGTCGTGGTGGCCAGCGGATGCACCGACGACACGGCCGATGTGGCGCGCGACGTGGGTCGCGGTCGGCCCGGCATGCATGTGCACGTGCAAGAGCGGCGAGAGGGAAAGGTCGCGGCGATCAACGCCTACCTGAAGCTCCGCGACCCCCGTGCCGAAATCATTGTGGTGTGCAGCGCCGATCTGGACCTGCAGCCGGACGTCGTCGAAAAACTCGCGCTTGCCCTCCGCCACAACCCCGATTTCGGAATGGTCGGAGGCCGACCGACTCCGAACAACGACGCGTCGAAGCTCGTCGGGCGAATGGTCAGGCTGCTGTGGGATCTCCACCATCAGGTCTCGCTCGAAGTTCCCAAGATGGGGGAGATCGTCGCGTTTCGCGCCCACCTGGTTGAATACGTGAGTGAGCTGTCGGTCGTCGACGAGGCTTCGATCGAAGACATCGTTCGCGCCAAAGGCTATAGGCTCGGGTACGTGTCGGACGCGATCGTGACCAATCACGGTCCCGAGACACTGGGCGAATACTTCGAGCAGCGCCGGCGCATCGCCCGGGGCCATTATTGGCTCGAGTTCGCCTTCGGCTACGAGGTGGCCACTCTCGACCGCGGCCTTTTGGCACGCGCGACCCTGCAGGTGGCCCATCGGGAAGATCGCTTTGGTAAATTCGCGCTCGGCGCCGCCATCGGCACGGAGCTCGCCGCCCGCGCGTTGGGCTTCTGGGATGCACGCGTCGTGGGGGGCAAGCACCGCACGTGGCGCGTTCTGCAGTCGACCAAGTCGCTGGTCCGCGCCAACGGCGTGGACGCCCGCCACGATCGGCCCCGTCGTCTCTCCGCACGGCCCGATCCGCCCGAGAAGCGGCCGACGGAGAAGAGACCGTGAGGAAGCTGCCGCTCATCGCCCGGCTCGCCGGGTACCGCGCCGCGCACGCCGGAGGGGCGCCCAAGCAGCTTCCGGTCAACTTGACCGTCTCGGTCACCTACTCCTGCCCCTCGCGCTGCGCCACGTGCGACATTTGGCAGAAGAAAGTCGACGATCTCTCGGTCGACGAGTACGGGCGCATTTTCCCGAGTCTCGGCAAGGTCCCCGTGTGGGTCACGCTCTCGGGCGGCGATCAGTTCGTCCGCGCGGACTTCGACGAGGTCGTGCGCCTGGTTCGCGTGCAGATCGAGCCGAGCATCGTGAACATTCCGATGAACGGAGTCATCACCGAGCGGATCTTCCAGCTGCTCCCGAAGATTGCGCACTACACGGTGGGATCGCAGCTGGTGTTGAACCTGTCCGTCGACGAGATCGGCGAGGCGCACGATCGCATCCGGGGCGCCGACCGCAACTTCGAAAAACTGAAGCTCGTCGCGGACCTGATTCACGATCTGAAAAAAACGTACCCCCACGTCGTTCTGGGAGTGCACACCGTCATTTCGAAATTCAACGTCCACCGAATTCCCGAGATTGAACGCGAAGCGCGCGCCATTTTCCGCCCTGACTCGTACATCGCAGAAGTGGCCGAAAATCGCGTCGAACTCAAGACGATGGACAAGGCCATCACTCCCGATTCGGCCGACTACCGCCGGGCGGTGAAGCACCTGAGCAACGCCATCCGCTCGCATCGGTCGACCCACCCCGTGGCGCGTCTGGTCGAGTCGCTTCGCTTGGAATACTACGAGCTTTCGGCGCGCATTCTCGAGCAACGACGGCAGGTCATCGATTGCTACGCGGGCTGGGCGAGCGCGCAGATCGCGCCCGATGGTCATGTCTGGGGCTGCTGCGTCCGAGCGGAATCGATCGGCAACCTGCGCGATCACGGCTACGATTTTCCGAGCGTATGGCTTGGCCCGCAGGCCGACGCGTTTCGCGCCAGTGTCCACGCTCACGAATGCGCGTGCCCGCTCGCCAACGCGAGCTACACGAATCTGCTGCTCGACGCCCCGTCGCTCGCAAGAGTGGCGGCCAACATGGTGGGCGTGGGATGAACCCCGCGACTCGAATGAGGCGGGCGGTCGTGTCACAGTCCGGGAAAACGGGGGCGAGGGCCAGGTGCGGCGGCGTCCACTGAGCGACAACGATGGGGCCGTCGTGCGCCGCTTCGTCCAAAGTTTGGGCGAGGCGTACGAGATCAAGACGGTCCTCGAATGCCCCGGCGAGGGGGCCGACGGCGATGGCGGAACGAATTCCTTGCTCCTCGCGGCAGGCGGCGCGCGCGTCATGGTGGTGGTGAACGGGCCCATCGCGGCGGCGCGAGTGCGCGCGAGCTATGCGGCTGCGGGGGCGCCCCCTCCTGAAGTGGTGGAGGCACCGGGCGCGGGCCTTGGGGCTTCGCTTGCCGACGTGGACCTCGTCGTCTCCTTCGAAGGGCCCCCATTTCCGGCCGACTGGCCGACGTACTTTTTTGATCTGGCGCGGCGTGCCCGCAAGCTGCTTGTCGTGATCGTGCGCAATCCCGATCGCGTCGGGTTCGCGCGACCGCACGCGAGTCTTCGACAGACCTCGCGCCTCGCTCCGTTTCTTTGGCAATTGGGTCGTGTGCGCGACCACGTTTACCTCGGGGTGCCCTGGCCGGTCGCCGGGGCGTTGACGGTCTTCGGCGGTGGGGCTTCGGCCGAGGTCCATCGCGAGCCGGTGAGCGTCGTCGTGCGCCGCACGGCGCTTCTTCACGCGTTCGTGGTCGACACCGCTCCGCGCACGCGCCAGCAAGCCAAGAAGCGACTGCGCACGCTGGCCGGCACGCCCGGCGCAGCCGGTTGACGTATAGTGCTGCCGTTTTCGATGGTCGGCGCGATCAAGACTCTGTACCCGGTTGCCCTCGCCGAGGGGGAGGGAGTCGGAACCGCCTACGAGTATGCCGCCAAGGCGCGGATCGTCGCGCCGCTGGTCGCCGCGCTCCGGGCCTTGGGGGGCAAGCCTCGGATCCTCGTGGCGGGCCTTCCCGAGAAATACGGCACGAGTCTCGATTTCGCCGTCCTGGCCGATCGCATCGGTGCGGAGATCACCGTGGTGGACGATCGGCCGGGCGCGATCGATCGGGCACGGCGATCGGTCGAAGTGGTGCGGCGGTCGGGCCGGCTGCTCGGGCTTCGTGTCACGTTCGAGGTAGCCGATCTCGCAGGCCTCGGCAGCCACGCTGGAGTCGATGCGGTGCTCTCGAGCGAGGTCCTGCAGCGGGTTGCGCCGGCCGCCCGGTGGGCCTTCACGGCCGCGCTCCGATCCCTCGCGCCCCTTGGGGCCGTGTTCGTGCCGAACTCCGAAAATGCCTCGCACCTGGCGATCAGCGGTCTGGCCGGAATGTCCTTGGCCGAGATGCGCCATGGCTTCGGGGGCGCTCGCGTCGAGTATGTGGACATGCCCCCGTTTCCTCCCGGAATCGCCCGCAACGATCAACAGCGCGAGAAAGCCTCGACCGGAACAACGGAAGCCGTGGCGATGGCCGGTCTCGACGTGTACTGCGCCGCCGAACGCTTCGTGCCCAACTGGCTGAAACGGCATTTTGCGCACATCGTTTGCGCGGCGTGGGGCGCGTGATCGACCTGGTCACGGGCGCAACAGGCTTTTTGGGCCCGCACCTCGTCCAGGCGCTCGTCGCAAAAGGCCGGCGTGTTCGCTGCATCGTTCGCGATCGCGGGCGGGCCGCTCCGCTCGTGGCGTTGGGGGCGGACGTGCAGCAGGGCGAATTGCTCGACCCCGATGCGGTCGCGCGGGCGTTGGTCTCGGTGGAGCGCGTCTTCCATCTTGCGGGCGGTGGAAAGGTCTCTGCGACGAGCGCCGAAGGACTTGCCGCTCTTCGGGCGGCGAACGTGGCCCCGGTCAAGGCGGTGGTCGACGCGGCCGGCGCGGCCGGCGTAACTCGCGTGATTGTGTTCTCGAGCATCTCGGCCATGGGCGTGCAGCTCGACACCACCCTCGACGAGGACTCTCCGTGTCGGCCGAAAACGCCCCACGAAATCGCCAAATACGAGTCCGAGCAGGTGGCGCTCGAGTCGGGCCGACGCGGCGGAGTGCCGGTCGTGATTCTTCGGCCGTCGCAGATTTACGGGCCCGGCGACGTTCGCTCCGAGATTCCGAAGCTACTGCGCTTGGCGAGGCTCGGTCTCGTACCGCTGTTCGGCGGGGGCTCTGGCCGCGTGCCCTGGGTATTCGTGTCCGACGTCGTGGATGCGACGCTGTCGGCCGCCGATCGGCCGGCGGCGGTCGGTCGGACGTACATCGTGAGCGACGCCGAGTCCTACCGGTTCGCCGATGTCGTTCACGCGATGGCGCGATCGCTCGGGCGCGAGCGCGGGGGTATCGCCGTGCCGAGAGCCATTGCGGAGCCGGCGATCGCTGCCGTCGAGCGGGCCATGCTGGCGTTCGGGCGAGACCCGGTGTTCACCCGGCACAGGCTTCGGTCGATCATGGGACACCGGTCCGTCAGCATCGAACGAGCACGGCGCGAGCTGGGCTATGTGCCGCGCGTAGGCCTGTTGGACGGAATCGAACGCACGGTCCGCTGGGTTGCCGACCAGGGGATGCGTTGAACGTCGGACGCGACGTCGTGTGGGTCGGAGCCGACGGCGCGCTCGGCTCGGTGCTCGCCCCTGCGCTCGGCGCCCGTCCGCTGAATCTGCGGTGCTCCGACCCTACCGACGATCGCCCGCTTTCCGAACTTGCGGACGCCGACACGGTCATCGACGCGGCCGGACCGCGCGTTCATCCCGGGCTCCGGTGGGCCGACTACCTGCGCGAGCATGTCGGCACGACGACTCGCGTCGCGCATTCGATGAAGGCCGGAAGTCATCTCATCTTGATCAGCAGCGCAGCCGTGTACGGTTCGCGTCGGAGCCACGTCGACGAGACCACGGCCCCGCACCCCGACACGTTTCCCGTTCCGTCTTACGCATGGGCGAAACTGGCGGCCGAGCTCGCGGCCCGCGCCATCTGCCCCGAGCGCGGCATCTCGCTCACTGTTCTGCGTCCCTCGATCATTTATGGCCCCGGCGCCGGAGGCGTTTTCGTCACGTTGCGCAACCTCGCACGTCGCGGCGTGCGCGTGGTCCTCGGTCCTTCGGAGACCCGCCACCACCTGCTCCACCTGGACTTGTTCCAGACGGTGTTAAAGGCCTTGCTGGGCGCGCAGGCTCCGCGGCATCCGGCCACCTACGTCGTGGCCGATCCGTTCGTCGTCACCACGGCCGACGTCAATCTCGCCCTGGCTGCCGCCGGCCCGCGCGCGGCACCGATTCCCGTGCCGCTCACGATCATCACGAGCGCTTTGAAACAGTGGCAAATTCGGTCGGATCGGGCTTCGGGGCCTTTGTCCGTCGGAGCGATGCTCGAACTCGACAACGTGTACGAGTGGCGTCGTTGCCTGTCGCACCTGGGCATCGACCCCGGCCCCTTCGGTCGTCATCGTTTCGACAACTTTATCGGCCCGTGAACGGTGTTCTCATCCCACTCGTTTCTTGAAAGCGGCGCGCACGCGGGGGCCGAGAACATAGCGATCGTAGAGGGCTGGGCTGACCCGATCGATCAAGTCGATGGCGCGCTCGCGAATGCCGATGACGCGCCAGCCGACCCGGCCGGCGAGCACGGCGAGGACGGCCTGCGCCACGACCGCCGGGTCGCTTCCGGCGCGCGGCGCGGGATCCGCCGGCACGCCGTGCCAGTCGGCCTTGGTTCGGAACGCCGTACGCAGCCGACCGGGATAGACCGAGAGAAACCGCAGCCGCCCGTCCGGTTGCTCGAGCGTAAGGGCGTGAAGGAAGCGTGCCAGCGCGGCTTTGCTGGCACAGTAATGGGCTTCGAAGGGCACCCCGCGGCGCGCCGAGATCGACGAGACCGAGACGAACGTACCCCGGCGAGGGGGCTCCCAGAGCCGCTCGGCCGCCGTCGCAGCCTGTGCGGGAGCCCAGAAGTTGGCCTCGAACACTTCGCGCGCGCGAGATTCCGGCACGCTCGACGTGCGCCCGAACGTCGCGTCGCCCGCGACGAAGACCATCGC
Source organism: Polyangiaceae bacterium (assembly GCA_049521295.1). Classification (GTDB taxonomy): domain Bacteria; phylum Myxococcota_A; class Polyangia; order Polyangiales; family Polyangiaceae; genus Palsa-1150. The sequence goes on along the minus strand of JBEKOY010000084.1, from coordinate 1,902 downwards.
GTCCAGCGGCTCCCCACCGTGTCGCTCGGATTCGGCGTAGATGTCCCGCCAGTCGGCGCGCGCGATGTCCGCGCAAGCATAATGCCAGCCGTCGGTCGCGGGGCGAACCCGTCCGACCGTGGAGACCCGAACGCCCGACGCCAAGAGGCCATCGGCAACAAGCTTACCCACTCCGCCGCTGGCGCCGACGACGATCGCGTGATGAATACGCCGCCCTAGCGCAGTCTCTCGGCGAACCTTCGAGGAGGTCATCGCGCTACCGTCTGGGCCGTCGCTCACGGCTCGGGCTCGCCCGGTGGGCCCGCGTCCGGCTCGCTCTCGCGAATCTCGGTCGCGAGGTCTCGGAGCTTCTTTCGGAGCGAAGCGGGATGCGGTAGCGGCAGCGGGGCGTCATCGGCGTCGATCGGTACGATCGGCAGACGCGATTCGAAGAGGTACCATTCGCCCTTCGAGGCCACGAGCGCCGCGTCGTTCTGCAGCGCGACTCGGACGGCTTCCGCGAGTCCGGGCTTCGGCGTCGCGATGATCACGTAGCGGAAGCGCGTAAAGTCCCAATCCGGCCGCAATTGGAACGGGTCCTTCTCCATGCGATCGATGGGCTCGATCCATTGCTTGTTCGGCCGTTGCGCCACCGGCGAGACGGGGGAAAACGAGTAGTCGAAGAGACTGCGTCCCCCGTGCACGGCGACGATGTGGCCCATGGCGCTCATCGGGCTCCACAATCGGGGTGCCTGGTCGGGTCCCAGATTGAGAGTCATGACGGCGGCTCCGGGCTGCATGGGCGCCAGGATGGTGTCCAAGTCCGAGTACACCCGGTCGCTGTCGGCGAAGGAAGGCCAGGCGATGAGGAGCGAGGCGACGGGCACGAGCGCGCACAGCGCCCGGGCGAGCGGGCGAGCTCTTGCACCCGCGCCGTGCGCCGCGGCGCAGATCGCGACGAGACTCCACACCGGCGGCAGGAAGCGGTGGTAGACGAGCGTCGTCGTTCTCATGGTGAGAGGCGCCGCGAGAAATACCAAGAATAGGAGCAGTGCGAGCCACTCGAACCGCCACTTGTGAATGCGCCGCAGAAGCGTCGGTTCGCGAGGTTCACGCTGCCGGGTGCGAGCGATCGCAAACAGGGCAACGGGGGTCACGGCGAGTGCCATCATCAGATTTCGGACGTAAATCTCGAATCCGCCGAAAAGCACCCCCGGGATCGACTCCACCTTGTAGCGCAGCGACAAGAAGACATACGGTGCGGCGTGAAACGATCGCGGTCCGGCGACGCGCCAAGCGTACGCTTGGCCCGCGAGGACCAGGGCCACGCAGAAGGCGATCGGGACGACGCGCAGGGCGATGGACCGAGGCCTCATCGGGGTCCCGATGCAGCACACGACAAGCGCCATGCACGCGACCAGCAACATCGCCTGATGAGCGAAATGCAGGAGCACCATGCCGCAGCCGATCGCGAGCGATCCCCTGGCGGTGGGCCGCGCGGCGAAGCGGTCGATGGCGGGAAGCAGCCAAAACAGGGAAACGAGTCCGAGAATGTTCTGAACGAGACCCCAGAAGAAAAGCCATCCGAGACCCAGCGGCGCGACGAGCAGTGCCGGCCATCGGCTCGCTCCCAAGTGAGTCGACAAGTGCGCGGCCGCCAACGGAAGAGCCAGCAGCGAACACGCAACGACGATCTTGCTTGCCCACGCGATAGGAAACACGAACGCGAGGGGCAGGACCAAAAACGAATAGAGCTGATTCGAGTGGCCCAGATTCAAGAAATAAAGCGTGGCCGGCGTGAAGCGGCTATCACCCCACTGACGCCAGAGTCCGATGCTCGCTTCGTGCAGCGGCAGGTCGTCCATCGGGGGGTACTTGGCGACCAGCACCGGAAGCGCCAAGAGCAGGCCCGCGGCCCAGGGC
>JBEKOY010000083.1:0-40639 GCA_049521295.1 Polyangiaceae bacterium | reverse complement strand
TGGCTTCGGAGGCCCTCAGAGCGTCCCCGGCCGACAGGTCTCGATCGACTCTCTGGCGTGTGTGTTCGCGTCCAACCACGAGCGTTCCCCCTCTCGCGCCTCCCGGCGCCCTTGGATCTGTCGCGCACCCGCTCGACGATGTCGGACCGAGAGAAGAATCGGCGAGCCCCCTCGCTACGCTCGCATCTCGACACCGACCAGCGCAAGCCTATCGGCGCAGCCAACATTGCGCCAATCGGGCGGTTGGCGTGTGGGCGTTTTACTATCCTCTCCACTTTCCGCAAACGCCCCCCGTCGCAGAATGCGAAGCGGCCCCCGCCATGACGATGGCGCTAGAACTGGAGCTGATTGAGATTGGCGGCTTCGTCGCGAAGGCAAAGCCGCTGCGACGCGAGCACGAACCGAATCCCGTCCGGCCAGGACGCTTGCAGGGCCTCGTCGTAGAGCGCTTCGGTGCGCGCCAGCGAGTGGCGGCACGTCGCGAGAGCGTCGCCGTTGTTGCGGCCGGCTGCGGCCACCCAGAGGGTGCGTGCCGCTTCACGAGAAAGCTCGGTCCACGAGCCATCATGAGGCAGCTGGCATCCTCCGAGCCGCTCCAGGTCCGCCACGAAGTGCTCGCGCTCACGCGCCAATCGCCGGAGCGCCACGGCACTGCTCGCATCCACGAATTGGGACTCATGACGGAGCGTTCGTTCGTCGTCCACGCAGGCGCGGATCAGCTTCCGCAGAACGGGAGAAGTCTTCATAGCCCTGATGGTGCTGCATCGATCGATCCGCGCCGATTCCTCGGACCACGAACTCCTCCGTGATGCGCACGGCTTGCGCGAAGCGCGAAGGATTGAGCCGGCGACTCCGAACCTGTCGCAGACGGGCGGCACGCTTCCTGCTGACGCACAGGACAACGAACTATGGACTCGAACCCGACGCGGATCGGACTTGCCGCGGACCATGGCGGCTTTGACCTGAAGCACCATCTCGCCGCAAGGCTGCGTGACGGGGGCCGTCATGTGATCGACTTCGGAGACCACCGGCTCCAGCCCGCCGACGACTATCCTGATTTTGTCGTTCGTCTGGCGCGCGCCGTAGCGTGTGGCGAAGTGAATCGGGGTGTGGCCATTTGCGGCAGCGGAGTGGGAGCCTGCATTGCCGCAAATAAGGTGGCGGGCGTTCGCGCGTGCCTCATTCACGAAACGTTCTCCGCGCACCAAGGCGTCGAGGACGACGACCTGAACGTGATCTGCCTCGGCGGCCTCGTCGTCGGTCACGCGGTCGCGTGGGAGATCACGCAAGCTTTCCTCTCGGCGCGCTTCAGCGGCGAGGAGCGGCATTGTCGCCGTCTGGCGAAAGTGGCCGAGCTCGAGCGCACGCTGCCGAACGATTCGCGCTGACCCGACCTCAGCGATCGGGCAGACACGGTCACTGCCCTTTTGACGGCACCGTGTCGGACGGTGATCGCGCAGGCGCGGCGTCCAGTCCTCGAGCTCGCTCGGCCGCGTCGGCCAGCACGACCGACGTGGATTGGAGACGTGGTGGCGATCGCCGTGGCGATGATGGCGGCCCGTCAGCTCAAGCACGACGTGGCAGGAGATCACCCGGTCGAAACGGAGCTCGAGCTTGTGCACGCATTGCTGCATGGACGCGCAGAGAGCGCGGAAATGCGCGATGCCGCGAAACGCGAGTTGTAGGGAGGTCTGTACAGGGAATGCCTTTCGATCTGCCCGTGCATCTTCATACGCGGCGACGAAAAGCGCGCCGGAGGTGACTCGGCCTCACCCTTGCAGTGCATAGCGAGCGTGCAATCATGATGGACCGACGGACCGCGCTCATTGTCGAAGACGACCCCACGCTTCAGATGGCAATGGTCAAACGACTGGCGCGGATGGGCTTCGAGGTCGCCTCGGCGAACCACTTCGAGGCCGCGGATAACCACCTGACAGCCCGTACACTTCACATCGCATGCATCCACGCGCGCCTTCCGAGCCGGTCCGGCTACGAGCTCTGTGAGCACATACGCGGTCCGCTGGGGCTCTTGGATCTGCCTATCCTCATCATGTGCCAACACGCCAGCCCCGGGGACATGGCGTATGCGGAGGACGTGGGCGGCAATGCGTTCCTGCGCAAGCCTTTCACGATGAGGCAGTTCGCAGATTGCGTCGAGTTTCTGCTCAATGCGACGCGCTGGAGCCCGCCACCGATGCGCCAGCTGCGACCCTTGATGCCGAGGCCGGCGGCCCACGCCGCGAGCCGACCGAGCGAGCAACCACTCTTCGTGGCCGCATGAACGATCCCGTGGGGCGGCACCCCGCGGTGCTCTTCTAGGCTGCAATCGGGTCCACTTCTGGCATAAACGTTGCTCGTATATGCGGATATGGAGATCTATTACGCCATACGGCGGCTGCACCCGAAGCCGGTCTCGGGCGAACGCGAACATCGCGCCGAGCCGGCATCGCCCGACGGCTCAGCGGAGCCTTCATCGGGGTCGGAGACCGTCACGCGTCCGGTTGCGCGCGCTCGCAGTCCACGTGCAAATGGGCGTTTCTCACATTGAGCAGCCACCTCGGTAGGATGCCCGATTTGCAGCTTCCAAGGTGGTCTTCGCCGACGAGGATGCCCAGGCAGCATCCATGACCCGGGCCGACGGCGGGGACCGTCTGGCCCACCGGAACGTGGGCTAGAGCACCGAACCTGTCGGCTCCGGTCGGCCTTCTGCGGCTTTCCCCGCCTCTCGCGGCGTTGCTCCTGCTCCACCCTCTGCTTGCCGCATTCCCCGTCGCCCGCGCCTTGCGAACGCCGGCAAGGAGCCGGGGGATGCAACGTAAGCGTGTGCCTCGAGCTAGAACGGCCTGCGGCGCCTGCTCTGTTGTCCTCGCCGCCGATGCATATGGCTCGCGTGCGGCGCGCCCCATCCGCGGGCCCAGCGATAACCGAGCGACGTCCCTGTCCCCATGAACAGGAGGATGAACACACTCCAAAGCACCCACCATGAGCCCCACATCGGCATTTCAATCCGCTTTCTGATGATCGGCGGGGTTCGCGGCACGGTCGGTCTCGAGGAATGGCTCACGCGACGAGTTCGCCGCGAACGTGCCGTTGCCGCTCGCCGCGTCGATCCGGATCGAATTCGCGTCCGTCACGAGTGAGTCTGGGATGCCGGCCGGACCTGCACCGCGCCGTGGTCGTCGCAGTGCTTCGCGCAGGGGTGATGAAGGTGACCATTGACGAGATAGTCGAGATGGTCGCCGTGCGGAACGGCCGCGTGCCCGCAGATCGGCCCGTGCTTGTGCTCGGTAGCGTGCCCGCCGCAAGCGTGCTGGGGCGTGCAGGCGGCGGGGTTCGTGTCGTTCACGTCGATGGAATGGGAGTCGACTTTCTTGCCCTGGACGTGATCGAGGCGGCCGTCGTGAAGGTAGTCCTCGTGGCCCCGGTGGCCGATGGTCGCGTGCCCGCAGCCCGGTCCGTGCGTGTGAAGCTCCCCTTGATGGCTCTTGTGATCGCTCATGGGTCTTTTCCTTGTCCTGGGACGCCGCACCCCGAGAGTAGGGCGGGGCGTTTCGAGTCCGTTTCAGCGCGCGACCGCCGCGAGAGGCTTCGACGACTCTCCGCCATTGGCCAAAGCCCGGGCCGGCTCCACGGCTTTCATGGGTACCGGCGCCGCCAAGAGCGGCCGGATCAACTCGATGGGGATCGGGAAGACGATTGTCGAATTTTGATTCGATCCCATGTCGAGAAGCGTCTGCATGTAGCGCAAGGCGAGCGCAGCAGGCTGAGTCGAAATGATTTCGGCGGCATTGGCAAGAACTTGAGCCGCTTGGAATTCGCCCTCGGTGGCAATGATCTTCGCTCGCTTCTCGCGCTCGGCTTCCGCTTGCCTCGCGAGGGCGCGAACCATGGATTCGGCCAGCTGCGCATCCTTCAGTTCCACCGTGCCGACTTTGACACCCCAGGGCTCGGTCTGGCGATCGATGATGGCTTGCAACTTGCCGTTGATCTTGTCCCGGCTGCCCAAAAGCTCATCCAGGCTCGATTGGCCCAGCACGGCGCGGAGCGTAGTCTGCGCAATTTGCGAAGTCGCCTCCATGAAGTTGGAGACCCGCACGATGGCCGCGGTAGCGTCCAGGACTTGAAAGAAGATGACGGCATTGACCTTCACCGTCACGTTGTCGGACGTGATCACCTCTTGTTGGGCGACCTCGAGCGTAATCACCCGCAGATCGACGATGGTCACGCGGTCGATCCCGAATGGAAAGATAAAAAAGAGCCCAGGTCCGCGCAGAGGAATCAGACGACCGAGCCGAAAGACGACCCCCCGCTCGTACTCCTTGGCGATCTTGAATGCCGACGTCGCGACCATCAGCAAACACAGAGCGAGGAAAGACACGACGGCGGCCTGAAAGTACGCGGCATTCATTGGACGGACTCCTACCGATGGGACGCGCTCGAAGAGCGCACGCTGGCGTTAGTGGGCAGTCTTGGTCTCGAGAAGCAAGAAGTGGGGCTCTAGGCCGAAGGCGTCGAGACGTGCCGGCCCCCGTTGGCGGGGCTGGACCGCTCGCGCAGGTACGCACGGCCGAGCTCGCGCCCGATCTCGATGGCGGCGTACGACGCGACACTCGTCAGCACGGTTCGCAGAATGCGATGCCCGAGAAGCAGCCCCGCTCCCGCCCCGAGAGCGACCGCGACGCCGAGCGTCGCGTACGGGTTGCGCTTGACGTGCTCGTTGAGGTTCATCGGCAGTTGGGCGATGGCGGCCTTCGCGCGGCGCGCAAAGTCGCGACCGCTGATGCGAGCGTTCCCATTGGACCGGCTCGATGTCGCACCGTGCGGTTGGTATCCGGGATCACTTTTTTTGGCTTCGGCATCCATGAGCGCCACCTGAACGCAATACTCGTGCCGCGGTCGCGCCCATCGCGCGAAGCCGGTCGCGCGAAGCGTTGACGACGACAATCCGAGAAGGCTGCTCGCACTCGCGACGAGTTGAAGAAATTTCAAGCGGTTGCCGGTAGCTCTGGGTCGGAGCACGGGGCTCCCGAGCCATGGCATGCGGCCAGATCCATGGGTTTCCGAACGGGCGTGCGCGCGAACTCTGCGCTCTCGTGCGTGAGCCGACACGGGGCAGGCTCGGGCCGCGAGACCGTCTCGTGGATCGAGACTTGCTCGTCGTGTAATCAGGTGATCCATGCTGCGAAGCCTCAAAGATCTCGAGGGATACAGGGTGGCTGCAACTGACGGCGAAATCGGAAGCGTCGTCAACTTTCTATTTGACGACGAACGATGGGCCGTCCGGTATCTCGTTGTCAAGACGGGCAGCTTCTTCGATGAGCGCGACGTGCTCATCTCGCCCATCTTCTTTAGTGGGGTGGACTGGTCGACGGACCTCTTTCACCTGGCGCTGACGATGGACAAGATCAAGAAAAGCCCCCGCGTCGACACGGACCTGCCCGTCTCTCGCCAGCACGAACGCGACTACTACCGCTACTACGGCTATCCGTATTATTGGGGATACTCGGGAGCCTGGGCGATGGGCGCTTACCCCGGCTGGCTCGCGCACGGCGGGTGGGACAACGTCCCGGAAGCCAAGCATTCGGACGAAGCTTCGGGCGACGTCCACCTGCGGAGCATCAACGAGGTCCGCGGCTACCACGTTCAGGGAAGTGACGACGCGATCGGCAAGATCGCAGACTTCGTCGTCGACGATGAGACCTGGCAAGTGCGCTATCTGGTGATCGATACGAGCCTATGGGGGTTCGGCAAGAAGGTGCTCGTGGGGCCCCATTGGGCCAGCCGAATCAGTTGGGCGGAACGGAAGGTCCACGTCGACCTGTCTCGACAGGCGATCCGCAATAGCCCCGAGTGGGACCCGAGCGCCGTGATCACTCGCGAGTACGAAGTTCGTATGCATGACTACTACGGGCGCCCGGCGTACTGGGCCGCATAGGCGGACGGCTCCCGCCCGCGGGCGTCACCGCTCCGCCGAGGTCAGGCCCTCGCGAATCGCGTACTTGGTCAGTTCGGCGATGGTCCGCAGGTGCAGCTTATCCATGATTTGACGCCGGTGGGTGTCGACGGTCGGGACCGCGATGTGCAGGATCGTGGCGATTTCCTTCGATGACTTGCCTTCGGCGATCCGTTGCACGACCTCGCGCTCTCGAGCGCTCAACGGCTTGTCCGACCCGGATGAAGGCGAGGGCCTTGCGCGAAGCGCGCGATCGACCACGCCGGCTGCGATCGCTGGGCTCAGGTACGTCTCCCCGCGACCTACGGCGTCCAAGGCGACGAGGAGCTCGTCCGCGGCCGCGTCCTTGAGCAGATAGCCAGCGGCACCTGCTTCCAACATGGCCATCACGTAGCGCCGATCCGAATTCATGCTGAGCGCGATGACCTTGGTGCCGGGCATCTTTGCTCTGAGCCGGCGCGTGGCTTCGATACCGCTGAGCTTGGGCATCGCAATGTCGATGACCACGACGTCCGGATGCGAGCGATCCGCCTCCGCGATAGCCGCCTCGCCGTCCCCCGCCTCGCCGACGACCTGCACCCCCGCTGCAGTGAGCACAGCACGAAGCCCATCGCGCATGATTCTGTGGTCGTCCGCCAGTACGACCCTCACCGCGTCCCCCCCTCGTCGCGGGCGTGACCCTCGCCCGACTGGCGCGGGGCCTCGCTCGTCTGCAGCGGTACCGCGACGCTCACCCGCGTGCCCGCCTGCAGCGCGGACTCGATCTTCAAAGTGCCACCGAGGCGACCGATCTGCTCGCGGACGCTGAGGAGGCCGAAACCGCCGCGGCTCGGGCGATCTCTCGGCGCGTCGGGATCGAAGCCGACACCCCCATCCTCGACATCAATCAGGAAACGATCGTCTCTCCGGCGGAGAGATACCTTCGCTTGCGGTGCCTGGGCGTGCTTGAGCACGTTCATGACGAGCTCGCGCACCGCGCGGAAGACGATGGCTTTGGCAGCGTCGTCGAGCGGCTTGTCCTGCCCATCGTCGGTGACCTCGACATGGACGCCGTGACGCTTCTCGACGTCCTCCGCCAGCCATGCGAGCGCCTCTTTGAGCCCGATGTCGTAGAGGACCGGCGGGCTGAGCTCGAAGACCAGCGTGCGGCTGTCGTTGATCGCCTTGTCGAGGAGCTCAATCGCCCCGTTGATGGCGGGGCGAGGGTCGCCCCCAAGTTCGTTGCGAAATGGGGTCAGTTTGATCTTTGCGAGCGCAAGATCCTGCCCGATCCAATCGTGCAACTCGATGGCCAGGCGCCGTCGCTCCCGCTCCTCGGTCACCGCCGCGTCGAAGGCCATGCTCTGGAGCCGTTCCTGATACGCTCGGATCTTTTTCTCCGCCTCCCGCCGCTTTGTGATGTCCGTGACGAAGGCCAAGACCACCGAGCCACCCTCTCGTGGCATCATACTGAGCGACACCTCGATTGGGAATTCCGTTCCGTCCTTGCGCCGACCGACGGGATCTCGGTCAGGCGCCATCGCACGCGGCAAAGGGGCCGCCAGATAGTTCGCGCGGTGCCTTGCGTGAATCTCGCGAAGGCGGTCGGGAACGAGCCCATCGACCGAAAGGTTCGCGAACTCCTCGCGATCGTAGCCAAAGAGCCCGGCCGCCGCGAGGTTCGCGAAAACAATCCGCCCGGCGGGGTCGACCATGAGGATGCTCTCGGACGCCCCCGTCAGGGCATCGCGAAAGCCGATCTCGGCGCGCTGGCTCCTTGCTCGCTCGGCCTCCGTGACATCCTCGAGAGCAACCAGGAAGAGCTCGGTGCCCTCGATGTGGTGAGCGTTGAGCAGAAACACGCGCAGGCCGCCCGCTCCGTCGCTGTGCTCGATTCGGAACCCTTCGACGGTCCCGCCGTCCCCGAGATCCGCGAGGACCTTCCGAAGAGCCGGAGTCGCCAGCTCGGGACGTTCGAGCTCGTCGAGACGCCGGCCCTCGATGTCCTTCAGCGGTCGGGCAACCGTCCGCTGGAAAGCCGGGTTCGCCGATCGGACCCGCAGATCGCGATCGAGCACGACTAGGCCCTCGCGGACGGTCTCGACGATGTTCTCGGCATACTTTCGGGCAGCCACGAGACCTTGTGTCGCTTTCGTCTCGGCATCGATGTCGCGCGCCGCGACGACCGTTCCGTCGATCCGACCGTCGAGCGTGACGTACGGACGAACCGCAAGCTGAACCCAGCGACCGGCGGCGTCTTGGATGGTGCACTCCGCTGGACCGAGGCGTTCGAGAACCTCGGCGATCAAGCCCGTGAGTCCCGGCGCGACCGCTACGAGCCCTCGCGCCTCGTTCAGGGGACGATCCACGTCGGTGGCCAGAAGGTCGAACACCTTGCCCGCGGCCGGTGTAAACCTCCGCAAGCGCGAGTCCCGTCCCACGATGAGGATCGGGATCCCGGCGCTGCTGAGCACGTTCGTCAGATCGTTACTCAGGCGGGTCGCCTCGACGTTGCGTTGGCCGAGCTCGTCATTGATCGTACGCAACTCGTCATTGGTCGCCTGAAGCTCCTCTTTCGCACTCTGAAGTTCTTCGTTCGTGCTCCGGAGCTCCTCGTTGCTCGAGACGATCTCCTCGTTGGCCACCTTGAGTTCCTCGTGGGTCGCCTCGGATTGTTCGATGACCGACGCGAGGTATTGACGCGTCGACGCGAGCTCCTTCGCGAGCGCGTCTTCGCGGACCGGATCGGCCTCACTCCCCTCTGCCTCACCGCGGATTGGCTTCACCGATTCTTTCTGCGTGACGTCCTGAAAGAGCACGAGGAAAAAGCGGTGATCCGCCGAATGGACGGTAAACGGGATGACGTCCAGCGCAACGGTGCGACGCTGGTTGCCTACAACGAGTGTCACGTTCGTCTCCCTTGCGGGCCTCTGCCCAGTCCGGGCTTGGTCGATCAAGCGCCGGAGTGGGAGTCTCAGCTCTTCGCGTGCCATGCGGATCAAATCGAGGCTCGCGGCGCCCGGCGCAAGCTCCAAGAAAGGGCCGGTCTGACCCCGGCATTGGACAATGACCAGATCGCTCGTGACGATGACCCCCGGCGGGGCAAACTCGGCCAGGACGAGGCGATCGGCTTCGGCATCGAGATCGGACAAGCCGGGCGGTTTCCCCGCGGGGCGGTCCGGGGCCCTCGCCGAGGAGGGATGGGGCCGCGTGGACTCGCGCGGGAAGGTCGGCGTCGCGAAATCGAACGTGAGCCGTCTTGCCACCGGGGTTCGCGCGTAAATCCGGCTCTTGCCGTCCATGGCGGTAAATCCCGTGAAGGTGCGGACGGTTTCCGAGTTCCCGAGCACCAGGAACCCCGGGTCCTTCAGGGCGTAGTGGAGCAGCGCGATGACCCGGTCCTGGAGCTCCGGTCCGAGATAGATCATCAGGTTACGGCAACTCACAACGTCCATCGACGAAAAGGGGGGATCGTTCGTGAGGTCGTGCTTGGCGAAAACGCACATGTCTCGCAAATCTCGCCGAATTCGCCACCCGTGATCGTCATTCGCGAAGAAGCGGTGAAGTCGCTCCGGCGAGACGTCTCGCGCGATGCTGTGAGGGTACGTCCCGGCGCGCGCCTTCTCGATGCTGACAAGGCTCAGGTCCGTCCCGAAGATCTTGATGGGCAGGTCCTTGTGCGCCCCTTCCAGAAACTCGAGCAGGCCGATGGCCATCGAGTAGACCTCCTCGCCCGTGGCGCAGCCGGGGACCCAGACCCGAATGACATCGTCGGGCCGCTTGTTCTCGCACACCTTCGGAAAAACTCGCGTGCGCAGTGCGTCGAAGACCTCGGGCTCGCGAAAAAAGCCGGTCACATGGATCAGAACCTCCTCGCAGAGCGTGCTGATCTCGGATGGTTCGCGCTTCAAGAGTTCGAGGTAAGCCGCCAGGTCGGTCAACCCTCGGAGAAAGAGGCGCCGCTGGATGCGACGCTGGAGGGTCGAGTGCTTGTAGCTCGCGAAGTCGACGCCGCTGGACTTCCGCATGACCGCCAAGATCGGAAGGTATTCGCGCTGCTCGAACCCCTGCGGCGGTAACGCCACGAGCGACGGTGCGTGCGCTCCGATCCGCACGAGCTCTCGACCGATCGCTGCTGGAGGCAAAATGAAGTCGACGCACCCGGTGGCGATCGCGCTCTGGGGCATGCTCCCGAAAGAGGCGGTCGCGTCTTGCACCAACGTGATCCCGCCCTCGGTCTTGATGGCCTGGATCCCTTCGCTCCCGTCGGAGCCGCTGCCGCTCAGCACGACTCCCACGGCCAAGCCCTCTCGGTCCAACGCAAGAGACTTGAAGAACCGATTGATGGGCAGGTGCTGAGCGCCCTCCTCCAGGCGGGGGACGACCTTCAGGACGCCTTGGCTCACGAGCAATCCGGCGTTGGGCGGAACGACGTAGACGTGGTTCGCCTCGACCGGGACGCCGTCCATCGCGGCCGCGACCGGCATCGCGGTCGCCCGGGACAGGATTTCGACCAGGCCGCTCTCGTGCGTCGGGTCGAGATGGTGAATGACCACGATCGCGATGCCCGGCTCCGCGCCGAGCTCGCGGGTCACCTCGACGGTCGGCGCAAGCCCGCCAGCCGAAGCACCGACCGCAACGATCGGGAACGAGCGGCGCCGGGCCTCTTCCTGCACATCGCTCGCGTCCATGGGCTGCACGGTGGCGGCTCACTCCCCCCGCTCACTCGCCAATCTACGCTATCCACGAGGCGAAATGCGAAGGCAATTCGACGGGCTCCCATTTACGAGGCGGCGGCACTCCGAACGCCATCACCAAGGTCCGCGCAGCGACCGTCGTCTTTGACACGAGATCCTCTCGGCGCTACTTCAGGCACATCGCGCCGCTACGGCAGTCGTCGATGCGCGTGAGCGATTCCAACGGGTGTACGCCGCACTCTTCGTTGCCGATTGCAGCCAAGCACCGTTGGACCGCGGCGGGGTCCAACCCACCGGGACACTTGTAGGAATTGAGGTCATTGGCGATGCTGCCATGGAACTGGTCCGTGCAGACTTGCCGCGACGCGTACTTCTTGCCGTCCCCGATGTTGTTGCAGTCCTGTTCGCGGTCACACCGCGCACTCGAGAGTCGGTCGACGGTGGCCCCATCGACCGAACGTGCTTGTGCGGTCGTCGGTTGCGGCGCCGACGCGGCCCCGTTGCGGTCATCGGTATGCTCGCAGCCCAGGGCGAACATGCCCGCGCTTGCCCACGAAGCCATTGCCATCATGTGAAGTGTGTTCATACCAGGTCGGGAGAGCACGACCCATGCCAGCCACCTTCCAAGCCATGCCGGCGGGGCCGGCGTTCATCGCAGGTGCTCGTCGCATGGAATGACGTTGGGATCGTGTGAGAAGCGGGCGAACGGCCGATCACGCGGCAAGCCAACCGTGGGTGAAGCGAACCGAGGAGTGAGGAGAAGCGGTCGGTCGATCCTCGCGGGCGGGAAGAGATTCAATCGGCTCCACGGAAACAGGTGCCGCACGAACGCCTCGCTCAGAAAGAGCCGTGTATGCCGGCGGTTGCACCCCTGCCGCCGGGAGCCGGCGCGAGATCGATCCATACGGCGCGGGTTCCCCGTCTGTGCAAGTGCGCGACGAGCACGCCGATCGAGGCGCCTGCAAGCGCTCCCATGATGACGTCCGTCGGAAAGTGCGCTCCGGCCCGGACGCGCTCGTAACCGACCCACGCGGTGAGCAGCGTACCCCCCGCGAGCGTGAGCCAGGGACGCGGCGAATCCGGCGAATGGATGAATGCGAGATACGTTGCGGTTCCGGTCAGCGAGGAAAGCACCGCCTCGTGCCCAGAGAAGAACGACAGCGCCAAGTCGGTGTTCGAGGTATTGCCCGCATTCGCAAAAGAGCGCCTCGCAGGCTGCGACGACCGACTGACCCTCTTCGCGGGCGTGCTTGGCGGGCGCGTGGAATTCCGGCTCGCGCACGAAGTGCGCGACATGCCCGCCCCATCGCGACAAATGTACCCATCGACTCGGGCATGCCCCGTGCTGTGCCATCCGAAACGAGGAGATTCGGCCATGAGCGAAGTCACGCCCCGCAAGCCCGAAGAAGAGCCAGAAGCTCTTCGCGCGCTGATGGAGTCGTCGTGGCCCGGCAACGTCCGCGAGCTCGCGAGCTCGATCGAGCGCGCCGTCGTATTCGGTGTCGATGAGACGATCGACCCGAAGCACCTCTCGTTGCTTCCGAGCGCTTCGCCGACCTGCCCATGGCCCTTTCCGAGCCAAGCGCCGTGGACGATCCGGCAATTGAACCGAGTCTATATGGATTGGGTGCTCTCCGAAACGCGGGGAAACAAGCCGCGAGCCGCCGAGATTCTGGGAATCGGCCTTTCGACGCTGTACCGCTCGCTGGCACCCAAAGCCGAACGGGCTGCCCGCGCAAAAGGCGTGTCCCCGCCGGGCCCTGAAGCAGAGGCGGCATCGGGGTGACGACGCCCATTCACGACCGCTTCCTCGCCGACTACGACGCCATCGAAACGCGTCTCGGGCAGCTATTCGCCGCCTTTGCAAGGGACGACGGGCACGACGGTCCGAGGCTCTGGGCGGAGTGCCAAAGCCGACTGATCGCGCATCTCGAGACGGTGGAAAGGCACTTGATCCCTGCGCTCGTTCGGGCGCGCGAGCGCGATGCGTGGGTTCTCGTCGAAGAGCACCGCCATATCCGCGCGCGTCTGACCGAGATCGGCGCCGCAGTCGACTCCCACCGGCTGCGACGGGACGCCGTTCGAGACTTCGTCGACGAGCTGCACGCGCACGCGGTTGGCGAGGATCGGCTCTTGTATCGGTGGTCGGACGCGCACCTCGACGAGCTCGCTCGCACCTCGGCTCTCGACGCACTCCATCAAGGGCTGTACCCGCCGGACGCGTCAGCGGGGTGAAGCGAACAGGGCCGAGAGCGCGGTGACGAGTTCGTCCACCTTCACGGGCTTGGTCAAATACCGGAAAAAGCCGGTCTGGATGCCCCGCTGTCGGTCGCGCTCGGAAGCCGCTGCCGTGAGCGCAATGATTGGAATGTCCTTCGTCTCGGGCGAGCCGCGCAGAGCGCGGAGCGCGTCGACCCCGCTCATTCCAGGCAAGTTGATGTCCATGATGATGACTTCCGGATGGCGTTTGCGTGCGACCTCGAGCCCCATCTCCGCCGTTGGCACCGCGAGAAGATCGATATTGTCGAACGTGCTGACAAGGTCCTTCATGAACGAGACGTTCGCCGGGTGATCTTCCACGTAGAGCACCAGCCGGCGGCCCTCGAGTGCGAACGGTCTCACGTCGGCCTCGTCGCTTCGCGCAGGCGGTGCGACCGAGCGCACGACGGGCGCGTGCAACGGCATGTCCACCCAGAACTCGGACCCTTCTCCCGAAACGCTTCGAAAGCCGACTTCTCCGCCCATCAGCTGCGCAAGACGTTTGGTGATGACGAGTCCGATTCCCGTTCCCTCGATCGGTCCAGTCTCTTGTCCTGCCCTCTGGAACGGCTGAAAGAGCTTGGCCTGCTTGTCGGCGGGGATCCCGACGCCGGTGTCGCGGACCGCGACACGCACTCGATCGGGCCCAGACAACGACACCCTAAACGCCACTTTCCCCGCCGGGCGATTGTACTTGATCGCGTTGGACCCAAAGTTCATGAGGATCTGCGCGAACCGAGTCCTGTCCGCGGCCACCAAGGGAAGGTCGGGGGGCACCGCTTCGAGCGTGACGTGAATGTCCTGGCGAGCCGCCATTGTCGCGAGCGTGCGCTTCACCTCGTCGAGCACGTCGATGACGCCGATCGGCTCGGTGGAGATCGAGACGGCGCCGGCCTCGATGCGCGACAGGTCCAAGATGTCGTCGATGAGGCGCAAGAGGTGTTCGCCCCCCCTGAGGATCTGATCGACCCGCTCCCTGTGACGCTCGGCGAGCGGATCCCTCTTGTCTCTCTGAAGGAGCTGCGCGAAACCGAGGATCGCGTTCAAGGGCGTCCGGAGCTCATGGCTCATCGAAGAGAGAAAGTCGCTCTTGGCTGCGCTGCCTGCTTCCGCCGCGGCGCGCGCCTGGCGGAGCTCTTCGGCCCGGCGCTCGTCGTCGGTGAGATCCCAGATCGTCTTGACGATCCCCCCTTCCGCGGTGCGTCGATCGATGACACGTAGGCTGCGCCCGTCGCGCATGCGAACGTCGAATGTCGTGGTCAGGTCTTGGCGTCGTCGCGCGATGCGCTCGTCGACGAAGTGCACACGCGCGGCCTCCGTGGGAAAGTCGATGTCGTGGGTCCACGCCTCGAGAAGATCGAGATACGACCTGCCGACAAGCGGGCCTGGGAGCGACTCACCGACAAGGCGCCGATAGGCGCTATTGCATAGAACCAGCCCATCGCCGTCGTCGAAAAGCGCAAAGGCATCTTGGATGCTTTCGACGGCGCTCGCCAACCGGTCGGCCGTCAGCTTCGCGGCGGCCTCCATGCGCTTGCGCTCGCTGATGTCGCGAATCGACGCCGAAACCGTCGTACCGTGTTCGTCGCGTAGGGGGCTGAGGCTCACCTCGATGGGGAGCTCGGTGCCATCCTTGCGCCGACCGAAAAGCTCCAACCCCGAGCCCATCGTCCGCGCGCTCGGGCTCGTGAAGAATCGAGCCTCGTGCGCCGCGTGCGCCGTCTGGAAGCGTTCGGGGACCAGGAGCGCGAGGGTTTGGCCGACAAGCTCGGCCCGCGTGTAACCGAAGACTTTCTCGGTCTGCACGTTGACGAAGTCGATGCGTCCGTCGTCTCCAACGACCACCATGGCGTCCGGCGCCGCATCGAGCAGCTGGCCAAAGCGCCTTTCGGACCGAATGGAGAGCTCGCGGATCGCCCTGTCCTGTTCCCCTTCCTTGCGCTGCAAACGAACCTTATCGGTTACGTCTTCCACATGATGGAGGATGTAGGCGACCCGTCCGCCGTCGCCAATCAACGGAGAGTTCACCGGGCTCCAGTGCCGCTCTTCGAAGCCACCGCCTTCGGATTCAGGGCGTCGAATGTCGTACTTCTGCACGGCCATCCTGTCGGGCCGCCTTTGGGTCAGCACGCGGTTGAGCGACGCGCGCAGATTGGCAACACCCGTTGCCGCAGGATCGCCCGGGTTGTCGGGGAACACGTCAAAAATGCCGCGGCCCACGATCTCGTCCCGCTGGGTCATGGTCGCACGCACATAGGCGTCGCTCACCGCGACGATCGTCAGGTCGGGCGCAAGGACCAGGTAGCAACCGGGTGCCGACTGGAACAGGAAGCGGAAGTCCGGCGTCGCGCGGCTCGCGCCTGTCGAGCTCCTTGCCTGCGCTTCAAGAGCCATGCGGCACCCTCATCCAACGCAGCATCGGATTTAGGCCGACCGGGTGTCGGCCGGCAACGTGAGTCTGAACGTACTGCCCTTTCCGACCTCGCTGAAAACCTGGATTTGGCCGTGATGCGCCTCGACAATTTGGCGTGCAATGTACAGGCCGAGGCCGAGACCGCTCGCATGCGCCTTACCCGCCGTGGTCCTCTGGTACCGGTCGAAGAGCGTCACCAGGCTCTCGGGCGCGATGCCGATGCCGCGATCGATCACGCAAAGATCGACATCGCCGCCCGTGCGCGCGAGCCACACGCTCACGGGAGCCTCCTCGGCGGAGTATTTGAGCGCGTTCGTGAGAAGGTTGGCAACGACACGCTCGAGCTGCGAAGGGTCGCCGAAGACGAGGTAGGGCGATGCGTCGTCGGCCTCGATCGTGATTCGACGCGCGCGAGCGTCGTCCATGGGATCGACCACCCGGTCGACGATCTCGCGCAAATCGCACGTCACCGGGCGCAGGGCGAGGGCGTCCGACTCGAGGCTTGCCGCTTGCGTGATCTCCTCGAGCATCGCGTTCATTCGCCAGAGGTTGCGCTCCGCGCGTTCGACCAGGTGCATGTGCTCGGTCGTGCCCTTCTTCGTGATGGCCCGCTTGAGCGTCGAGAGGAACATCAGGGTGCTGCTCAGGGGATTGCGAAGGTCGTGGGAAATGAGCTCCACGTACTCGTCGCGCTGTTGCTCCAGACGTCTCAGATCGGTGACATCGCGAAACAAGACGATCGCCAAGGAAACGTTGCCCGCGGCGTCTCTCGTGCTCGTGCCCGTCGACACGACGCGACGCGACTCGCCGTTCGACCTCTTTCGCAGCACCACTTCGTAGTCCACGTACGGCTCGCTACGCAACGCTCGCACGAGAGGTCGCTCCGCGCTGGTGAGCGGCTGCCCCTTCAGATCGTGAACGGCCAGTGAGTCCAGTGCATCGAGGGTGGGCCGATCCTCGTCCCCGAGGCCGAGGATGGCGCGCGCCGCATCGTTGATCATCAAGATGCTGCCGCTCGCGTCGGCGATGACGACACCTTCGCTCAGGTTGCCGAGCAGCGCGCCGATCTGGGCGCGCTGGCGCTCGACCTCGAGTCTCTCGGTGCGGCGCGTGACGGCGCGCTCCACGCACCAGCGGACCGCCTCGTACTCCAAGGGCTTGAGCAGGTAGTCCTCGGCCCCAACCCGCAAACTCTCGATCACCGACTGCATGTCGGAGTGCGCGGTCATCACGATGACCGGCAGATCGCGATCGATCTCGTGCAGGCGCCGGCACAGCTCGACGCCGTCGAGCGGCTGCATTTGCAAGTCCGCGAGAACGACGTGGGGCCGCGCACGGCTGGCTTCGGCGATAGCGGTCTCGCCATCGGGTGCCGTTGAGGTTGCGAATCCGTCCGCGCGAAGCAGTTTTTCGAGCGCCGCGCGCCCGTCCTCGTCGTCGTCGACCACGAGGACGCGCGGACGGGTCGCCGCATCTTCTCTGCCGCGCGTTCGACCGCTTCGAGCGACCCTCTCCCAATCGCCGTCGTTGTGCGCGAGGGTCATGACGCGACTTAGCCTACGCACCGGCCCCGGTTCGTACCCATCCGGGAAACCGATGATGCCCGGGAGTACCTGAAATCAAGGACCCACGACCCCCTGACCGCGACCCCGACTACCCCGACCTCGACCTCGACCCCGACCCCGACCTCGACCTCGACCTCGACCCCGACCCCGACCCCGACGACCGCGACCCCGACCTCAACCCCGACCTCGACCTCGACCGATCGAGGCGGTCCTCGCGCCAATTCTGAATCTGCGGCGCCGCTTGCGGCACACGGTTCATCGAAGGATCGATTCTGCTCGATCGGTCGATTAGGCGGTTCCGATCTTCGCGGTGTCGCACACCGGAACGCCGAAGTTTTTCACGGAGTCCTCCGGTTCGCCGATTCGTCGTGGCGTTGCGTGCGCTGGTGCTTCACCCAGTCCTCGAGCTCCCGCCCGGCGTCATCAAACGCCCGGTCGACTGCCCCGTAGGCCGTCTCCGGCCCGCGATCGCCCGACGGGGCGTGTCCGACGAGGATCTCATGTCCGGGAAGACCGAGGTTGATGGAAGCGTGGAAGCGGTCCCCATGGCGGTGATGATGGCCCGCCAGCTCGACGACGACATGACAGGAGACGATGCGGTCGAAGAGGTGCTCGAGCTTCTCGGCGCGAAGCCGGACATGGGCGGCCAGCGCGTCCGACTGCGCCATGCCTCGAAACGTGACCTGAAGGGGGACTTGCACTGGGGATGACCTCCTTTGTTCAAGGAAAGCAGGTTTCGTGCGCGCGGCGCCTAACAATCTTGCGCGTCGGCGATCGCCGCGAGCAGCAGCCGGTCGCTCGCGGACGCGCATGACCGACAACCCCGACCGCGACCCCGACAAACCCGACCCCGACCCCGACCCCGACCGCGACCCCGACCGCGAGCGACCCCGACAACCCCGACCGCGACCCCGACCGCGACCTCCCAAGGACGCAGATGGATCGTCGTCGCACGGGTCGGAGTGCGGCTAGGCGCGCGCCGTTTTAGCTACGGCGGCTGCCTCCTGCCTCGGAGACGACGGCCGACCGCCGTCGCGGAAGCGTCGTCGAGCGGCGCAGATCATGCGCAATCGCGAAGAGGTGGCGGATCGATGGAAGGACTGGCCGCTTGCGCGAGATTGGACTCAACATGGGCGCACCCATGGTCACACCCGTCGATCTTCTCGCCGACATCCCGCTCTTCGCTCTGCTCGACGACAACGAGCGCTCGACACTTGCCGAGCGTCTGGACGTCGTGACGTTCCCGCGAGGGACGCTCATCTTCCGCATCGGCGAGCCGGGCGATGCCCTGTTCGTCCTGCGATCGGGCGAAGTCGAGATGTCGCTCACCAACGATGTCGGCGACCGCATCGTCATCGAAACGGTACGGGCGGGTGATTTCTTTGGTGAGCTGTCGCTCCTCGACGGCGGCCCGCG
Organism: Polyangiaceae bacterium; assembly: GCA_049521295.1. Lineage (GTDB taxonomy): Bacteria > Myxococcota_A > Polyangia > Polyangiales > Polyangiaceae > Palsa-1150. The sequence goes on along the minus strand of JBEKOY010000083.1, from coordinate 22,357 downwards.
CACCGCGTCGGCGATTGCGACCGAGGACGCCGAGGCACTCGTCGTCGACCGAGGCGATCTCGACGAATTCCTGAGGGTGCATCCCCCCGCTGCACTCGACCTCTTGGCCGCGACCGGAAAGCGGCTGCGCGAGTCCGCGCGGCTGCTGCGCCACCCGGCGTCACGAAATTTCAACGAAGAGGAGCAGGACCGTCGGACTCGAGTGATGAAGGTGGCCGACACGATTAGCGAGTTCTCCGGCAGCATTGCGTTTCTTCTCATTCACTGCCTACTCTTCCTCTTGTGGATTGCCGACAACGTCGGCCCCTTATCGCGTACCCCTTTTGGGGGTTGGGACCCGTATCCGTTCGGGCTGCTCACGATGGCGGTCTCTTTGGAGGCCATCATCCTCTCGGTCTTCGTGCTTTTGTCGCAAAACCGCCAGGTCGCGCGCGACCGGGCCCGCAACGACATCGAATACCGCGTGAACCTCAAGGCAGAGCTCGAGGTCGCGACGCTGCATTGCAAGCTCGAAGACTTGGAAGCGGGCCTTCTGACTCGCTTGGCGCGCATCGAGAAGTGCGTCGCAGGTCGAGTCGGCTAGAAGGCTCACCCTGCGGGATCGCTAGCGGCAAAGGGAAAAGCCGAGTACGGCCGCCCGTCACTCCCCGTAGCGATCCATGTAGCGCGGTCGCACGAACATGTGCGCAAGCGCTACGAGCAGAATGCCGCCGACGATGGACCATACGATCGGAAACGGATGGCCGCCGATGCTCACGACGACGAACGCGGGCAGATGGAACTGACGCGCGAGCCAGGTCCCGACGAAGGCGCCGAGGAAGCCGACCAGGAGGGAGATGACGAACCCGCCCCCGCTACCCCCCGCAACGGCGCGCGCAATGGCTCCGCAGACACCGGCGATAACGAGGTAGATGATGAATTCCAAGAGGGTCATGGTCCAGCCTTTCGTGACGAAGCACTCAGCAAGGAGGGGGCCGCTCTGCGCGCGGCGCCTCTTAGCTTGCAGCGCACGATCGTCGCACCCTCATTCGTTGACATCGCAAAGTTGACCCGATCGCGTTTCGGTTCGACGGGTCCGGCCAGCCTCAGTGCTGGTCGTGATGGTCGTCGTGATGGTCGCCTTCATCGTGGTGATCGCCTTGGTCGTGGTGGTCGCCGTCGTGGCGGTGATCGTAGTACGCCGCGCCGGGCCGGTCTTCGTGCCAGCATGCCGAGGTGGAGATGGCGAATACCATGGCCGTCCAGGTTAACGTTTGTCGCATGGAGCGCTTCACTGCAATTGGCATACCTGCCGGACAAGTCGCCTGCAGGACCGGCGCGATCCACGTGCCGAGGGTGCCTTCTTCACGTGCGGGGATGAACGGCATGCGGCGGGTGTGAGTTCGGCCTTGGAACTCGACGCATGTGAACCGACTGAGCCACTCGGCTGACCAACCTCATGCACGCCCGCTGCGTGAGCTGCTTTGTGCATCGCGCTTCGCGCATTGCCGACTCTTCGCAAACCGCAAAGACCTCGCACGGACGGCCTTTCATCCCTAGGCAGCGGTACCCCACGGCGATCGGCCGCCGGCGATGCACGAAACGGATCCGCCCCACTCCAGGCGGCAGGCCTCGGACCTCTTGGCCCCGCCATCCTGACTCGCGGCCTCGAAATTGCAACCAGTACCACCTAGCGGCGTCCGAGCGAATCCGCCTCGGGGCATTCCTGATCGCATCCATTACCAAGTACCGAGCGAGAAAAACACATGGGCGAAATCATCGACAAGGTCAAAGGCAAGATCAAGCAAGCCGCTGGCGTTCTAGCCAGTGACCCGCAGCTCGAGCGCGAGGGCAAGGTCGACGAAGCCAAGGGCAACGCAAAAGGCGCCTTGGAGGACGTCAAGCAGGCCGTCAAAGAGGCCGTAAAAAAGTGGTAGCGGGCCCTGTCGTCGATCGCACGCCTAGCGAGCGGTAGGCTGCGACAGAAGGTGGGATCGGCCCCGGGAACGCCCGAGCGCCGCGGCACGCCAAAGCATCACGGCGCTGGCGAGGATCGACACGCTGAGCACCGGCCACATCGCCGCATATCCGTGCGTAGACGCGAATTGGGCCCGCCAGAGATCGATGGCCACACCGGTGATTGTCGGCCCGAGGAGTGTCCCGACGCCGCTGCTCACGTCGTAGAGACCCGCCATCGTGCCGTGGTGACGTGACTCCATCAGCTGCATGAGAAGCGCGTACGGCAAGGCAACCGCCGCCCCCGCAGAGACCGCAATGATCGGAAACGCGGCGCCGAGCAGGATCGTGGACCTCGACCCCGTACCGAGGGCGGTTCCGATGCCAAATACGGCGAGAGCGATGGAGAGGATAGCGCCCGTGCCGTATCGGTCCGCGAGCTTGCCGGACACCAACGAGCCGATGACGGCTCCGAGAGCGACCACGGTCATCGCGCCCGCGGTGAAATTCATGCTCTTGCCGAGCCCCTCCGTCAGCCAAAGCACGACGAAGCTTTTGAGGCCACCGAGGCCGAGCGTCAGAAGTGCGTTGCCGAGCACGAAAATTCGGATCTCGCGATGGCCGCAGAGCAGCGCCCAGACCTCCGCAGCCGGCGAGCGTGGATCGCGCTTGGAAGCAGGACCCCGCTCAGCGCCCCCGCCGACCCCGAGCCCCCGCACGAGGACCGCCGTCGACCCAAGCAGGATGGCCGCCGCGCCCAGGTAAGGCAGCGGCCGCCAAAGCTCGAGCAGAAGCCCTCCACCGACGAGCGCCAAGCCGAGGCCGACCTCACTGAAGACGCCCTGGATTCCCTGCGCTCGGCCACTCGCAGCCTCCGAGACGAGGTCGGGGTAGAGCGCTTGGTACGGCGCGAAGTACGTGAAGTACGCGAGATAGAAGAAGAACACCTCCACCGCCATGACGGAAAGCGACGGCGCGAAGGGCACCAAGGCGAGCGCCAGTGCCGCGACCGGCGCGGTCACCAACAGGAACGGGAGGCGGCGACCGAACCGGGTGTCGGCATGGTCCGAGAATCGGCCCACCCACACGGGGAGAAGCACCGCGATGAGCCCCTCGCCCCCGACGAGCACGCCAATGACCGCGGTCGACGCGGTAAACCGGCGCGCCAGCACCGGAACGTACGTGGAGAGGACCGTGAGGCACGCCGACAGCCCGGCACTCGGAACGCCGAGCAGAAGGACGAGTCGTCGTTCCGTGCTTGAAAGGGCGTCACTGCCCGTTTCCTTCATTCGGCTTCCACGTCACTTTTAGGCTTGTTTTGCCGAATGATACTCGCGGCGAATGTGGTCCAGATCCACCGAGGGTCGGGGCAGTTGAATGTCCGCCTCTTCCAAGGTTTCCACGACGATCCGCGCGATCGCGAGGTTGCGGAACCACTTGTGGTCGGACGGAATGACGAACCAGGGCGCGTGCGCCGTACTGCAGCGCGACACGGCGTCCTCGTAAGCCTCCATATAGTCGTCCCAGAAATTTCGCTCCTTATAGTCCGACTCGCTGATCTTCCATTGCTTGGTCGGATCATCGAGCCGCTCCTTGAAGCGACTCAGTTGTTCCTTTTTGGAGATGTGCAGGTAAAACTTGAGAATCAGCGCGCCGGCCGCGACGAGTTCCTCCTCGAACGCGTTGATCTCGTCGTATCGACCCGACCAGACCGCTCGCGGGACGAGGTTGTGGACGCGAACGACGAGCACGTCCTCATAGTGAGAGCGGTTGAAAATAGCGACTTGGCCCTTGGCGGGCGCGGCCTGGTGAATTCGCCACAAAAAATCGTGAGCCAGCTCCTCGGCCGAGGGCTGCCGAAATCCCACAACGCGACAGCCTTGCGGGTTCATGGCGCCCAAAAAGTGACTGATCGTGCCGTCCTTGCCGCCCGTATCCATGCCTTGCAGGCAAATCAGCAGGGAGCGCCGCCCGTCGGCGTAGAACAATTCCTGAAGTTTTCGCAGCTTGTTCTCATCGTGCTCAATCGCCGCGTTCGCCTCTTTGTGGCTCTCGTGGTGGTCTGTGAACCCCGGATCGACGTCCTTCAGTCGTACCTTGTGCCCTGGCGCCACTCGGAACCGGTTCATGTATTTCACGTTGAAACTCCTCGTAGGCTGGTTCGATCCTGGGCCTCGGCAGCATAAGCCGTGCCCGTCGCACCCTCGCGGCCGAGCCTGCCGCCATCACGGCGACCGCATGTAGGTGTCCTCCCCCGCTCGAGCCGCGAGGGCTTCAGCTCAGCCATCCTAACGGGCTTATTTCGATCGGGTTAACGGGCACTCGACCATTTCAGTCTTACACTAGGGCTTAGGTCGCAACAGGCTCGTTTCAAGGCGCGCCTTGCGTCGAAGGAGCGTTCGCCATGGGTGGATCGATCCGTTATTGCCTTGTCGCGTGTGCGTGCCTCGTCGGCTGCAGCTCAAACCTTCAAGTCGGGCTGGCCAACGCCCCTGTTCTTGGCGGCGCGACCCCGGAGTCGCGCGTGCACGACGTGATTGCCAATGGCCACGACGCGTGCGAACGCACTAGCTTCCCGCAAGGGCAGGTCTTGCGAGGCCAGGTTCCGCCATGCAGCCCGAGCGAAGTGCGTGCACCCGTCACCGTTTGGACGCCGCCGCCGAGCGGGCCGATCCTACCGCCGTACTCGCTCAGCCTGTGCCCGGCGCGAGGGCAGGAGCTCACCCGAGCCGACTTGGGATTGACGGCGATCTCGCTCTCCTCGTCGGGGGGCCTCGTCTGCCGCGAACCCTGGTGACACGAATCGTGTAAACGGCTGACACCGAAGCGCTCTCGTGCCGATGGTCCGGCACGACGCTGCCCCTGCTCCCAGTCACAGTAGACGGGATACGAAACCCGGGAAGACCGGGCCCGTGGTGCTATGGCGTGTTGGAGCCCCAGCGGGACGCGTCTTTGGACGTGACCTGTGAGGCAGACGGGAGATCCTTCACGTCCCATCCGCCACCGAGGGCCTGGATCAGCTGTACCGCCGCCGTCATCTCGCTCACGCGCAGAGTCACTTCCGTCTGCTGGTCGCTCAGCAAGATCGTCTGGGCGGTGATCACGTTAAGATACGGATCGAGACCGGTCTCGTACCGGCCCATGGCGATGTCCACGAATGCCCGTGCGGCGTGCACGGCCGCGCCTTCTCGATCGATTTGCTGCGAGAGTACCCGCAGCGTGGCGATGGAGTCTTCCACCTGTTGAAACGCGGTGAGCACGGTCTGCTTGTAGGCGGCGACGTCCGCTTTGTAGGTCGCGGCATACTGAGCGACCGTCGCGCCACGCAGACCGCCATCGAAGATCGTCTCGGTGGCCGAAGCCCCAAGCGACCAGAAGAGAGCCGGAAGGGAAAACAGGCTGGCGAGGCTCGGCGACTGAAGGCCACCCGTGCCCGTGAGGCTCAGCGTCGGGTAATACGCCGCGGTCGCAACGCCGATCGCCGCATTGGCCTGGGCCATGGTGCGCTCGGCCGCAGCGATGTCGGGCCGACGTTGCAGCAGCTGCGACGGGACGACCACGGGGATCCGCGGGACCGGCGTAGTCAACATTTTCACGGGCATCGAAAACGTCGAAGCGGGCTTACCAATCAACGTTGCGATCCCATGCTCGTAGAGGGCGCGGTTGGTGGCCACGCCGATTCGTGCCACCTCCGCGTTCTCGAGCGTCACTTCGGCTTCGGCGACCGCCTCTTCGCCGTCGATGCCCGCCTCGACCAGGGCGCGCGTGAAGTCGAGCGCCTGCCGATCCACCTCGACGGTGCGGTCAAGCAGGTCTTGCAGTGCGTCTTGCCCCCGGAGATCGAAGAAATACGCCGCGAGATCGGCCTGCTCGGTAAGACGTTCGTTCTCGAGATCCGCCGCACTCACCTGCGCGGCGTATTGAGCCTCATGGACCGTGTTGCGGATACGGCCCCAGAGGTCCGGCTCCCACGACACGTCGATCGGTAACGAGAAGAAGTTGGTGATCGTCACGCCCCCTCGGGTCGAGGAAACGCCCGCCGCCGCGCCCGTCGCCGGGACGGTGGCTCCGCCAGCGGCGGCCGTGCCTGCACCCGAATTGGTGTACGCGGGAGCCACGGCGACCACGGGAAGGAGGCCAGCACGCGCCTGATTCACCTGGGCCCGGGCCGCCATGAAGTTTTGAAAATATTGTGCGATATTTTGGTTATTGATATTCAACTGATCCTCGAGCGCGCTGAGCTCCGGTTCGTTGAATACCTCCCACCATTTGCCCTTGAGCCAGGCTCCCGGGCGGGCCGCCTCGTACGCTCCGGCCGAGGCCTCCTTGAAGGCCGGCGGGGCGGGAAAGACGGGCGGATCGTATCGGGGGCCCACGGTGCACCCGCTCAACGAACCAATGCAGACCGCAACACCGGCCACGGTGCGGGCGCTGCTGCGAGCTGGCGCGCCGCTCATCCAAGGGTCCTGACGCGAGCGCCTGAGGAGCCCGCGGCACACGCGGCACAAGGCAAACACCCGATCTCGGCGAGCCGGGGGGCATGGCCGCTGATTGGATGACGCTCCTTCACGTCCACGGACGCCTCCTCATTGCGCCGCCTCGCTTGCCCGGCTCAGTTGCCCGGCTTGCTGAAGCACAGCCCATGCCATCCGACACTCGGGGCGCACGCGAGCTGGGACCGATGGCGGATCGCGCCTTTTCGCACGATGCGAATGTGCCATCGGACGCCCCGGCATGCTCATCGTGTTGCGCTCGTCGGCATTCATCGGGCTGAGCATCGGCGTGCCGATTGGCTGGAACGGCCTTTAAACGCCTTACTGCAAGAAATCGGGATCCCGGCTGCTGCGACGCGCTGATTCGGCCAACTGTCGCAAAATGCTTGCCAAGGCACATTCGTCTTCGCGTTTCGCCTAGCTTCTCGGCGGCAAAGCTACCTTCGTATCGGTGCGCGACGGGGCTGCACCGACGGCAGACGGGGTCCAGCGCCTGCATCTCGAACTGCAGCGGCTTCGACGTGGCGCGAGCGCCTTCGCCCGGCGTGCTGGCACCCAGCGTGCAAGAGCCCGCGCAGAAGCAGACCCTCCGAGGAGCCGACCCAAGGCGATGGCACGTTGCACAACCGTTGCAAGGCGTATCGTTGCCCACGTCGCGGCACGGGCGCAAAGCACCGAGCTTCGGGACGCGATCGTGGCCTCTGGTCGCGAGCTTCCGAAGCCATCGTCATGAAGCGCGCTCTGATTCTCATCAGCATCCTGGCCGGTGGCCTGCTCGTCGCTCTGCTCCTCTTGGTGCGGCATCTTCGCGCCGCGGAGCATGGGCCCGCCGGCGGCAGCGGCGTCATCGAGGGCGTCGACGTCAACGCCACAAGCCGCATCGCCGCGCGAATCGTGAAGCTCAATGTGCGCGAGGGCGACATGGTCAAGCAGGGCGACGTGCTCGTGGAGCTCGATTGCACCGAGGCGGAAGCGACGCTCAGTCAGTTGAAAGCCCAGTTCGCGGCCGAGCAGTCGAGCCACCAAGCGGCGCAATCGAACGTGAAATCGGCGTCGCAGAACGCGACGGGCGCCTCTCAAAACGTCACTGCGGCCCGGTCGCAGATCGATGTCCTCAAGGCCCAGGAGGAGCTTTCGCGCATCGACCTCACGCGAACCGAGCAGCTTGTAGAGCGTGGGACACTTTCCGCATCCGCGCTCGACGAAGCCCGCTCGAAGGAGCTCGCGGTGGAAAATCAGATTGCCGAACAGCACGCCATCGAGTCGATGATCCAGCACCAGGCCGGCGCACTCTGGGCCTCGGGCACGGAGGCGAAGTCGAGGGCCGTCGCTGCGCAAGACAGCGTCGACGCGGCGAGAGCGGCTGTCCTCGGCGCGCAGGTCACGGTGAGCGAATGCAAATTGCTCGCACCGCGAGACGCGATGGTCGTCTCGCTCAATTTCCGTCCCGGCGAAGCCGTGCAACCGGGCACCAACGTCATTGCGCTGACCGACGTGACCGAGGGGCGCACGCGCTTTTACCTTCCCAACGCGGAGCTCGCCGCCGCGGCGCCGGGTCGGAAGGTTCAGGTCGTCGCGGATGCCTATCCGGGGCAGATCTTCGAAGGCACGATTTTCTACGTTTCGCCACGCGCCGAATTCACGCCGCGTAACGTTCAAACCCGGGAAGATCGCGAGCGCTTGGTCTACGCGGTGGAGCTTCGCATCCCGAACGCCGACATGCGGCTGCGGTCGGGGATGCCCGTCGAGATCGCGATCGAAGGCAGCTGGCAATGACCGAGGCGGAGCTGCGGATCGAGGCGACCGATCTACGGCGCACCTTCAAGGCGAAAAAGGCGGTCGACGGGCTGTCCCTGCGCGTGACCGCCGGCGAGATCTACGGCCTCGTCGGGCCCGACGGCGCAGGCAAGACGACGACACTGCGAATGATCGCCGGACTGCTCGACCCTTCCGGCGGGCAGGTCCGCCTCGTCGGGCTCGATCCCTTCGGCAACGACGCACGTGTGCGCGAAACGCTCGGGTACATGCCGCAGCAGTACAGCCTTTACGGCGACCTGACCGTGGCGGAAAACCTCGCATTTTTTCGAGAGATGTTCTGCCTCTCGCGCGAGGCGTTCCGCACGCGTCGCGATCGGCTCCTCGCGATCACGCGCCTCGGCGAGTTCAAGGACCGGCGCACCGAGGCCCTGTCCGGCGGTATGTACAAGAAGCTCGCGCTGTCGTGCGCGCTCTTGAACGAACCCAAGGTGCTCTTGCTCGATGAGCCGACCAACGGCGTCGATCCGGTGAGCCGCCGCGACTTCTGGAACCTTCTGCATGAGTTTCTGTCCGAGGGAATGGCCATCCTGATCGCCACGCCAACGATGGACGAGGCCGCGCGCTGCCACCGTGCGGGACTGCTGTTCGAGGGACGACTGCTCGAGGAAGGTGAGCCGAGCGAAATGCTCCGTGCCTTCGTGCATCCCGTCTTTCGGGTGCACGGCAAGCGCGGCAAGGTCGCCGAGGCCATCGAGAAGGACCCCGATGTGCTGGCGTCCACGCCGGCGGGGGCCGAGCTGCGTGTCGTCGTTCGGAAGGACCGCCAGCAAGCCGTGCTCAAGACCCTCTCGGATTTGGGCGCCACGACCTCCCCGGCAACGGCGACCTTCGAGGATCTGTTCCTGACGCGTCTGCGCGAGCGCGCAGAATCCGTGCACGAAAAAAAGAGCGCCTCGTGAGCGAAGACGTCTCGGTTCGCGTGAAGGCCCTGACGAAGCGTTTCGGAACCTTCGTCGCCGTGGACGACGTTTCCTTCGAGGTGAAGAAGGGTGAAATTTTCGGCTATCTGGGCGCAAACGGTGCCGGCAAGTCGACGACGATTCGAATTCTATGCGGTCTGCTTTCCGTCTCGAGCGGCGCGGCGACGGTCGCGGGAGTCGACGTCGTTCGCAAGCCCAATGCCGTACGCCACGCCATCGGATACATGTCCCAGAAGTTTTCGCTGTACCTCGACCTGACGGTCGCGGAGAACCTCGAGTTCTTCGGCGGAGCGTACGATCTGTTCGGAATGGCCTTTCGTGCGCGGCGCGACGCCGTCACGCACGATCTTGCGCTCGAAAACCTCTCCGGCGAATTGACGGGGTCGCTTCCGGGCGGCTTGCAGCAGCGCCTGGCTCTCGCGTGCGCCCTTCTTCACCAACCGCAGGTCGTCTTCCTCGACGAGCCGACAGCCGGTGTCGATCCGGAGGCGCGCCGCACGTTTTGGCGCGTCATCCGCCACCTCGCCGAAGCCGGGACGACGATCTTCGTCACGACTCACTACATGGACGAAGCGGAATACTGCGATCGCGTCGGCCTGATGGTCGCAGGCAAGCTCGCCGCGCTCGATACACCCGAAAGCTTGAAGCGGACGATCGTGCCCGGACGGATGTTCGAAGTGCAAGGATCTAGCGGGGCCGAGGTGCAAAAGGTCGCGGCCGAACTTGCGCTGCTCGACGTCGAGCCGTTCGGTGCCGCACTTCACGTCCGTGTTGCCCAAGACGGGCCAAATGCAGAAAAATTGCGGGCTGCGCTCACCGACCGCGGGGTGCACGTAACGGGTGTCATCGATGCCGAAGTCACCCTGGAGGATGTCTTTCTGCAGGTCGTCGGCGCCGCGAAGCCGAGCCACGCACCCGAGGGAGCGAAGGCATCGTGAAGTCGCTTCGCCGAACGATGGCCGTCGCGCACAAGGAAGTCCTGCACATCATCCGCGACGCGCGCGCGGTCTACATGGCCCTCGGTCTGCCGGTCGTGATGCTGATGCTTTTCGGCTACGGCATCTCGCAAGACGTCGGTCATATCCCGATGGCCGTGGCCGATCAGGATGGGACGCCCACGTCGCGGCGCCTGAGCCAAGCGCTCGTGGCGGGAGGAGACTTCGTACGCGGACTGGATCTCGCATCCCCCGACGATGCCGAGGCCGCGTTGCGCGCCGGGCGCGTCAAAGCCGTTCTCGTCATTCCGCGGGAATTCGCACGCGATCTCGCGCGCGGCGTTCCGGCGGCCGCGCAGTTGCTCGTGGACGGCAGCGATGGGACGACCGCGACGATCGCACTGGGCGATGCCGCGGGCATCCTGCAAGCGACGTCATCGGTCCGCGCCGTGCGAGCCTCGCTCAGCAGTGGGCCGAGAATTCGGGTGCGGTTCAACCCGACCATGCGCTCCACCTACAACATGGTGTCGGGCGTCATCGTGCTCATCCTTGCGATGGTCGCGTCGCTCCTTACGGCGCTGACGATCGCCCGAGAGTGGGAGCGCGGCAGCATGGAGCAGCTCTTCGCGACACCGGTATTGCGATCGGAGATCATCGCCGGCAAGCTCGTGCCGTACGCCGGCCTCGGATTCGTGCAAACTCTCCTCGTCATCACTCTCGGTTCGTTCATGTTCGGTGTCCCGATCCGCGGATCGCTCGTGACGCTCTTCGGGTGCTCGATGCTGTTCTTGCTGGCGATGCTCGGGTCGGGGCTCATCGCGAGCGTCATCGCGAAGAGTCAGCTCGTCGCCGTGCAGTTCGCGCTGATGATGTCGTACATGCCGGTCGCGATGATCAGCGGCTTCATGTTCCCGATCGCGAACATGCCCCGGTGGCTGCAAGCCCTCTCGATGGTCGTGCCCGGCCGCTACTACCTCACGACGCTGCGTGGACTGCTGCTCAAAGGCAACGGGCTCGACGTGCTCGGGCGCGACGTCGTAGCCCTCGCCGGATTCGCCACGGCCTTTCTGGCGATTGCCGTGTGGCGCTTTCGCCGAAGGCTCGCATGAGCGTCGCCCTCATCCTGCAATCGCTCTTCAACGTGATGAAGAAGGAGTTCAGTCAGACGCTGCGCGACCGGCGCATGCTCGCCACGCTGATCGTGTCGCCGGTCTTGCAGCTCGTCGTCTTCGGGTACGCCATCGACCTCGACGTCGACCGGATTCCCACAGTGGTCTGCGATCAGGATCGGACGCCCGCAAGCCGAGATCTGACGCAGGCCTTCTTCGCCGACCGGACGTTTCTTCGTCGACAAGACGTTCTGGATCCCAACCAAGCACAACGTGCCCTCGAAACGGGAGAGGCCTCTGCGGCCCTGGTCGTTCCGCGCGGCTTCGAGCCGCGTGTCGCACGCGCAGACGCTCCCGAAGTTCAGGTCATCGTCGATGGCACCGACGTCACGCTCGCGCAGGTCGCTTCGAATGCGGCGAGCCAATTTTTGCTCTTGCACGGAATCGGTGGAGAGCCGACGGGCGGAGAGCGCGTGCCGGTCGCCAAGGGCCCCTTTGCACTTCCGGGCTTTTCCGGGGTTGCCGCCACGGCGTCGCTCGTGCCCCGAGTGATGTACAACCAGCGCCTCAAGAGTGCCGTGTACATGCTGCCGGGGGTGCTCGCGACGCTGCTTCTGAATGTAACGGCCATCGTGACGGCCATGGGCTTGGCGCGCGAGCGCGAGACGGGAACCCTCGAACAGATCCTCGTCACGCCCATCCGCCCCGCGGTCCTGTTGTCCGGCAAGTGTCTGCCCTACATTTTGTTCGGTCTCATCGACGTGCTGGCGATCCTCCTTCTCGGTAACCTGATCTTCGACGTGCCCTTTCGTGGCTCGCTCGCAGTCGTCGCTCTCGGATCGTTTCTCTACCTTTTTTCGACGCTGGGTATCGGAATTCTCATCGCGACTCTCAGCTCCTCTCAGCAGCAGGCGATGCTCGGCGCTTTCGCCTTCATGCTGCCGGCCATGCTGCTCTCCGGCTTCATGTCCCCCATCTCGAGTATGCCCGCGTGGCTGCGGCCCTTCACGCTGCTCATCCCCATGCGCCATTACATCGAGATCATGCGCGCATGCCTCTTGAAAGGCGCGGGCCTGCGCGACCTCGCGCAGCAGCTGGTCGCGCTGACGATTCTCGGAACCGGAATTCTCGGCGTCTCCGTGATGCGCTTCCGGAAGCGACTGGCGTAGTACCATGGCGGCCGCGCCCGGCGGGCCGAGGCACGCCGCTTGCCACGGCCCCACGTCGCGCGGGTCGTCCCTTTTCACCGCTCCCCCAGCCACTCGTGGCGGACGGGCTTAATTTTAAACTAAATGTGTGTGCAGGTCAGAAGAACACAGGTCGTGTCCTGGCCCGACTCGGCGTAGCAGCGGTCGAGCGCATCGTCTTCGACGCCCGTCATGTTGCCGAGAGCAAACCCTGGTGCGGCGGCCTCGCTGACCGGATACTGATCGCCGTAGGAATCCTCGGCGATGCAGGTCACGGTATGAATACCCGCCCAGTCCCAGTAGTAGGCCGGGCGCGGAAACTCGGGATGATCCCAGTGCTGCCATCCGCTGTGACCGTGCACCACGGACCGAGGGGCGAGCACGCGGAGCTCATGTTGACGCACGGTCGCCCCGCGCGGATGGACACCCGGCGCATGAGCCCGGAATGGGGGTGGCGCCTGCCGTGCGGGCGCCGGCCGCGAATGCTCTCCCGCGAAACCAATCGCGCAGAGCAAGGATGAGCCGAGCAGAAGGCCGACAACTACGGGCGCTTTGAGTTTCATGGCGATCTCCATGTCGTGACCCACGCACACGGCGTGCCACGATGCCGTCGTCGACACTGTGACGGAAATGCGCCACGGTGAGCGCCTCCGGCTCATCGGGCGAGACGCCCGTGGTCCGGCTGGCTGAAAGCGTCACAACCACCTCCCCCATCGGTTGCGGCACCCCCTTTGCCCTTCATGCCACGCCGCCGGCCGAGCGCGATGCCGGGGTCCCGTCGTCGTGCGCTTTGCCCTGCATCCGCAAGCGCAGTCGATCGAACGCCAGGTAGACGACCGGTGTCGTGTAGAGCGTGAGCAACTGGCTCAACAGCAGCCCTCCCACAATCGTGATGCCCAAGGGCCGGCGAAGCTCGTAGCCCATGCCCCTGCCCATCGCCAAGGGCAGAGCGCCGAGCAACGCGGCCATCGTCGTCATGAGGATCGGACGAAGACGCAACATGCACGCCTCGAAAATCGCGTCGCGGGTGCTCTTTTTTTCTTCGCGCTGCGCCTGAAGCGCGAAATCGACCATCATGATCGCGTTCTTCTTTACGATTCCGATCAATAAGACGATGCCAATGATGGCGACGATGTCCAGGTCCTGCTTGAACACCAGCAACGCCAGCATGGCCCCCACGCTCGCCGAAGGCAGAGTGGAAATGATCGTCAGTGGATGAACCAGGCTTTCGTACAGGATGCCGAGAACGATGTACACCGCCAGCAGGGCCGCCAGAATCAAGACGGGTTCGGTGCCCAGCGATTGCTGGTACGCGAGCAGCGTGCCCGAAAAGAAGCCCTGCAGCGATGACGGCGCGCCGAGCCGTTTCTGCATCTGTTGGATGCGCGCAGTGGCCTCGCTCAAGGAGACGTTGGCCGCCAAGTTGAAGGAAACGGTGACCGAGGGAAATGAGCTCGTGTGGTTGACGGCCAGTGGCGTCGTGCCCGCCTGGCCCTTGGCGACCGCGAGGAGCGGGATGTTTTCGCCCGCAGACGTCGCGAGATAAATGTCCTTCAGCCCGTCCGGGCTCTGCCAATAGGCGGGAGCCACCTCCAACACGACGTAATACTGATTCAACGGCGTGTAGATGACCGACACTTCCGATTGCCCGAACGCGCCGTACAAGGCGGAGTCGAGCGCCTGGACCGTAAGACCGAGCTTGGCCGCCGTCACGCGATCGTAGTGCATCAGCTCCTCCAGGCCTCCGTTCTGTTGATCGGAGCTCACGTCCCGCATCCCCGGCAGACCCTTGATTTCCCGCTTGAGTCTCGGTCCCCACGCGGACAGCTCCCGCATGCTGTCGGCTTGGATCGTGTACTGGTAGAGCGCGTTGCTCGCCCGGCCGCCGATGCGGAGATCTTGCACAGCTTGCAGGAACGCCGAAGCGACAGGAAGACGGTTCAATTGGGGGCGCAGGCGGTCGATGATCTGAGCCGCGCTCGCGTGCCGATCCGTCAACGGCTTGAGAGCCACGTAAAACGCTCCGGTGTTGGTGGCGCCGCTGGTCCCGGTAAACCCAATCACGTTCGCGACGGCGGGGTCCTTCTTGATCACGGCGCCGATTTGCTCAATGGCGCCGTTCATCGCCGGAAAAGACGCGTCCTGCGGCCCTTGCACCGCGCCGGCGATCGCCCCTGTGTCCTCCGCCGGGAAGAAGCCTTTCGGTATTTTCACGATCAGCACCCCGTTGAGCGCCACGGTGAGAAACAGGACCACCAGAGTGAGCGCCGGCCTGGCCAATACCCACTCCAGGCTGCCGCGATACAGCCCGGTCATGCCCTCGAAAAACCGTTCGCTGGCCCTGTACATGCGACCATGCTTTTTTGCGCCTTCGTTTCGCAGAAGGTAGGCGCACATCATGGGTGTCGTGGTCAGCGAGACGATCATCGACACGAGAATGGCCGCCGAAAGGGTGACCGCGAATTCGCGGAAAAGACGACCCACGATCCCGCCCATCATGAGAAGAGGGATGAAGACGGCAATCAGCGAAATGCTGATCGAAAAGACGGTGAAGCCGATTTCCTCCGCGCCCTTCAGCGCGGCCGCGAGCGGCCCCATGCCGCCCTCCAGATGCCGCGCAATATTTTCCATCACCACGATGGCATCATCGACCACGAAGCCGGTCGAGATGGTCATCGCCATCAGCGACAAGTTGTCCAGGCTGTAGCCGAACAGGTACATCACGGCACACGTGCCGAGGATCGAAACCGGGACCGCGACGGCTGGAACGAGGGTCGCGCGACCGTTGCGCAGGAACACGAACACGACTGCGATGACGAGGCCGACGGATAGAAGCAACGTTCTCTCGACGTCGTCCACCGACGCGCGAATGGTCGTCGTGCGATCCAGAACGATCGTCGCGTCGATTCCCAGCGGGATGGACGCCTGAAGAAAGGGCAGTTGCGTACGAATGCGGTCAACCGTGGCGATGATGTTGGCGCCCGGCTGCCGGTACACGACGATCGGAATCGCGCGCTTGCCGTTCAGGTAGCCGGCCGCACGGACGTTTTGCACCGAGTCGGTCACCTCGGCCACATCGGACAAGTGAATGACGGATCCGCCCGCGTGACCCACGACGAGCGGTTTGTAATCCTCGGCGCGCGAAATCTGGTCGTTCGCAAGAATGTCTGCGGTGACGAGGCCGTCCGAGAGTTGGCCCTTGGGCAAATCGGCGTTCTGCAGGCTCAATACAGACTGCAGGGCCGCGAGCGTCAGCCCGTAGCTTGCCAGTTGCGTGGGATTGGCATCGACGCGCACGGACGGCAGCGCGCCACCCCCGACGCTGACCTGCCCTACGCCCTGGATCTGCGACAGCTTCTGCTCGATGACCGTCGACGCTTCGTCGTACAGTTTGTCCGGACCGTACTTGTCCGATACGAGACCGAGGATCATGATCGGCGCATCGGCCGGATTGACCTTGCGGTAGGTCGGGTTGGCCGGCAGGTTGATGGGCAGATAGGTTCGCGCCGCGTTGATAGCCGCCTCCACGTCGCGCGCCGCGCCATCAATGGCCCGACCCAGGTCGAACTGAATCGTCACGGATGTGCTCCCGAGAGTGCTCGCGGAGGTCATCTCCGTCACGCCGGCAATGCGGCCGAACTGCCGCTCCAGCGGCGTCGCGACCGACGACGCCATGATTTCGGCGCTGGCTCCGGGCAGGCTTGCGCTGACCGAGATAGTCGGAAAATCGACCTCCGGCAGGGGCGCTACCGGCAACACCGCAAAGGCGATACCCCCCGCGAGGGCGATGGCCACCGTCAGCAACGTGGTCGCCACCGGCCGGACTACGAGAGGTGCGGAGACGTTCACCCCGCCGTCGCCCGCTCGGGGCCTCCGGCTTGCGCCTTGTTCGATTTGTGGGCGATGCGCCGCCCCAAACGGTCGAAAAAAATGTAGATGACGGGCGTCGTGTACAGCGTGAGCGCCTGGCTCACCAGGAGGCCGCCCACCATCGCGATGCCAAGCGGCCTGCGCAACTCGGAACCGAAACCGGTTCCGAGAGCCAGCGGCAAGCCCGCCAGGAGCGCAGCCATCGTCGTCATCAGAATCGGGCGGAAGCGAAGAAGACAGGCCTCGTAAATGGCGTCGGTCGCGTTTTTGCCGTGTTTGCGTTCGCCGTCCAGCGCGAAGTCCACCATCATGATCCCGTTTTTCTTTACGATGCCGATCAAAAGGACGATGCCGATGATCGCCACGACGCTCAACTCCTGGTGAAAGAGAATCAGCGCGAGAAAGGCGCCCACGCCCGCCGACGGCAGGGTCGACAATATCGTAATCGGGTGAATGAAGCTCTCGTACAGAATGCCCAATACGATGTACACGGTGACCAGGGCGGCGAGGATGAGGAGAGGCACGTTGGCGAGCGAATTCGTGAACGATGCCGCCGTGCCTTGAAAGCCGGCCTCAAGACTGGACGGCATCTGCATCGCTGCCTGCGCCTTATCGATGGCCGCGATCGCCGTGCCCAGCGCGGCATTCGGCGCGAGGTTGAACGACACCGTGATGGCCGGAAACTGATCCTGATGCGTAATGACGAGCGGCTCCGTCGTCTTCTCGAAATGCGAGAACGCGCTCAGCGGCACCGCACTGCTCACGGCCGAGCTGGTCGTGCCCGCGGAGGTCGACCCCTTGCTCGACACGGCGGCGGACGTCTGCGCCGACAGCACGCCGAGAGGAGGAGCCAAGCTGTTCGCGGCCGGCGTGTACAGCGCCGACGTCGTCAGCGCGTTGGACCCGGCGGCTACCGATCCCGACGAGGCAAAGGAGGAAGCCGGCCCCGTGCCCGTGGCGCCGGACGAGGCATTGGCTTGAATGTAAAGCTCGCTGAGCTTGTTCGGGTTCGTCTGAAATCCGGGCTCACTTTCGAGAACGACGTGGTATTGGTTCACCTGCGTATACATCGTGTTGATGAGACGCTGGCCGAAAGCGTCGTACAACGTGTTGTCGATGGTCGAGGGCGCGATGCCCAAGCGCGACGCCGTGACGCGATCGATCACCAGAGACACAGCCAGGCCTCCGGGCTGCTGATCGGTGGCGATGTCTTCGAGCTCCGGCATCTGCTTCAGCCGCTCGACGAAGCGACCGGTCCAAAGACCGAGCTCGCTCGCATCGGAGTCTTCGAGCGTGTACTGGTATTGCGTGCGGCTCACCCGATCATCGACCGTGATGTTTTGCACGGGCTCCATGAACAGCTGGATGTCCGGCACTCGGGCGAGTCTCGACGTGAGCCTCCGGATCACGTCCGAGGCGCTCATCGTCCGTTGACCGAGCGGCTTCAAATTGATCGACATCCGACCGCTGTTGTTGGTGGTGTTCGTGCCGTCGGCGCCGATGAATGACGAGAGGCTGGCGACATCCGGGTCCTCGAGGACCGCCCTCGCAAGCTCCTGCTGCATGCCGGCCATGGCCTTCGAGCTGATGGCCGGCGACGCCTGCGAGATGCCCTGTATGACGCCGGTGTCCTGTATCGGGAAAAAGCCCTTCGGGATCACGATGTACAGCAGGACGGTCAGAACCAGCGTAGCCGCGGCGACCAGCAGCGTCGCGGTCTGGTAGCGCAGGACGACTTTGAGCGTGCGCCCATAAAACCCGATTACCCGGTCGAAAACGCGCTCCGACGCCTGGTACACGCGCCCTTGTGCCGCTTTTGGCTTGGGCCGCAAGATGCGTGCGCTCATCATCGGCGTGAGCGTGAGCGAGACCACGGCCGACAGCACGATGGTCACGGCGAGCGTTACGGCAAATTCGCGAAACAGACGGCCGACGACGTCGCCCATGAACAAGAGTGGAATCAGGACGGCGATGAGTGACACCGTGAGCGAGAGAATGGTAAAGCCAATTTGCTCCGCACCCTTGAGCGCGGCCTCCATCGGGGCATCACCCGCTTCGATGTAACGCGAGATGTTTTCGATCATCACGATGGCATCGTCCACGACGAAGCCCGTGGAGATGGTCAGGGCCATCATCGACAGGTTGTCGAGGCTGTAGCCAAGGGCGTACATCACCGCCAGAGTGCCGACCAACGAGAGCGGCACGGCCACGCTCGGGATGATGGTGGCGTAGACGCTTCGCAGAAAGAGAAAGATGACCAGCACGACGAGAGCGACCGTCAGCAACAACTCGAACTCGACGTCGGAGACCGATGCCTCAATGGCGGTGGTCAGGTCGCTGAGTGTCGTCACGTGGATGCCGGTCGGCAGATTCGCTTCGAGCTGGGGCACGAGTCGCTTGATGCTTTTGACCACGCTGATGGTGTTGGCTCCCGGCTGGCGCTGCACGTTGAGAATCACCGCCGGGGTCTGATTCATCCACGCGGCCTGATTGTTGTTCTCCACGCCATCCACGATGCGGGCGACGTCGGTCAACATCACCGGGCCGCCGTTGCGATAGGCCACGACGACGTCGCGGTAGTCGGCGCTGGTCACCAGCTGATCGTTGGCGTCGATCTGGTAGTCCTGCCGCGGCCCGTCGAAGTTTCCTTTGGCCGCGTTGACGCTGCTTTGGGTCAGGGCGGTGCGCAGGTCTTCGAGGTTGATCCCGTAGGAGGACAGCGCGGTCGGGTTGGCTTGAATGCGCACGGCGGGCTTGTGCCCGCCGCTGATCGTTGCAAGCCCCACCCCGTTGAGCTGCGAAATCTTCGGCGCCAGTCGTGTGTCGACGAGGTCCTCGACCTGAGAAAGCGGCATCGACGTCGAGGTGATGGCGAGAGTCAGCACGGGGGCATCGGCGGGATTGGTCTTGCTGTAGGTCGGCGGTGCCGGCAAAATGGACGGCAGCAGACTTTGCGCCGCGTTGATGGCGGACTGCACCTCCTCCTCCGCCACGTCGATCGCCATGGACAGATTGAACTTGAGTACGATGACGGAAGTACCTCCAGAGCTGGTGGAGGTCATCTGGCTCAGGCCTTGCAGTTCGCCGAATTGACGCTCCAGGGGCGCCGTCACGGTGGTGGCAATGACCGTGGGGCTTGCGCCCGGATAAAACGTAAGCACCTGAATCGTCGGATAGGCGACGTCCGGGAGTGCCGAAACAGGAAGCTGCGTATAGCCGACGACGCCGGCCAGAAGGATGGCCGCCATCAGCAAGGACGTGGCGACCGGTCGCAGGATGAACGGGCGAGAGGGACTCACGGCGCCGCGCTCCCGATCGGGCTGGCCGAGACCGGGTTGTCCGAAACGACGACGGCCGCGTTGTCCTGCAGCTTGTCGAAGCTGCTGTTCGCGAGGACGTCTCCCGGACGGATGCCGTCTACTTGCGTCAGCCCGGCGTCCGTGACGCCGGGCTTGACGCTGCGCATGTGAGCGACGTTGTCTTGAATCACGTACACGAACGACGCTTGACCATTTTGTTGAATGGCGGAAGCCGGGATCAGCGTCGCCCCCAGCACGGTCGTCACCAGCAGTCGCGTATTGACGAATTGGTTGGGGAACAGAGCGTCATCGGTGTTTTCGAAAATCGCGCGGCATTTCACCGTTCCGGTCGTCGTGTCAATCTGGTTATCGAGCGTCAAGAGCCGTCCGCTCGCGATCTTCTTTTGGGCCGTGCGGTCAAACGCATCGACGGGCAGTGTCGCGCCCTGGCGCAATCGAGCTAGGACGGGCCCAAGGCTGTCTTCGGGCACGGTGAAAATGACGGTGATGGGCTCCAGCTGCGTGATGACGGCGAGGGTCACGGCGCTGGCGGACTGGACGACGTTGCCTGGATCCACCAGCCGCAGACCCACGCGACCGGCGATCGGAGCCGTAATGTGGCAAAAGTCGACCTGAACCTCGGCGTATTGCAGCGTCCCGCGGTCGTTCTTTACGGTACCGTCGTCCTGCAGAACGAGCTTCTCTTGGTCGTCCAGGATCTGCTTGGCGATGGCTTTGCGTGCCCAGGCGGCACGGTAGCGGTCGAGGTCCATCTGTGCCTGCGCCAGCAGGTTTTCGTCTCGCTCGAGCGCCCCTTCGGCTTGCAGCAGCGTCGCGCGGTATGGGCGCGCATCGATGTCGATGAGCGGATCGCCCTTGCGAAGACGCTGGCCCTCCTCGTAATGGACGGCGACGACCAAGCCGTTCACTTGGCTGGTGATCGAATCGGTATAGACCGGCGTGACGGTTCCGATGGCGTTCAGGTAGACGCCGATGTCGCCGGTTTTTGCGGTGGCCGTCGTGACCGTGATCTTTGGGGGCCCCGGCGCGACTTTCTTCGCGCTTTCGTGGTGAAGGATAGCCAGAACCGCGGCAGACGCCGTCGCGACCAAGGCTGCTAGAAGGATCCACAGAGCGAACCGGACAGCCTTGTGCGGCGAACGCGCCGGACTCGGAGCGGTGAGTTGATGATCGGGCCCGATGACGGTTTGCGGATTGTCAGAGTTCAATCGGAATCGCCGGCCTCGACTGGCGGTCGCACGCGGCGGTAGCGCTTGCAAATGCGGTGCCGCACGCTCCGCGTGAGAATCCAACCCACCGGGCCCCGGCTATTGCGTGCAGCCGGGCCGTAAACGCGATTTTGCGAAGCGGTCCACGCGAAGTGCCAATGGGCAAGCGGGCAATCCACGGGGCTCTGGCATGGGGCGAACCATCTCGAGCTCGCCTCGCGGTCACGAAGGCCATGTGGCCCGGCTTTCGCAGGTCAGGCCTGGAGGCTCCATGAACCAATTCGCGCCAGACCTCAGCTGGAGGATACCGCCACCGGGCGCAACGATTGCGTCGCGGTACGTGATCGAAGCCGAATGCGGGGGCGACGACGTCACCGTGATGCTCGCCGCCGAAGACGCCCAACTCGACCGTCGGGTGGCTATTCAAATGCTGTCGCCCGAATGGGCAGGCGACTTCGACATGGCCGATCAATTTCTTCGCGCAGCGCACGCCTCCATGAGCCTGGCGAACGAGCACACCGTGCGCGTTCTCGATTCGGGCACACTCCCGAATGGCAGGCCGTATCTCGTCGCCGAATACCCGGATGGTCGCAACTTCGACCAGCTGGTCCACGCATGGGGCCCGCTGGCGGCTCCGACCGCGATCGACTGGGTGCTGCAAGCCGCAGAGGCGGTCGCCGAAGCTCACGCTCTGGGCATCATTCACGGCCATTTGAAACTGGCCCATCTTTTTCTGACCCAGCGTTCCAACGGCACTGTGTGCGTCAAACTCACCGATTTCGGTCTCTCCCCGATTGGCGGGCCGCTCCGACACCTCGCCGAGGATGTTCTGGGGAAGCCCATCCATATCATGGAGTCGCTGCAGTACATGGCGCCGGAGCAGCTCCGATCGCCGTATCAAGCACACGTCCGAACCGACGTCTGGGCGCTCGGCGCCATTGTCTACGAGCTCATCGCGGGCGAATCCCCGTTTCGTGGGGAGACCCTTTCCGAGCTGAGTATCGCGGTGCTCAGTCGGCCGCCCACCCCTCTGTCCGCACTGCGGCCAAACATTCCGCCGCCCGTTGAGGCGGCGATCGCGCGCTGTCTGCAAAAGGACCCCGATGACCGCTTCGGCAACGTGGCTGCTTTCGCAGCCGCGCTCGCGCCGTACGGTACCCATCTGGGGCGCGCGTCCTGCGATCGCATCGCGCACGCGCTCATTGCCAACCGGTTGAGCGCGACCTCGATCGTGCCGCCCGTAGCCGCCGAAGGGGATCCAAGCGAAGCCATCCCAGTCGATAGCAGTGTGTCGACGTTCCAAAAACCGGCTTCGGCCCGCATCGTGGTCGGATCGCTGTTGTTGTTGTCGGCGCTGTTCGTGGGGGTCTTCATGGCACTCTACACCGACGTGCATCGATCGCCTCCGCTATCGTCACGGATCGTCATGACCGCGCCGCAGGCGATCGCGCCGAGCGTCCTGGATTTCATCGCGCTCAGCGATGTTCCGGCTCCGTCCGCATCGATCGGCGCAACCGCGCCGCAACCGACGACGCCCGCCCTGGCCCCAACGAATGTCATGG
>JBEKOY010000082.1:0-24973 GCA_049521295.1 Polyangiaceae bacterium | reverse complement strand
CCTCGAGGCCCGCGCGGTCTCCCAGGGCTCGATTCGGCAGCTCGAGGACCGACAGCGCTTCGCGCTTGAAACTCGCCATCATATGCAAATCGCGGGCGCGCCCGACGACATCGACGAGCGTTGCAGGCAGGACCGGCTTGTCGATGTAGCGAAACGCGCCGTATTGCATGGCCTCCATCGCGGACTGCACGTCCGGACGCCCGGTGAGGATCACTACGGGGACGTCGAGATCGTACTCGCGCGCAGTGCGAAGAAGGTCCAGACCGCTCATGCTGGGCATCACCAGATCGGTCACGATCACGTCGAACGACTCGACCGCCAATCGCTTCGCCGCAAGCCTCGCATCGCCTTCCGCGACGACCGTCCAGCCCGCGCGCGTGAGAACCTGCCCGTGTCCCGCACGCACGATGTCTTCGTCGTCCACGAGCAAAACCCTGCCGCCGGGCTGGCCCACGCGGTCGGCTACGGCCTCGAAGGTATTGGAATGGAGGTCCGGGCCCTCGAACGTTTGCGGTTCTGCGGCGAGGTTGGAGTCCGAAGCGGACAAGGCCGCCCGCTCCGCTTTGGCCATGCGCACCGACTCCCGCTCGTCGGGGGAACGCGCAACCGCTTCGTCCAAATGAAGCATTTTGCATCGAGCGCACTTCAAGGCGGGGGCTCGAACCGTCGACTTCGTGACATATTCCGCAGCGATGAGAACGTCTCCGTCGCACTGGGGGCACCGTATCCAGTTGGACGTTGCCGTCGCGCTACCCATTGAGTCCTCCCCCAAATCCCAGTCACCAAGCTACTTCATCCGCGGGGCCACGCTATCTTGGCTCGAGCCGATAGCGCATTCGGGGGCGGGCGCGTCGCACCTCTCCCCCTGAAGGGCACGAGGTGTCCAGCCGGCCCACGTCCCGCAAAGTCGACCCATTCGCTGGTGCTGCTCTTCGAGTTCGCGGATGATCGCCTCGGTCTTGTCCTCGATGACATGGAGCATCTCATCGGGAGCCGATCGTCGTCGCGATACCGCGCCCGCCGCGGCCAACAGGGCCGCCGGTCGACTCAGCGCGGTGCTCGACGAGTCATGAGGTCGCCGCTGCCCCAATCGACGTAGCCGCTATCGAGAACGAGAAGCTGGGGCCACCAAAGGCCTGAGACCAGAAGCACAGGCGCATCGTCTCCGGGACGAAGGCGCATGATGGCCCCATCGTACGCGGGCCGACTCCCCGTGTTGGTCCAGTAAAGGCCGGCGGCGTCGACCGCGAGGCAGCACGGCCCTGCCTGACCGCTGGCAATCGTTTCGGGCGCCTTGGCGCACCCTCCGATGGCGCAGCGCACAATCGTGCCAGCGGCGAGCTCGGTCCAGTAGAGGAAGCTCGCGTCGACCGCCATGACGACCGACAGAACTTTAGCAGCGAAGAGCTCCACGATGCGTCACCCGTTCGGGCGACGACGCGGACCGCAGGTTTACCGGCCCCCAATCCCGAAGCCGAATGGCATCCACAGGGTAGCCAGCAACGCTGTCGAAACGCCTTGGCAGATGATCGGGCCAGCCCTATTGTCCCCCGGGCGCCATGTCGTGGATTCTCGCGATCTCGAACCAGACCGGAGACACGATCGCCTTCTCGGGTAGCAGCCTATTATGGGGAGGCTTTACGACCCCGCCACCGGATTCGATTGCTCCCGGCGCTGTCGTCAGCCTCTCGCTCGAGCCGACACTCGGGAGACTCGAAGGCACGGTGACCTATTCTGGAAGACGAGGTGAGGTCGCCTTCGCGTGGTCGGTCACCCTTCCGTCGGACTCGCCTGCGTTGCCCCAGACCTCTTATGGGGCGTTTTGCCAGGGCGTCTACATCGCTTCCGAGGGGAACTCCTCGCCTGCGGACTCCTCTGCTTCTCCGAATGCGTCGTACACGATATCGGCCACTCCTGCCCCACTGCCCATTGCCCCGGGACCACCCGCGCCCCCGGGAACTGCACCTACTGCGCCGAAAACCACGGTATTGCCGCAGGGCGACCGCAAAAAATACACCACCAGCGCCAACGAACGAACGACGGTACGGACGACGCCGTCCATCGCCGAGGTCGTCACTCAACTCAGGGCGAGCTGGTCCGACCTGACTGAGCTTGGGGCGCGAACGCTGGCGTCCCAATGGGGTGCGGAGACCGCTTTTGGCAAGTACATGTACAACTACAATGCGGGAAACGTCAAAGCGACGGCGGACCAGCCTCATATGTATCTTCACGGCGTATGGGAGGTGATGACTCCGGACGGCGCCGCCAAAGCGGTGGCGGCCGCCGGCAACCTTGCCCACATCGCGACGGACGGTGAGAAGAAGGCTCACGGTTGGCGTTGCAAGGACACCCAGGCGATCGTGGTTTTCGAACCGCCTCACGCGGCGGCCCGTTTCCGCGCCTACGACTCTCTGGCCGACGGCCTGGATCGGTACGTCAAGATGCACCAGAAGTACGCAAGCAAGAACGTGGACTACCTCCCCGCCATTCTCGCTGGAAACACGGACCAGGTGGCGCACATTCTCCATACGATGCACTACTATACGGCGAACGAATCGGACTATCAGGCCGGCATGAGGAGATCCAAACAGAGGATCGATCAGGCCTTGGGGCCGAGGGTCGGTCCCCCCGAGACTCCGGCGGTCTCGAACCAATCCCAACCCTAGCCGCCCTCCGTTCTTGATGACTCGAGCTCGTATTCTAGCGGCCGTGCTGCTCACGGCATGCTCGCGTAACTCCAGTCGGACCTCCGACTCCGCGTCTTCCGCAGTGGGAACTGCGGCCTCCGCAGCCGCGTTCGCGGCGCCTGCGGCTTCGCCTTCCTCGTTCCCGGCGCCTGCCGCTTCGGCAGATCGGTTGCGGTTCGACACAGCGGTGTCACGGGTTTCGGCTCGCGTCAAAGCATGGAATGACGCCCTCGATTCGCACGACGCCGCCGGGCTCACGGACCTGTATTTCCCACGCATCTGCTATTACGGGCACGTTGTCGCCATGGACAGGGTGCTCGCGCATAAGAAGGAGGCGCTGGGCGCCGACAGCTCGTTTCGA
Organism: Polyangiaceae bacterium; assembly: GCA_049521295.1. GTDB lineage: Bacteria > Myxococcota_A > Polyangia > Polyangiales > Polyangiaceae > Palsa-1150. The sequence goes on along the minus strand of JBEKOY010000082.1, from coordinate 21,925 downwards.
CAGCAACTCGTCGGAGACGTGAAGGTCGGTCAGGCGCCAGGCGACTTCCTGGTGGCCCGCTTCACGAAGCGCTCGGGCCCGAAAGCGCGACTCCGCGATACGCCCGCGCGTATCGTGTTGCGACAGGATTCCGAGCACGGCGAGCTGCGCATTCTTGAAGAGGCCGACGACAGCGGTCAGGGTGGGGAAGCGACCACGGATGCGTGCGCGCAGGCGGCCTGGTCCGAGGTCCTCCAAGAGCGATGCGAAGAGGGGGCTTCTCGCGCAGTCAACGCCCTTCCGCGCGTGAAACGGCTCGTGAACGAGCTTATCGAAGCATCCACGGACGATCAGGCCCTGGGCGGCGTGGGACCGCAGGACAACGGCGACGGGACGTTCAGCGCGAGCATCGGGGTTCACACGCACGACCGATTCGAGGGACGCGTCGACTACACCGTGAGTCGAAAGACGGGGCATCTCACTGTGAGTGTCGACGACACGGACGAGCCGGTGCCCGAAAAGGTCCAGGAAGAGCTGGCCAACATCTGCACGCCGTGAAGTGGGCACCCGGCGCGCCGGGTGCCGGTCCGGTCTCGAATCCGTCGAGCGCTCGGATCATCCGCCATGGCGCTGAAGCAACGACGATTGGAGCTCGGGCTCGAGCGTCCCCTGGTCCGAGAGGCCGCAATCGTCGGAGCAGAGGTCGTCCGCGAACGACAGGTTAGCGGAGTCGTCGCCGGATTCGGTGTCGCCGTCGTCTGCGGTGTCCGCGTTCCCGCCCGCATCGCCACTCTGGCCGGAATCGTCGTCCCGCCCGGAATCGCCGTCGTCCGGGGGGGCGGGGGGCGGCTGAGTTTGTTGCGACGTGAAATAGGAGAGGCCCCTACGCAGGAGCGTGAGATCGTCTCCGTTCACCTGGGCACTCAACGGAATGTAGCCGAGGTTCTGCAGTCGCTGGAAAATGCCCGAAATCGTATCGACCGGGTCGAGCGAGCCGATGCAAAGCGTCCACGTCTCCCCTGACTCGGTGAACGTCAAGGTGGCAGTGGTCATGGTGACGGGAGCCTGGAACGACGCGACGCCGTCGCCGTCGGTCGTCAAGCCGGTGATGTCTGCGAGCTCCGCTACGGTGAACGCCTTGGACGCGTACGACGACGCGTCGGTGTCGGCGAACCTCACGGAAATCGTGACTTTGGGTGGATCGGCGACGAACGTATTGGTCTGGCCCGTCGAGAGTTTGTGCACGGGCGAAGTCGACCCGGCGTCGTCCGGAATGTAGAGGACGTCGGTGGGTGCCAAAATGTTCGGGTCCTTTCGGATAGCGGTGAGCTTTCCGTTCGCCGGGTCGTTCCACACCGTGTCTACGTCGAACCCGAACTGGTGCGCCAATTGGTCCAGAAAATCGCCTTGTCGGATCACGTAAGGTTGCATCGAATCGCAATGCAATCATTTCTTCGCGCCGGAGTCGTCGGGAAACGAGATCTGGAACGAAGCGTCGCCGACGAGCTCGAGAACACCGTTCGCGTCCAGGACGGTCACGCGCTGCTCGTTGCCCGAGGTGAGCAGCACGCGTACATTCGCCCGCGGTTTGCCTTGCGAGTCGTTCAGCTGCACACGGGTGATCTTGACCGGCTGGCTGCTTGGTTGTGACGTCGAACCCGAGCCGCCTCCGAGCTTGACCTGAGATGCCTGAACGCTGGCCGAATTCGAATCGAGGCTGACGATGGCGCCCGCCGTCTGCAGCTTCAGCGTCGCGGCGCCAACGGTCGCCTGATTCGACAGATTGGCGCTGAGGGTGCTGCCCACAATGCTCGTGCTCTTGCCGACCACTGACACGTTCGGACTGTTGAGCGTGATCCCGCTCGGCGAGACGCAGATCTGGCTGTCTCCGCACACCAGCGTGAAACCTTCGAGGGTCTCGACCTCGAAAGTCTTAGAAGCGTACGCCCGGCCGCGCCCCTCCACGTGAACGACCACGCTCCGCATGGCATCTCCCGTGCCCACGATGACCGCGCGGTGACCCAGGTGTCGCTCGGTAACGTCCTTGGTGAAGGTTCGGTCCGTCTTTCCGACGGTTTGTGTGGTGACGTCGCCGCTCACGGTCTGCGACAGATTGGCCCCGATGTTGACGTTGCGCGCTCCACCAACCTGCAGCGTGTCGTCGACGCCGATGGAGACCGTCCGGGCGCCGGCGACGTTCACCGACTGCTCCGCTCCGACCCCAACGAGCTGGCCCAGCGTCACATTGACTTGCTGCGTCATGCCAACGCTGATCGACTGGGATCCGCCCACTTGGATCGACTCGTTTCCCCCGACGCTGCGACTGCGGTTGAAGCCCACCGAGAGCTGCTCGTTCTGGCCGACCTGTGCGGTCAAGTTCCGAACGATGTTGCCCGTCTCGTCGTTCTTGACCAGCTTCGTCAGATCCTTTGCTGCCTGCAGGTAGAGCTCCTCGTCCCCTGTGCGGTCCTCGAAGCGGATCTCGTTGCCATTGAAGCTCGAAGGTGTGCTGCGGGTGAGCACCCCGCTCTGGGTCTGGTTGGCGGGCAGATCGAAGGGCGGCATGTGCGCGGCGTTGTACACGCTGCCGGTGACAATGGGGCAGTCCGGGTCGCCTTCCAGGAAGTCGACGATCACCTCTTGCCCGATGCGCGGAATGAACTGCGCGCCCCACCCGGCTCCCGCCCATATCTGGGCCACACGGAGCCAGCACGAGCTGTTCTGGTCATTGTTGCCCCTTCGGTCCCAGTGAAATTGCACTTTGATGCGACCGTACTGGTCCGTCCAGATCTCCTGCCCCGAAGGGCCTACCACTGTGGCCGTCTGCGGCCCGCGCACGGAGGGCTTGTGCCGTAGGAGCGGCGGCCGGAATATGGTGTTTGCCTGAGCGGCCCTGAACTCACATTCGAACGGTTCCTCCACCACGTTTCCACTGCGTAGCTCGGGGCCGCGCAGCCGCACGCGCGTCGAGCTGATCAGGTAATTCGCGTTTTGATCCGTGCGCGGATGATTGAACAGCGCGAAGGTATTGCCGACGGCCAGCCCGCGTGCATTGCTCTCGCCCGCATAGCCGCGCCGTTCGCGACGGGCTTGGTCGAGGCGGAGGCGGGCACTCGCTTCGGCGGTCGTGAAAGTCGTGAAGCCGCCCGGATAGTCGTAGGCTTTGAGGTTTGCGTTCGCGTCCGCGTCCGCCGAGGTGCGCGCGCAGTAGAGGGGCGTATTCGGTTTGGTGAAGTCGAAATCCGCGACTGCGTAAGCCCCCGTTTCGATCTTCGCATCGGCTCGCCAGCGGCGCACGTACTGCGTCGCCGGGTCGCGCTGCTCGACCCCAGTCGCAGCATAGGGCACACGCGCATACCCGGGCGCGGGATCGTGGGAAGAGGGCGAGTCGGCGAGGACGAGCGTGTGTCTGCCGTCGGCTTGCCGGAAGAAAAAATAAATTCCCTCGCGTTCGAGCCAGCGGCACACGAAATGCAAATCGGTTTCCCGATACTGCACGACATACTCGTGTGGAGCGTACGTCTCGAACAGCGCTCGCTCGAAGGCGTCGAAGCCTCGGTCGCGAAAGATCTGCGTCACGACGTCGGGCACAGTCATGTTCTGGAAGATGCGGCAATCCGCCGCGAGATCGAGCTGCCACAGCCATGGCCGCAGCGTCAGCCGGTAGCGCGACAGCCCGTCGTCGCCGGTCTCGACATACTGGAACTCGGACGCGATCCCATTCCAGTGTCGAACGCCTTCGTCCCCGTCGCCGAGATGCATGTGCACCGTCACGGAGTGGCCCAACAGCTCGTCCGGATCGATGTCCGATCGGGGGCTCACCGCCTCGATCTCGAAGGCAAAGAGTTGCGAGACTTCTTCGAAGCCAGCCATGGAATAGAGCGTCAGCTGGTCGCCGAGAGGCGTGTCCATCGTGACGGCAATGGTCTGCGGCATGTCCATCGAGCTCGCCTCCTTTCGCTTTTCGTTCGTAACACCGCAGCGACCTCCGGTCACCGGCAGACGCACAGTCGCGAGCCCACCACCTCCTCAAGCTTGCCGACCAGCTCGGGTTCGACGCCGACTCCGTCTGGCAGCTTCCTCGATAACAAACGTCTGCGGGACCTCGGGGCGAGACCCCATGCTCTGTCCCTGGGACGTGCTTCACTACGCCGGGTCAGACCCCTCGTCGTTCAGCCTGAAGCCCGGCTCCGACAACTCATTCAACAGCAAGAAGCCGACCGTCCACGCCAACAGAACCTTAGCAGCGAAGAGCGCAACGATGCGTCACCCGTTCGGGCGACAACGCGAACCGCGCAGGTTATGGCACCAGCCGGATGCCAAAGTTGACCGCCGGGAGAGCCACCTCCTGAAAGCCCGATTCCCCTTCGGAGAGGGTCCGGACGGACGAATCGTCGAGAGCCACCTCCCCTTGAAGTGTCTGCCGTCATCCCTCGGATCTTTTTTGGCCGACGCTTCCGTCGCTGGTAGCGAACCCCGTCCAACGCATGGCAACGTTACGGGGATGGTTTCCTCCGACCGGCAGTCATTACCCAGCATGCCTCGATTCGTCCGCGCCATTACCGCGCTCGTGGAAGCCTTTCTTCTGGTCGCGTGCGCGGCGTCGTCCGCTCCGAATTCGCCGAATGGCGGGAGCTCGAGCGCCGCGACGAGCGGCGGCGCGAGCACGATCGGGGCAAGCACTTCGTCCGCGGGAACAGGAACAGGACCGGCAGACGCGACGATGAGCGACGGTTCGAGCTCCGGCGGCTCGGCCGGAGCGGCGAGCTCCTCCGCGGCGAATGGGTCGAGCGACGGCCCCTCGCCCGACGCTGGGATCGGATCGGGTACAGGCTTTTTCACCGATGGGTTCGAGTCCGACGACGTCGGGTCCCAGCCGGCGGGCTTCGGCAATCTCATCGACTACATCGAGGACGGGACGAATCCGAACTCGAGCGGCGACTTCGCCACGGTCGACACGACGCACGTTCATAGCGGCGCGCACGCGGTGCATTTTCACGTCGCGGCCGGAACGAACAATCCCTCGTTCTTGGCGTATACGCTTCCCACCGGAACCAATACGCTCTTCATGCGCGCGTGGGTGTACCTGTCGCTGCAGCTCGGCGACAACACCGCCTCGCAGAACGACAATCACGAGACGCTCTTCGCGCTCAACGGAAGTCCGGGCAACGTGAACAACGAAATCCGTTTCGGAGCCATCAAGGGCACCGTCGGCGTCAACGCGACCCCGTCGGACAACATCACGCCGCTGCTGGCCTCATGGAACGGTCCACCGGATGTCCCGGCGACGACCTGGGCGTGCCTCGAGGTCGCTTTCCTCGGCGCGCCCGCCCAGAACGAGCTTCACGCCTGGATGAACGACGCCGATCTATTCGATGTCACGACGCCAACGCAGTGGCAGAACGGTACGATGCCCATGGGTTGGCTCAGCGGCGAGTTCGTCGAGATCGACGTCGGCTGGCAGAGCTTCAGCGGCTTCGGCGCGGACGTCTGGGTGGACGATCTGGTGCTTGGCAACGATCGCATCGGGTGCGATTGAGCCATCCGAAGCTGCCCTATTTGCTGGGATTGCAACGATCGCCGAGCCCCCACGCGGCCCGTGGCTGGCGCTCGACGCTTCACGGGATCTCCTGGGGTCTAGTCGAAAAGTGCAAAAAAACTTCTGGCCAAGGTTCTCCGCGGAGACATGGCCGTTCATGTTCAACCCGGAAACATGGCCGGCTCCAAGTGGCGCTGGCCAACACCAACGACCTCGGCGCGTGGCTAACTTACTAGGTTTTCATAACGGCCGGCTGCTCGCGGCTGCGGACCGCCCGAACCCGGAGGGGGTCCCGCTCAGTAGTCGCCGCCGCCGTTGCCCGCTTGACCACCGGCGCTTGCCTTGTCTCCCGTTTTCGGAAGCTCGGCGATGAGGCACTCGGTCGTCAGCATGAGACCGGCGACGCTCGCGGCGTTTTGAAGCGCCGTGCGCACGACCTTGGCGGGGTCGATGACGCCCATGCTGAACAGGTTGCCGTATTCACCGGTCGCTGCGTTGTAGCCGAAGTCGGCCTTTCCTTCCTTGACCTTGTTCACGACGATCGACCCTTCCATGCCCGCGTTTTCCGCGATCTGGCGCAGGGGCTCTTCGATCGCCCGGCGGATAATCTGCACGCCGAACCTTTGCTCGTCGGGCAGCTTGAGCGTGTCGAGTCCGTCCTGCGCCCGAATCAGCGCGACTCCGCCGCCTGCAACGATGCCTTCTTCGACAGCCGCACGCGTTGCGTGCAGAGCGTCTTCGACTCGGGCCTTCTTTTCCTTCATTTCCGTCTCGGTCGCCGCGCCGACCTTGATGATCGCTACGCCGCCTACGAGCTTGGCCAGGCGCTCCTGGAGTTTCTCCTTATCGTAGTCGCTGGTGGTGTTCTCCACCTGCGTGCGAATCTCGGCAATGCGGCCCTTGATCGTGTCTTTCGATCCCGCGCCGTCGACCAGGGTGGTGTTGTCCTTGTCCAGCGTGACCCGCTTGGCCCGGCCGAGGTCGCTGATGGTCACGTTCTCGAGCTTGAGGCCGAGCTCCTCGCTGATCACCTCACCTCCGGTGAGGACCGCGATGTCCTTCAGCATCTCCTTGCGGCGGTCTCCGAAGCCGGGGGCTTTGACGGCAGCACAGATGAGCGTGCCGCGGAGCTTATTGACGACGAGCGTCGCGAGCGCTTCCCCTTCCACATCCTCGGCGATGATCACGAGCGGCTTCTGCTGCTTTGCGATCGCCTCGAGCACCGGCAACAGATCCTTCATGTTCGAAATTTTCTTTTCGCTGATGAGGAGGTACGCGTCCTCGAACACGGCTTCCATGCGTTCGGGATCCGTTACGAAGTAAGGCGAGAGATAGCCGCGGTCGAACTGCATCCCTTCCACGACGTCGAGCGTCGTGTCCGCCGTCTTGCTCTCCTCGACGGTGATGACGCCCTCCTTGCCCACCTTCTCCATCGCCTCGGCGAGCCTGGCGCCTATTTCTTTGTCTCCGTTGGCGCTAATGGTGCCGACCTGGGCAATCTCCTTCGGATCCTTGGTTGACTTCGCGGTCTTCTTGAGTGACTCGGCGATGTTCTGGACCGCCTTGTCGATTCCGCGCTTGATCTCCATCGGGTTGTGGCCTGCCGCGACGAGCTTACTGCCCTCCCGGTAGATCGCTTGCGCGAGCAGCGTCGCGGTCGTGGTACCGTCGCCGGCGACGTCGCTCGTCTTGCTCGCGACCTCGCGCACCATCTGTGCGCCCATGTTCTCGAAGCGATCGCGGAGCTCGATCTCCTTGGCGACCGTGACGCCGTCTTTGGTGATGGTCGGGGCACCCCACGACTTCTCGATGACGACATTGCGGCCCCTCGGACCGAGCGTAACCTTAACGGCATCGGCCAGCGCGTTGACGCCCGCGAGGATGAGCTTCCGCGCGTTTTCCGTGTAGACGATTTCTTTTGCAGCCATGTGAAAAACCTTCTTTCTTGGAAACTCAGTGGGAGGTCATCCCGAATGGAAGGAACCGATCCTCACGCACGATTAGGGAGATCCGTCGGGTCCTTCGAACTTCAGGATGACGAAGCGGCAAGGGTCACTTCAGGATGACCCCGAGGATGTCGTCTTCCCGAATGATCAGGCGTTCCTCGCCGTCGACCTTCACTTCGTTTCCGTTGTATTTACCGAACAACACACGATCGCCGACCTTCACGTCGAGCGCGCGGACGCGCCCATCCTTTTGGGTTTTGCCGTTGCCAACGGCGATGACTTCGCCTTCGGCCGGCTTTTCCTTGGCCGTGTCGGGGATGATAATCCCCCCCTTGCTCTTTTCCTCTTCCTTCACACGCTTGATGATGACCCGGTCCTGGAGCGGACGAATCGTGCTCATGGGCTCTCCTCGTTGACGGTTGAATGCGAGATCGTGGGCCCGGGCGGGTCACCGCGACCGCGCGATGGACGCCCGCGCGAATCGACTCCGCAGGTTCGCTGGCACTCATCAATCCCGAGTGCTAAAACTTGGCCGCGAACCTAATCATCCCCCCGGCACCGTCAAGGGAGCGTCATTGGCCGCTGCGAGGGCGGACTACTCGGGGTTCGGCGCATTGGGAGCGGTGTTTCGCGCGAGAGCGGATTTCTCGACGGACGCGCTCGCCCTGGAACGCGGACGCCCCGCCGGAGCACGCGACGCCCGCGGGCGCCGCGAACAAGGCGGTCCGCGCCAAGCTGACGTGATGTTGCCAGCCGGCGTACGTGGGACCCTCGAACGAGTCGAGTCCCATTAATCCGCGACTGAGACTTCGTCACGGATTTTTGCGACATGCGACCGGGCCTTCGTACCCCGCGCCAGCCGGCATCTCGGCGAGTTGGCAGCGCCCTTGAGGTCGAAGGGCCGAACCGTGGCGCATCAACCGAAAGTCTTTCTGAGCGTCGCGACCGAAATGTGCGGCCAGCCGAGGTTCACGAAGACGGGAGGGTTCTGGCGCAGCAGGCGGAAGATCGGAAAGTCCAGGATCACCATCTGGGCGTACTGCAGCTGCATGAACGAGGTGCCATCGGCATTCTTCGTCGCCCTTTCGATCCAGAACGTGGCGTAGACGAGCGCCGTCTGTGCGTTCTCTTCGGGCTGGTCGGTTGGCGGAGTGCCGATCGGGACCTGCTCCCCGACAAGGAAGCGAATATTTTCGATGCCGCCGCTGAACTGCGGCACATTCACGGGCGTCTGCGGGCCCGTCGGACCGCTATTGGGGGTCGTCAAGAAGTTCACGATCGCCTGCGTCGCGATGTTGATCACCGTTCCCTCGAACGTGTAGCCGTCGTCAACGAGCGCCTGGATGGCGTCCTGGAGGAGAACGATCGGGTCGTTGATCAACGCCTGATTGGCGGGCGTATTCGGAATGGGTGGGTCGGGCGGAGAGGTGTCGAAGGGGGTGCGGGTGTTGAGCGTGAAGGGCGGGTTGAAGGGGCCCGGTGGAATCGGGCCAATCGGAACGCTAAGGTCGTACTGAGGAAACGGAGGCGCGGGCACGGCGGGGGGGACCGCAGGTATATTGGGGGCCGTGAGCTTCTCCGACGAACCTGCCGCATTGACGACGATGCTCGGCGCGGTCGGCGGTACGCCGAAGGGCGTGCTGTTGAACGAAGGGAACTTTGAGAAGGCGTATGGCGCGCCGCCCGGCACGGCCAGCACCGGATTACCCGTGAAGGGCTCCGCGATTCCCTGAGCGAGCAGGGCGTTGCCGTGAGGGATCGTTCCCATCCTCGCCACGAGCCGCGCGGGCACGGTGACGCCATCCGGCGGAAATGCGGTGTTAGGTTGGGTGATCCAGATGCCCGGCTCGATGTGCAGCGCGCCGTCCAGGGCTGCATCGCTGATTTTCTGCAGATAGGTCAGTCCGAACAACTCGATGTCGTCTTGCCCGAACCCGCGATTGGGGATCGACGAACCGATCGGGTCGAACTTCAGTTGCTCGCGCGTGTGGTTGAGTTGCAAATAAAGGTCGGTCTGGTCGTGGAAATCAGGGCGTGCGATCAGATTGAATCCGTGTCCTTCCCACGTGCCGGCCAGATCGGCGAGCGGACCAAGACCCGTGGTGACGGTCTGCGGAGCGAAGCGAGCGGACGGTATTCTTCTCGGCATGGTGGTCTCCTAAAATCGATGTTGTCGAAGTCGAACGAAGCCGTACGAACTTGCCGATGCGCGCCTGCCGGGCAGGGGACGGCAATCGTCCCGGACGCCCATCCGGCGCGTGGACGCATTTGCGATGGTAGCGACTCGCATAACACGCAGAGCGACGGGAGCTGATTGCAGTCGATTACATTCGTCTGCATCAACGCACGCCATGTGGCGCGGAAAGCGCACGCTCGTGAACGCGATCGACGAACGGGCGAAGGGGCTTGGCGTGCGTGGGTGCCGTCGACCACGATTGGGCATCCCTGCTCGACGAATGCAGACAGCTCGTGGCTCACCCGTCGCAGAAGGCGTGCCGCATTGCGTGACGCAGAACGACGGCGGCGTCGGGATACTGGGAGGTGCACACCCTGTTTCGGTACGGATGTCAGCCAGTGGCCGATGGGCACCAGCTCGCCGCGCCTCGGCGTGCGCCGTCGATATCCGTGAACGTCTCGCAGTCGAACCAGCTCTCGCGGAAGTCTAAACCAACTAATCTGGACTACGGCGGACAACATGCAATGGAGTGTAATTGACGTACTACACCTGCCCGAGTACCCAACCGAAAACCGAAAACGCGGCTTTTCGCCTCGGCGCTAACTAAAGAAATGACTACGGACGCAATAGGCGCATAGCCTTCGCGCCCCGGAGCAACAGAGGAGGCACCATGGGTACGAACTCCACTCACGTCGATTTGCCTGGCAGCAAGCGCAGCGCGTACCGCAACGCAAAGCGTGGCAAGCCCATTGAAGCGGACGCCCGCTTCGAGGTTACAGTGCGTGTCGAGCATCCAGCGGTTTCGAGCGAGCAGATACGACCCGGAAAAAACAAAAAGAAAGGGCACATCTCTTATCGGGACTTCGAAGCGACGTTTGGCGCCAAGGACGCGGATCTAAACGCGGTTGCGAACTTCGCGGCCAAGTTCGGGCTCACGGTCGTCGCGGGACGCAAGGCGAGCAGCAGCGTCGTGCTATCCGGATCCGCAGCTCAATTCCAAAAGGCGTTCGACGTCGAACTCTACCACTATCAGTACGACCATGGCACCTATCGAGGCCGGGAGGGCTTCGTGCGTGTGCCCGTCGAGCTGAAGGGGGTCGTCGCTGGCGTGTTCGGCCTGGACAATCGCCCGTTCGCGCGCCCGCACAACGTTCGGCCGCGAAGCGCGGGCCCGGAGGCAACGAGCTTCAATCCCCAAGATCTCGCGGCGATCTATAACTTTCCGACAGGTGTGACCGGCGCAGGGCAGACGGTAGGCATCATCGAGCTTGGGGGCGGCTACCGTCCGAAGGACCTGAAGACATACTTCAAGAACATCCACGTTGCCGTCACAGGGACGCTCTCGACGGTGTCCGTCGACCAAGGGAACAATGCACCGGGAGGCGACGCCGATGTGGAAGTGATGCTCGACATCGAGGTCGTCAGCGCGGTGGCCCCAGGCGCCAACGTGGTCGTCTACTTTGCCCCCGATGCGTCGGACAAGAGCTTTCTCGACGCAGTCGAGGCTGCGGTGCATGACAAAACCAACGCGCCGTCGGTTATCTCCATCAGCTGGGGTGGCCCCGAGGGCGGGGTAACAGACACGTTCTCCACGCAGATGGACGAGACGATGCAGGCGGCGGCCGCACTCGGAATCACCGTGTTCGTAGCCTCTGGCGACAGCGGCGCCGCGGACGAGGGGCCCAACGAATGGGACCATGTGGACAGCCCCGCATCCAGTCCCCACGTGACGGCGGTCGGCGGTACCCGAATTCTGGCGCAGAACGGTGCGAGGCAAGCCGAGCAGGTGTGGAATCAGAACGAAGCCGATACACAGGACGACTCGTTCGGTTCCTCCGGCGGCGGGATCAGCGAGGTGTTTCCGGTGCCCGCATGGCAGGCCAAGATCGCGCTGCCTCCCTCTGCGAACGCCGATGCAAAACCGGGCCGTGGCGTTCCAGATGTCGCCGCGGACGCGGACCCGGCGTCGGGGTACAACGTGCGCGTCGATGGTCAGAACATGGTGATCGGCGGAACGAGCGGCGCGGCGCCGCTCTGGGCGGCGCTGATCGCCCTGATCAACCAGCAGAACGGGGCGCGCGTCGGTTTCATCAATCCAGCGCTCTGCGCGAGCGCGGGGGGCACCCCCTTCAATGCCATCACCGGCGGCGACAACAAGGTGGGGGCTTCGGAGGTCGGCTATAACGCTGGCGCCCCGTGGAATGCGTGCACGGGCCTAGGCACTCCGAATGGCCAAGAGGTAGCAAAGATTCTGGACTCTTCATCGAAAGTGGGGGCAGCCTGATCGGCCTGTCCAGCAGCGAGCCCCCGCGTGCCGGTAGCACTTCAGCCGCCTTCTGGCCGCGTCAACGTCCCCTGGATCTCGTGTCGGCATCCCGCGTGGTCCGTGTACATCTCTGTGATTCCGAGGGATCCCACGGAGGCCGCAACCCGCACCGACGTGAACGTCCAATCGATCCCTTTGTCATCGAGCTCGCACTTCTGGGGTTCGTAGACGAGCGTCGCGACGCCGGAGTCGACGACCAAGGCGAGCGCGCACTCCTCTCCGGCGTCGTACAAAAGCCCGACTTGCCCAGCGTCCGTCGCCGCGACCCCCGTGCTGAACGTGACCCTTTCGGATACGGCGCCAGCCGAAGCATCCGCCGAGAGTGCGCCGGCCTCGACACACTCGAAAGTCTCCGTTCCGGTCAGCGTCCAGGTCCCGAGCAGCGCACCCGCGAGCCCCGCATCCCCCGCGAACGCACTGCCATCCCCCGCGTCCGCATCACCGTCGGCAGCCAGGGCGTCCGCAGATGCCTCGGAGGCGCCGTCACCCCCGCAAGCCTCGTCACACGACTCCTGCGCCGCATCGGCCTGAACGTCCTCGAAGGCCCCGTCGGTACTCGAGGCATCGGCCAGCGCCGAGTCCATCGTGCCGTCCGCGCCGGCCCCCGCGTCCCCGACCGCCGCGCCGGTGTCCCCGCCAGCCCCCGCGTCCCTGACCGGCGCGCCGGTGTCCCCGCCCGTGCCCGCGTCACCGACCGCCACGCCGGTGTCCCCACCAGCGCCCGCGTCACCGACCGCCACGCCGGTGTCCCCGCCAGCGCCCTCCCCCGCGCACGTCCCGTCGTCCTCGCACGAGTGGCCTACCACGCAGCCGTAAGCCAACGCGGCCGCGGCAGACGCGGCCGCGCCGGCGGCGATCCAAAGCATCCCCCGCTTCACGACGCCATCTGCAGCAGCGTTAGCGACACGCCGAGTCCCTTGCGTTCTTCCACGACTCCGGTGAAGGCCCCGCGCACATGACCAAAGAGCTCCGCTTCGAGGAGCGCCTCGTTCATGCTGCCACCGTACTCGATGCGCCCGCCGCGGACCGAGATGAGGCCGGTGTTTTTGGTGAGGGGTCGTGTCGGATCGCTTTGTTCTTGGGTTGGTTGCATCGCCTTGCCCCGCATTTCCCTCTCGCGCGGTTGACCTTGCCTTCGACCTCGATCGGGATCGCCGTTCCGATCACGCGGCCCTACCAGGCCCCTGTGAGTGCGGCTTCGGCGGTTCGGGGCGCCATCACGGCCACGGGCCGCAGCGCGCCCGCCGAAGGTCCCTTGGCTGAGGGCCATAGCAGCCACGTCGAGAGTCCGAGGACGGCCAGCGCCCCGGCCACGCCGTACGACGCATTCGCAGCAACGGCATACCGGCCCTCGGCTTGCCGGTCCCGGTTGACCTCGCGACACGCGATGTTGGCGGGCGACAGGCATCCCGAATCGCCCACCTGCTGAATCAAGGCATCGGCGCTTGACTTGAAGTGCTCGAACGCCGACCCGAAACCGATCCCGACGCCGGCCATCACCACCGCGGCTCCTTCGACGGCCAGGACGGTGATCCATCGGGCGCGGGGGCGACTCTCGTCGGGCGGGCTAGGGGTGGCGATCGCGGAGACCGTCCAGATCGGCGCCGCGGGGGCATCGGGTGGGCGCCGAAAATGCACTTCGATGACGTCTCCTCCGCTCACCACCAACCGCTGCGCGCGCTCGATCGTGCCGTCCCGAACGCTCAGATCGTGCTGCCCCGCGGCGATCACCAGCGAGACGAAGGGCTCTGCCGGTGCGGGACCGCCCGCGGGCAGCGGCAAGTGTTCCGGGACGAGGCCGTCGACGCGGATGTCGGCGCTCGGGCGGACGAAGACGTCCACGCGGGCGGTCTTGGCCTCGGCACGGGGCAACCAGCGGATCCGAGCGGCATCGAGGTTTTTGGCCGGGACGTCGCTTCGGACGAGGTACTGCCTCAGGTGCGCGGCGGCTTCGACCGGGTGACCGGCTTCGAGCTCCGCGAGAGCGAGTTCGGCGAGCGTCTCGCTCTGCGGGTCGAGTTCGTAGGCATGCGCGAGGGCTTCACGCGCCGCCTCGTAGTGCCGGTCCCGGTAGAGGTCTTGGCCTTGCCGGGCGAACGCTCTCGCGCGCTCGCGTGGCTCCGCCGGGTAGGGGGTTGCTGAGGGCGTTGGCGGGGCTGCCCACGCCCAGGACGGACCGTGCAAGCACCCTACGAGAAGGCCGGCTGTCGCCCACCGCAGTCGTATGGGGATCCGTCGAAGCACCCGCCCGATCTCCCTTCGCACCAACATCCCATCAGGATGCGTCCTTGCCCTACGGCACGTCCACGAAGATGACTCGCTTCGCCTTTGCTGCGCCCGCGTCCCCTGCCCCGCTTTCGGGAGGCGGTCCGGCCAAAAGGATGTCCTCGAGGTTGGTCGGCGCGGGGGCCGGTCGACCGGTTGGGCCATGAGGCGGCACAGCGGATCGGACGCCGGACGAGGTTTCCTTCGGCCCGCCGGCGACCACGGCGGCGGTTTCGCCAGGCGGTCCGGCCAAAAGCATGTCCTCAAGAATGCCCGGCGCGGAAGCCGGTAGGCTGGCTTGGCGACGCGGGGGCACCCCGGCTCGACGAGCGTCGATCGGGGCTTGCGCGGATGCAACGACGGTCGCACTCCGCGCAAGGGGGCCCGCATCGGCCGCCGCACTTTCAGGCGTCGCTTCATGCCGGACTTGGGTGGCTGCGGCGCGCTCGACGGCCGCCTCGTAGGCTCGCTCCACGGCCAGCGGCAGCGCCACGGGGGATCCGGGATCGATGGCCGGCGCGGAGTGAGCAGCCTTCCAGCCACCCCACGTGGCGGCCACCGCCAACGCCCCGGCGCCGAGCACCAGCGCAGCCGGCACGACGCGACGGATTCGGGGGATCCGGACCCCCATGACGCGGGTCGCGGGCGCGTCCACACGCCGCCGAGCCCGGTCGGACGCCGGGGAGTTCTCCCATGCGCCGTCCGGCGTCGCGGGACGCCGGAGTCGTCCTTCCCGGTCGGAGGTCGTTTCGCCGGTCCTCTCGCGCGCGCGTCCGTCCGCGAGAAGGGCCCGCGCGTCTCCGATCTCGGGGCCCGTCGCCGCCGGCCGCAGGCGGGGCTGCCGTTGGGTCTCCATTGCGGAGTCCTTCTCCGGCGCCAGGCGACCGCGAGCTCTCGTCGCGAGGCCAGGAGCGGTGAGGACGTCCGACCGGAAGAGTGCCGACCCGTCGTCGACAAACTCGAGGTCGGCCAGCTCGTCGTAGAAGTCGGCGACCGTCCGCTGTCGATCGTAGGGGTTCTTCGAGAGGGCGCGCAGCAGGCTCTCGTCGATGCTGGGGGGGATCCAGGGCTTCCAGCGAGACGGCGCCAGCGGCTCGAGGCTGCAGTGGGCCTCGGTCATGGCGCGGGGCGCCATGACGTTGCGCCACGGGAAGCCCTGCGTGAGGAGCTCGTAGACCAGGATTGCGAGGGAGTAGAGATCGGCCTTCGGGCTGATCGGACCTCCCTCGTGCGCCTCGGGCGCCATGTAGCGTGGCGTTCCGGCGCGACGCTCGCGCGATCGGGAAGGACCGATCACCTGGGCCAGGCCGAAGTCGAGCAGTTTGACTTGGCCTTCAAGCGGGCGGGGGCCGTGCAGGAAGACGTTGTCGGGCTTGATGTCGCGGTGCACCACAGGCGGCCGGTCGCCGTGGGCATGGCCCAGCCCCGCGCAAATCTGGCCGACGATGTGGCGAACGGCCTTGGCGGTGAACGGGATGGGCATCTCGCGGACCACCTGGCGCAGCGTCCGGCCCGTGAGCAGTTCCATCAGCAGAAACGGCGAACCGTCGGGCAGGACGCCGCAGTCGAAGACGTGCACGATGTTGGGGTGGCGCAGGCGCCCCATCACTTGGATCTCTTGCGTGAACTGCGCTTTGAACTCGGGGGAGCGCGGGATGTCCGGGTGCAGGACCTTCAGGGCCGCGCGCAGATCGGGCTCCTTGGCCACCTCGAGGACGATCCCTATGCCGCCCTCGCCGACGATCCGACGGACCACCCAGTCGGTGGCGCCGACGCGCTCGCCCACGTGAAACTCGGTCGAAGGTGCCGACTTCATGACCACTCCCCCGCGAACCGGCCGGGCCTTTTCCCGTTTCAGATCGCGGTGCCGACACTCTCTCACACTGGGACCTCGACGGGGGAATGATTTCGCAGCGTCGGCTCGGTGACCGGTTAATGGCCGAGGTTGGTGCAGTCCCGGGTGGACGGCGGCCCGTGCACCCCCAGGGCTGCCTCAGGCCTTCTTGGCTTCTGGATCCGCGACGAACTCCGATCGACGGGCGTCGGCTCGCTTTGGAACGCTCGCTCGTGACGTCGAGTTCGTAGACGAGAGCCGAGACAGCGCTTCGAGACCGCCCATCGAATGGAACGTCAGAGCATCGCCGAGCGGCGTGTCGAGGGTGACCGGTCCTGCTACGCGTGTGTTCATGGCTCTGCCGCGTTCGAACCCCCGGATGTTCCCCCGCCGAAAATTAGTCCACCTCGACGTCGGATTGTCCCGCGGACTGCACCTGAATCTGACCGCCCCATTGGCACGTGAGCTGGCACGCGTCCGACACCGCCGGCTGCCCACCCACAGTCACGCTTTGCGATCCGGGCGTCCACGGGGTCGTCGTCATGGGCACGCAGGGCTGCGGCGTCAGAACGCCCTGCGCGGCCGACGTAGCCGCGGCGACTTGCGGGTTGGTCATCGACATGCACATGCCGAACGGAGCAATATTGACGATTGGCTGCATGTCTTGAATGTTGGCGGCCGAGGCCGAGTCGCCTTCGACTGCGTGGATCGGAAGGACGGACAACTGCGAGGGGGCGTTGCCCATCGAGCAGGAGAGCGACGCGCCCTGAACGACCAGTTTCGGCATGACCGACAAAACTTTAGCAGCGAAGAGCTCAACGATGCGTCACCCGTTCGGGCGACGACGCACACCGCGCAGGGTTATTGCACCAGTTGGACGCCAAAGTTGACCGCCGGAAGAGCCACTTCCTCAAAGCCGGATTGCCCTTCGGAGAGGGCCTGACGGACGAATCATCGAGATCTACATCGAAATCAAGGCGCACCTGTTTCGGCGCCTGCTGGTCGTCGACTTGGAGGAGGGTCGCACGCATGCCGGGCACTTCGACGACATCGCCGCTGTGCAGTGCATCGGTGCTTCGGAAGAGATCGAACGGACCCGTCGGAAAGAGCGGGTGGTCCCGCGAGGTGATCTCGAGGGTCCGAGGTCCTCTCCGAATGGCCGTCATCAACCCGGCGCGAAAGCTCAGCACGCGCCAGCGAGCCGGCGCCCAATCCCGAAGCTTGAATGGCATCCACAGGGTAGCCGGGGGCGAGTCGGCTCGGAGTACAAGCACGGTCGATTTGCTCCGATCGAGGTGCGCGCGTAACCAGTCCATCCGCTTATCGAATCCGGTGACGGCTTGGTGCAGATACGGTTCGACTACCCCGACCTCGCGTCCCAGACCTTCACGATCGACGAGCTTCCCGACCTGACCGGCCAGTCGACCGACGGCGACGGCATCGCGAAGTTCGTCGTGCCGATCAACATCGGTGACTTTACCGTGACCTTCACGAGCTCCGGTACATCGTTCGCCTTTCTCCTGGGCAACCTGGATCCCGTCGACACCCTCTCCGGGATCTTCCAGCGCTTGCAGAACCTCGGGTACATCCCGCACGAAGTCGACGTCGACACCTCGGATCTTGAACCCCTGCGCAGGGCCCTCCGACGGTTCCGGGACTACAACACCTCGGCGCCGAAGCTGTCGCAACACGCAGAAGTGCAAGGTTCAACGAGGAGACCGGCAAAACGGCCAGGATTGGCACGAGGGTCACACCTGGACGCGAAGCGACCAAGCATGTGCGAGCCTTCCGCGATAAGCGAGAAATCAAGGGTGATCGGCGATCCGAGTGGACCCCAGATCGACCCTGTTGGACCCACCCCGGGGCAATATTGGGGCAATCCGGTAGGGCAGAACAAGGAGTCTACTGACCCTGTGGAGTACTCACTCGCCAAGGCGCTGGAGGCGGCTGCCGCGGCCGGGCACTTTGAGGTGGTGATGCAACTTGCGAGAGAGCTTGAGGCACGCCGGTTGGCACGTATTGTCGACGCCGTCGGGCAACCGATCTCGAGCCTGATAGACCTACCAAGTACTTCGGCGTCAGGCCGCTGGAGTCTGGCCGCCCCGGCGGGGGGGTTGCGATCAACGGTACGTTCCGACGTCGTAGCAAGTAAGTCCGGTGGCGTTGCTCGCACGCAGGATCAAGGAAGCCATTAATGCCCTCGTCCGCCTCACTCCGTGTGACTCCAGTGTCGATGACGCGTCCCGTCGTCTGTGACGCACCGCGATTTGGATTCCGTCCTCACTGTCGCGAGAAGGCTCGCTGAAGTGAGCTCGGCCGTGGCTGCCCGGGGATTTTCAAAATCAGAACCCGAGAAAATAAATGACACAAATGACAAAACTCCGCTTCGGGGTCCCGAGGCTCGCGGCGCGACGAAAGAATCCCGTGCTCGCGAAGATCAAACGCCCTCGGCAGGAATCGCGGTAAGCCGCGCATCAAGTCCTGGTGCACGCGGAGCTGAGGTCACTGATCCTTCGGTGTGCATTGCAGCACTATGCTCGACGTCTGGCCCGAGCAAGTGCCGCTCGGCACCCTACCGAGGAAGGTCAGGTAAAGCGTGGTGCCGTCCGTCGTCAGAGCGCCAGCGCTGACCTGGGTGACCGTCGGGTCATTCGGGGACATCATCGTGGTTGGGTCGATCCCGCCGCAGGCGACTTCGATGGTCTGCCCGGGGACGGGATTGGCCGAGCTGTCGCTCGTGATGGTAAAGTCGAGAGTTCCGCTCGTGAGTGTACCCAAGCTGTAGGCCGCGTTAAGGCTGGAGCCGTCCGCGTTCAGCGTGAGCGTCCCGGCGCCCCCGGACGAGACAACGTTATCTTGCACGCCGTCGTAGGTGACGACCGTAAATACGGTGCTGCTGCAGTCGTAAGAGCCTGTCACGAAGGCGGAAGTCGCAGACGTGGGCGCCCCAGCATCGCCCGCACCGGTGCCGCCATCGCCCGTGCTCGACGCCTCGCAGACGAGCAGCGCGGATGTAGGGCCAGTTGGAGGCCCGTCTGGTGCGCAACCGGGCTGGCCTTGAACGTCGACGACCGCCCCGTTCATCTGGACGAAGACGACGCCCTGGTCGACCGTGAGCTCCGCCGACGACAGGCTCAGTGTTGCTTGCGTCGGCGCAGGACTCCCGACGGCGACGTCACCGCTGTCGAGCACCACGACCCCGCCGCCACAGTAGCCCCACCGCCCCGCGAATCCCTGGCCCGATGCGGTCAACGTCGCCGAGCTATGGCTCGTCGCGCGCAGGTCGAAGGTGGCGGTCGGCTGGCCCTCGGACTGAAACGTAGCCACGACGGACGGCCCATCGGGCGCGAGCGTGAGGCTTGCGGAAGATGCTGCGCTTTCGGCGGTGCCGGTGGTCAAGAGCCAGGTACAGTCAGAGTACACGCCGAAGGGAAACGAGCTCCCGTCGCTCGACGATCCTCCGTCGCTCGACGATCCTCCGTCGCTCGAGGATCCTCCGTCGCTCGAGGATCCTCCGTCGCTCGAGGATCCTCCGTCGCTCGAGGATCCTCCGTCGCTCGAGGATCCTCCGTCGCTCGACGAGTCGTCGGGGTTCGACGAGCCGGATTCGATGCGGGCGCCGCAGGCAGCCAGCCCCACCGCTGTCGTGAGGAGAAGAGGTGCGGTCGCAAGTGCACGAGACGCTTTCATCCTGGGTGGCGCCTGCAGGCAATGTGCCGCGCGTTTCTTCGGCCTTATTTCCAAATGTCGCTGCGCCAACCTGGGCCAGACCGGACATGGTTTCCACTCATCGGCTTTAGCCCCGAGGAGAGCGGCCCAGCGGCCAGCACGGGGCCACGGGTGCGGAAACACCGATCGCACCACGCGCTCACGAGGCGATCGACGAGGCCCTTGGCGGAAGCGCACCGACGTCTATTTCTCGCCCGGCTCGGGCTTGCGCAACGGACGCAAAGGTCCGCAGGCCTCGCTCGGAAGAATGAAGCCGACGCGGCGAAGCCACTCGGGGTCCTCGCCGGGCTCCCGCAGCAGCTCCCGCACGCGTTCGTCGGTGATTTTCATCAGGCGGCTGTGGTCGGCCTTGTCCAGACCGGTAGGTGCACTCGCAACTCCGACGCGGTCGGTCTTTCGGATGTGCGAGTTCAGATGCGAGCCGCCCCAGACGACGATCGCCATGTACGGCGCCCGACGAGTGACGGGCATCGTGCCGAGCGGAGCGACGCCCATCGCATCGGAGACATCGCCGCTGGACGTCTTCCAGGTGAGAGAGAGAGCGACGGGATCGGGCCGCTCGCGACCTTTCGGCCAGCTCTCTTCGCCGAGCTGCCATCGCGGCTCCTTGCACAGCGCTGCCAGCGTGTGCGCCAGATCGGTGGGCGTACGCACTGACGGGAACAGTACGATGGCGACCACCTCGTTCGTAGCGGTCCCGTCGATGAAGTCGGTAATGGCAGCGAGGTCGATCGTTTCGCTGATCGGCGTGTAGTAGTCGAGCTTGAGCGGCCTGGTTGAGCTGAACGACGTGGCGAAGTGGCAACCACGCGGGCAAACCCCTTTACGTCGACCAGATGGCCGAGCATGGAAATCCAGAGCGTCTCGCCGAGCTCGAAATAGCCATTACGAACCTAACACGATTGCTCGGATTGACGGATAACCCAAATACGGCCGCGGTCCTTGTGACGGAGCGCCGCGCCATGCGCGAAGAGCTCGAAGAACCGCGCCGCAGAGCGCTAGCCCACCGCAGCTCGGAGCGGGAGAACGCGGGCTCGAAAGATCTGGCGCTCAGCTCCGCGGCCCTCCCGTCCTGACCGGCCGCGGGGGGACTGGATGCCGAGGGCCTCCTAGATGGGTCGGGCGAACTGAGACCGGTTTTCTGGTGGATTCCGTCAGCACTGTCGCGCGCCAAGCCGTTTTTCAAATCGTCTCGGCCGAAACAAATGACATAAATGACAGAATTCGAGTCTCGCGATCGCTTTGGGGGGCATCTCCCCCTAATCGCCCTACGGTGCCAAGCACTAAGCCCTCGACGTCTGCTGACTGTACCCTCGGGAACCGGTGGTGACAGCTCACGGAAGACGACGTTCGCACCCTTCATCGCGTTCACCCCGGCGCGCCACTGCGGCCTTCGCTGCCCTCGCCCGCACTCCCTTGATCGCGGGCTTCGCGGCAAACATCTGACTCGCCGGGAGTGCGGCGGCGTCAACGGGCACCTCGAGCGCCGCGCGAGTCGACAGGTGGCTGGAGCCCGGTCGTCCCTCACGCTTCGAGGACACGAAGCTCCTTGCCCGAGGAAGCGAGTTCGAGGATCGCAGCGTCGCGCGTCACGAGAACGGCGTCGCTCGCGAGCGCCGTGGCGATGATCAAGCGATCGGCCGGATCGCCGTGGCACCTGAGTCCCGCTGCGATAATGGCGATTTCAGGGGTGATCGCCGCGAGATCCCCCGAAACCGTCGCGAGCGCGGCGTCGAACCAGCGTTCGAGGCGTTCGCCGAGCTTCAGCCGCCCGTCCTGAGCCAAGCGGGCGATCTCCCAGAGCGAGATCGCCGGAATGAGGACGCCGCGCTCTGCCCCCGCAGCGCGTTCGATCGTCCTGCGTGCACGTTTGGACAGCGAGGCACCTGCCACGAACTTCACCCACACGTGCGAATCGAGGACAAGCACGCTACTCAACGGACCAGCCGTCGCCGGCCGACAGAAGGTCGTCCGACGCATCGACGATCGTTGTTACGCGCCGAAGCGCCCCGAAGCGGGAGGCCGGCGGCTCACCGACGGGTACGATGCGGGCTACGGGTTTGCCGCGCTTGGTGACGAGGACCTCCGTTCGCGCTGACGCGACCGTATCGAGCACCTGAAGGCATTCCGC
>JBEKOY010000081.1:0-26737 GCA_049521295.1 Polyangiaceae bacterium | reverse complement strand
GGTCCGAGCATGTCTGTGAGGCGAGGCAGAAACTCGCGTGCCTTCGGACCCGCGTAGTCGACGATCCACTGCTGGTCAGCATCTCGCTTCAGAAGGGGCACGATTCCCTCCGCCATCTTACGCTGGTATTGACCCTCGATCTCCGGCATCCCCGATCGCGCCGAGGTCATCAGGTAGTTGACGAGATCCTGCCCGACTGCGAGACGAGAGATCCTGCCCGACTGCGAGACGAGGGTACTTCGCACGCTTGCTCTCGAGGACGTAAGCCTTGACCAGCGCGGGGCCGAATAGCTCGCCATCGATCTCCATGCCGGTTCCGACGTCGATGCCACCACGAATCGGCCTTTCAGCGGCTAGCTGCACGCTCATCAGGACGGCACATGTGGCCAACACATCATAGACCCCACGGATCGGGAAGTGGCCGTTCTCTGGCGTCAACGGGCATGCAAGGATGATCCCGTCGGACATGCGGAACTCTCGAACGCGGGTCTTCTGAAATCGCTCGGCCATCTCGCGCTGCTCGCGAGAGAGGTCGTTGAACGCCCCGCTGTCCTGGGTCAGGCCCGTGCGAAAGGACGCGAGAATCTTGCGCATCCCGAGGATCACCCCGGTGCTGGCCTTCACTTCCGCCATGAACGCCTCCACCTTCGCGGGGTCCTCGGCGTTCGGGAGGTAGTCCGTTTTCAGAAACGCCTCCTTCTGGCCCAGCAGATCGACGAAGGCCACGAGCCAGTACCCGTGCGTTACGCTTCCCTTCCCCTCGCCGGGGGCCGTCGCATCTGGGGTCGCGTCAGCCCCGTGACAAGCTGCAAAAAGCTGCCCCGAGCCGCACGGGCACGGAGCAGAGAGCGAGCGCTTATCCATCAACCCAGATCATAGCGAACAGCCGGCGAGAGGCTGTGCGGTTTGACGGCCCGCGCGGTCGGCCTCGCGCGCTTGCCCTTGAAAGCGAGTGGCGATCGGACGACGAACTCGGGTAGCGTGCGCGCGATGGACGGAGCTGACGTACGGAAGGTGCTGCTGGAACTTATCCGAGGGATGTCCGCCTCGAACGGCGGCTCGTTTGGCCGTTACGAGGTGCTAAAGCAGGCCGCGATCCGTCTCGCATGCCCGTACGATCCGAGCCTCCAGAAGCTCGTGCTCGATGGCTGGGACGACTTGTATCGGAGCGGGATCATTTCCTGGGGCCTCGACGTGGGCTCGGATCCCAATGCGGGCTCGTCCTGGGCTCATCTCACCGCGCACGGCACCGAGACGCTCAAGAACCTGAGCCGCGATCCAAGCAACCCGCACGGCTATCGGGCCGCCATCGACGACTACGTGCGTGACCTGCCTGTCGTCGTCTCGTACCTCGCCGAGGCTCTCGACACGTTCAACAAGGGGAGCATCAAGGCGTCGGCGGTGATGCTCGGGGCGGCTGCCGAGTCGATGAACCTCGGCGTCCGGGACAAGCTGAAGGAGCGGATGCTCGCCGGTGGCAAGAGTCCGCCGAAGGCCCTGGACGACTTCCGCATCGCAACCGTTTTACGAACGATGGAGGCCGAGCTGAAACCGCGTGTAAAGGACATGTCCCAGGGCCTCGGAGAAAGGTTCGAGAGCTATTGGTCCGCGTGGACCGGGCTATTTCGCATGACCCGTAACGAAGCTGGTCATCCCAAAAGCGTGGACCCCGTGTCGTGGGATGCCGTTCACTCGGCACTCGTCCTGTTCCATGAGCAGTCGAGGCTCGCCCACGACCTTCGCGACTGGATCGGCAAATCTTTCTGACCCCGCGTCGAGGATCCCGGTGTCATCGAGGGTACAAAATGAGCAGCGTCACGTGACGGTTGACGCAAATGTGCGGGCGGGCGCGAGATTCTCAGCGCGTGACTTTCCGAGTTGGGCGACGCCGCATCCTACGCAGACCTCCGGCCGCCGAGGCCAAACCAAGCACGGCCAAAGTGGGCGAGCACGCGCCCGTCGGGCGAGGCATTCCGATCGCGCACCCAGCACTCGAGCTGGGCGGCGGTGCGGCCGCGGGCGAACTGACGCTGCCCGAGCCGGTCCCATTGACGGCCTGCCCCGACATTGCGGGTGTTGGACCGGGACTTTCGACTCCGGAACCGCCGCCGGCGCGGACGCTGCCGCCGGGGAATTCGCCCGAACACCCCAGGGTTCCGCCAATCGCGAATGCGCCTTGAAACGCAAGATCCGAATTGGGTGGCGTACAGGACATCGTGCTGCATCCGGCGGTCACCACTCCGTTGCCGTCTGGAGGGCACTGGCAGCTCCAGTTCGGAAGACAATCCGATGCCGTTTTGCACGCCGGCATCTGATTTTGGTGACACGCGCCCGCAATCCCCCAACACAGGCAGGTACTGCCCGCCTCGCAGAGCGATGGGGAAGACGGACATTCAGCCTGGTCTGCGTTGGTGCAAGCCGGCTGTGGGGGCTGCGCCGACGCGCAAGGTACGCTCACCGCTCCGGCGTCGGCGGGCACGTCCGTGTCCGTGCCGGAGCAATCGCAAGCTTCACTGGCCACGACGCACTGAAAGCCGTTGCCGCAATCGCTGTCGACGGCGCAGGGCGCCTGCCATTGAGGTACGCAGGCATTTCCGGGGATGAGTGATGCGTCCGGACCCGGTACGCACTGAATATTGAGAAAACAAGCGAAGCCAGGGGCGCAGTCGGAGCTGCTCAGGCATCCCTCTGATGTGCAGGTCTGGCCTCCGTCTTCAGCGGCGCCCGTACACTGAAACCCGAGCGGACAGTCCGCGTCCGTGACGCAAGGGCTGGCATCGGCATTACGCGCCGACGCGATTGCCACGCCAAACAGCATGGCCGCAACAACGCGGACGGGCGGCAAATTAAGGCGCATGGGCTGCGATTCCGGTTACGAAGTCTGCGCTGGCGAGCATAAGTGTACCTCACGACGGGGGCCACGGCCGACCACTTCGGTTCGGGGCTGGCCGGCGACGCCTTGTGCAGCCAATTTGGCGGGGCCAAATAGCGGGGCCGGAGCGCGAGCGGGTGGGGGCGTCAGATCGTGACCGGTGGCTCGCCGAAGCGCAGACGCTCGAAGTCATCCCGAAGAGCCGGCTCTAATCCCCGAAGACCACGCGCCGAGCCTCGAATGTCATCGGCTGACACGACAAGGATATGGATCCCGTGCGGCAAGCAATGTCTACGTTCAAGCTCAGCATCACGTAGAGCTTTCGAGCGTCGGGCCGCGCCAGAGATACCCTCCTGGGTCGCGAGGATCCCAAGCTTCACCCCCAGCGTGACGCATCAAGCACCCACGTCCCAGATGACGGGCACCCCAACATGGTCCGTGTACTTGCATTCAACGAGCGCATATCCCTCCGGGAAGAACGCGTTTTCGAAGACCGTACGAGACGAGAAGGTCGGTCAGCGACGCGGCATCCACGAGCGTGCTACGGACCTCGAAGCCGGGCGTCGCGTCGAGCACAAAGCCCGCCGCGGCCTCGAACAGCGTCCCTACCTCGGTGTTTTTCATCTTGGCAGCGTTGGTCGCCAACTCGAGCAGGCGATCGACGAAAGTCTGTCCCCTAGGGCACACCGCCCATCTTGACCTCGATCACACGCGAACGGCCTTCGATCCGGTGGGTGGCTTCGGCTTCTGCACGAGCCGACCAGGCACGCCCTTCGGCGGGATCTCGCCACGGGCAGTCGTCATGTCGCCAGTGTCGACCGTCACGTCTTCGTCCTTGTCGTTCGTGTAGCGCAACTCGAACTCGTTCCAGTCGGGGATGTCGCCGCCTTCGGGCAGCTCGATGACGATAGTCTTGTGGGTCTTGTTCGGCGTGCACCAGAGGTACTCCTTCGGAGCGGTTCCCATCCGCGTAAGCGTCTCGCCCAAGTGTCCGCTCGTCAAGGCGCGTAGCGTCACGCTCCCCACCGCGATGACGACTCGTAGAACCACTCGTCGAAGGACTTCTCTTCGAGGGGCCAGTCTCGCCATATGCCGTGGGCGAAGAACGTGACCAGCACGTCTCGAAGCACCGTCAGCAGAGCAAAGCTCCGCGTGTCCTTGGGATCAAGCCCAAGAACCTTCCCCATCGCGAGCTTGAAGATGTCGGGCACGACACCCGACGTGATCGCAAGGGCGTGGCGTCGCGCCTGTTCTTCATCCAGACCCTTCAGTCGAGGGATCCTGCCCGTGTGCGTGAGCCCGTTGCGCACGGTGTTCACGAACTTCACGCGTCTGTAGACGGCGTCATGGTCCTGGCCTTCGGCGCCGCGCGGTCGAATCACGTCCAGCTCGACGAGAAGCGCGGGCAGCTTCTCGGCGAGCCCAAGAAGCCCCTCGTTGACCTTGGAGCCGAGGCGGGCCGAGAACCCTTGGCGCTCTTGCTCGGACAGGGCGACGCAACCGTTGACGGCCTCTGTGACGATTTTGAGCAGCGCCGCCTTCTTCTCGGGGTCGACGTTCGTGAGCGGTAGCTCCCAGGCGTCGAGCACGGCGTTGAGGGCGGTGTTGTAGAGCGAAGCGAAGACCTGAAGGAGATCATGGCTCGTGCCCTCGTTGTAGAGGAACAGCGCCGTCGCAAACCCCCGTTCCGCGATCACGTTGCGGCGCGACCAGGCGATGGCCGCCGCTTCGAGGACAATCATCCTCAGGCACGCATGAGAACCCGCGGGGAGCGGCGAGAATCGGTCTAGGCTCTTCGCGGTAGAGACGCGCCGTCCCGTCAAGAAAGTGAGGATGGTGCAGAGGTCCCACGCCCCGCCGTCATCAGCCGGAGGTTTACACAGGATGCTCCGCTCGTCCGTGCCCTCATCTGGCGTGGCGATTGCCGTGACATGCCAGCCGGAACCGCTGGCCTCGCGAAACGTCGTGGTGGGCTTGCCCGTCTCAGTATCGAAGCTGTCCGTTCGACTGCCGGTGTGGGGGATCTTGCCGACCTGCGTCTCGTAGTCGTCCACAACCTTGACGACAAAGGGACCAACGCGGACATTTCCGAAGCGCTTGCCGGGATGGGTCTTGCCGAGGTCGAGGTTGTAAAGCGGAACCGGATCCATGCGACCGAGGCTACGCCTGTCACGGCTCCCGGTCCCGAGCTCAATGAGACCGCGATTTGCAGCAACAGCGGAGCCACTACGGGGACTATGTCGATTTTCGACGGGCTTGCCTGCCTGCCAATCGCGCCATCATCTCGTCGAGTTTGGCCGACTGTCCTTCCAAAGAGCGAGTAACCGCAAAGCGCGTTGGCCGACGAAGAGACGCCGGCTTCCGCGAGTCTTGGTGACCGATGGCCTGCGCGGCGAGGCTTACGGCCCCATCGTTTTCATCCCCCCGGGTGCTGCACGGCCTCATCCCCGAATATTTGCCGAGAACGCGCCTCTAGTCGTCATCGGAGCCCTGAGGGACGGGGACGTACACCCGTCGAAGTGGGAGTAGCCCCTTGTAGCTCACGTCGAATTTCTCGTAGTGAGCGAGCACGAGGTTCACGAGTGCCTCGCCGTCGATCAGGCGCAGGTTCGACTTGTTGCGCTCGAAGTTGCGGGCCTGGGCCGTGAAGGTGCCGAGCGTCACGAGCAGCCCGTGCTCATTGGGCCCGACCTTCCCGTAGAGCGCAGACGCTTCAGGGTCGCCGACTTCGCCCTCCGTGCTCTTGACCTGAACTTTGATAATCGGCGGCTCGAACCCCAGCTCATCGCGATGTGCGATGATGTCCACGCCGCCGTCCGGCCCCTCGGGCGACACTCGCGTTCGGTAGCCCATTTTCTCCAGCAAGTGAGCCACGAAGTGCGCGAGCGCATGGCCCCTTCAACTTCTGGGCGAGCTTGTTTACGATGAAGTCGCGGGTCGTATCTTCGACGTCTTCGCTGACGCTTGCGACGGTCTCGTCCTCCTCGACGGGCGGCGGGTGCGGAGCTGCCCTGCCCTCGAGCATCGCGCGGAACTCCTCAGCGTAGTTCTTCACCTGGAACAAGCTCATGGCCGAGCCGATCTCGTAGAGCGCTCCTTGCGAAAACTGCGTTCGAGGCACCGACTTCAACCACTTCACCGGACGAACGTTCGGATACCCGCTCTCGAGCTGCGGGTCGTAACGGTACGAACCTTCGACGCGACCGATGTGGATCTGGCGATCGGCCTTGGACGGGTAGACGACGACGTCGCCCGGCTCCATCTCGTGCACGAATCGGAAGAGCTGCCCTGCATTGTTCGGGACCGGCCGGGCTTTTTGTCGGGCCACGTCTTGGCAACAGCGGCCTTGAATGCCTCCCGGGACGGCTCGATCTTGCTGAGGTCCCCGAGCGCGGACCAACCGACGGCGATGAGGTTCTTCTTCAAGAACAGGGCGTCCGCGTCGCCCGTTCGCCCCGCGTGGAGCCCCGAGATCGTCGCCTCGCTCATGCCGTCCAGAGTACGCGCCCTGGTGCGCCCGCGATACGTCCCAGCGGCTCGCCGTCAACCGCCGCGGCACCGAACCCAACCGAGAGTGCTGTCGTCGTCGCCCCAATCCAGAAGTACCTCGATGGTCGGCGACGCCGGCGAGCTCGCGCGGTGGCCGAATGCGACCCCATGGAGGCCCCCAAACGCGAGCCGGATCGATCCCGACCGTCATCCTCGAACGCGCCCAGGGTCACCCGACCCAGATGGCTTTCGCCGTGAAATCTTGTCGCGTGAGCGCGACGCCATACTGCGACCGCGTGAGCCATCGCTCCGGGGCGTCGTCGGAAAGCGCACGGAACGGGTTCATGCCTCGTGTACACGCGGGGACGGGGCCGATGAAGCACGTGAAACCGGGACACTGCCACGCCAACCCACGTATGTGGTGCACTAGGCCACAAAGTAGCGCCGCGAGCCACACGTAGCTTAGGATGCCACATTCATGGCTCTTCCTAAATCCGCTCTCGCACCGTCGCAAGGCTGAGCTTGCACGATTTTTTGAGCCCGTCGGATTTTGTTGTTGCCCAGCTTGCCACTTCCGCCTGGTCTACTTTGTGCGCTCTTGAACGCCAATGTCGGTTATCGATCGATCCAGCGGAGGCATGCCTTGAAGCGAGAGTGGTTCAGAATCGCCGCACTAGCGGTCGTAACCGGACATTTTGCGGCTCTGTCGGCTTGCGGAAGCACTTCGACAGGGCCGTCCGACGCTTCCCCCGAAAGCTCTTCAAGCTCAAGCGAACAACCATCATCGAGCTCGACGTCTTCGACCGCTTCAAGCTCGTCATCGAGTGAACTGGACGCGGGCAGGGCTGGGGAAACGGACGCATCCGACGGATCGAGTTCAAGCTCGACGAGCAGTTCGTCGTCGAGTGACTTGGACGGTGGCAAGGATGCAAACGTGCCCGATGGAGATGCAACCGTACCGGACATAATCGAGGAGCCGGACGTCGATGTAACTGTACCGGACGTAATCGAGGCAGATGTAATCGAACCGGATGGCGACGCGGATGCTTGCGCCAAGGATCCGTGCGGGGGCTGCACGACACCGACCGGTGGATCCACCGCGTGCGTGACTCCGCCAACGACTTGCGATTCGACCCAGGGCACGTGCGAGTCGAGCGGCCTATGTTCGTACACTCAGGTGTCGAATTGTGACGCAGGACCGGATGCCGATGCGGCTCCCACTTGTGTTTCGCCAAGCTTCTACGGGACCTGGTTGCACGTGGCCAGCGCTACATCCAGCGTTCAATTCGTCATCAACGCAGACGGCACGTATACACTCACGGTGTTGGACACAACGTCGGCCGTGACTGCAAACGAAACGCTTGAGACGGGCACTTGGGTACAGAGTGGGGGGTACCTCATTTTTACGCCCGTAAAGGCATCGTGTCCTGCTTCGCTTCCAATCGGGAACTCGACTTACTCATTCAACGGTACGGATCTCGTCCTGGATGATATAGTCTACGCATCAACGGCCCCTGAGACACTGGGATCGGGCCTCACGCTTGTCGTGGGATGCACAATCGCGGGAACGTTTACCGCTTCACCCTTGGCGCCCGTTGCTACGACCGGAACACCGATCGGCACAGGGACTGTGGGGGAGCCGAGTATCTACGGCACCTGGCTCGATACGGTCACCCCCGACGGCATAACCTACAACTTGCAAACCGTACTCAATAGCGATTGCACCTATCAACTAACGGTCTTTAACGAGACCTCAAACGCGACGGGGAACGAAACGATTGAGACGGGCACGTTCGCGTTGAATGGTGCAAATATCACATTTACGGAACTCAAGGCCACTTGCCCGGGTAACGTAACCGTGGGTACCACTGACTACTTTTTCAACGGGGACCAGCTCCTCACTGGAACCGTGCTCTATACAACCGAGCCTACCACGGCCACATTGGGCGCTGGCCTTACGCTTGTCGTTGGGTGCTCTGTAAACAGCGGCCCGTTTACGCCCTATTCGTTGGCTCCTCTCACGGTGCCGGATGGGGGCTGAACGACGGCTTTCCACCACCCCGTGCACCGAGACGTAGATGAGATCAAGGATCGGGGACGGATTGTGCTTTAAGGCGTCCATGCGGAAGACGACGCCACTGCGCCTGACATTTGCCCAACGGCGCAAGCTAGAAAGCATCGTAAGTCGTCCGAGTGCTCCAGCGCGACACGTGCGGCGCGCCAGGGTCGTTCTTTTGAGCGGGGACGGTGTTGCTGGTACCGAGATCGCCCGCCGCGCGGGCTTGTCGCCGGAGCAGGTATCGCGGATTCGCGCTCGCTTCGTACGGGGCGGTGTGGACGGACTGGCCGACCGCGCGAAAGCTGGCCGCAAGGATCACGCTGTTCCGAGCGACGTTATCGAGCGGGTCGTCCAACTGGCGCTGTCTCCGCCGCCGGCCGGGCGCAGCCGGTGGACAAGTCGGCTGCTGGGGCGAGAGGTCGGGCGACCGGGAGCCACGGTGGCCAGGATTCTGCGCAACAACGGCCTCAAGCCTCACCTGGTTAGGAAGTACAAGGTGAGCCGCGACCCCGAGTTCGCCGCGAAAGTGCAGGACGTCGTGGGGGTCTACCTGAACCCGCCGGAGAACGTCGTGCCGAGCATCGACGAAAAGACCTATACGGTCCCTAGCATGTACATGGAATGGACCTGGTCAAGTACATCAGCCATCACCCGCCGCACCTTCGATTGTTGGGCCGGACGCTCGGGCTGCGAGAACGTCGGCGAGATTCGCGACAAAGCTTTGATTTCCTTCGTCGCGGCTCCTACCCCCGCGGCCAGAAACCGGGAAGGTTCCCCGGGAGCGAGGGCGCTTTTCGCGTCCCTTACTGCAGTACACGTCAAGCGGTGGATGTGAAGGCTCCATCGATTCGCGCAGGCTCGGGGAAGCCAAGAGCCTTGCCCGAAACGAGCAGACCAAGTCCGAAGACGATTGGCGCGATCGTGAACGCGTTGGTTTCGGATGGTTCGTCCTCAATGCCCACGCGCGAAATGTCGGGCGCCGGCCCTTTACCGATGACTCCGTCGAGCGATGCAGGCATCGCGTGCACGAAAGCGCTGAACTGCCGGTAGATCACGACGTACATCGATCGTAAGCCGCGCGCCGAGAACGCTGCAATGCCGGCTGCAGCCCAGTGAAGGTCCGCGGCCTTCGCCATTTCCGGCAAGCCAGGCCATGGCCGTGTGGAGTCTCGTTCGGTCTCGTAGCGCTCGGTTATCTGCGGATCCAACACTTCCCCGAGCGCCCTCAACTCATTGCCGGTTTTCAGGCGCTCCACGCGATCCATACGCACCCATTGGCTCGCGTGGTTAGCCGGGTCGACCGCGATCCAGCAAAACAAGGCGATGTGCTCGTAGAGAACGCGGAGCAGGACGCCGGCCGCGACCTCGTGCTCGTCGGGGAGCCTAAGAGTGGCGTCGAGCAGCCTTCCGGATCGCGCAATGAACGCTGGACCAGCAACGGACCAATCGGTATGCGCCCCAGAAGTCCGGACTTCCCGCGGGAGGTGATCCTTCAGAATGCGCAGAAGCGCGGCTCCTCGTCGGCGAGCAAGCTGGATCCGGTCACGAACTTCAGGTGTCATAGGGATAGATCTACTCGCAAAGCAGCCACGTCGACCGGGCCCATTACGTCCCGCGCATCGCCCGGAGCGCCCGTGCGAGAGCCGCCTCCGCGACGAGCGCGCATATCCGCCACTGCGCGGCATCGTGTAGGCGTGGAGCTTCTCCGCGATGTGGGTGTCCACCGGGTAGAGGGTATCCCATCCCCGACTGACGTGGTTTCGAGCCCGGCCAGGGTCGTGTACGCGCGATACCGGAGGTCGCGATGGACCGACGGCTGCGAAGTGGCGGGCAACAGTGGACGGAGCGGGAGGCGCGGGACGCTTTGGCGGAGCTGCAGGACCGCGGCGAGAGCGTGGCGGCCTTCGCGCAGCGACGGGGGATGTCCGTGCAGCGGGTTTACTACTGGCGAAGGCGCCTGAGGGAGACGGCTGCGCCGGCGTTCGTGGCGATGCCGCTGACGCGTATGCGGAACCGACCCCGATGGCCGATGGCTCGACATCGAGATCCCGCCCTTCTGCCCGGCAACGACGACGAGTCGGCGAGCCTCGCAGCCTTCAAAGAGGCGGTCATCGATCGCCTGTTCACCCTCAACGTGAAACGTGCCGGCGAGGAGCAGCGGACGGAAGCCGGTGCCTCGCGCCGCCGGAGCCACGCGCCTGGGACATCCGCGAGCGAGGAAGGCCGTCACGCGACAAAACGGCCGAGACGGCGAGCCCACCGCGACGGGGGATCAGCTCAAGCTGGGCGGCGACGAAGAGAGCTAACGAACGCGCGCCAAACGCGGTCGCGTCTCGCGTACGCTATGCGACCGTGAGCCCGTCCTCGCGAACGATTCTCGCCGGGCTACCGAAGCCCCGTTTGCTCGAGCTGGGGCGCACGTTCGCGGTGGTCGTGCCGCCGAATGCGAATCGGGAGGAGCAGGTCGACGCGTTGGTGCGCTCGGGAACGTTCCGCTTTCGCGAGCTCCTCGGTGCGCTTGGGCGCGACGAACTCAAGGCCGCCTGTCGCGCCCACGAGCTCGACGACTCGGGTCGGGCCCGGCCTCTTCTGGCGGCGCGCTTGCTTCAGGCGCATGGCGCGGCCGAAAGCGCTCCGCCCAAGCCGCTCTTCGCGGCGCATGCCATTCCTCGGTACGCGCCGCGGCCGGGCGACATCGCTCGCGTACGGCACCGGCAGTGGCTCGTCGACGAAGTCGTGGCGCCGCCGGCGGAGGGCGACGGGACGCTCGTGAAGCTGGTTTGCCTGGACGACGACAACCAGGGGCGCGGTCTCGAGGTGGTCTGGGAGCTCGAGCTCGGGGCCAAAGTCCTTCAGCCCGAAGCGCACGGGCTGGGCGAGATCGATCGGATGGATCCGCCACGCCACTTTGCGGCGTACCTGCATGCTCTCAAGTGGAGCAGCGTCACGGCGACGGACGCGAAACTGTTCCAGTCACCGTTCCGCGCGGGGATCAAGCTGATGGCGCATCAGCTCACGCCCCTTCGCAAAGCCCTCTCGCTCCCGCGGGCGAACGTGTTCATCGCCGACGATGTCGGCCTGGGGAAAACGATCGAGGCGGGGCTCATCGCACAGGAGCTTCTTCTTCGGCAGCGGATCGAGTTCATCCTGATCGTGTGCCCGGCCTCGGTTTGCCTGCAGTGGCGCGACGAGATGCAAAAGCGCTTCGGGCTTCATTTCGAAGTGATGAACCGTGCGTTCATCGGCCGCCGCCGGCAGGAGCGAGGCTTCGGCGTCAATCCGTGGGGCACGCACACGCGATTCATCGTGTCGCACCCGATTCTCCGGCGTCCCGAGTACCGCGATCCGCTGTTGCAGCACCTCGGCGACCGAGCCGCGAAGAGCCTACTCATCCTCGATGAGGCACACGTGGCGGCTCCAGCCGGGGCGAACCGGTACGCGATCGACTCGAAGATTACCGACGTCATCCGCGACATCGGCCCTCGGTTCGAGAACCGCTTGTTTCTGAGTGCCACCCCGCACAACGGACACTCGAACAGCTTTTCGGCGCTGCTCGAGCTGCTCGACCCACAGCGCTTCACGCGCGGCGTACCCGTGCGGGGACGACAGCAACTGGACGCCGTGATGGTTCGCCGGCTCAAAGAGGATCTCCGCGTCCTCGGCGTCGAGCAGTTCCCCCGCCGAACGCTCGTCGAGCTCCTGGTCGGAACGAAAGAGACTCCGGAGCTTTTGCTCGCTGAACAGCTTGCCGCGTATACGGTGCTCGCCAGGCCGGAGCGCGATCAGGGCGCGCTCGTCTTCATCAATCTGCAAAAGCGGCTTCTCTCGAGCGTCGAGGCGTTTTACCGCACGCTCCAGGCCCATCACCGGGCCGTGCTCGAAGGGCGTGCGAAAGTCGCCGTTCCGCTTCCGCTCACCGCGGACGACGACGAGTATGGCGTGGACGACGACTCCCTGGACGAAGCCGACGAAGCTCAGGTCGAGGCCGATTCTCGGCTGATCGTCCCGCCCGAAGACGCCAAGACCTTGCTCGAAGCGATGCTTCGCAGGGCCCAAGAGCGCCGAGGCGCCGCGGACGCCAAGGTCGAAGCGCTCGTCGCGTGGATGCGCCAACACCAGTGCCCCGCGGTGGCCGTCGGGGGCGTGGCGGCCCGATCGGCGAGGACCGCTCGAGCCTGGACCGACCGGCGCGTGCTCATCTTCACCGAGTACGGGGACACCAAACGGTATCTCCGCACCGTCCTCAACGCTGCCATCGACGGGACCGAAGGCGCGGAATCCCGCATTTTGGAGCTGCACGGCGGGATGTCCGACGAGCAGCGCGAAGAGGTGCAACGTGCGTTCAACTCGCCGCCCGACAAGCACCCCGTTCGCATTCTGATCGCGACCGACGCGGCGCGCGAAGGCGTGAACCTGCAGGGCCATTGCGCGGACCTTTTCCACTTCGACGTGCCCTGGAACCCCGCCCGAATCGAGCAGCGCAACGGGCGCATCGATCGGACCCTGCAGCCCGAACCGGAAGTCCGGTGCCACTATTTCATCTACCCCGATCGCGCCGAGGACATCGTCCTCCGGAAGCTTGTCGAGAAGGTCGATGTGATTCAGCGCGAGCTCGGATCGATCAGCTCGGTCCTCTTGGATCGGCTCGGCGAGGTCATGGACCGGGGCATCGACGCGAAGACCCCGGAGCGGCTCGAAGCGGCGGAGGAGGCCGGCGCCCTCAAAAGGACGGCACGCGAGGAGCTCGAGTCGGAGCGCGGCGAGTTGGCGCGCGTGCGGGACGACATCGAAGAAGCGGGCCAGATCCTCAACCGTTCTGCCCGCGTGATGAACTTCGATCCCGCGTTGCTTCGGGATGCCCTCGACGTCGGCCTCGAACTCGCCGGTGCCGGCAAGCTCAAACGCGCCGAGCAGGACGGGGAGGACGCATGGCACGTTCCGGACCTGGCGGAATCTTGGCAACCGACGCTCGACACGCTGCGGCCGCCGCGCGGTCGAGGCGAATACCTTTGGGAATTTCGCAAGAGAGCCCCGCTTCCGCTCGTCTTCCGGCCGCCGCCCAAGATGAACAGCGACCTCGCCCATGTGCACTTGCAACACCCGTTCGTGCAACGAGTCCTCGGGCGCTTTTTGTCGCAAGGGTTCAGCGCCCATGATCTCAGCCGCGTCACGGTCGTGCGGACGCGCCACGACGCGCTCGCCCGCGTCATCGCCTTCGGGCGCCTCTCGCTCTTCGGGCGTGGCGCGACGCGGCTCCACGACCAGATCATCTCGGTCGCCGCGCGATGGATCGAAGGCCACGACCGCGAGCTCCGGCCGTTCGCCGAAGACGCGGACCGCAAGGCCATCGAAATGCTCGAACAGGTGCTGGCCGAGTCCCCGTCGCTCGAAGGCGTCTCCGCCACAGTGCAACAAAAGCTGATCGCGGCCGCGCCGAACGTTTTCGCCACCCTCTGGAAGCCCATTCGCGACGAAGCCGACGCGATCGCTCACGAGGCCGAGCGGATGCTTACCGCGCGCGGACAAGAGGAGTCCGACGCGCTCCGTGCCATCCTCGCTGCCCAACGCGCGTCCATCCACGCCGAAATCGAGCGACGCGCCCAGCTCACGTTCGATGAACTCAAGCTCGACAAGCGCGAGGAAGACCAGTTCAAGAAAGAGCGGACGTTCATGGGGGACCGCCTCATTGCGATCGAGCGCGAGATCGAGCGCGAGCCGAACCAGATTCAGGCGATCTACGATGTGGCCTTGCGCCGCCTCGAGCCGGTCGGCCTCGTATTCCTTTGGCCGGAAACGCGGGGATGAGCGACGTCGATCGACGCTTTCACGAGACCTGGCTCGGGATGGTGCAGCCCATCGACGGGCTCGTCGTCTCGATTCCGGTCCTTGTCGACGCGCAATGCGCCGAGCGGCAGCCGCCGCACGTCCAGGGTCAACTCGTCGACCTCTGTCCGCCCACGCGCCAGGGCGAGAGCGGGCCCGAGGGTTACGCGATCGCGAACGTAGCTACGTTTCTCTCGACGCTTCTCGGCTACGCCGCCGACGCGTTCGACGCCGGCGACGCGCTCCCGGAAGCGCTCTCGCTCTACGTACCCGAGGGGCGGCAGACGTTGCGAGCGACGCTCGGCCTCAAGAAAGCCGTTGCACCCGCCCAAGCAGAAACCAGCGACGCGACGCCGGCCAGCCTCGCGGGAGCCGCCTACGCGATGCTCGTTTGGGAGATCCCCGCCAGCCTGGACCTCGACAAGCCCGAGACTGTGACCGGCTCGTGGGACTACCCGCCAGCGGCCAAGTTTGATCGCCTGCTTCGGCATGTCCGTGTTCCGATTGGCCTTTTGACGAACCGCGATGCGGTGCGACTCGTCTACGCGCCCCACGGCGAATCGTCGGGCGCGATCACGTTTCGCGTCGACGACATGGCGAGCGTCGGGGGCCGACCGATTCTCGACGCGTTCGTGATGCTGCTCGCCGCGAACCGCTTCTTCGGCGTGGCCGAAGAGCGAACGCTACCAGCCTTGCTCGCCGAAAGCCGCAAGCGTCAGGCGAACGTCACGAACGATCTGGCCGATCAAGTCTTCGACGCTCTGCAGATCCTGCTGCGCGGCTTCGAGGCGGCCGCCGAGCGGGACGGCCGCGACCTGCTCGACGATGCGCTCGCACGCGAGGGCGACCACCTCTACCGCGGACTTCTCACCGTCCTTCTGCGTCTCGTGTTTGTCCTTTACGCGGAGGATCGGGGGCTTCTGCCGGTCGAGCACCCGATTTACGCCGAGCATCTGTCGGTCGTGAGTCTGTTCGAGCAGCTGCTCACCGACCGTGGCGCCTATCCCGACTCCATGTCGCGCCGATTCGGAGCATGGGGTCGCCTCGTCGCGCTCTTTCGCGCCGTGTTCCTGGGCGTGTCGCACGGGGATCTCCGCATGCCGCCGCGGCGTGGGTCGCTCTTCAATCCCCACGAGTACCCGTTTCTCGAGGGCTGGGGGCCGGCTGGAAGTGCCCCGATCACGCAGGCCGAGGACCGCGCCGCCGTCAACGTCCCGAGCGTCGACGACGAAACGGTGTTTCACGTGCTCGAGAAGCTCCTCGTCTTCGAGGGGCAGCGCTTGTCGTACCGGGCGCTCGATGTGGAACAGATCGGCAGCATTTACGAGGCGCTGATGGGTTTTCATGTCCAGCGGATTCGGTCCGCAGCGGCATGCCTGAAGCCACAGCACCTGTGGGTAACGGCCGACGAAGTGACGGAGGTCGAATCGACGGGACGCGCGAAGTGGCTCCGGGAGACGGTCGGCCTCAACGCGGCGCAGAGTACGAAACTGGCCACGGAGCTCGAGAGCGTGACGGACACCGAAGGCGTGCTCGAAGTGCTCCGCCCGTACGCGGCGGCGGGCAAGCAGGCCGATCCCTCGCTCTGCCGGGCACGATCTGGCCAACTTGTGCTTCAACCCGGTAGCGAGCGCCGACGCACGAGCTCGCACTATACGCCGCGGAGCCTCTCCGAACCCATCGTCCGGCGGACCCTCGAGCCACTGCTTGTGGTGTTGGGCGACGCGCCCGCGTCCGAGCGGATCTTGAGTCTCAACGTGTGCGACCCAGCGATGGGCTCGGGCGCATTTCTCGTCGAAGCTTGCCGCTTTTTGGGCGATCGCGTGCTCGCCGCATGGACGCGGGAGGACAAAGTCGAGGCGATCGCGGCGGCGCATGGCGACCTGCTTCTTCATGCACGCCGGCTCGTGGCGCAGCGTTGTCTTTACGGCGTCGACAAGAACGAAGCGGCCGTCGAGCTCGCAAAGCTGTCGCTCTGGCTTGTGACCCTGTCGAAAACGCTCCCGTTCACGTTTCTCGATCACTGTCTGAGGCACGGAGATTCGCTCGTGGGCCTCGACCTCGAGCAGATCCGGACCTTTCACTGGACGCCCCCGGCGAAGGATCCGTCGAATCAGCTCCAGCTCTTCGGCCGTGAGATTGCGGTGGCGCTCGATGAGGCCATTCTGATCCGCCAGAAGATCGGAAGTCTGGGCGATTTGCCGATCGACGATCGCGAGAAGGCACGACTGCTCTGGGACGCGCAGGACGCCCTCGACCGAGTGCGACTGATCGCCGACGTCATCGTCGGCGCGTTTTTTGCGCACGACAGGATCACGCCCCGCGAGGCGGAACGCGTGAAGAGAGAGGAGATCGTGAGAACCTGGCTCGCGGTAGGGGGCCCACCCACGGAGGAGCTGCTCGCGATGCAGCGCGAGATCCGGGAGCGCCTGCCGGTATTTCACTGGATGGTGGAGTTTCCGGAAGTTTTTCATGCCGGCAGACGGGATCCCCTCGAAGAAAAGCCGGACCATCGACCCGCGCATATGGACGCCTTCGTCGGCAACCCGCCGTTTTTGGGCGGGAAGCGCACGTCAACCGAGCTCGGCAATCGGTACGCCGATTGGCTCAGCGCCATCTGGCGAACTTCGAAAAATGCGGACCTGGTGAGTCGCTTCTTCTTGCGAGCGAACGACCTTCTCGGCGCGCATGGAACGATGGGGTTCATCGCGACGCACGCCATCGGGCAGGGAGAGACACGCCGTGACGGGTTGCAGCGACTGGTCGCTGCGGGACTTCAAATCTACGACGCGACTCGTTCGGTCCCATGGCCCGGGGAGGCCAACGTCCAGGTCGCCACCGTCCACCTCGCGAAGGGAAATGCCCGGAGTGGGTGTACCCCGTTGCGGCTCGATGGCCAGGCCGTCGAGGCCGTCGACAGTCACCTTCGGGAGGGCACGGAGCGACACGACGCGCGGCCTCTCGGAAGCAACGGTCATCTGGCGTTCGTCGGAAATTTTCTTCGTGGTGAGGGCTTTGTTCTTTCGTCCGAGCGCGCACTCGAAATCCTTGAAGCAGCACCCCACGAGCGACGCGTCGTCCTCCCCTTCCTCGGCGGCGAGGAGGTGAATACGGACCCGGGTCAGTCGTTTCATCGCTACGTCGTGGACTTCACCGGCATGTCGGCCGAGCAGGCCGAGCGCGATTACCCGATGTCCTTCCGCCACATCCTGGAACATGTGAAGCCATATCGGGAATCTCTTCAGGACTACGGTCAAGACAAGACGCACAAGTGGCGCTGGTGGCAGTTCGCAAACTCGCGTGAGGACATGCGCAAGGCCCTGACCCCCCTCGAGCGGTGCATGGTCGCTGCACGCGTGACGACCCACCTCGCCGTTTCATTTCAGCCCGCGGGCCGGGTGTTCTCCGACCAGCTCGCGGTCTTCGCCTTTTCCCGGCTCACGGATCTGGCCATTCTGCAATCCAGAGTTCACGAAGTGTGGGCCCGATCCTTGTCGTCGTCTCTCGGTGTCGCGTTGCGTTATTCGGTCTCCGACTGCTTCGAGACGTTCCCGTTCCCCAAGCCCGATCCGCGCACCATCATCCAGGCACTCGAAGACATCGGCGAGCGCTTGTATGACTTGCGCGCCGAGTACATGGTCGACGAGAACGTTGGCCTGACGATCGCGTACAACCGACTCAAGGATCCGGCGTGCACCGACGCGCGCATCCTCGAACTCCGAGCGCTTCACGAAGAAATGGACCGCCAAGTTCTCGAAGCGTACGCCGAGGGCGATCCGGAGGGCCGGTGGCTCGACGTGGAGGTTTCGCCCTTCTGCCCCATGAACGACGACGACAAGGCGAAGCTGGCTGCGTTCGAGCAGGCTGTGATCGGTCGCCTCTTCGTGCTCAACGCGAAGCGCGCCGAAGAGGAGAAGCTGCGAGGGCTTGGCACGACCGACGGAAAGAAAAAAGGGCCTGCGAAGAAGGGCGCGAGTCGCGAGGACGGCGAGAAGAAACCGCGGCGGGCGAAGAAAGCCGAGAAGGACCAGCTCAAACTGGGAGCGGACGAGGAGCCTTAGGGTTTCTCGTGCGACGGCGCAGACTTCGCCCGTTCAGCACGCACAAAGGCTTGCGCTTCGTCGCCGAGCACGCCGTCCGGATCGAGCCGCCGTACTACCGCGCGAACAGCGGCGGCCGAATGCTCTCGCGGTGCACGCCCCTCGGCGAACAGGTCCTCCGCGAATCGCCGGAGCGTTTCGGCATCCCAGTCGAGCGAACAGTGCAGCGCGTTGGCAGCGGGCACCGGAGTGGTGCCCTTGTCGGGGGTGTTCTGAACGACCCCATAGCGCTCGATCACGTCGCGCTCGACTTCGAGAAGGTCAACACGGCTCATGCGCTGGCGCTCGCAAGCGATTGCGGCAACGACCGCGGATCGCTGTTCGTCGTTCTCCACTTCGAACACGGAGAGCCCATCCGTGTCCGCGTCTGTTCGCTCAAACTCGCGAACCGCCGCATCGCGTGACCGCGTACCACCCACCCAAACCGCTCTGCGCGTACGCCGGAGCAGGTAGCTCATGGCGCCCTGCGAGCGCTACCGCGGAAACGACGCGAGCGCGTCTCGAATCGCGTCTTGGACCATCGCACTGGATTCGCGGTCCAGCCGCTGTTGGAGCCAGGCGCGGCCGGTCGGTAGGGCAAGCTCGGCCAGCAAAGCGATGGCTGCATCGCGGAGCTCCGTCTCCGGGTCGCTCAGCGCAAGGCGTACGGACTCCGCGGAACCGCTAGTGTCCAACCGGGCAGCGGCCCGAAGAATACAAACGCGAACCCCTGCATCGAGACCGGGTTCGAGCACAAGACGCCGCATGCGGCTGGCCGAATGGGGCGCGAGCCCTCGGAGAGCGAGCTCGGCCTCGTCGAGAATGTCGGTCCGAGGGTGACTCTGAATCATCGCCACAATCGCATCGACCACCGCCGTCCCGTCGAAGCCCGCCAGCGCTCGTCGGAGCCGTGCGCGATTGACGGGCGTCCAGGCGGCGCTGTTCGCACCAAGAAAGCGCGCGAGGTCTAGCAGGAGCTCGTTCGTCACTCGGCCTTTGTCGACGATTCGCTCGACCCGAGTCAGAAGATTGCTCGCCTCTTCCGGGGTTGTCGG
This sequence comes from Polyangiaceae bacterium, assembly GCA_049521295.1. GTDB lineage: Bacteria > Myxococcota_A > Polyangia > Polyangiales > Polyangiaceae > Palsa-1150. The sequence goes on along the minus strand of JBEKOY010000081.1, from coordinate 7,360 downwards.
AATGGCAAGCGTGGCGCGGTACGTTTTCGGGGACGTGCTTGGCCTGACACGCCCTTCCGACCGGGTCTCGGTCGCAGGTGAGGATTCTGCAAACATCATTCGATGAGCCCTCCAAATCGCGCGTACTCGGCATCCGCCAGGCTCTCGAAGAAGACTTGGTTTGCCAGCGCATTCATCTTCACGAATGTCTCTCTGTCGTCAGAAACGGCATGTCGGGTCGTGACCCTCGTCTCGATCTGAACCGCAGCCGACATGTCGGGGGCAAGAACTGCGTTCGTGAGGCCAAACTGCAGTTGAAAGCCCTCTCGCTCACCCTCGAACGACACAGTCACGCTCGGATCTTCTGTGATTTTTGGCAACTTGCCCAACATTGGCAGTACGGACTGTAGGTCCGAGTAATGCTCCCAGTGCTTCGGGCTCGTGAGCAGGTCGATCTTCGCGAGCTCCAGTCGCCCAGGCTTCGGCGTTTGGCCCAGCGCCGCGGACGCAAATTCGGCGAACTGCTCAAACTCCGCCAGGCTCCGACTGAGGACCCCGGTTTTTTCCCCATAATCGTTGAAGTGCGGATACTCGCCTTCGCGCTTGCGCCAGTTGAAATAGAAGCGGTCCGGCTGGATCTGAAGGAGGTATTCGTCGTGCTCGCCAATGAGCCAGCAGCGTAACGGCCCGATTCCGTCGCCCAAACGCACACCGGGTCGGTCGGCGACGGGCGGCTGGAGCTGGGTCTTCGGAAAGGCGCGCTCTTTCTTCTCGGACCAATATTTCCCGACCGTGATGGGATCCAGGCGTGCGAGCGGCGAGAAGAAAAAGCCGCAGACGACCTCGACGATGGGGGGGTCCTTTAGTCGGCGGGACAAGCGGTTCAGCATACACCAACCGACCTAGCGCCAATTTTCTTCCCGCTCTTCGGCTCGGACAGCGACGCCGCAATGCTCTTGTGTCCGACCGTTGGCCCGGGCGATCGTTAATGCGTGGGGACTGCGATCGACACCCGAGCGTCTCTGGTCGCGGCCCTGCAGGCCGATCTCGTCGGACCGTTCGATCCGAAGGGCTCGGGCGCGGAGACGCTGCCGATCGCGCCGTCGCGCTGGTACCTCACGGGCTTTCTCGCGCCGCAAGCCGATCGTGAGACGCACAACCCGGACGATCAAGACGACGCGGCCGGCACGACTCTCGCGGACGAAGACGAGAACGAACCCGCCGCCGAGCCCGAACCGAAGCAGAAAAACACGTTTCCGGCGTCGATGGGGCTTTCCGTCTTCTTGCCGCCTGCCGTGGCCGCGGTCGAGAGCATCGAAGTCACGGTGTCGTTCGCCGAATACGTTCGCGAGGATCGCGAGACCGGGGAGGGAAAGAAGAAAAAGGCGGTCTGGCGTCGCGTCCCCCAGCCGGCCCGTTCCGTTACCCTTGAGTTGACCGAGGACGCGATCGAGACTGGCCGCCCGCTGCCGGACACCCCCGGCATCCGCGTGTGCGGCAAGCTCGAGACCGCCGAAGCTCCGGGGCTGCCGGCCCAAGCCCGCGCGCTTGCGGTCTTCGTCGTCAACGAGCGGACCCCCGGCGACAAGGGACGACTCGACGAGCAATTCATCTTCCAGGTGGAAATGGAGATCGCCTTCGAACGGGGGTTCATCCCCCGTCCGAATCGGCAAGGCGAAGGCTCGGGGGACCCGGACGACGAAACGGCAGATTTGCAGTTCCGAAACCACTTCGAGTGGGCCGTCGGACACGGAATCGCCGTCGACGAGCCCGGGGCGCAAGAGAGGATCACCCGGATCAGAACGACATGGGTTCCGACCGCCAAGGTTCGGGCCGTGCGTACACACGAGGAACCGGCCGTTGCGACGGCGATGGAGGATCTCGCCGAGCTCGCACCTGACGATCTCGTCCGCCGCCTCACGCCGCTCGTCGAGGCCTATGGCACGTGGATCGGGAAGCAAGCCGACATCGACCTCGATAGCGACGCGCGTCGTCAGCGCCGAAAGAAGCTTCCCGACAACGCCCGGCGCGCCAACGAGCGCGTGCGCGCGGGAATCCGGCTGCTCGCCGAGGATGAGGACGTGCGCGAAGCGTTCCAGCTCATGAACCGAGCGATGGCGACCGCCGCACGCAAGCGGAGCCCCCAACGCTACACGGAGGGCGTCCGACCCTCATGGCACCTCTTCCAGATCGCGTTCGTTCTCCTGAACCTCGCCGGGATCGCCCACGACCGTCACGCCGATCGCGAAGAGGTGGAGCTAATCTTTTTCCCCACCGGCGGCGGCAAGACCGAGGCGTACCTCGGCGTCATCGGCTTCACCCTTCTTCTGCGGCGCCTCCGCGGTCAGAAGCGTCCCGACGCGGGTCTCGGCGTGGCCGTCCTGCTTCGCTACACGCTGCGCCTTCTCACGCTCGATCAACTCGGCCGCGCGGCGACGCTGATTTGCGCGCTCGAGCGGATCCGGCAAGCGCAGCCGAACAAGCTCGGGGACGTGCGCTTTTCGGTTGGTCTCTGGGTGGGTCGATCCGCGACGGCCAACACCCTCGAGCAAGTCAAAAAGCTCGTCCTCGAGTACAAGAACAGCGCGTCCAAGACGGCGTCATCGCCCTTTCCGCTTTCCAACTGCCCCTGGTGCGGTAGCGCTCTCGGGCGAGACAGTCTCGTCCTCGGACCGAGCCGCACCTCGCCCGAAGAGGTCGTGGTCAGCTGCGTGTCGCCGGCGGGACAGCCACCGAGCACATGCGACTTCAGCCCGAGGAACAACCGCGAGGGACTCCCAGTCGTCTTCGTGGACGAGCAAATTTACCGCGAGCTGCCGTGCTTCGTCGTCGCGACGGTGGACAAGTTCGCGATGCTGCCCTGGCGCGGCGAGACCGGCATGCTCTTCGGTCGCGTCGCCGGACGCGAGGGCAAGAAGTGCTTTGGGCCGATGGACAAGGCGCCCAAGGGGGCGACGCTCACGCCGGGCGGCTTTCGGCCGCCGGAGCTCATCGTGCAGGACGAGCTCCACCTGATTTCCGGACCCCTCGGCACGATGGTCGGCCTCTACGAGACCGCGATTGAATGGCTGTCGTGCCGGAGCGAGGGCGAGAAGACGATCCGCCCGAAGATCCTCGCGTCGACGGCAACCGTCCGCCGAGCTCGTGAGCAAATTCGATCGCTCTTCGGACGGAGTCAGATGTCGCTCTTTCCGCCTCCGGGCGTCGACGCCGGCGAAACGTTCTTTGCGACCGTCAACGCGGGCTCGGCGGGACGCCTCTACGTCGGGGTCGCCGCGCCCGGACGACCGCTCAAGGCCATTCTTCTCCGAACGTACATCGCACTCCTCGGGGCCGCCCAGAAGCACTTCAATCCCAAAGGTCCACCCGATCAACCGGCCGACGCGTACATGACGCTCGCCGGCTACTTCAACAGCCTGCGCGAACTCGGCGGCATGCGCCGGCTCGTTGAAGACGACGTCCGTACGCGCCTGGGCGAGCTCGAAAAGCGCCTTCCCATCGATGCGGTCGGAGGCCACCCGTGGGGTCAGAGCCGCACCATCCAAATGCCGATTGAACTTACGTCGCGCGAGAAGGCGGGAGCGATCAAGGACGCCAAGGACCGGTTGGCCCGACCGCACACGGCGAAAGACCACGCCGATGTGCTGCTCGCGTCCAACATGATCTCCGTGGGCGTCGACATCGATCGGCTCGGCCTGATGGTCGTCGCCGGCCAGCCGAAGACCACCAGCGAATACATCCAGGCCTCGAGCCGCGTCGGCCGTCAGCACCCGGGCCTCGTCGTCACGTGCTTCAATGTGCGAAGGCCCCGGGACCGATCGCACTACGAGCGGTTCGTCGCGTATCACCAGAGCTTTTACCGCTACGTCGAAGCCACGAGCCTCACCCCGTTCTCGACGCCGGCGCTCGAACGCGGCCTGTCGGCGACCCTCGTCGCGATGACACGGCTCGGGGACGCCCGGATGACCCCGCCGGCGGCGGCGATGGACATCGAGACCCATCACGCCATCGCCGAGGGGTGCATCGAGGTGCTGGCCGAGCGCGGCGGACGACTGGCCTGGGAGCAGGACGACGTCACGAAGACGAGAGACGACCTGCGGGCGCGCGGAATGAAGATCGTCGAGGCCTGGACGAAGCTCGTCAAAGAGGCTCGGCAGGAGGCCGCGGCTAAGCGATCGTATTCGCCATACGACCGGGATAAGGGCGCGGGCCGACCGCTCCTGGTGACCGCGGTAGACGACAACCGTCCCGATCCAAATTCCGACGAAGGACGCTTCATCGCTCCTACGTCGATGCGGGACGTCGAACCGTCAGTGCACTTGTGGGTCGAGCGACAAACGCTCGGGGGAAGGCGCTGATCCATGGCGGCTGGCTTCCACGGTGCGCGTGCGCAGCAGCAACCGGACGGCAGCGTTCGGCAGAGTCAGGTCGTCACGACGTTCGGGCCTGGAGCGACGGTCGATCTATTGAGCGACGCCGTCCTCGTCGGCGGCTTGGACTTCTGGAGCTACGACCGAAACTTCGCCATCCCGAGCATTCCGGAGCCGCGGCTTCGCGATGCCATCGTCGAGCGCTTCCGCCAGCTCAATCGCGAGCTCAGCCAGGACCAACCGTTTCGCGCACCGCCCGTTGGCAACGACCGTGAGCCGAGCAAGTTCGCGGGCATTCAGGTTTTGTTGTTTCCCCAATGGTTCGTGTGCCAGAACCCGCGGTGCCGGGCGCTTGTCCGCCGGGAGGGCCTCGAGTTCAAGAGCCACCGCTACTGGCATCAATGCGATCGCACGACCCAGGTCGAATGCGTACCGGTTCGCTTCGTCATGGCTTGCAAGAACGGTCATATCGGAGAGTTCCCGTGGATCCGCTTTGTTCACAAGGTTCACGGGAGCCCGATTTGCCATGGGCCGTCGCTCACCTTCGACGAAGGCGCCACGGGGGACTTCAGCGACATCCGCGTCAGCTGCGCGTGCGGCGCGACCGCGAACCTGAACGCGACCGACGGCTATTACTTCGAGTGCGAAGGCGCCCGGCCTTGGCTCGGACCGGAGGGCGTCGAACCGTGCAGCCTGATTTCTGAGCCGTCGAAACCCAATAAGCCCGTTCGATTGCTCGTCCGTACCGCCAGCAATTCCTACTTTCCTCTCGTTATTAGCGCGCTCTCGATCCCCGACCCAGCGGGCGAGCTGCAGGACAAGGTCCGCACCGTGTGGGACGTTCTCAAGAACGCGACCAAGGAACTTTTGCCCGCGTTCCGGCAGATCGAGAAGGTGCGGATCGCACTCGAGGGCTTCACCGACGAAGCGGCGATGCAAGCCGTGAAGGCGATCCAGGACGATCGCCCGCTCACGTCGGGCCCGCTTCGCACGGCCGAATTCAAACAGTTGGCGGCATCGAAGCCCGAAGTCGCCGGGGATGGGCCCGCCGTCAAGGATTCTTTCTTTGCGCGGGTCGCCAAGATCAAGGACGGTCTTCCGGCGGGCGTCGCACGCGTGGTGGTCGCTTCCAAGCTTCGCGAGGTCGTGGCGCAGCTCGGGTTCACTCGGTTGGAGCCGGTGAGCCCCGATCTCCAGGGGGAGTACGATCTCGGCGTCAAGACGGCGGCGCTCGGGCTCACCACGAACTGGCTGCCAGCTTCGGAACTCCGTGGCGAGGGGGTGTTCATCCAGCTGGACGAGGCGGCGGTCCGAGCCTGGGAAGACCGGGCCGTGGTGAAGGAGCGGGCGAAGGCGCTCGCATCGGGATACGAAGCGTGGAGCCGTTCGGTCGATGCCCCGCCGCCGTTTCCCGGGGCGCGGTTCTACTTGCTCCACTCACTCGCCCATTTGCTCATGTCGGCGATCTCGCTCGAATGCGGCTATGCGGCGAGTGCGCTCCGAGAGCGCATCTACTGCGGGCCCTCGGCGAAAGACCCGACGCCGATGGCCGCGATCCTGCTCGCGACCGGAACGTCGGGGACCGAGGGGACGCTCGGCGGCCTGGTCGAACAGGGGCGCCAGATCCGCGCGCACCTGCAGCGCGCGTGGGACCTCGGGCGCCTTTGCTCGAACGATCCGGTGTGCAGCACCCACTCGCCCGACGGGGACCACGCCGAGCGGTTTCTCGAAGGCGCCGCATGTCACGGCTGTCTGTTCGTCGCGGAATGCAGCTGTGAGCGGTTCAACCGCTACCTGGACCGGGCACTCGTCGTGCCTTCGATCGGACACCCGGCGGAGCTCGCGTTTTTCTCGAAGCGGCCATGACCCCAGCCCGGGGGCTCAGTCGGGTTCCGCTGCACCTGCTCGAGCAGGTCTTGACGGCGATCAACCAAAGCCGGCTCGAATGTCCGATCGCCGTCGGCGATCTCGTGGAGGCGGGCATTCGCGGGCCCGTCGCCGATCTGGCCGCGATGCTCGGCGGTTTGGATCGAGCGGGTGCGGTCGCGGTGATCGGGGCGGCGGTGGCCGAGCGCGTGCACCGGCCGCCCCCTCGCTTGGAGCTCGTCTGGACCGGGCCGGAGACGCGGGCGAGCGCCGCTCGGAGTACCGCGCTCGTGGTTGAACGGCTCTTCAATGAGGCGATGCGCTCGGTCATCGTCGGCGGCTACACGTTCGACACGCAGGAAATTCTCGAGCCGCTCTGCCGTGCGATGCGGGATCGGGGCGTCGCCGTGACGATGTTCATCGACATCGAAGGGGCGACGGCCAAGCCCGACGAGGCGGATGCCTTCGCGACGGCGTTCATCGACCGATGGTTGCGGGACGTCTGGCCGGCCGGAGCGCCCAAGCCTGCCATTTACTACGACCCTCGCACGGCGGTTCGCGGCGACGTCCCGGGTCACGAGTGGGCGACCTTGCACGCGAAGTGCGTCGTCGTCGACGACGAGCGTTCGCTCATCACCTCTGCCAACTTCACGGACCGCGGGCAGACGCGCAATATCGAAGCCGGGGTTCTCATTACCGACGCCGCGTTTGCGGAGCAGCTCGCCGGCCAGTGGCGTCAGCTCGTGAGCGAGGGCCTCGTCAGGCGGTATGCGGGATGAGTCCGTCCGACGAGAGGCTCGGTCGGCCCAACAACAACGAAAGGGTCACGCAATGAAAGCTCAGGAAATCACACTTCAGGGTTTGCTTGGTGGCGCTGTCCAGTTCGTCATTCCAGTGTTTCAGCGGTACTACGAATGGAAGAAGACAAACTGGAGTGAGCTGCTTGATGACGTCCAAGGCCTGACGGACGAAGACCCCACGCGGAGACACTTCCTGGGAGCCATCGTGACCGTCCCTCTCAACGCGATGCCTGGCACGACCTCGCGAAGCTTGGAAGCGACCACCACGCGTGCGACGCCCGCCGGAAGACCGTCCTTGATCTTGGCGACCCGCGCAAAGAAAGAATCCTTGACGGCGGGCCCATC
>JBEKOY010000080.1:0-26588 GCA_049521295.1 Polyangiaceae bacterium | reverse complement strand
GCTTGGCCAAAGGCCGCACTCATCGTAGGTGCGTCGCCCACTCGGCGCGCCCAGCGACCACGCAGGGCCCACCAGGGACCAAATGACGAGGCGACGCGACGCACATCGGCAACCAATGGGCCAACCTGGCCGGACTGGTTCGCCGCTTCGAGGGCACGGCCGCGGAGCCATGAGACGCTCGGGTCCACGGGCGAGCCCTCGGAGCCCCTCGAAGCAGCGGTCGACCGACTCGCCTCGAACCGGTCGAGCTCTTTCAGAGTGTCATCGGCGTGGCCTCTTGAAAGAAGCAGCTCGGCCAGACGAACCCGCTCGCGAAGCTCGCGAAGCGCCGCCGTGCTCTTCGCTTCGCCTCCAAGATCGAAGAGCGGCGGCCATGGCGCGCGCGGGCGCGATGCCATCGCCGCGCGCCAACGGCCGTCCCACGTCTTGAGATCCGCGCCGCTCGCGGCGACGAGCGCCGCGTTCGCGTCCTTGCTATCTCGCACCGCCCGCAGGAGCTTCGGGAGAGCGCCGTCTCCTTCGCTGTCGACGTAAAATCGCACGAAGCTCGTGACTTCGGCAAATGCGACCATCGCGGCGTCGGCGCTCGGCAGCATCGCGATGCTCGGTCCGAGCTTATCGAACGCAACGGTCAAACCACGATCCATGCCATGCTGGACGACGCTCTCCGCCGACGGCAGATCGTCGAACGGTCCCGCCTCGCGCCACCGGATCTCCTGTCGCTTCGCGACGCCTTCCTGCAGCCAAAGGGGCGCCTGATCGCGTGTGATGCGCGTGACGGCCAGATGCGTGAGCTCGTGAGCCATGGTGTCGCGCCAGGGAAAGCCGTGACGCGTTGCGCGGGGGCTCAACAGCGTCACCCGTCCCCACTTCGCCACCGCCACGGTTCCCGTCGTCTTGGCACTCTCGTAGGGCAATCCGGTCATGGCCGACAGAGACAGCAAATCCCGGACGACCACGATTCTCGTCGGGAGCGGCCAGTCGACCTGCAGATCGCGCGAGAGGGCGTCGCGCACCTCCGCCACGGTGTCGAACAGCAGCGGCGCGAGCGGCGCGTCGTTGTCGTCCTGCCACCGCACTTCGATTCCGCGCACCTCGTCTCTCGAGATCGTCAGCGAGGCCGTGACCCTTTGACAGCCCCGCGCAATGTCCGCGAGCCCTTCGCCGTCTCCAATTCGTTGCACGTCCGAGCGTCCAAGGATCGCCGATGCCCCGTCGCAATCGAGCTCGTAGAGCGCCAGTCGTGCGCGCTCGAGCGCGAACCGGGGATCGTCGGTGATTCGCTGCAGCGCGCGAAGGTCGCGACGCGCCTCGTCGAAGTCGAAGCCGACGATCAACCACTGCAGGCGCTGGGCCAGATCGAGCTGCGCCTGCGAAGGCTTCGTCGCAACGATCGCGAACGCCGCGAAGAGAACGGCCGCGGTCCACGCAGCGAACCCTCGTAATCGGGTGCCGGAACTTCGCGCCTTCACCGCAGCAGACCCTCCGCATAGCGCTGTACGGCATCCTTAAGGGCTCCGGTCGAAGGCTGCCCGAGCCCCCGCATGACACGGCGCCGGAACTCTTCCGGGCCTTTGTGTTCCCCCGCGTTCGGGATCGCGACCACGTCCCGACTGGGCCCTTGCCCGTCTCCGTCATCGCCCGAAGAGCGTCCCGGATCGTCGTCGCCTTGAAGCTGCTGGCGCGCTGCATCGAGGGCGCGCTGTGCTTCATGCTGCAGGTCGAGCCCCTTGTCGGCATCGCCCTTCTGGAGCGCGCGGGCCGCGTCGCGCGCAGCCCGCTCCGCGGCCTCAATCGACTCGACCGCCTGTTGAGGAAATGATGCCTGGTCGCGCCCCCGTTGTGCGAGCTCTCGCGCTCGCTCGGCGAATCGTTCCTCCTGCTCGCCTCCTTGCTCGAGTCGATCGCGAGCCCGCTCGGAGGCGCGCCGGCGCAGCTCGACTCGCTGTCCTTCGGCCCACTGCACCTCACCCTCCATCTTGGTGCGCGCATCCTCCACCTCTCGCTGTCGTTCGCCACTCGGGTCGTCCAGCCAGCCTCTGCGCTGCAGCATTCGCTTGGCTTCGTCGAGCGAGCCCACGGCACTGCGCCCACTCTCGACCGCATCGTCCGCCCTCCCATCTTCGAGCGAACGCGCCATCTGCTCGGCGAGATCGCGCGCCGCCGAGCCCTTGCTGGTCCACGAATCGCTGCCCATGCCAATGGCGGGCAGTCGGCGCGCTGCATCGCGAACCGCCTGGGCGTGGCGCTTGGCCGAATCGCGCAGCTGCTTCATCTCCTCGTCGCTCATCGCGCCCGCGAGCGCCTGTTCGACCTTGTCGATTTCGCCGGCATGCTCTTGTGCGAGCCGCTCCAGGTCTTGAGCCGCGGCGTTGAAAGCCTGCTCGACGTCATCGGAGGGCCCACCGTCGTCGGCCGGCGTATCACGAATTCCACCCGATTCCCCGCCGCCGCGGTCGCGGCCTCCGCGCGCATCGAAGGAGGGATCCGGTTGCCTGAGCCTTGCTGCGAGATCGCGGGCGGCCAGTTCCGCATGTGGAAAATCGGGAACATCACGCGCGCGTTTCACGCGCGCAAGATCGGCGGCGACAATCTCTCCGAGATCGCGTCCCAGAGATCCTAGACGTCGCAGGATCTGGCCGCCGGCAGAGATCACGGCCGTCGCCGCGTCCATGCGCGCGACGCCTCGCGAGCGCGCGTCCGCGGCGTCGTTTTGCACCTGGCTGGCTCCGTGCGCAAGATCGTCCGCGACGTCGGCCAGCTCCTTGCTGGAGCTGCGCGCGTCGCGCATTCCGAGCCCTCGTACGATCGCATCGGTGACCAGCAGGTAACGCTCCGTGGCTTTCACGGCGTCGGCATGCGACGTGCTCGAAGGACGGCGTGCCTCCACGTCCACCGCGTTGCGCAGCAACTGTTCCTTGGCGACGAGCATCGCACGAACGTGCGCCGGAACACGAACGCCACCGAAAGTCTCGGCCAACGAGTGCATGAGCACTTGTTGGCCCTCGACCCCCCGCCTCTGGCTCTCGACGGCGAGCTCTTGGCGCTCCGTCCGCGAGGGCCGGTCACCGCTTTCGATGCGCCATGCGAGTGTATCGACGAGTGAATCGCGCAACCGGCGAAGCACGTCGAGAAGCCGGGCTTCGGGTTCCCCTATATCGGGCGGAATGACGGTAATCGCGTCGCTGGCGCCCCACTTGGGCCCGGTCAACGGGTCGTTGTCTTTCGCCTCGACGGTAACGGAGACGGGCGCATGGCTCTTCGCCAGGAAGCCGTCGCGCAGTCGCAGCACGCTGCCACCTTTGAAGCTCGTCGTCTCGCCGTCGAGCCGCGCCAACACGCGCCGCTCTTCGCGCATGCCGGAGCGCAAGACAAGATGGATCTCGCGCAGTCCGTTATCGTCGGCCACGCTGTAGCGAACGGCAATGTCTTCGACAGCATCAATGAGTCTCATCTGTCGGGGAGCGCCCTCCAGTGCGACGGTGGGTGCAAGGTCAGGAACGGACTGGACCTCGAGCGCGCGCGACTCGGCAATGACGACATCACCAAAGCGCGCGACGACGCGCAGGCTCGTGCTCTGCGTCAGCAACCAACGCGCAACCACCGCCCCCGAGCCATCTTCGACGAAGGGCTCCTCGGACGTCCCGTCCGTCAACAGCAGCGACCTGCCCGGATGGATCGGCAAGCCCCGCAGCGTCGTCGCCGTGCCGTAGGGCAGAACGAGCGGAGTCGATGAAGGCTCGTGGACCTCGCTTCGGTGAAGGTAATCCGGAGGCCGTGCGTCGAGCTGGACGTCGTCGAGCCAACCCATATTCACCGGCGCAACGCCTCGTCGCGCGACGAGGACGTCGCCTCCTTCCAGCACCGACCACGCTCGCGCGAGCCCGATCGCGAGAACGCAAGCACCCGTGACGAAAGCCGCCGCACCCACTCGGCCGGCCGATCGCGATGCGCGCTCCATCATCTCTCGAGATGGGATCTGCGCTAGGGCGCGCGCTACGTGGACCCGGGCCAACTCGGCGGAGGTGCCATCCGCCCTCGCCTCACCGCGAGGCCCGAGCAGCGAGAGCGCACGAAGCACCCGATCGGCGCGCGCTCGGTCGATACGGCTTATCGGTCCGGAGACAATGCGGGTCGGATCGCTTCGCCACCGGCCTTCCACGAACCGCCACAAGAGGCTGAACACCCCGCTCGCGACGATGGCCGCCGCGGCGGCGATCCGCCACGGCGCCGTGCCATGGCGCGCACCCAGCAAGGCGAGGATGACCACCGAGGCCGTGAGGGCTGCCGCCAGCCCGCGGCGCGAGGCCGCCGTGACCGAACGCCGCGCTTCGGTGAGCTCGACGAGGGGAGCAATGAAGTCGGCCGCCACGCGATCCATCGTAGCAAGAGCGGCGCGGGCGTACTCAGTACGTCGGGTCTCCGGCGCCGGACGAGCTCGGGACTGGAGGCGCGGGCATCGTTGGCCACGCCGGCAGCGTGCTCGGGAACCCGCTCGGCAATGAGCTCGGGATAGCCGGAAAACCGGACGGCAGAGGCAATGCGGTCGGAAGAACGCTCGGGAACCCAGCAGGAAACGGCGGTAGCCCGTTCGGCAGCATCGATGGGAACGCGATGGGCGACGCCGGAGCCGCGGCCCCCGCCGCCGACACTGCCGGCCGAGCGGGAGACGTCGGCCGCGACGGCGCTGCGAGGCTCGACCGCGTCGGCGCCAACACGGGTACATCGGTGCGGGTGAGCGCCGGCGGCACTTCGGTCGTCGCAACCGGAGGGGCGTTGGTCGGAACCGAATCGACCGCGGTAAGCGGCGCGGGAAAACCACCACCGGAGTTGGCCCCGCGTGTACCGACCCAGAGGGCGATCAGCCCGACGCCGAGCACCAGCGACAGCGCAAGCAGCGCGACCATGGCCGCGCGAGTGCGGTCCGGATGCGCCATCCGAATCGGCGACGCCGCGATTTCCAGCGCTCCGCCATACGAGGACGGCGTCAGTGCCGTCGCGATCGGGGGAGCTCGGATAGTATCGACGTGGGGCTCTGACTCGACGATGCCGGCGGAGGCGGTCCGAAGGCCGTCCCCGGTGGACGGCGCCGCCACGCGTCCACCCGTCAGATCCACCGTCTTGCCCGGGTGTGCCCGACTCGGCAGCGACGGCCCGCTCGTGAAACGCCGTCCAAGCGCACTCTCAAGCGTCAGACGCATATCGGTCGCAGTCGGGAACCGAAGCTCTGGACGCGCGGCCATCGCGCGGTGTACCAGCCCTGCGATTTCGCGTGGAGTCTCTGTGGCAGCCTGAACGAGCGGCACCACATCCCCCTGCTCCACCTTGATGGCGATGACGCGCGCGTCGGCGCCGCCCACCGGTCGCACGCCGGCGATCATCTCGTACAACATGACACCGACCGCGTAGAGATCCGACCGGGCATCGACCCGGTCCGCGCTTCGCGCTTGCTCCGGCGCCATGTACTCGGCCGTACCCATCACGACACCGGCAACGGTCAGGTTTCTTTGCTGGAGCTCCGTGCGGCGCACCTTTGCGATGCCAAAGTCGATCAGCTTGAGAATGGGCTTGCCGGCGGCAAACGTCACAAACACGTTCTCGGGCTTGAGATCCCGATGGATGACGCCAAGTGCGTGCGCAGCCTCGAGCGCACGGAGGATCTGCCCGGCGTACTCGCACGCCGTCGCCACGGCGAGCTTTCGCTGTCGATCCAGAATACTGGACAGCGATTCGCCCTCGAGCAGCTCCATGACGATGTACGCGTGCCCATCCGGCGTGCGATCGACGTCGGTCACCTGAACGACGTGTGGGCTTCGAATCTGCGCGGCGACGCGCGCCTCTTGCAGGAAGCGCTCGACGAGGCCGGTTCGCCGTCCGAGCTCCGGGTGAAGGAGTTTGACCGCCACGCGAGTTCCCAGCATGGCGTGCTGTGCTTCGTAGACGGAGCCCATTCCGCCGTCGCCCAGAGGGCGCACGAGCCGGTATTTTCCGTTGATGACGCTACCGACATCGATCACGAGAAGCTCGCGCCAGCCTAGCACCGCCGCGCCATCGACAACGTTACGCCGCTCGCTTGACCCACTCTCGTTCGCCCAAGATGCGGCCGACCGTATCGGCGTCGGCGATGGCCGCGAATACGGGGCGTAACCCCTCGACGGCGGTCTCCTCGCTGCCGAACGCGCCGCTCGGCGCCAGGGCCCTGGCCTGGGGCCCGTCGAGCACGAGAAACACGTCGTGCAACTTCTTCGAGGGTGCGTCGATGACGTACGCGATGTGGGACCGATCGAGCGACAGCTCCTCTTCGCCGCGCCGGATGAGGACGCGGGCGTCGGTGACGAAGTACCGCGTTTGGCGCGCCAGGCGCATCGGGCGCAAGAAAGCGGCATCGGCAACGCCCGCTGCGACCGTCAGCAGCAAGAGCATACCGAGCGCCACTCCAGCGACCAAGACTACGGCCAGTGCCGGGGTCAATGTGTGCAAACGAAGAACGCGGGCCAACGAAGGGACGCCACGGAGCATCGAGCGGACGAACATGAGAAGCAAGAAGGCGCCGATTGCACCCGTCGCCGCACGCCGACCGGTCCACGGCGACGCGAGAGGGGCGGCCGACCAAAGGACTCGCTCCCCAGGATCCAGGCGCTGCGCGAGGGGTCGCTCGCCGCTTCCGAGCGGGGCGCTCGGCTCGACGCCCCGGATCAGTGCCCACAGCCGGTCGGGTGCGGAAACGTCGTGCAGCGTCAACGAGAGCGTTCGACGCAGTGCCCCGGTGGGAACGGCGCGGACGAGCACGAGGTCGCCGAGTGAAGGAACCCTCGTGCTCCAGCGCGTCAGCGCATAACTGATTTGCCGGCTCTCGATCGATCGGCGGATGCGGCCGCGCTGCCAGATCACGTGGCGCTCGGTCACCACATATTCCACTTGGGATCGCCACCAGACGGGGACGCGCCAGACCGCAAGCCCGACTCCGGCGCACCAAGCGGCGAAAACCACCATTCCCCCCACCGGCAAGTCGAGCGACTTCGAGACCACGACGGCGTAGCAAAGCGTGACCGCCGCGACGACCGCAGATCCGCCCGCCATCGCCTTCTGCGCAAAAGGGATCGACATCCCCTGGCAGCGCCCTTGCCAGAGGATGCGCTCGCCGTAGAGCGAGTCTCGAGACATCACAAGAAACCTTGCGCTTCGCACCGCCCCCTGTCCAGGGGCCGCGTGCAGTTCCAGTCAGCTTGGAAGAGGGCGGGCCGGAAACCGCTCTCTCGCACCTCGGGCATAGGCCCGTCTGACCAGCGCGTCGCACAACCGCGGCATGGGCCAGCCCGCGGCCGCACCGGCTTCAGGGAACAGGCTGGTCGGTGTCATTCCTGGCAGGGTGTTGACCTCCAGGAGGGTGACAGCAGCGGTTGCACCGTCGTCGCCGACAATGAAATCGACCCGCGATAGGTCCCGGCAGCCGAGCTCCCGATGGGCTTCGATGGCAACACGGCGAACGACCTCGAGAACGTCAGGCGGCAGTTGGGCCGGGCAGACATGCACGCTACGCCCCGGCGCGTAGCGTGCCTCGTACGTGTAGAACGCCTCCCCGGGAGAGAGAATCTCCGTCGGCGGCAACGCCATTGGCTCGCCCAGGTCGAGAACCCCGCAGGTTACCTCTCGGCCGCGCGCGAAGTGCTCGACCACGGCCACATCGTCGATGGCCCATGCTTGCTCGATCGCGCGGGCGAGATCCTCGAGCGGCGACGCAGCTTCGAGCCGGGTGACGCCAATCGCTGATCCGTGCGACGACGGCTTGACGACCAGCCGCGCACTGACCTCACGACGGGCCCGCGCGGCCGCCGCATGCGGATCGCCCCGCGGTACGGCAATTCCCCGGGCGACGGGAAGGCCCGCCCGCTCGAACAGGACTCGCGCCACGTGCTTGTGCATGGCGAGCGCGCTCGCAAGGACATCCGATCCGACGTAGGGGAGGTCGAGCACTTCCATCAGTCCTTGAACGGCGCCATCCTCGCCGACGTGGCCATGAACGACCGGGAAGACGACGTCATAACCACCCGTGCGGAGCGACTCCCCGAGGAATGCGTCTAGCTCGAGTCGTACCACTCGATGTCCGGCCTCCACGAGGGCCCGAGCGACCCCGGTCGCGGACGCACGGCTGACTTCGGCCTCCGTGGACGGACCGCCTTGAATGACGGCGACGGTCAGACTCTTGGACACGCGCGGCTCCTCGTGGTTGCTTGGTGGCGGACCGCTCACTGCGGCCGACTGCCGCCCGACGTCGTCTTGGGCAGCGTGGCCGACATGTCCACGAGCTCGATGCCCAGCTGCTTGCTGAAGTCGAAGATCCTCGGATCGCGGTAGAACTCTCCGAAGTGCACGCGGACAATTGCCGCGTTGGCGATGAGCCGAAAGCATCCCCAACACGGGCTCGCCGTGACGTACATCGAAGCCCCTTCGATGCGCACTCCGTGGCGCGCCGCCTGGACGATCGCGTTCGCCTCGGCGTGCACCGTGCGAACGCAGTGCCCGTCCTCCATCAGGTGGCCGTCGTCGTCGCAGTGGGCAAGACCCCGAATGCTGCCGTTGTAACCAGTCGCGAGAATGCTCTTGTCGCGGACGATGAGAGCACCGACGAACTTGCGATCGCACGTCGAGCGGGTGGACACCTCGCGCGCGATGTTCATGAAATACTCGTTCCACGAGGCGCGCTCGCGCATGACGCACGATACCACGAAAGTCGCGTGCGTAGACCGCCCGAGGGGCCCGGATCCGCGCGCCACCGCGACGCGGTTCCGACCCGGATCTCCCATCCCCTGGCCCCATGGCGTCCCGAGAGTCATCGAGCCGACTTCGGGCGCCTGTTCCTGACGCGATTCCGGCCCGAGCCGATCCTTCGCCGTCGATGCCGCGCACTGCGCTCCTCGAAGTAGATCCCTCTCGGAGCCTGGCGTAAAGAGCGGGACGCGATGTCTCGGAAGCCTCTCCATGCCGCCGTCGTTACGTTCGTTTTCTCGCTCGCGGTCGTGACTTCGCTTCCTCTTCGAGCCGACGGAGATCCCCAAGCCCTTGTGACTTGGCTCGAACACGATGTCACGCATCGTCGCGTCACGGCCGAAGCCGTTTCGCACGCGCGCGACGCGCTCGAGCGGGCGCGTCGCTTCCGCGACCTTCACGACGACCCACGCGCGCGAAACGCCGAGGCTCTGGCCCGCGAATGGGCCGAGGTTGGCCGCGACCTGGCTCGCGCCTTCGACGCCGAGGGACGCGCCGCGGAAATGCGACGCCGAGCGATGGAGAGCCAAGCTCGACTCGAGCGAACCCGAGCGCTCGTCGATGAAGCGGTCGCGCGCATCGGACGGCTGCAGGCCGAGATCGCGGAAACTCAAGGACCCAACGACCGTGCGACCGCTGGGGTCGGGGCCGACGGCGGGGTTGCGCCCACGTCGTCCCCGGACCCCCAACCAACCCCAGAGATCCACAAGCCGTGAGGGGCCTCTTGGCAGTGGCGATCGCGGCGAGCGGCGCAGTCGCGTGCAGCGCATCGGCGATACGCGTCCCCTCGGTCGAGGACCTCGAGCGGGTGCGCACGACGGAGACTGTGCGGGAGGCGGCAGCGCTTGCCCCGGACCTCTATGCCCGCGCCGAATTCGAGCGGCAGTTGGCCCGGCACGCCCACGCGACCTCCGACGACATCGACGCGAACTTGCACGCCGAACATGCACTGGCCGCGTACGCGCACGCGGTCGCGGTCGCTCGCATTTCGCGCGCCGCCGGCGAGCTGGCGGACGCCCAGAAGACCCTCGACGCGGCAACAGGCGAGGAGCCCTCGGTCGACGCCGCGCGCACGAAGCTCGAGAGCGACGCAGAGCAGCTCGAGAAACGGGTCCAAGCGATCCGCGACCGTCCGCTCGGGACACCCAACGCCAAGGATTCCGCCGAGCGCGAAGCCGCGCGATGGGCGCGAGCCCGATCGCTGGTCGTCGAAGCACGGCTCATCTGCGGCGCCGCGGGCCTGATCGCGCCCGGCCAAGACGATGTCGTCGGCGCACAGCGCGACGTGGCCGCGCAGGCCAACGGGATTGCGCAGGCACCGCGGTCCGTGCCGATCGACCTTGCTGCGCGCCTGCGCATCCGATGCCTCGAGGTTCTCACTCGCGTACGCCGAACGACCGTCGACGCCGTCGGGCGAACCGACACTCTTCTGTCCGAACTTTCCGCGGCCGGAGGCTGGGATCCCGCACGAGACGAGCGCGGCGTCATCATCACGTTGCGCGACGCCTATCGCGGGCTGCAGTTGAGCGAGGCCGCGGCCGGAAAACTGAATGAGCTGGGGCGAATCGCAGCGGCTCACCCTGCGTTCGCGGTACAGGTCGTCGTTCACGACGCCTCGGCGCCGCGCGTGGACGCCGGCGACTTGCGGCGCGGACAAGCGGCGGTTCAGGCTCTGGTGGCGGGCGGAGCCGTCCCGTCGAGAGTGCAGGCCGAGCTCGCACACGCCGACGACCCCGTCGCCGATCCCGGCGATCCGCATCAGCGCGGGTACAATGACCGGCTCGACGTGGTTTTCGTGGGCCGGTGAGACGCGATCTCGTCGCCCCACGCTGCCCCACGCTAGGACAGGCCCGAGTCCACGGAATCCCGGGGGGTCGAGGAGTTCTCGTCCCTCTCGTTGTCGTCCCCTGGGGGCGTCCACCGGCGCCCCGCGCCACGGCCGGTCGACGCGTTCTAAAGGCTCGACGGCGCGGGCTCGATCACGAGCTTGTACCCCAAACCGTAGACGGTCAGAATGTGCTGCGGCTTATCCGGGCTCGTTTCGAGCTTCTTTCGGAGTTTCACGATGAAGTTGTCGACCGTCCGATTGGTCGACGACGTCTCGAGACCCCAGATCTTCGAGAGCATTTCGTCGCGGCTCACGGGCTGTCCCGCACGCTCCGCGAGCATGCGCAGCAGTTCGACCTCGTAGAACGACAGCGTGTGCTCGCGGCCGCGCGACGTGAGCGTTTGCGACGCGAGGTGGACGAGCGAGTCGCCGATCGTGAGCGTCTCGGGCGCGTTCGCCGCAGCGCGAGAAGCGCGGCGGAAGATGGCCCGCATCCGCGCGATGAGCTCATTCACACTGAACGGCTTGGTGACGTAATCGTCGGCGCCCGAGTCGAGGCCGCGAATCTTATCCATCTCCTGCGACCGAGCGGTCAGCATGACGATGGGCACGTGCGGGCGAATGCGCCGGAGCTGCTCGCACACCGCGTACCCGTTCAGGTCGGGGAGCATGAGATCCAAAATCACGGCATCCGGAGCTTCCGTGCGCGCGAGCGATACCCCCTCGTGCCCCTTGCCTGCCGAGATGACCCGGAACCCCTCGAACTCGAGGGCGTCGCGCAGCCCGAGAACGATGTGCGGCTCGTCGTCGACGACGAGGATGGTCTTCTTCGCCGTCGCCATCCGTAGGGAACCTACCTATACCCCAAACGGACAGCGGACGTGGCCGCTTCCGGACGCCCGCCACGCCCGTTCGATGGAGGGTCAGTGTCCCGCGCCGGCCGTCGTGATGCTCTGCTCGATGCATTGCAAGCTCGCCGTCGCACCTTCGGGCGGCGATCCGGTCGGGAAAATAATGGCCTGCGCACACCCTTTCACGCCGGTGACGTAGCACCAGCCCGGATCGGTCGTCTCCGAGTCGCAGGACCCGTTCGTGAAGTCAGCGGCGCTCGCCTTGACGCCGAGCGACGACGTGCCGGTCGGAATGAGTTGCTGAAGAACGCAGACCGACTGTGCGGCCGGATCCTGCAACCCAGAGCTTTTGCCGCCGTTCGACATGAACGTGGCCTCGGCCGTCGCGCAGAACTTGGTGAGAACGGCGGACTCCGGCGTGCTCAGACCGCCGGCCGTGCACGTCGGATTCAGACAAGAGCCGCCGTTGGTCGCGGGCATCTGGACGAGAATCAGGCACGGCACGGCAGCCGATCCTCCGGTCCCGGCGGCAAGCGGCTCCGGCAAGCATTGATTCGTGAGAGCATTCTTCAGCCGGTTGATGATCGTCGCGACCGCGGGCCGATAGCCGTAGTTGGGATCGTCGCCCGTAGCGTTGTCGGCTACGTCGATGGGGCAGAGCGACGAGACGATCCCTTGATTTCCCAGCAGGCGCGCCACCTGAAGCTCGCGGATCGTAGGATAGGCCTTGGCCGACACTTGCTGCGTTACCGTCTGCGCGTTGCATAGCGGCGGAACTTCATCCGGGGTGAGACCGGTGGCGACATTCGGACAGTCGCACTGGTAGTTGTTCTGCGCCTGCGTGCAGTCGCGCGGGGTCGCGAGCGGGAAGATGCACGCGTATTGCCGGTCGACCGGCAACACGTGCGGCGCGTAGGGCGTCATGCTCGTCGCGACGTAGGGCATGTTGGTCGTCCATTCGCGGCCGTTCGTTGCGTCCGCTCCGTTCGCCGAGTTCGCCGCCGCAAGGGGATTGGTTCCCCCAGAATCGAAGGTCACGCCCGTGATGGTGGTTCGATCCGCATACGATTCGTACATGTGCGGGTCGATGCCGTTGTAGTCGAAGTTCGACGGATCGTTGGACGGCGTGCTGATGGTGACGGTCGCGGGGCCTTCGCCGAGAATCCGTACCCAATCCTTCTGGTTCAGCTGGCTATTTTGCGCGCTGTTCGGGTCGAAATGCAGGAGTTTATTCGGAACACCGCCGATGATCGCGTAGAAGATGAGGTCCGAGGTGCGCGTCCCGACCGGGAGATTGCATAGGGTAGCCGCCGTGATGCTGCCCGTGAGCGTCGCGCCGCTCGGAAGCGTCGCTGCGAAGAGCGGGTTCGTGCAGTCGTTGGTGCCCACGTAATAGCTCGCTCCCGTCGGATACTCACCCGCGCGATCCGGCACGACCGGCGACGACAGCCCGATGACGTAGCGCTGCCACGGATACTGCGGGTCGATGCCGTACTTCGCCCTCATGTGCACGTGCCGAAGGTTCGGGTCGTAGCCCCAATCGTTGAGCGCCGTGTACCGGGTCCCGGTATTTCCTGACGTCGTGCAATTCGGGTCGGACGGGCCGTTTACGCCCGTGCACGCGGCGGTGCCCATCGGCGGGTTGAAGCCCGCTCCCATGAAGAGGTAGCCGGCCCCGCCGAGCGACCGGACGTCAATCTCCGAGTCGTTCTCGTCGCTGAGGACAATCACGGCCACGAGCGAATCGGGCCGCAGAAAGTCGGCCCGCTCTTGCAAAATCGTCGTGTCGACTCCGTTCGCCCAAGCCGCTTCGGGTTGGGCTGCGCCGTTAACCATAACGGTGTTGACGACCAGGCTCGCATACGGGTCCGGCTGAACGAGGAAGCGGTACCAGCTCTCGAGCTGCGATTCGATGCCGCAGCCGTAGATGCCCGCGCCCTGCACCATCTCCGTGAAGTCGCTCACCAACGTGGCCTGCGAGGCCTCCGGCATCAATCCGGCGGGAAGCGGGTTGGCCGTTCCCGTGTTTGCGGCGGTCATCGGAAACCAATCAAGAAAGCCGCTCGGTGTGGGCATGTACGACGCCACGACGGCGTTGGCGACACTCCCTTCGGTGGCCGTGGCCATCCCGGCGCCGTACGTCAGCGAACGCGCGATGAGATGCCCTTGGTCGTCGTTGTGGGCGGAGAGGTTTTGAAAGGGCGCCGCTGCCATGAGGGTCGTCTGGCAGATGATTTCACCGCCTTGGCCCGGCTGCTGGTCGCTCAGCCGCTGGCCCAACGACGATGTCACGATGCCGAGGTGCATGTTGTGCACGGCCGGAAACTCGGGCTGGGTGTTCGGGTACGCCTCGCAACTCGCCACGCCGTTGGCAATCGTCGAAGGCCCGGAGGAGATCGTGCCGGTCGCGTTGTCGACGCAATTGGGCGTCAAGAGGCGGCTGATGAGATCGGGAATGGCTTGAGCCAGGTAGGTCTGCTTGTCGCCCATCGAAGCCGAATTATCGATGTCGAAGAGGATGTCGATCTTGTCGACACTCTGATTGCGAACCGTGCTCGTGAAGTTGGTGCTGGTCTGCGGCTCGGACGTCGCCACCGGCCGCGACAGACAGCCCCCGGCCACGATGCCGAAGCCCGCGACAACCGACGCCGCGAGCGCACCATGCCTGATCGTTGCATTCATGAATCGTTGCTCCTCACAAGACGACATTTCGCGACGACCCGCCGCCGCGCTGCTCACTCAATCGCACACCAACCCGCACGTTACGTGCTCGGGACAAGCGCGATGCATCCGTAAACTACCACAGAAACACGCCAGCTTCGGACGAACACCGTACTCGTGCGAGCCGACAACCGGACCGCTCGTTACAGACCCGCACGCTCGCGTTGAAAGCATGTTTCGTGCCTTTCTCAAAATACCCCCATAAGCAGGCGTCGGCTCGGCGTTTTCGTCAACTTCGTTGTCTATTTGTTCCGACGGTTGGCATCTCCACGGTGGGCGGCTCTTGCTTGGGCCACGCGGCCCGGAGGGCCTTGACGTGGCGAGCAGCGACTCCGGGTACCGCCAGAAGCGTCGCGTCATCTGCCGCGCGGATGGCGGCCAGGTTGCCGACATGTCGCTGAAGCGACTTCTTCGCTTTGGGTCCTAGGCCTTTCACGTCGTCGAGCGGCGAATGCAAGCGCCGCGCTTTGCCCGTCCGCATCCGCGCTCGGTTCGAGAAGCGGTGGGCTTCGTCGCGCAACCGCGCGAGCAGAAAGAGTGACGTGGTCGTGCTCTTGAGCGGGATCGGGTTTCGCTGACCGGGAACGTACACGCGATCGACGAACGCCTCGCCAACGAGATTCTCACGCTCTTTGGCGAGGGCCACCATCGCGAGATCGTGAAGGCCGAGGTCGTGCGCGACGGCCAGCGCGACGGCCAAATGGCCCCTTCCGCCATCGACGACGAACAGATCCGGCGCGTCCCATCCGGAATCCGACGATGGACGCGTCGTATCGCCGTCCGGCTCGAGAATGCGCCGGAAGCGGCGCGCCAGCACTTCGTACATCGAGCCGTAGTCGTCGTTCAAATCGGCGGCGCTCTCGCGGCGCGCGACCCCGCGGACGTTGAACGAACGGTAGTGCTTCTTGTCGAGTTGCCCGTCGGTCATCGTGACGATCGCGCCCACCGTGTCGCTCCCGCCGAGATGCGAGATGTCGCAGCACTCGATTCGCCGCGGAAGGACCGGCAGCCTCAGGCGCTGCTGCAGATCGCGCAGGCGGTCTTGGATGTCATCGGCCTGCCGTTGCTTCTCACCGAACGAATGGCGCGCGTTATCGTTGGCCATCGCGAGCAGGTCGACGCGATGGCCCCGCTTCGGCAAAAGGAGCGCGACACGGTGACCGGCCCTGTCGGCAAGCCACTCGGCGATGCCCGCAAGGGCTTCGGGCTCGCAGGGCAGGATGATCTCGTCGGGCAGAAGAGCCACTGGAGCGTCGGCCTCACCCTCGTGGCGTGAGCGAACGAGCGAGGCGCCGTAATGCTGGGCCAGGAAGGCCGCGATGATCTCGTCGTCGGGGATTTCGGCCTGTTTAATCGAGTAGGTCCCGACGTCGGCAAGCTTGCCCGCGCGAACGTGCAAAAGTGCGATCTCGACGAGTTCCCCTTCGCGATAGAAGCCGACCACGTCGCGGTCCACGTCGTCGACCGTCACCACGCGCTGCTCCTCGCGCACCTTTTCGATGGCACGGAGTTGATCTCGATACACCGCGGCCAGTTCGAACCGCATCTCGCGTGCCGCCGCCTTCATCTTCGCGTCGAGCTCACGCGATAGCTCGTCGTGCCGACCCTCGAGAAACTTGGCGACGGCATCCGCCTGCTCCGCGTACCAGGCGGAATCGACCGGCAAGACGCATGGCGCGGGACACCGCTTGATCTGAAACTGCAGGCAAGGACGCTTTCGGCTCGCAAACTCGACGTCGCTGCACGTGCGAAGCTGGAAGTGCTTGTTCACGAGATGCAGCGTGCGCCGCGCCGACGTTGCCGAGTGGTACGGGCCGAAGTACCGGGCCCCGTCGGGGGTCGGCCTTCGGACCACCTGCAGCCGCGGCCATTCGTCGGCGCGATTGACGCCCATCGATTCGGCGGGCGATTTGCGCGGCGCAGAGCCCAGCCGGATCGTGATGAAGTCCTTGTCGTCCCGAAGCTTCACGTTGTAGCGGGGCCGGTGCTCCTTGATGAGGTTGTTCTCGAGGATCGTGGCTTCTTTTTCGTTGGCCGCAACGATGGTTTCGATGTCGCCGAGCAGGTGCTGCAAGAGCGGAATGAAGGCGCGGCGATCCCCGGTCGCATCTTGAAAGTAGCTGCGGACGCGTGCGCGCAGGCTCTTGGCCTTCCCGACGTAGAGGACCACGCCTTTCTTGTCCTTGAAGAGGTACACGCCCGGCTGAGCCGGAAGGCCGTCGAGTTTTTGAACGACCGCGTCGGGGATCATCGTCTGCCCGACAACCTTAAGACCGCTCCGGCTTTCGACGAGCGTCGCGGAACCCGGCGGCGCTCCGTCCAGGATGCGACCGACACGCCCGCCTCGAACACTCCATCGCGATCGGCGCCCCTGGGCGCGCAAACTGCCCTGCGGGCGCCGAATCCAATGGATCCCGGAATCGCATGGCCTGGGTCATTTGGTAGGCGCCGGAGGGCGGGGTCGTCAAACGGTCGTCACGACCGCCCTAGAGCGCGACCGGTTGTGTCCGAAACGTCAGCGTCTTGTCGCTCGTCGCAAGTTGTCTCACGAACAGTTGCGCAAAGCTTCCGAAGAGCGCGTCACCCGGGCCGATCCCCGTGCTGCCGGCGGGCCGTGACATCCAACGTCCGATCTGATCGATCATCTCGGGCGAAACCGGGTTCACGTCGACGACCACCGCCAGAAAGTACGGCTCGCCGGCGGCGAGCAGACCGCGCCTGGCGACGGCGAGGTCTCTCGCCTCCGTGCACAGGCGCAGCACCCCATCGAGCACCGCAGCCTGGTCGCGCTCACGCTCCGGCTCGCTCACATGGACCCGGAACACTTCGTCCCACAGGTCATAGACGACCCGGCACACGCGCGGAGCAAGCGCCACCGGCGCATCCTGCCCTTCACGGTAGACGTAGGCGCGCATCGCAATCACCATGGGAAGGCCGCTCGAGAGCTTCTTGCCGAGCACCGGATCGGCGAGCACGTCTCGATACGAAAAGCTGGCGCGCAACAAATCGCGGTCCCACGCGTAATTCGCCAGCCGCAGCGCGAGCGCGGCCGGATGCGGGGGGCGCTGCTGCGCATCCGCGTCGACAGGAGCCATGACGGCAACGGCGCTGGCCAACGCGAGGGCACGCAGCCCCATCATGGCCCGACCGCCCCTTGGGCTTGACCGCGAACCGGGATGAGACCCACCAGGTTGGCGACGCCGACGACGAAACCACCGACCTGGGTATCGATCCGCAAACCCGCATTGAACGTGAGATCGATCGGAACGGTCGCGAACCCCCGATACCCACGCGCGGGAGCGACGAAGTCCTCTTCGTTCGCGATTCCGTAGAGGCCCAAACTGGCGAAAAAGTCGACCCCGTAGATCGAACGGGTGCCTCGATAAATCGGAATGCGGTACTCCGCATTGAGCTTGGCGGCGTAGTTGCCGTAGCGGACCTCGACCACGTCCGTGCCGAAAAAGTTCGGCGCCGGCCTTCGATCGAAGTTCAGGTCGAGCACCCGGTCGGGCAAGAGATCGCTCAAGTCGCCGACGTAAAAACGCTCGAAGAGCGGCGCGTCGCCGAAAATGGCCCCGGCGAACCCCTGGAGCTCGAGGACGTGCCCCCACGACAGCGCCACCCATTGCGACCCGCGAAGCACGATCTTCGTGTACGGGTAATCGCTCCCGAACGGTGCGAGCGACGCGTCGACGCTCGACATGATGTACCGTCCGCTTGTCGTCAGGAAAGGTTCGTCGCGCGTATCGTTGACGATCGTCGCGCCCAACGTGGACAAGACGCTCGCCCCGGACGCGAGCATGAAGTCGATGGGCTCGACGTCGAGGCCCCGGTAGTCGCTCGCGGCAAGCGGCAACGTCGCGTTGATTTTTTCGAGGCGATAATCGAAAAATATCTGCGAGGAGATGCCGAGGTCGTGCCCGAAGCCCACGCGTCCGCCGAACCGCTTGTATTGCGCGACGGCATAGTCCTGACCTGGCTGGGTCGGATCGACGAGCACATCGCCGTTGCCGAAGAAGTCGCGAGCGTTGTTGTAGAGGAGCTCCACCTCGGCGATCCAGTTCGAGCGCAAAAATAACGGGTCGGTGACTCGAACGCGAAGCGCGAGCTGGCCGTCGGCCGACTGCGCATAGCCACCCCCGAGGGCGAGCCCCGTGCCCGCCAGATTCGTCTCGGTGATCTTGATGCCGCCGTACGCCGTGAGCGGCTTCTTGGTCCCGTTCGCCTCGACGTCCTCGGACAAGCCGAGCCACACGTTGTCGATGATGAGTGTATTTCGCTCGATGACATCGACGACCAGCACGACGGCACCGCGGCGCGTTCCCCGACGCAGCGAAAGCTGCACGTCGCGGAAGAAGCCAGTGCCTAGCAACCGAAACCGGGTGAACTCGAGCTCGCGGTCATTGACGTCGAGCACGTCGCCGGCACGAAAAGGAACGTAACGGAGCACGACCCGAGCGAGCGTGGTCCGGTTGCCACGCACCTCGACACCCTCGAGCGTGTACTTCAAGCCGACCGCCCCCGGCGGTCGCACAGCCTCGATCCCGCTGGCCCACGCTTCGGCAACCAGCGGGGCCCCCGAGCGCGGCGCCGAACCGGCCACGGGCGTCCCCAAGGTCGCTGGCGGCGGCGACGGCGGAGGGCCCGAAGGAACCGCCAACTGTGCGTCCGGCGACGCGCCGCCACCCCACGTACGAACTGCCTGCGCGCGAGCGAGAGCGGGCGCACCCATCCCGTGAACCGCGAGGACCGCGAACGCGAAAGACAGCGGGCCCCGTCGCACGCGGGCCGCATCCTATCCGGTCCGTCTGCAGCTTGCTGGCCGACGCTTGCTCGACGCGTTCGAAGACCGTTCTCGAGTGCAACCCTCAACTTCGGTGAACGCCACGCAGGAACCTGTCAGGCGGACGCGGACGCGGCGACGCCAAAAAGCAATTGTTGTGCCGGCTCAAGTGATCGACGGCGAGCATCCGTCACCCTCTTCGGAGCGACGCGAGTCGGCTGCCCGCACGCTAGCGCGTGGCGAATCGAGGTCTGCGCCAGCGAGGCGTGTCGACAGCCGAGCCAACCGCTACATGGGAAATGGGGCGACGCTTGCATGGCCGGCCGTGGCGCGATAGTGATTGCGCGGTTGTCGGCGGTGGACTCCGCCATCATCACGGCGCGCAGCATGCGCCGCCCATGGCTCCTGCGGGGCGCATGCCACGCAGAACCCCCAACCCTGCGGCTCGATAGGGAGGCAGGCGATGCGGGAACTGGCGTCCGCACGGCACTCGGCCACGTCACGAACGACATCGCGCGGTTGCGCATTCAACATCATGCGTCCGATCACGGTAAGCACGACCCCTTGGCAACCGCGGGCACACCGAGCACACGACGGCGCCGTAGCACAGGACCAGCGGCGCCTCGGGCAAACTCCGAGGCGGACATGACTCGAGTATTTCTCATTGGTCTGGCTGGCGCGCTTGGTACGCTCTCGCGCTACTTTGTCGGCGTTTTTGCCGGTCGCACCCTGGGCACGGACTTCCCCTACGGCACGCTCATCGTCAACGTGCTTGGCTGCTTTCTCATCGCCGTGGTCTCCCAGCTCGCGCTATCGACGACGCTCATTTCGCCGACTCTGCGCATGACCCTGACGACGGGGTTCATGGGAGGGTTCACGACCTACTCGAGCTTCAACTACGAGACGACGAACCTGCTCCGCGAGCGCGCCTGGGCGACCGGCTTCCTGAACGTCGGGGTTACCGTGGTGGGCTGCTTCGTCGCGGGACTGCTCGGACTCGCGGTCGCGCGCCGCATCGCTGGTTCCTGAAGCCTGGAGGGCATCATGCGCGTACTCGATGGTGAACAGTTTCTGGTCCGCATCTTCATGGGCGACTCGGAGCGGTGGCATCACACGCCGCTCGACCGCGCGCTCCTCGAGCGGCTGCGCCGCGAGGGGTTCGCGGGTGCGACCGTGTTCCACGGCGTCGCCGGGTTCGGCGCAGCCAGCGTGATTCACACGGCGCACCTGGTCGATCTGTCGGGCGACCTGCCCGTCGTCATCGAGGTAGTCGATGACCGGGCACACGTGGACAAGCTCATCGCAATCCTCGACGAGATGCTCGTTGGTGGCGCGCTTGTCACGATGGAGCAGGTCCGTGTTCTCAAGTACGCCGCAGGAAAGCGCGGAACACCGCCCCCCACCGCGCCCTCGCCGGGATAAATGCCCAAGGCTGAAGCGATCCGATGAAATCGAGTGAAGCCCGTTCTGCGACGGATGACCGGCCCACCCATTCGCGTTCGTGGACTCTCGTACGACCGTCATGCGCCACGCGCGAAGCGGTCCTTGTCGGCGAGCAGCACGAGCAGACGCTCGATGCGGAGCATCCAGGCAAGGTTCGAGTGCGCGTGCGCGTAATCCATTGCGGCGTAGAGGTGTGTTTGTTCGAGGTCCAACCGATCGGGCGATCGCTCGAGCAGCGGGATATAGTGTTTTATGAAGCGCGCTTGCGGAAACCGGGTGCGCTTCGAAACGGCGCAACGAACAACTGCGTGCAAAGCATAGCGATCCGCGAATGGTGTTTGAACCAGATGCCAAGCCCGAAGCCGCGCGAGGGCACGCGCAGCCTGCACTTTGGATCGCACACCCGCGAGCTTCGCGAGCGACTGGGCGTCGACATGGTCGCCCGCGGTCTCGGCCAGAACAGTCATCATGCGGCGCTCGATTCGTTCCAATCGCTTCCACGCCCACTCGACCAATGACGAGACCTCAGGCAAGTCGTCTTCGTGATCGATGACTCGAACGTCGGCGACGCCGCTGTCGGACAGCCAGTCGCGCAGCTTGTCGACGGTCGTCGCTCCGGAGCGTACGAGCGCGTCGGCCATGTCGAGCGCCAGCGGGTTCTGTCGCAGCCAAGGCGTCAGCGCACGGACGCGTGAAAACGCGGTCTTTCCCGCTATCGCTTGGGGCGCGATGACGGGAAAGACAGTGACTCCCGAAAGCAGGCAGCGCCGCGCCGTGAGGACCCACGTGACCGGCGCGGACCCGAGTTCGTTGAGAAGCCTCGCGACAGCGGCGTCGTTTTCGTGATTGTCGAGGACAATGAGTCGCGCCTCTTGCGTGCCGAGCCAACGGCAGAGCGAGGTAAACAGAATCGCGGGATCGCCACGCGGCACACGGAAGCGGATCGCCAACATCTCCGCAAGCGTTCTCGCGTCCCAGGGACCGGAACGAAACCAATGCACCCCGCCGGCGAAGCGTGCCTTCACACGATGCCCGACCGCGCACGCGAGCATCGATTTGCCGCTGCCGCCTGACCCGACCAGCGCGATTCGCGCAGACTTCCCCGGGCGGAGCGATGCCGAGAGTGTCGCTAGCTCCGTGACCCGCCCTTTGAGGCCGATCGGTCGGGGCGGAAACAGACCTGCGTCCGATTCGTGCACGACCGCTCCCCATACCGCCCGGGACCCGGCAGAAGCAACCGCTTCTGGTGCTTCGGACGGTTGGCGCTCACTGCCTTTTTGCACGGTTCCTTGGCCCCCTCGACCGGGTACCTCCCGCACGCGGTGAGCACGCGGTCGGCGGCCGCCGAATCGCATTCCAGCCGCGAATGCTCATGGGGGGTGCGCCGAGGGGTGATCAGCGGTACACGGATGCCGCGACGCTTACCTCATCCCTTGGTAAGTGAGCTGGAAGCCAACATTCCGAATACGTCTAAGTTACCGAGATTACACACTTGCCCCCGTAGCTCAGAGGATAGAGCAGCGGTTTCCTAAACCGTTGGCCGGACGTTCGAATCGTCTCGGGGGCGCGTTAGAAATCATTGGGGATTTTGCCTCCTGCATAGTGCGACCCGCACTAAGACCCGCACCAAAATCCGCACTAAGACCAGCGGTTATGGCACCCCGATCCCGCCCGGAAATGGCGTCGCTTTGTAGGGTGATCCCGTCGACCAAACTGTCCTCCAAACCGATGGTCGCGACCGCCGCTTGAAGTGTGGCGAGCGTCTGCGCTGTGTAATGTTGCTGGGTTACGCCCGATCCCGCGTGCCCCATCAGGCGCTTGATGGTGCTCTCGGCAACACCCGCCTCGTTGAGCCACGTGGCGAAGCTGCGACGCGTCGCGTGCGCGGTGTACGGATGCCCCTCGTAGACGTCGGGCAGGCCAGCTGCGCGCAGGTCGGCGCGCAGCATCAGGGCCATGTCCGGGCGCCACGGTTCGCCCTTGTCGTTGGGAAACACCGCGTCGGTCGGCGACGGCGGATGGCCGACCCAGTGGGCCCAACCCGTTGCCTTCCAGAACCGCAGGATGCGGACCGCGAGCGTATGCAGCGGAAGCACCCGCATACGGTTCGCCGTCTTCGTCTTGCGCAGCGTGGCCCACCCGCTGTCTCCCACCAGCGCGAGCGCCTTGTTGATACGCGCCCGCGGAATGGAGGCGTCGAGATCCACGTCCTCCCAACGCAGCCCCGCGAGCTCGCCCTCGGCCATACCGCTCGTGAGCGCCACCAGCGTTCGAACCCGACGCCATTGGGGCGTCGCGGCGCTCGAGAGCAGCTGCTCGGCGACGGGCCGCGACAAGTGCACAATCGTGTGCCGACCCGCCAGGGGGACCCCATCGGGCAGTTCGCGCCGCACGGCCTCGTGCTTCATCGGGTTCGCAGGCAGCGCAACCCACTCCTCGGCCACCGCATCGGCGAAGAACGCCGTCACGGTGCCGACGATATTGCGGCAGGTGTAGGGCGCGAGCGCGCCACCCCGGACGATCTTGCGAGTGCGCTGCCCGTCCTCCCGCTTTTCCCACGTCCACGTCACCCTGCCGCCGTCGCGGACCTTGCGGAGCCAGGCGCGCAGCGTCGCAGGCCCGAGCTCCGCGATCGGCACGTCGGCGATTTCCGGGTACGCGAGCACGTGGGTCGCCATGTTTGACGCGTGCTGCTTGCGCGTCGATGGCGAAAATCGTGGGTTCCGGGCGCAAAGCTCGACCCAGCGATCGACCAGACCCCGGATCGTGGGACGGTCGTCTTCGCGATCCGTGACGACGGTCGGCCGCTCAGCGACTTTCTTCTCGTACTCGCATAGCCACGCCCGCGCATACTGCTCGGCCGCACGCTCGGTGCGGTACTGGCGCGCGATGCGGATGGGGTGCCACTTGCCCGGTGAGGTCCTGTGCTGCAGAACCCACTGGCCGTCGCCCCGCCGAAACAAGTTCCAACCACGATCGTTGCTCTGGATCATGATCTCCCCACCGGCCGCGTGTCCCCGGCGCCTACTGTGCCCCCGCCTTTGACGTCGAAGCCAACGGAAATGTTCGTCGACATAGCTTCACCCCATTGGAGCAACAGATTCAACGACTTCCATGCCGAATTGGCGGATCCGCGTTTGCGGATTCGCGCTTGATCGAGCGATGATTTGGCCGTGGAGGAGACTCCGAGCCGACGGGTCTGCTCGCGCCTCATGGCGATACCTTCCCCGCCGCAAGCCGCGCCGCTCGCCGCGCCTGCCCCTCGATCGCCGCATCCACCTGGGCTTGCTGGCCACGGAGCCACTCATCGGCCCGCGAGACGTCGATGCGGCGCGATCGCCCCCGGCCGATCGTCGGAAGCCCTTGTGAGATCAGCGCCCAGACCGTGCGCTCGCTGAGCGAGACTCGGCGCGCGTACTCGACCGCGCGTAGGTAGACGGCGACGGGTTTCTTGGCCTCGGCGGGGTGCACCCCCAGCGCGCGGCGCACGCGCTCAACGAGCACCGGATCGCGTTCGGCGGCGTCGATGATCTCCAGCAATAAGTCGCGGCCGATGCTCATCGGGATGGCTCCATGGTTGGCTGACGGTCATGGGTCGGGAAGAAGCGAAGTCGCCCGCGTTGAAAAATCGGCCACGCCGGATCCGCTGACGAAAATGACGAAACTCCGCTTCCCAGGGGTGGCCCAGGCTCGCGCGGTCGCGGGTCGCGCTCGGAAAGGGCGGGCCGGCTGCGAAGCGGTCGGAAGTGAAAAATCACTCCCCCCAAATCCGCTGACGAAAATGACGAAACTCCGCTCCCCGGGGGTAGCCCGGTGTCGCTTGGCGGCGGGTAACCCTCGGAGAGGGGGCGCTGGGAGCGAAGCCCATGAAAAATCGGCCAGGCCCGATCCGTTGACGAAAATGACAGAACTCGGCTCGCCATGGGTCACTGCCTCGCTCGGGGGTTGATTTCGAACAGTGGACTCGAAGGACGGCCGGGACGATGCGGTCGGAAGTCGTCGACCTCGCGCAAGAGCGAGCGCTCGACGAGCACGGCGATGGCGGCGTCCAGATCGGTCACACGCTGCACTCGCCTCTGCATCGCGCGGTGCATGGCGTGGCGCGTCATTACGACCTTGTCCCAACGTCGGCACCACGCCCAAATGTGCTTCGCGAGGGTCGTCGCCGGATCGGCGCCCATCAAACCGAAGGCCACCTGCGCGTGCTCGATGGCGTACCGACCGATGGCGAGCGCCCGTTCGACCGCTCCGATCTCGATGGGTACCTCGAGGGCGCTCTCGGCGTGGTCGCCGACGTGCAGGATCCCGGCGAGACGAGCGACGAGACCGGGCAGCTTGTTGCCCCAGTCGGCCATCGTCTGCAGATCGCCGCCGGGCCCGAGCCGTGGCTCAATCTCCGCTTTGAACGCAATCAGACTCCGGCGAGCGGCGTCGGTAAGCGGAATCGGCCGCGCGACCAATTCCCCCTGATCGTCGAAAGCCTCGGCGATCTCGGCGATCGCGCGCACGACACGCCCGTACTCGGATCGGGCAGCGTCGGTGACCGGTGCGGGGTCCGCCTGCCTTCGCCGCTCGCCAAGAATGACCCTCTTCTGCTCTCCAGAAGTAGTCCATACTGAGATCGCGATCTGGCCGATCGAAACATGTCAGGCGCGTTCATGCGCCGATGGGTCATCGATCGCTTTTGCGCCGGCGAGGGTGGCCCCTACCCAAGACGCCGGTAGGACTCCGGCGCGCGTCAGCGCGCAGGGTGTTAAGGTCTGGGCGGTTAGGGGGCGCTCGTGGTCAGAAGGGCCAGTCGTCGTGCTCGTCGTGGAGCGCGGCACGGTAGGCGGCGATGGCCAAGACGAGCGACTGGGCACGGCCGATGAGGGCGGCCGCTGCGTCACCCGCCGCGGTCGAGACGAGGTCGCGGCCGCCGGCCCTCGGGTGCAGTTCGGGCCGGGCGGCCACCAGGGCGACCAAGACCAAGTCGACGACGTTCTCGAGGGCAGTCAGGATCGCGAGCTCGGGCGCGTACCGCAGCTCGCGGCAGGTGGGCAGCCCTCGGCCTGGGCGGCGACCCGCGAGGGTCTTGCGGCCTGCGGTCACCCCTGCGGCTCGCGGAGCGACGGGCCGTCGATGCGGACGGTATGGCATTGGTGACGAAGACGCGAGAGCAGCGCATCGACCAGGGCCTTGCTTCCGAGGAAGTTGTGCCACTCCTCGTAATCCAGGTTGGTCGAGATGATGGTCGCGTGTCGGCGATACCGCTCTTCCATCAACTTAAAAAAGATGTTTGTCTGTTCGGGCTTGAGATTGAGATATCCCATTTCGTCAATCAACAACACGTCGACGCGGGACAAGTAACTGAGCAGCTTCCGTGTCGAGCGGTCCGCGAGCGACGCGTACATCTCGTCGAAGAGATCCTGGGCGCGGATGAAGCGCCCACGGTAGCCGCTCTGGAGCGCCTTGAGCAGAAGGCCCGAAGCCAATCCGGTCTTGCCCACTCCCGTCGGACCGATAAACACAATATTCTCGGCCTTCGCGACGAAGTCCAATTCGGCGAATCCGCGAATCTGTTCTTGCGAGATGCCCGGTTGCTTCTTGAAAGGAAACGACTCGATTGTCCACTTCTCCGGCAGCTTCGCCCGCTCGATTCGCCAACCCAAGGCGTTCTCCTGCGCGCGATGCCACTGTGCACGAAGCAGACGCGCGAGCAGGTCCTGGTAGCTCGAATTGGACTTCTCGGCGTGGGCGAGCTCTTCGTCGAGGATCTCGGCGATGCGCCCCAGGTGCAGGTTTTTGAGAAGCTGCGCGATCTCATCGGTCATCGTCGTCGTTCCTCGGGAAAAAGTCGCGCGCGATCCGGCGCAACACCATGCGTTCGAGCCGGTCCAAATCGGTCATGCCGTGCCGGCTGGCTTCGAGCAGCGCCTCGCGCATCGCGCGGCGCGGGTAGTCATCGACCATCCGCAGAAGCCATCGCAGGTCGCGCAGGTGGCCACGCCCTCGCTGCCGCAGCCGCGCAATGTACTCCGCCGCCTCGGGCATGCGCTCGACCAAACGGGTCTGTTCGGTCGATGCGCAGCGTTGGGCCGACAGTCCTTCGTTTCGTGGCGGGCGATGCTCGGCCACCGTCACGCGTGCGTCGACCGGATCGGTCACCCGCTTGTGGTCGCCCACCTGGCGCGGCCCATCGAAGATCTCGATGCGG
>JBEKOY010000079.1:0-26742 GCA_049521295.1 Polyangiaceae bacterium | reverse complement strand
CCCCGACCCCGACCGCGACCCCGACCGCGACCCCGACCCCGACCCCGACCCCGACCCCGACCCCGACCCCGACCCCGACCCCGACCCCGACCCCGACCCCGACCCCGACCTCCCCGAGCCGGGCGTGTCATTCCGCCGTATCTTCGATTTCCTTCTCGAACGCTTCCCATTCGCCGACGAGAGCCTCGATGCGCTGCACGAGGCTCGCTTCCTCGGCCTGCAGCGCGGCGACTGCATCGGGTGGGCTCCGCTCGAAGAAGCCCGGCTCGCACCAGAGCGCATGAATCGACGCCTTGCGCGCCTCTGCGACCTCGATCGACTTCACGGTCGCGTCGCGAAGAGAGGGCAGCTGCCTTTGCCGGTTCTTTCGCTTCTTTTGCTCTTCCCACGAACGGGGCGGAAGCCCCGCCTTCGACGGACCCGCCATCGCTCGTCGCTTGTTCGCGCGCAGAACGACCGCGTCGACGTCGAGGTGATCGTCGCCGAGCCTGTCCAGGTACTCGTCGTAGGTGCCTGGGAAATCGCGGAATCCGTCTTCGGTCACCTCGAGGATTCGCGTCGCCAGCGCCGAGACGAATGCCCGATCGTGGGACACGAACACGAGTGTCCCTTCGAACGCGCGCAGCGCTTGCACGAGCGCCTGAATGGCTTCGAGGTCGAGATGATTGGTCGGCTCGTCGAGGACGAGCACGTTGGGGCGGTTGACCATGAGGAGGCAGAAAACGAGTCGGGCGGCCTCGCCTCCCGAAAGCGCGCCCACCTTCTTTCCGACGTCGTCGCCCGAGAACAGGACGCGCCCCAGTTGACCGCGCACGTAGCTCGTCGACTCGGTGGGTACAGCGCTCCATACGACGTCGATGGGCGTGGCTGCGGCGTCCGCCAGCACCTCGCGATGGTCCTGGGGGAAGTAGCCGACACGAGCCTCGTGCCCCCAAGTCACCGATCCCGCGTCGGCGTCGAGGTTGCCGGTGGCGATCTTGAGCAGGGTCGATTTGCCCAAGCCGTTGGGTCCCAAGATGGCGACTCGTTCGGCGCGGCGGACCACCAACGACACGCTCTCGAGGACGCGCTTGTCGCCGTACGATTTCGAGAGACGGTCGATTGAGAGCACGTCGCGCCCGCTCGGGCGCAGCGGCGTGAATTGGAACTTAGGAAACTGCCGCGATGTCGGCTCGAGCTTGACGATTTCGATTTTCTCGATTTGCTTGAGTCGGCTCTGGGCTTGACGCGCTTTGGTCGCTTTCGCACCGAACCTCTCGACCCACGCCCGCTTGTCCGCGACGATGGCTTCGGCACGCGCGATCTGCGCGGACTTACGCTCGTGGACGGCCGCTTTTTCGGCCAAGAAGGCCGTGTAGTTGCCGGGGTAACACGTCACCGTTCCATAATCGACGTCGAGGATGTGGGTCGCCACGGTGTCGAGAAACCGCTGGTCGTGCGAGATGACCAGGGCGCATCCCGAGTAGCCGGCCAAGAACTGCTCGAGCCAGCGAATCGACAGGATGTCGAGGTGATTGGTGGGCTCGTCGAGCAGCAGCACGTCGGGCCCGCCGAGAAGCACCTGGGCCAGAAGCACGCGCAACTTGAAGCCCCCGGAGAGGGTGGCGAGCGGTCGCCGATGGGATGCGATCGGGATACCGAGCCCCTCCAGGATGCCGCTCGCGCGGGCTTCGAGCGTGTAGCCGTCGTGCGCCGCGATTCGGTCCTCGAGCTCGGCGAGCCGGGTCGCATCCGGCTGGTCCTCGGCGACGATGCGTCGCTGCTCGGCCATGGAACCCCAGACGATGTCGTCGCCGGCCATCGTGATGTCGAGGATCGCGTCCTCGTCACGGAGGAAGCGATCCTGCCGAAGGACGCCGGTACGAGCCGACTTCGCGATGGTAACGGACCCTTCGGTGGGCGACTCGTCACCGGCGATGATTTCGAGGAGCGTCGTCTTTCCCGAACCGTTCGCGCCCACCAAGCCGTAGCGCGAACCGGCCACGAGCTTGAGCGAGACGCCCTCGAAGAGGGTTCGCGCACCGTACGATTTTGCGAGTTGAACGACGTCGATCATGGGGCATCGGGGACGCGAGCAGCAAGCCAAGCGCCTGCGCGGCGTAGCCGCCGTCGCGTCCGATCGCCACCGCGTACCATGGCCGTAGCGAAGGCGCCGTTCGCCGGTCCGAACCGTCCGGTGAGACCGGTCAGGCTACACTGAGCGCGCGGGGGGCAACGTACAGCGTGCGAAACTGGCGGCAGCGATCGACGAATTCCGCAGCTGTCTTGGGCATCGGAACGCGCGCTCGAGTCACGTACGAGATGAGGTCTCGGCCCTTGGCGATGAGCTGCGTACCCTGGGTGGCCTGACGCTGCTCCGGCAACGACGCCTCGGACGAAAGCCGCGGCTCGAACCGGGCCAGTCGCTCGGCCGCGACGACGAACGAGGTCCATACATCGAAAATTTCGGGGTCGGTGCGCAGCGTTTCGCACTTGACCTTCGCGGCGCGAGCGAAATCGTCGATGCGCGACTCGGAGCCGTCGAACATCGAAAGATTGGACAAAGTCGCGATGAGCTCGTCTCGAATGCCGTCGATGGCCTGCATGCTCTGCGCGATCTTGATGTAACGGCTGTTGTAGAAAGCCTCGATCGGAAAGGCGAATGCTTTGAACGGCTCTCCCCAAAGCTCGTCGAGGCCCTCCTCGCCACTGCGATGCAGGACCAGTCTCCCGAGCGACAGCGCCTCCTGCAGGTGCTCTCCGCACTCACGCATCAACGCGTTGTCGCAATCAATCTTCACGCCGAGCGCCTGAATCTCGACGAGCTTGGTAAAGACGTCCGTCGCCCGGTTGAAGAGGGCTCCGGCAAGCATCGCTCCTTTGACGCGCCGTCGCTCCGGATCCGTTTCGCCGTCGAACGATCGGCGCGCCTGCTCAAGGCACGCGCCGGGGACATTGATGCCATGCTCGCAGTGGTTGAAGAGGCGCCTCGTCAGCGCTTCGATGAGGCGCTTTTTGGCGAGAAGCGTATCCGCAGGAACGACGTAGGCCTTGACCCAATATCCGAAGTAGTGAACTCGCACCTGCCCGTCGATGACCTCGCGCTTGCCCTGCGGAATGGCGCTGTCCATGCCGAACCGAAATTTGTACCAGTATGGAAGACGAAGCAAGCGATACGCGAAAGGTGCTCGCGCGATTCAGCCGGGAACGAAGACTCGGGGAACCGCGCGAATGCCAATCTGGAAACACCAACGAAACGAGCCCTTGGACCGTCGCATTGGGGAAGCGCTCGGTCGGCCGGCCTTCGATTCACCTCCGGAGGGAACCTCTGTTCGACAGGCGCGCGCCGCGCCGATCCAAGCGAGGTTCGCTCTACCCAAAGGCGTGCCGACGCCCACGGCGAGCTCCTCTCCTTCGCTCGACGCTTTGGGCGGCAAGTCCCGGTGGCGATCGGCTTGCTCTTGCTTGGTCCGGCGGTCTTTCGGCCGCAACCCCGCCGAACCGGCGCGCTTCTCCCTCGCCCGAGAGGGGCTAGGATAGCGAGTATGGCCACCAAAAAGACAAAAAGGGGTGCAGCGAGCTCGTCGAAAATCGCCACCCGCCGCACTCAGGGAGCGCCCAACGCGAGGGGTAAGAAGAACGGGGTTGCCCCGAAGAAGCGCGGTGCGGCGCGTCCAAAGCCTCCGGCCGCCCGGAAGGCAGCCAAGAAGAAGACCCCAGCCAGACGGCCGACCGCGCGGGCGAAGGCCGCCCCGGCGTCAAAGGCTGCCGGCGGGCGCAAGGCGAGCCAGCCCAGCACCACGCGAAAGGCGACGCGCACGGCCGTCAAAACGCGAGCTCGGCCGAAGGCGACGACTCGCGCAAAGCCCGTGACTTCGAAGAAGCCGCGCGCGGCGGGCCCTTCGATCCGGCAGGCGATCCGCCGGCGCGATGGTTCGGGACACATCGATCCGAAGTATGCGGCTGAACTGATGGCGCAAAGTGGGGGCCACGACGATGAAGGAACCGCCTTCATCACGAAATCGCGGTCGAACGACGACCTGGCCGAGACGTTCGGGGAGGAGTTCGTCGAGACCGTGACGAGCGGCGAGAGTCGGGAGGAAGATGTCCTCAACCAGGTCGTTCCCGAGGAGCGCGGAGGGCCGTTCGTCGAGTCGACCGCCGGAACCGAATTCGCCGAAGGCACCGACGCGTCAAACCCGAAGGGCGCCGAGCGAGAGCCTTTTCCCACGACCTGACACACGATCGTTGCGGCCCCACCATCGACTGCGCGGTATCGATCGTTGCGATACGCGCGTCAGGATGGCCAGCCCTTCTGGGCGACGCGCGTGGCTTGGCCTTGCGGCGCCGCCGTCCGTGCCAACTCGTGATCGCAAGACCACAGAGTCGGGCGGCCACGACCCGCGTCAGGAGACAACGGACAAGTCCGTCAGCAGCGGATCGCGCCAGTCATGTGACCGCACGCGCGCCCATCGAGGGCGCAGGTCCAAGGCTCCGTCGACCGCTCGTTAAGGTAGAGTCGGTGCCAACGGACGAGTGCATCCAGTCCGTCGGCAGCCAGGGCGTACTAGCCCAACCTTCCCCGTTTCACGCAATGACGCGAACGTTCGCCGCCTGAAGGCCCTTTGGGCCTTGCTTCACCTCGAATTCCACTTTCTGTCCTTCGGTCAGCGAGCGAAAGCCCGTCGCTTGAACGGCCGACTGATGGCAGAAGACGTCTTCTCCGCCGCCGTCCTGCGTGATGAATCCGAAGCCTTTCGTATCGTTGAACCATTTAACGGTGCCGGTTGCCATTTGCTCTACTCCTTATAAACACGCACGAAGGCGCTGCGCGTGGAGCGACTTCGGCACGAGTCGCGACGTTACTATCGGAAGATGGTCGCCGTGTCCTGTACATTCGGCGGCTACCGAAATGTAACGTCCAACCAGCTCGACCGCCGACCGAGCCGCGGAGGAAGTTCGGCGTGGGCGACGCCGGCGCCCCCAGGCGCCTGCAACGCGCCGCCTAGGATAGGCCGCCTCAACGCTCTGGCGGGCTTTTGGGCGATCCCCCCAGTGACCGTTGCCCGAGCCCCGGGGCGCGGCCAGCGTCACCCGCGCCTCATGGCCAAGGACACTTGCCGTGGCCAGAGCGGAACGTAACGGCCGCGGCCGTAACGCCCGTGAGTTGCGCGCGAATCCGACTCCCTCGAGCCCCGCTCTCCGCTGCGCGGGCACGCATCGCGCGCACGGAAGCGACCGGAGGGCGGAAGCGACCGCGGCGGGACGTCTCAGACCGCGTTCGAACGCCTGCTTCGCGGTTCGATGCGTCGGTCGGCCTGTGCTCCACGTACGTTTTGTAACGCCGCTCGGCCCACCCAAGCCAGAAGTCGCTCGCAACGGCTGTTGGACGCGCTCTCAGGGAGCGAAGCGCAGCGCGTGGGTCGAGAGGTCGTTTTGGGCGGCGTCCCGCGTCGCGAGGGCGCTCAAGCTCCACCTCTTCTCGATGAGCTTGAGGATCGCGGTCGTGTCGTAGGAGGTCGAGTCGACGCCACCCTTGGCAAACGGCGAGATGACGATGGCCGGAACACGAGTGCCCGGACCCCATTTGTCGGTCGTCGGCGGCGGCACGTGGTCGGAGAAGCCGCCGTTTTCGTCATACGTGATGATGATGGCCGTGCTGCTCCATTGCGGCCCGTTGACGACGTCGTTGATGAGATTGACCGTGTTCGATTCGCTATCCGTTTCCGTCGTGTAGTTGGGGTGCTCGTCAAAGAGCGGCTTGACGAACGAGACCGCGGGCAGCTTTCCGGCCGTCGCGGCGGCAATGAAGTCTTCCTCGTCCTGGAGATTATGGTTCACGGCCCACTTGCCATTGGGGACTGTGCCGGGACCGGCCACGCCACCGTCCGCCGCCGTACCGCCCCAGTTCTTGAAGTAGACGAACGGCTGGTGGTGGTACTCGAAAATGTTGAGCACCTCCGCCGTTCCACCCAGGATGCTTTCGCTGCCCGCATCCGTGCCGACCGAAGCAATGCCGGCGTACGCCAGGGCGTCGTTCCAACCCCCCGCGTACCAGGCCCAGCTCACGTCCGCTATGTCGAGCTCATCGGCGATGGTCTGGAAGGTCTGCTGCGGCAACAGATGCGTCGGGTTACTCGATCCGGTGTCGAAACCAGGGGGATGCGGCTCGTTAACCGAATACGTCGTGTTGACGGCGTAACCGTCGGGCGTGACCTGGCCGTCGCTGTTGGACGAGATGTAGACTTCGCTCGGGGGAGTGGTCGTCGTATCGAGCGGCGAAACGAGCTGACCGGCGTCGTTGGGCGTCGCGACAATGGCGGCCGGCGCGTTCGGGAACGTCGGACTCTGCGCGGCAATGAGCCAGAAGTGGTTCAGGAACGATCCGCCGAATGCGGCATGGAAGAAATGATCGAGCAAGGTCACGTACGTGGGATGAGCATTCATCCACTGCGGCACCGGCAACGAGCTGGTCGGCCAATACCCCAAGCTCTGCCCCGCACTCTCGTCGTTCCAGAGCACGTAGGAGTCCATCTTGCCGCCGTTAATCTGCGCCTGCTCTTGATAGAATCGATGGAGCAAATCGTTCGTGAGCGCGCCTTCCTGGAAGTACCCCGTCAGGTCGAACGCGGCGTTCGGGATCGAGGCGCCCTCGAGCGACTCGATGCCTGCGCCGGAGGGACCGTATTCGGGAAGAGTCCCGTAAGGACCCCCGTCGGGACCCACTTGGGGAACGGCCAGGCCCGCGTCGGCGAGGCCGTCCGCACCGGGCCAACTGGCAAACAGATTATCGAAACTGTGATTTTCCAAATAGATGATGACGATGTGCTGGAGCGACGCGAGCTCTGCACCGCCGTCGCCCAACAAGCCGCCATCGCCAGCATCGGCGAGTCCGCCTTCGCCCGCATCGCCCGCATCGCCCGCATCGCCCGCATCGCCCGCATCGCCCGCATCGCCCGCATCGCCCGAGTCCGCCGGGCCGCCCTCTTCCGCGTCGCCCTCGCCCGCGTCGCTCGCGTCCGGTGACGAGTCGGCGCGCGCGTCCACGATGCCTGTGGCGTCGCTGCCACTATCGGACGGTGTCGTTCCATCCGGCTCGCCTGCGTCGCTCGGGGGCGACGACGAGCTCGAGCTGCAGCCCGTGAACGTCGAAAGAGACCCGACAACCGGCAGAAGTAGAATAACAGCGCCACGAACTAGGGATCGCATCGCGTTCCTCCGATTTCGCTATCTACGCAGCTCGGCTCCTCCATCCGGCAACGATTCCGTTACAGTTTCGGTAAGATCGGATTGCGGAGCGAGACGCTCCATCACGATCGCCTGCCTCACCCCGGTCGATTGACCAAGGGGGACGTCCACATCGACATTTCGCGCAGGCGCAAGGACGGCATCGCGTCCCTTCTCGAAGCCCTGCGCCTCGACGATCGCCCGGTAGGCGCGGTCGAGGTCGAGCGCACGCTCCGGGCTCGGCAGGAGCAGGGCGGCGACATCGCGGTGCAAGCGTGAGATCTCGGCCGGCCGCAACGCGCCGTGATCATCGAAGAAGCGCCGAGTGACCTCGGCGTTTTCGCGTAGCTCGTCGCCCCCGCCCGCCTGCCGCAAATAGAACGTGTATTCGTATTCGCCGTCCGCGCGCCTCGGTTCGACGATGCCCCGCAGATCGTGCTGCGACCAGTGAAACCAGCCACGGGCATGGCGCGCATCGTCGATCTTCCGCGCGAGCGCGAACATCCCGTCGGTGGTCGCCCCGATGCCCGA
The DNA here is from genome assembly GCA_049521295.1 of Polyangiaceae bacterium. Lineage (GTDB taxonomy): Bacteria > Myxococcota_A > Polyangia > Polyangiales > Polyangiaceae > Palsa-1150. The sequence continues at coordinate 19,005 of JBEKOY010000079.1, read as the reverse complement.
ATGGCAGCCCGCGCAGAACGCCGTCTCCTCGAAGGTCTGCGGACGCAGCGAACCGTCGCGGGTTTCGATGAATCCCTGAAGCACCCAGGTTCGCGTGAAGACGCCGAGCTCGTTGGCCCACTGGATGTCGTGAGTTCCGTCGGACGACTCTTCTTGCTCCTGCGCCTCGCGAGCGGCGTGGGCGCGCGCGATCTCGTAGCTGGCCCAGCGGACCTTTTTCGCGTACCGCACTTCCTTCATCCGCGCCGCCATCGTGACGACGCCGTCGGGGCCGACGTCGAGGTACCGGACGGTGTGAAAAAACTCGGTCCCTAGGGGAAACAGACCGGGAGCGATCGGAAAATCCGACGACACTTCGGCCTCGTGGGCGAGGCCCACGTAGTGCATACGGGTTCGGCCGCTTCCGTCGGTCGCGGCGTCGAACGCGACACGCGTCGCCCAGCCGAGACGGCCGTTCAAGTCGATGTCGACGCCGAGGGTGGTCTCGTCGACCGGATCGATGGCGATGTCGGTCCGCCGCACGAGCGCTTCGACGATGGCCAGGTTCAGCTCGTAGATCGCGCGATCGAAGCGTCCGTCCTTGTTTTTGCGAAGGGCGGGATCGAGCCGGATGGCGACGTCATCGGCCGAACCGTTGGTCGGAAAGAACGTTCCGGGGAACGGATAGTACGCAAACGCGCGCCAACCGGAGAGCGACCCATCGGGCCGGCAGTCGAAGCCATGGTCGTCGAACCGAAACCAAACGTCCGGCGTGTAGCCGTCCCACTTGCCGTTGCCGTTATCGTCCCACGCGGCGGGCGGAGCGCCAAGCGTCTGTGCGAGCGCGATGTTTCCGCGGTCGTCGAAGTAGTTGCCTTGGCGCACGTACGCAAGGATCTCGCCGTCGCTCCAGTGCCGAGCATGCGCGATCGGCGGATCGAACAGATTGCTCCAGGGATTCCTCCTGGCCACAACCGGCATCGAGAGCTTCAGCTGAAGAGCGTCGTCGTTCGCATAGTTCGGCGGTTCGGAATGGGTGTGGCACGCGTAGCAGGGGTTTTTCGCAAGGTCGTCGCCAGCCACATGCGTTCTCGTAAAGCATTGCGGCGGGATGTACGCGACGCGGTTGACGAGACGCAGTCGACGCCCGGCTCGAGGCGGATGCTGCCGCCCCGCATCGTTTGCGAGCGTCTCGGCCTCGCTGGCGAAGGTCGATCGATCCGGGCCCTGCCCGGAGCCGCCCGCGATCGACCGAGCCATGGCTTGCGCGCGTTCCCGATGCCGCGCACATCCGGTCGCCCCGCCCACCGACGGCATCGTGACCAGAACGGCGCACGCAAGCAACGTCTCCGAGATCCGCATCAAGACGGCCTCAAGACTCACCCGTCGTTTCGCCGTGCGTCGAGCTTTGCGGCCAACCCCGTGTAAGCGATGCGCGTGGAGCCGGTGAACCGAAATGCGAAGTCCCCGGGCACGGTGCCGGTCGCCAGGAGACGCCAAAATGCGGTGGACGCGATGACGGGCTCGAACCCGTGCAACTCGCTCACGATCAAGTCATGCGCATCACACATGGCGCGAACTTCTTCGGGCTTCAGGAACAGCCGCAATACGTGGAGATCGGGCGGCGTATTTTTGACGAACCATTCGACGCCTTTGATCACCACCAGCCAGGCGAGCCAATTTCGATTGAACGTATGAAAAAAAAACAGTCCGCCTGCCCCGAGCACTCGGGCGGCCTCGGCAACAACCGCAGCCGGGTCCTCGACGTGCTCGAGAAAGTCCATGGCGCACACGACGTCGAAGCTCGCGTCGGGAAAAGGCAGGCGTGCCGCGTCGCCCATGGCGTACCGAACCGAACGCGTCTCGTCGTGGCGGGCGGCAACCGCGAGACTTTCTTCGGACGCGTCGATCCCCGTCACGTCGTGGCCATGCTTCACGAGAGCGTTCGCGAGAAATCCCGCGCCGCAGCCCACGTCGAGGACTCGAACCGCCCGGCCGCGAAAGGCACGATCGATGGACGTCGCGATCCAGGGAGTCCGAAACGTGGACTCGGCCCGAAGAAGCGCAACCGGATCGTCGTACGCGTCGTACCAACGCTCGCCGAGCGCGGAGTAGATCGCATTATTTACCGAGTGGGGGGGAAGCGGGGCCATCGAACCATCCAATACGTGACTTGATAGATCCAGAACGCACCGGTCAGCGCGAATGCCACGGGCAGCCACCGTGCGACCGGCGCCGCTCTCGCCCACCAGTCGGGTAAATCGCCCACTGCCGCATGACGTGCGACCCAGAGCACGCCGACACTCCCCAGCGCGATCGGGTGAAGCAGAAAAAGGACGGAATGCAGCCAGTGCTCGGCCGGGCTGCAGTGGCGAGCATGCACCCACTCGTCCTTCGTGATGGCAAGACTCGAGGCCAGGGCGAATGCGACGTAACACGCGACACCGCGGACGTCGGGGCGGGTGAACAGAGCCCATGCGATGCACGCCAGCATCGTCAGCGTATCGAACGGATGCCCGATACGCTCCCAGGAGCCGAGGCCCCTCTGGCGGTGGAAATGGAACTCGTCGAACGCCATGGCGGTCGCCTGAGCCGAGAGCGGCGCGAGCAGCGCCCATTGCCCGATCACCGTTTCACCATGAGGGCGCCCGACACGGTGAGTCCCGGGCCGAATGCGAGGCTGACGATGGGCGTACCGACAGGGACCTCGCTCGCTTGCACAATCCTCATCCAGATGTGCGGCAGGGTGGCCGACGACATGTTTCCATGACGCAAGAGGACGTCTCGGCTCACGGAGACCTGGGCCGCGGACAGTTCGAGCGCGGCCTGCATGACATCGATGACTTTCGGCCCGCCCGGATGAATGGCAAATACCGCCCGAGTCCGTTCGCGATCGAAGTCGAGACCGACGGCCGCAAATAGGACCCTCACGAAGTCTTGCGCCGCTGCAGCGATGCGCGCCGGAACGTCGCGCGAGAGCGACATGAACATGCCATGGTCCGACGCCATCCAAACGATCCCCCCGGCCGAATCGGGGAGAATCACCTCGTGCAGCGAAAGCACTTCGAGCGAAGCCGACTCGCCGTCGCGGGGCGTGCCGTCGTGGCCTGCGACCGAGTACCGGATGTGCCCATCGGCGAACAGACTCTGAACCACCAACTGCTCGGGCGAGTGATCGGCCGGACGCAAGTGAAGGGTGCAGATCTCGTTGTGGACGATGTCCACGCGCGCCGGCGCGCGGGGCGCCGATGCGCTCGCGAGAAAGCCCGAGGCGATTCGAATCGCCGGAAGCGACGCGTAGCAGCCCATGTGATACGCGTGCGTGACGCGCGTTTGCGCGGCCCATCCGCGCTTCGCCACGAGTCGCTGGGCGGCGCTCGGCGACGCGTATCCGGTGCACGTGACGTGGACCAGATCGCCCGGAGGCGAATCGTCCTGGGAGTAAAGGCGGTCGACTGCCGCCGCGGCCATGGTTGCGTAGAGCTCGGTTCGGACGCGCGTTCCCGCACCCTCGGGATGCCGCACGACGTCATAAACGGGCATGTCCTCCCATCGGGTATGGCTGCCGTCGGTGATCTCGTAACCGCGAGTGGCGATCTTGTCCGGTGAGCAGCCGTACCGGTACAGGAGCTTGCGCAGCCGGACGAGGAAGGCGTCGGCGTCGAAGGCAGAGGGATCGGGCGATCGCGTTCGCTCGGCCGTGGCGTGAAGACGGCCGATCCAGTCGAGCACCTCGCTCTGCGGCGATTCGTACGGCGGACGGGTCATTCGAAAGTCGAACAGGCGCGGGTTGTCGGCGGGAATCGGCATGGCGGATCCGAATCAGTTCGGGTGCACGATATGAAATTCGACGCGCCTGTTGTTTCGCCGTCCCATGTCCGTTTCGTTGCTGTCGAGCGGGCGCGTCAAGCCGTAACCGATACTCGTCAGACGGCTGGCGTCCACCCCGTGTTGCACGAGCCACTCGACGACGCTCGCGGCACGCCGGGCGCTCAGTCCCATGTTGTAAGCGGCCGTGCCCCGATTGTCGGTGTGCCCTTCGATGCTCACCCTCAAGATATCTGTGTGCTCATTTAGGATTTTGAGCACCGACCCGAGGATCGAGTTGCTCTCGGGCAAGATCTCGGCGCTGTCGGTCCTGAACTGCACTTGGTCCAGGATCACGATCCGATCGTTTTTGACGACGGCCTGCGGGCAGCCGTTCTTCGTCGGGTCCACGTTTTTCGGCCCGGGCTCGTCGGGACACGCATCCTCGGCGTTGAGAATGCCGTCCTTGTCGCGGTCGGGATCCGGCGGGCAGCCGTTGGTCTTGGGGTCGTCGGTCTTGACCCCTTTGACGTCCGGGCACGCGTCTTCCGCGTCCGGGATGCCGTCGCCATCGCGATCCGGCGGGCACCCGTTGGTCTTGGGGTCGTTGGTCTTGACCCCTTTGACGTCCGGGCACGCGTCTTCGGCGTCCGGGATGCCGTCGCCGTCGCGATCCGGCGGGCAGCCGTTGGTCTTGGGGTCGTCGGTCTTGACCCCTTTGACGTCCGGGCACGCGTCTTCCGCGTCCGGGATGCCGTCGCCGTCGCGATCCGGCGGGCAGCCGTTGGTCTTGGGGTCGTCGGTCCTGACCCCTTTGACGTCCGGGCACGCGTCTTCCGCGTCGGGGATGCCGTCGCCGTCGCGATCCGGCGGGGGTTTCTCCACGTCCGGAGCCCACTCGATGAGCGCAAGCGCCCGTGCGGCGGGCGCACCAAATCCCCGGGTCAGTCCTGCGCCCCCGCCAAGCCCGAAGTGAAAGCCGGGAGCGACTCGCACGTGCGCTCCAAGAATGCCCTCGAGGGGCGTCGTGGCCGTCTTGAAGATCAGATCGCTCTCGGAAACGGTCGTGCCCCCATACACCTCGGGGCCGATGAGCAAGGCGTGATGGAACGCAAACAAGCCCATCGAAGCGCCGAAATTGAGTTGGCTGCCAAGCGCCGAACCCCCGAAGGAATCGGTGAGCGAGCTGTAGAGAAAGCCAGCCTGAACCGCGTAGGCAAAAATGCCCACGTCGCCGGCCGCCATCAGCCGTGGCTGCACACGGGTGGTGCTGTCGCTTGCGTAATCGCTCCGAGATCCGATGGGCGCAAAGACCTGAACGCCGACCGCGAGTCGAAACGGGTCGCCGTACGCCCCGGCGAGCCGCAGGTCGGCACCGATGCGCAGATCGCCGACGCTGAACGGGCCGGGCGCGGTGTACGCGACGCCGTCCAGCGTGCCCGACTGACCGGTCGCGTACAGAGCAACAGGAAAATTGAGGGCCAGACGGAGTCGGTCGAGAAACACCATGCTCACGCCCACGTGCAGGAAAACCTGCTCCTGGACGAGTTTGTCTCGTATCGACCCATCGGAATTGTAGATGACCAGCGGCAGGTACGCGAAATCGCCGACGACGCCCACGGCTTCGCGGACGTTGTCCCGCAGGTCGAGCGAGTCGAGCTCGAACCAATCGCTGCCGCGCTCGGAGGGGTTGAAGCGATCGAGCGCGAAGCCGCCCGCCTGGGCGCCGGCGGGTGTCGACGCGAAGAGCGCGATCGCCCATGCGCCCGAGATCAGAAGACGCGCCGTCACGCTCATCATCGTCCTTTCGCAACGGCATCCGGCGCCGTCATAAAGGCCGATTTGCGCATGAATTCGCGGATAAGGCTACCATGGGGCGGTACAGCCATGGAGTTCTCGCTCACCGAGGATCAGGTTCTCATCCGCGAGGCCACTCGCGACTTCGCTTCACGCGAGATCGCTCCCAAGGCGGCCGAGCTCGACAAGACGAGCCGGTGGCCAGCCGAAATCATCGAACAGATGGGCAAACTCGGCCTGATGGGCGTAGCCATCCCCGTCGAGCACGGCGGCGCAGGAATGGGCGCGCTCAGCTACGCGCTGGCGATGGAGGAGGTGAGCGCCGCGTGTGCGAGCTGCGGCGTCATCATGAGCGTCAACAACTCGCTCTTCTGCGACCCGATCTACAAGTTCGGCACGGACGAGCAAAAGGCGCGTGTGCTCGCTCCCGTCGCCCGAGGAACTCAGATCGGCTGTTTCGGTCTGACCGAGCCGATGAGCGGATCGGACGCGCAGACCATGGTCACGACAGCCGAGAAGACGAGCGGCGGCTGGGTCCTCAACGGCGCGAAGAATTGGATCACCAACGGGCCCCACGCCGACTGGATTCTCGTTTTCGCCATTTCGGAGCGAGGAGCGCGGGCCCATCACACGGCGTTTCTCGTCGAGCGGGGCACCCCCGGATACACGCAGAATGCGCCGGACCACAAGCTCGGCATCCACGCGGCCCAGTCGTGCACGGTGTTCTTCGACAACTGTGCCGTGCCCGACATCAACGTCGTCGGCCCCGTGCACGAGGGGTTCAAGGTCGCGATGGCCACCCTCGACGGAGGGCGGATCGGGATCGCCTGTCAGGCCATCGGGATCGCACGCGCGGCGTTCGAACGCAGCGTGGCGTACGCCAAGGAGCGCAAGAGCTTCGGTGTACCAATCGCGCAGCACCAAGCGATCCAGTTCATGATCTCCGACATGGCGACCCAGATCGAGGCCGCGCGTCTGCTCGCTTGGCGGGCGGCTTGGATGAAGGACCGTGGCGTCCGCCATACGATGGAAAGCTCGATCGCGAAGCTCTACGCGAGTGAGATGGCGACCCGGGTCACGCACAAGGCCATTCAGATTCACGGAGGCTACGGCTACTCGACCGAGTTTCCCCTGGAGCGGCATTACCGCGACGCGCGCATCACGGAGATTTACGAGGGCACGAGCGAAATCCAACGCATCGTGATTAGTTCGGGTTTGTTACGTTAACGAAACCACGATCACCCTGAGCGCTTCGCTCCGCCTCGACTCGCTTCGCTCGCTCGGCTCCACTCTCGCCGTACCGGCACCCGCGACACGTCGAGGGGAGCGAAATGCCGCTCCCCTCGAGCTCCCCAGCAGGAACGCGCGGTTCGTTTGGCCAAGTCCGTTCACCTTGCGCGCTTCGCTCGCTCGGCTCCACTCTCGCCGTACCGGCACCCGCGACGCGTCGAGGGGAGCGAAATGCCGCTCCCCTCGAACTCCCCAGCAGGAACCCGCGGTTTGCGGGGCAAGCCCGATCACGTTCAGCTCGTGAAAAGCCGCCGGTGGCCCACTAGTGTGGGGCTCATGCACAAGCCCATGCCCTTATGGCCCGCGGCAACGCTCACCGTGCTCGTTGCGTGCGGCGGGAAACCGCCGGCGAATGAACCGGCACCGACGCACGAAACGGCCTCCGCGCCAAAACCAGCGCTGCAAATGAAGAGCGAACTCGGAAGCATCGACCCGGGCGCGGTCAAGCGCGCGTTCCATGCTCTCGCCGACCCGTTCACCGAATGCCAGAAGGCCGCGCTCGATCGAGTGGAAATGATTTCGGGCAGCGTGAAAATATTCGTCCGCATTAGCGAGGCGGGCGGCCCGAAATGGGCGTATCTCGAGGAAAGCGATCTCGGGGATCGTGCGACCGAGAAGTGCTTGATCGATGCGGTGATGGGGGGACGGTTTCCAAAACCCGACGGCGGCGAGGCCGAGGTGCATTACGGCATGGAGCTGCCGCTCCAATCGACGCGGCCGCCGACCGACTGGAATGCCGACAAAGTGGATGCCGCAATCGCCCGGCATGCGGACGCGATCCGTCGATGCAAGACGACGGAAGGCGGTGCCTTGCGCGCCACCCTGTACGTCGGACCCGGCGGTAAGGTCCTCGCAGCGGGCGTTGCGGGGAGCGGAAAGGATGGTGACGAAGAAGCCGACTGCGTGGTGCGCGTGCTCGAGAAGATGAAAGGGCTTCCTTCACCCGGCGGCTGGCCGGCGAAAGTCAGCGTCAGCCTCTGACTCGAGTTTCCGCTGGCTGAAACGGCTCCCCTCACAACGGCGGCTGGCCGGCGCAAGTTTGCTTCACCCTCTGATTGGAGTTTCTCCACCTGAAGCAGCGTCTCGAAAGACGCGTCGGAGGTCGTTCATGGACATGGAGCCGAGCGAGATCGAAGCGCTCGTGCAACAGACCGCGCACGAATTCGCGAACCGCGTGATAGCGCCCCAGGCAAGCGATCTGGATGCGACCGAGCGCTTCCCGAGCGACGTCTTGCGCGGACTCTCCGAGATTGGGCTGATGAGCATCAACGTCCCGCACGAGTACGGCGGGGCCGACGCGGGCGCGGTGGCGTTCGCCCTCGCGGTCGAGCAAATCGCGCGCGCGTGCGCGTCCTGCGCGGTGATGATGAGCGTAACCAACATGGTGGGCGAGACGATCGCTCGCTTCGGAACCGACGGACAAAAAAGCCGGCACCTGCGGAAGCTCGCGAGCGGCGAGCATGTGCTCGGCAGCTTTGCGCTGAGCGAGCCAGACGCCGGCAGCGACCCGGCCGGGCTGCGAACCATGGCGACGCGCGACGGCGGCGATTGGATCCTCGACGGAGCCAAACAGTGGATCACCGGCGGGGGTCATGCCGGCGTCCTGCTCGTCTGGGCACGCACTGCGCCGACGGCGGCCGGCGCGAAAGGCTTGTCGTGCTTTCTCGTGGAGGGATCGACGCCAGGCCTCAAGGTGGGCCGGGCGGAGGACAAGATGGGCATCCGCGCATCGAATACGGTTGCCCTTCAGTTCGACGCCTGCCGCGTGTCCGGCGACGCTCTGCTCGGCGACCTGAACGGCGGATTCAGGATCGCGATGGCGGCCCTTGACGGCGGCCGGATTGGCATCGCGGCCCAGGCGCTCGGAATCGCCGGCGCAGCGCTCGACGAGAGCATCGCGTGGGCAAAAACGCGGAGCGCCTTTGGGGTGCCCATCGGCGAACACCAGGCGATCGGGGGCAAAATTTCCGACATGCGCACGCAGATCGACGCCGCGCGTCTCCTGATGGCGCGCGCCGCGTTCCTGAAACGCGCAGGGCAGCCGTACACGCGCGAGGCGTCGATGGCGAAGCTCTTTGCGAGTGAGGCCGCCATCCGTGTCTGCAACGAAGCGGTCCAGATTCACGGCGGCTACGGCTACATGCGCGAGTTCGCGGCCGAGCGGCACCTGCGCGACGCGCGCGTGACCACAATCTACGAGGGCACGAGTGAGATTCAGCGCTCGGTGATCGCGCGCACACTGCTGCTGTGAAGGCGACCGCGACCTCGACCGCGACAACCGCGACCCCGACCGCGACACCTCGACCCCGACCGCGACACCTCGACCCCGACGACCTCGACACCTCGACCCCGACCGCGACCTCGACCTGGACCCTACCGGGAACGCCGGCGCCGCATTGCGATGACCGCCGCGCCGGCGACTGGGGAGGGGTCGAGCGGCGGCAGCGCGAGAACGAGCTGCTCGATCCGCGGCAGCGACTCGATGATGGCTCGCTCGGCGCGAAGCTCGTCGAATGGCGCCTCGAAGGCCAGGATGAGCAGGTAGATGCCCGCGAACGAATGCGCCGCGAACGCTTCCGGCCCGTCGCGTTCGACGTGCCGCACGTGTCTGCCTTTTCTCAACCCAGCGATGTCGGCGACGGCAAGCACCCTCTTGAGCGCGGCGCGCGACACGAGCGCGACGCGGGCCGTATCGGGCGCGGCATCGGGCAGTTCGCCCTCGCCGCCGGCGACCGGCCATTCGGACCCGAGCCCGTCAGGACGCGCCGCGCCCCACAGGACCGGCGAATTGGCGTCGATGACCAGTGCGTTGACCGCGCCGGCGCGAGCGCTGACGGATTTCAGCTCCTCCTGGAGCGAACGAGCAGCCGGCGGCCGCGACGAACGACCCGCTTTGCCTTCTTCGGCCAAGTCGCCAAACGTGCTCGCGAGCATCTCGAGGCGCCGCTGCTTGGATGCGGGCTCGGTCACGGTGACGTCGAAGCGCGCGATGACGAAGCGGCCGTCGGGCAGCTCGCAGCAAAGATGGCGAGCCTCGGCGGCGGGCTCCATCGGCGCCTGGTCCAGCACGACTGCTTCTGTTGCCCCGAGCTCGCGGCGAACAAAGGCCAGGAAGCGTTCGAGATCGTGATCGTGGGTCACGGGAAGACCGTGAAAGCTACCACGATTGGCCGCGGGACGCCTCGCGCGCCGGAGCCGGTCATGACACGCTATACGCTCGCAAGACGCTAGCAAGCGGTGCCGACTCATGGTGCTCCATTTCAGGATCGGCAAGATTCCCGTCGACGTTCTCCCCTGGTTCTTCGTCGTCGCGGTTTTGCTGGGCCCCGACCTCGATCACTTCAACGCGACCCGGATCGGCGCCTGGGTCGCCATCATGCTCGGTTCCGTGCTCCTGCACGAGCTCGGTCACGCCGGAATGGGTATCGCGTTCGGACTCGAACCGCGCATCCAGCTTCACGGCATGGGGGGCACGACATCGTGGGCCAAGTCACGTGCGCTCAGCGTGGCACAGCGCATCGCGATCAGTCTTGCGGGACCGGCGGCCGGGTTCGCGCTGGGCGGTGTCGCGGTGCTGCTCCACCGAGCGCTCGACGGCCACGTATTTCCGGGAGAGTTCGGCGCGTTCGTCTTCGGAACCCTGATCTGGATCAACATCGGATGGGGGATTCTGAATCTGCTTCCGATGCTTCCGCTCGACGGAGGCAACGTCTTGACGCAGGTGCTCAATGCGCTCACCGGAGGCCGCGGCGAACGGCCGGCCCGGATCGTGTCGATCGCGTGCGCCCTCGGGGCGGTGGGGCTGGCCCTGGTCATGCAGTCATGGTGGACGACCCTGCTCGCGACGTCGTTTGTCGCCACCAACTGGCGCGGCCTCAAGGATCTCGCCGCGAACGAGCACGACGCACCGATGCGCGCCGGCCTCGAACGAGCTTATGCCGCGCTGGAAACCAAGAACGCGACGCGCATCGTCGAGATCGCGCGGCCGGTGGCTCTCGGGGCCAAGACTGCGCCGGTTCGCGCCGAAGCGCTTCAACTGTTGGCGTTCGGCTTTCTACTCGAAGGGCGAGTCGCGGACGCGGACGCGGCCATCGCGGCCATGCCGCAGGGGTTCGCGCCGCACGCTTCGCTCAAGCTGCTCCGGGAGCAGACGTTGACGGCCGCCGGCGGCAGCGCACCGCCTGGCCCCGGCTTCGGCGACGTGTGAAGGCGCTCACGCCGATCGCGGACGGGTGGGCCCGGACGCAAGCGCTCGACGCGCCGGCCGATCGAGCGCCCGCCCCGGCCCATGCCCCTGACGCAGCCCCATGCTAGGCGGCTCGCATGCCCGGGGTCACCATCGTCGGCGCCGGGCTCGCCGGCTGCGAGGCGGCATGGCAGCTCGCCGAGCGCGGGTGCGAGGTGCGACTGGTCGAGCAGAAGCCGCACTCGCGGACTGCCGCGCAGTCGACCGACGCATTTTGCGAGCTCGTGTGCTCCAATTCCTTGCGAGGCGCCTCGCTGTCCAACGCCGTCGGACTGCTCAAAGAGGAGCTCAGGCGTGCGGGATCGCTCGTTCTCGCGTGTGCCGACATCACCCGCGTCCCTGCCGGGGGCGCTCTGGCGGTCGATCGCGACGCGTTTTCGGAGACGATCACCGGCCGGCTGCAAGCCCATCGACGCATCACGATCGATCGGCGGGTGGTGCATTCGATCCCGGACCCGACCGAAGCGCCGGTAGTCCTCGCGACCGGACCGCTCACCGGCGACGATCTGGCCGCGGACCTCGCGCGCGCGATCGGCAGCGAGCACCTGGCGTATTACGACGCGATTGCTCCCATCGTGAGCGCCGAGTCGATCGACTGGACGCGGGTGTTCAAACAGTCGCGGTACGGCAAGGGAGTCGAGCTTGGGGCCGACGAGGCGTATGTCAACTGTCCGATGGACGAGGCGCAGTACCGCGCGTTCGCGCGGGAACTCGGGAACGCTCAGAAAGTCGAACCGCGCACGTTCGAGGACGTCCGGTACTTCGAGGGGTGCCTGCCGATCGAAGTCATGGCATCGCGCGGCGAAATGACCCTGGCGTTCGGCCCCATGAAGCCGGTGGGATTGACCGACCCTCGCACCGGTCACCGCCCGTTCGCCGTCGTCCAGTTGCGCCCCGAAGACGTCGCGGCGACCGCGTACAACTTGGTGGGCTTTCAGACGCGGATGACCTGGCCCGAGCAGGCTCGCGTGCTGCGCGGGATCCCGGGCCTCGAATCGGCCGAATTTCTGCGCTACGGCAGCGTCCACCGCAACACCTTCGTCGACGCTCCGCGCACACTCGACGAACGGATGCAAATCCGGATGCTGCCCGCCGTATTCCTGGCCGGGCAAATCACTGGCGTCGAGGGATACGTCGAGAGTTGCGCGTCGGGCTTCGTATGCGCCGTGATGCTCGCTCAGTCGCTCCGGGGACTCGTCGTCACGCCGCCGCCACCCACGACCGCGCTCGGCGGCCTTCTGTCGCATCTCGCGCGAGCAACCGACGACTACCAACCCTCGAACGTCACGTGGGCGTGGGTGCCCCCCTTGCCCGACCGGCGCGTGAAGAAGCGCGACCGCTACGAGGCTTTGGCGGCGCGCGCTCTCGGCGATCTCGAACGCTGGATCGACTCCGCGCCGCTCGCAAGCGTTCGACCCCCTGCAGTCCCCGCGCTCGTCGCGGAAGCCCGCTCCCTGGCGGTCGCCAGACTCGACGTCGAGCCCGCGTAAGCTACTGCATCCACACTTCGACGCGCTCGGTCGCATCGGAATCGCCCCCCGGGGGACTGCGATCGCCGGGGGAACGTACCGTCGCGCCGAAGCCGCGCACGACGCCCACGCGAAGCCCGCGTGCGCGCAACTGAGAAGCGACCGCCTCGGCGCGCTCTTGCGCAACCGCAGACGCATCGGTGCGAGCGGCGAACGCGTCGGAGAAACCCAAAAGCAGAACGGACCGCCCGGCCAAGTCGGGGTGATCCATCATCGCGACGACACGCTGCACGTCGGCGAGCGCACGCGCGTCGAGCCGGTCGTTGTCCTGATTGAACCGGAAATCCAACGACACGCGGCACGCGCCACGAACCGTGTCCCGATATTCGCGCGGGCACGACGTGCACTCGGGCGGGGTCGAGTCGCACGTCGGACGCAGGTCGACGAAACCGGTCGCCTGCGCGATGCGCTGCCCTTCCGCCGATTGAGCGAAGTCGACAAAGTCGTGTGCGACCGTGGATGCGACGATCGGAAGATAGAGATAGAGCCGCCGAGCCAGCGGATAGCTCTCCGTCGACACGGTCATGCGCGACGGTACGAGCGGCGGCGAGGATCCGTCTTTCACCATGACCGCTTTCGCACTCCGGACGTACGGAAGCCCGATGAACCCGATGGCCCCCTCGTCGGCGGCGACCGCATCGGACAGCTCCTCGCTCGATTCGTGCCGGACCGCGCGTTCGGTCAAAGCGGCTGCGCCGACGACCAGCTGCTTGAACGTGTCGAACGTGCCGGACCTGTCGTCGCGCGCGTGCACGGCGATCGGCACGACGCTCCCGCCCACGTCGGACCAGATCCGGATTTCGCCCGTAAAGATGTCGCCGATCTGCCGCTTGGTCAGCGCCGAAACGACGTTTTTGGAGTTGACGATCACCGCAATCCCATCGAGCGCGATGACATGCTCGCTCGCGGCCGCCGCCATGTCGCCCCATCGCGCGAGCGCCGCGACCTCCTCGGGCCGAATGCGGCGCGACGCCATTCCGATGTCACACCTCGCCGATGCGAGGTCTGCAAAGGCAGTGGCCGTTCCATGCGCGGAGATCTCGACCGCATCGATCGTGCGTTCGCCGTTGCGAGCTTCGACGACCATCTCGTCGGGCGCCGTTCGCCTTCGGACGATCGCGGAGGCGCCCGTCTTGCGCTGCAGAAAGGCCTCGGCCAGCGCAGGCGCGAGCTCGCTGCCGATCGTGTTCGAGCCGTGGATCCGCAAGACGGAACCGGCCCCGTCGAACGTCCACGGCATGGAGAGCGATACGGTCGGCAGGTCTCGCGGCCGGAAGCGCCAGGCGACCGACAGGACGACGACCCCCATCGTTACCGCGACCGTGCCCAGAAAACCGGCCGCTCGACGCCGCGGCGCGCCGGGCGGACGGGGCGCGCTGAGCGTCGACGCCGCGTGCGTCGGCACGGAGGGAGCGAGCGAGCGCGACTGGGAGGGGACCTCGACCGCCGTGGCTACGTCGACCGTCATGGCCCGCCGTGCTGGACGATCTTGCCAAGCGGCGATGGGCGCCGACGGCTCGGGCGCCGGCAACAGCGCGAGCGCATCGTACGCGGCGAGCGCACCGGCATACCGACGTTCCGGCAACCGGTCGACGCACCGCGCAAACCATCCGTCAAAGCCGTCAGGCAAGCGACCGGCGAGGCCAAGCTCTCGAGCCCGGTCCGACGGCGGCAGGAGCGGATCCAGAACGACCTCGCGGAGCACTGCCGCGGTCGCCGCGAGCTTGGTGTTGCCGCTCGGAAAGTAGTGGTGCCCGGTCAAAACCATGAACGTGAGAAGCCCGAACGACCAAACGTCCGCTTGGGGGCCAATTGGCGCACCGGCCGTCGTCTGCTCCGGAGCCATCCACGCGGGCGTACCGACCACGACCCCCGTAGCCTCGACGGAAACGTCGGCAAGCGCCTTGGCGATCCCGAAGTCGAGCAGCTTGACGGTCAACGGCAGTGCAGCGTGGCGCGATCGCGTGAGGACCACGTTGCCGGGCTTGAGGTCACGATGGACGATGCCGCGTGCATGCGCCGCCCCCAACGCGTGGGCAATCTGGCCCAGAATCATGAGCGCCGAAGTCCACCCGAACGCTCCGCTCTGACGGATTTCGCGGCCCAGCGTCACGCCGTCGAGCAGCTCCATCACGATGAAGAGTGCACCGCTCGCTTCGTCCTGACCGGCGTCCAATACCTGCGCGACGTGGTCGCTCGAAATCGACGCCGCGAGGCGCGCCTCGCGCACGAACCGCGCCCTGAGCGTCGCGTCCGCAGCAAATCGTCCGTGCATCACCTTGAGCGCGCGGCGGGCGGTTGTGGCGACTTGCTCGACCTCGTAGACCACGCCCATCCCGCCCTCGGCGAGCGGCCGAACGATGCGATAGGCGCCCGCGACCAGCGTCCCGGGCACGAGCCCTCTGCCCTCGATCGTCTCCACCCGACCTCCGCCCCAAGTGGGGTCGGGCAGGATGCACGACCACGCGTGTCATTCCTGTTTCATCGCACCGACGAAACGCAAAACTCGCGGCGCCGCCACACCGGCGTCACGGAAACATCCTGGGAGAATCGGCGTCCCCGACCGCGACCCGCGCGACTACGCGCCGTTCGGGCCGACCGGCGGTCGCACGCTCGTCGCTTTGGGCGCCGGCGGCTCGGGCGGACGTGCGACAGCCTCCGCCTGTGTCGGATCGGCGCCGATTTCGAGGCTGCATTCACCGAAGACGACCTGCATTTTGCCATCCTGCGACGACAACTTCACTTCGAGCGATTTGGCTCGGACAATGGTGTTGTCTTTCACGGTCCCGGAGAGCTGCACGATGTTGGCGTCGAACTCGCCCGCGATCTCGCCTTGCGACCGAATCTCGCCGACCTTCACGCGCCCGTGCACCGCCCCGGTGGGGCTCACGAAAAGAGACGGTGCCGTCAGGTCGCCTTCGATACGCCCTTTCACTTCGACTGGACATTTCGAGGAAAGCGACCCTTTGAACTGAGTCCCTTCTTCCACCGTGGTCTTCCGATCGCTTGTCGGATCCGTCATCGCGGCCTCCCGCTGTTCGTGTGTCTTTCCGTCTTGAATGGCTGAATTTTTACGCGAAGCACGCAGCCGGGCTCGAAGCCAAACCGGGTCAAGCCGGCCGGTTGCTCCACGGCGCCAACCATCGAGCCCCCGGCGGTGACGACGACCTGCGTCGCCCCCGCGATGCCCGGACTCTCCTGCTCGACGAACTTGCCGTGAATCGTGACCCGTCCCGGCCCCATGATCTGGCAGCCGGAAAGGACGCCACCTTTGCCGACGACGAGCTCGGTCGCCTCGCCGAGCGCGATCGTGCAGTGCTCGAACAAGCTCTCAATCTCGACCGAAGCCCCTGCGTCGAACTCGAGGTGCGCATTGCGCAAGATGTCGCCTCGCCCGAAGAAACGCTTGTTGGCGGGGCCCACCGACGACACGATCACTTTGCCGGAGAGCAGCGCGAATATGCCGTCCCCCGTGACCTTGCTCGTGCCGGATGCGTCGATGCTGTCGTCGAGGTAGTCGGCGCGAACGCCGGAGACCGGCTCGCCCGTGCCGACCAAGCCGTGGACATGCGCTCCGGTCAGGATCGCTCCCTCGAGACGCGCACCCTCGAGCTTTGCGCGCCGCAAGTCCGCACCCGTCAGGTCGGCTCGGGTCAGGATCGCCCCGTCGAGCTGCGCCTCGCGGAGCTGCGCGCGGGCGAGACTCGCCTCCTCGAGGGTGGCGCCCGACAGGTCGGCGCTCGTGAGGTCGGCGTCGTCGAGCTTCGCCGTCGTCATGTCGGTCTCGCTCAACCCCGCGTGCGCCAGCTGCGCGCCCACGAGGCGGGCACCGCCGAGCATCGCCGACTCGAGTTGTGCGTGCGTCAGCCGCGCGCCCGACAGGTCCGCTCCCTGAAGGTTCGCTCCCTCGAGGTTCGCGCGGCTCAGGTTCGCTCCGTTGAGCTTCGCGCCTTGCAAGTTGGCCCCTTCGAGATCGGCGCTCTCGAGATTCGCTTCGCGCAGATCGGCGCCGGCCAGGAAGGCCTCGCGCAAGCTCGCGTTCTTGAAGAGCGCCCGGGCGAGCCTGGCCCCCTCGAGGTTCGCGCCGTCGAGGTCGCAACGACGGAAGCTCGCGCCTTCGAGCAAGGCTCGCGACAAGACGAGACCACGGAGATCGGCGCGCTCGACCTTCTCGCCAATCTTGAGTTTCTTGAGAACGACGTCGGCGGTCAGTTCGGGCATGGCTCACTCCACGTTGCGTTGCGCTCTCGTGTTCGCCTCATGGCTGCACGGCGTATTTGTCGGACGCTTCTTCGAGGAACGACTCGAGCTCGTCGAGCTTGGCATCGAACGGCAAGCGCTCGATGCGCGCGAGCCGATCGACTTCGCCCAGACGCGCAAGCCCCACCTGGATGTCGAGCAGCGTCTGGGCGCGCGCCTTGCGGATTTGCCGCTTCCTGTCGGACGCGTCGGAGGACCACGCCTGTGCCAGACGCTCGTACTCGTCGTGTTCGCGCCGCAGTCGCGCCGTGAGCTCCGCGATCCGATCTCGTTCGCCCCCGCGTGTCGCGTCCGGAACCGTGGCCTGGACTTGGTCTCGGTGCGCACGAAACCGATCGACGATTCGCTGCGCGAGCGATCCGTCCATCCCGGTCGTGGCGACGATGTCCGCCGGCGTCGCCAGAAACATCGCCTCGAGCGTCGAGAGCCCCGCTGCGATCATTTTGTCGATGGTGATCTTCTTGACGCCGGGGACCTGCAGCAAAAGCGATTGCAAGATGACCGATTCGCGCTGCGTCCGGTCGAGTTCGAGCGCGAACGCCTGCGGCATCACGCGACTGAGGTTCTCGTAGCGGGCGAGCAGTCGTTGGCGCCGCTCGCCGGACACGGTCCGCGCCGGGTCGGACTGAATCGAGCCGAGCGCGTCGCTGAAGCGATCGAGTGCCAGTCGAACTTCGCCGAGGTCGAGCGTGTCGGCCGCCCGAGAGAGCGACCGCAAAGCGGGCTCGCAGATCGCGACCCAGTCCACGGTTGCATCGCCCCACCGCACGTCCATCATGAAATCTCGGACAGGGCGGACGTGGTTGGCGGCGAGCTCCGCGAAGAGCGAGCGCACCTCCGACAGATCGGTCGGGGCCACCCCGGGCGCCGGGACGGAAGCCGAAGGTTGCTCGAGCAAGTCCAAGCGAGCCTCGACGTCCTCGGTGCTGAGCAGACGCTCGAACGTGTCGGCGATGGACTCGCGCGCGCCGTTGGGTTTGGACGGGTACTCGGGTGGATCGTCGCGGGTCGACGGGGGCACACCGGCCGACGCCGTGGGGACGCTACCCGCCGGTTCGGGCAAGGGCTTGGGCGCGGAGTCTTGAGGGGCAACGCGCGGAGAGTCCGCCGTCGAGCTCCGAGCCGGCTCGGCCGCCGGCGCCCGCATGGGCCCAGCGCCGACCGCGCGCGCCGTCTCCGACGCCGTCGCTGCGCCCGGCCCAAGCGTGACCGCACGCGCCGTCTCCAACGCCGTCGCTGCGCCCGGCCCAGGCGTGACCGCACGCGCCGTCTCCAACGCCACCGCTGCGCCCGGCCCAGGGGCGACCGGGCGCGCAGTCTCCGACGTCGTCGCTGCGCCCGACAATCCAGCGGTAGGGACTCGCTGCGGCTCCGGAACCGCCGGTGCCTGGGGCCGCGGATCCGCGGGACCTCCTTTGGGCGGTTCCGCCGAAAGCGCTGCCGGTTGAGACTTCGATCCGGCCGGCGACGCGACCGGAGGAGGGCCGATGACGATCGGAGGCATGGGCGGACGCGAGCGTTGCGCCGGATTGCCGCCTACGTCAATCACGCGCGTCACGACCACAGCAGGCGTAGCCGCCGTCGGCGGGGGTGCCACAGCCGGTTTTGAGAAGGTCGACCCCGGAGGCGGACCGGGCGGCATGGCCGGCGACGCTGGAGGCCGCGCCGGCGGCACACCTCGCGTCGGGCCGGGCTTTCCAGAACTCGCGTCCGGACGCGCGGGCGGGGGAGCGGGAGGCTTCGCTTCCTGCGTGACCGAGCTCGGTCGTTCCGCGGGGGGCGCACGGCCGTCGTTCGGTGGTCGTCTCATCGTTGGCCCCTCGTCGCCGGCGCTCGACAGCGTCGTCGTCGATGATGAATCAATCTCCGTCCTCGTGGTCTTCGTGGCGGGGGCGAAGAGCTTGGAGAGAATGCTCATCGCGAAACCTCAGAATAGACGATCGGCAAAGTCACCGATCCCGTAACCGTCGAGCCACGATGTCGATCGCGGCTACATCGCCTGCGACGTGGTGGCACCGGCGCGCGCACCCGTTCGCCGAGCCCTCACGGACTTCCTGTCGTGCTGAAACTCGTGAGTGCCGCCTGGACCACCAGACC
>JBEKOY010000078.1:0-26958 GCA_049521295.1 Polyangiaceae bacterium | reverse complement strand
AACGGCAAGGGCGACACCACCTCCGCCCCGAGCGCAGAACAGTAGTCGCCCGCACGGGTGCGGTTTTGATGACATTGGGAGTCATGCCCTCACGCGTCTTGCTTATCGACGACGACGCACGACTCTTCGATCTGCTCGCGAGCTACCTCGATCAGAACGGGGTCGCGCTCAGTCGAGCCCCGGACGGAGCGAAGGGGCTCGCGGCGCTCGGTGCGTCGCCGTTCGATGCCGTGCTTCTCGACGTGATGATGCCCGGCATGGACGGCCTTACCGTCTGCAAGAAGATCCGGGAGAGGAGTCGCATCCCGATCATCATGCTGACGGCCAAGGGCGACGAGACCGACCGCGTGGTGGGGCTCGAGCTCGGGGCCGACGACTACGTCGCCAAGCCCTTCAGCCCCCGCGAGCTTCTCGCTCGCCTCCGGGCCGTGCTCCGCAGGGCTGCCCCCGACGCCATCGCCGAACGCATCAGTGTCGGAAACATCGACATCGACGTGCCCAGCCGGCAGGTGCGCATCGGCGGGGGCGCTGCGGATCTGACCGGCATCGAGTTCGACATCCTCCTCGCGCTCGCGCGCCGCGCTGGACGGGTGGTACCGCGCGACTCTCTGCTCAGCGAGGCGGGCCGCAGCGACGTTACCGTCAGCGAGCGCACCGTTGACGTGCACATCTCGCACCTTCGTCAGAAGCTCGGAGACGATCCGCGCGCGCCCAAGGTAATCAAGACCGTGCGGGGCATCGGGTACGTGCTGGCCAAGGACGGACCGTGACGTGTTCGCGCCCGAAACACCGCTACCCAAACGGCCGCCACCGCTGGGAGCGCTACCGCCACGCAATGAGCTCCGCGGGTTGGTACCTGCGGCGAAACCTTCACCGCCGCATTTTCTTTCTCCTCGGCGCCTCGATCCTCGTCACGGCTCTGGTCATGATGGCGCTGTCCTATTTCGCGACCCCCGACGCCAACTGGCACCGGGAGGCAGCGCGCGTTCGGTCGTTCGTGGCGGGCGAGTTCGCCCTCGTCTGGAAGGACCCGAGCGCGCGCGACGCCCTCGCCAAGCGCATGGCGGACGAGCTCGATCTCGATCTGACCTTGAAGAACGCCGACAGCCATACGGTCCAGGCCTTCGGGCCCGCTGCGTGCAAACACCCCGCAGCGACCGTCCCGATCGCCGCGGGGGCCGAGACCATCGGGTTCGTCGACGTGTGCTTCGACCGCGCGCGCGGCACGCGTCCGTTTCAGTTCGTCGGCGCCCTCTTCGTCTTGTGGGTCATGCTCTGGGGGGCTTCGGGTGCCCTCGCGCGACGGCTAACCCGCCCGTACTCCGAGCTCGCCCGCGTCGCCCGTGAGATCGGGGCGGGCAAGCTCTCGAGCCGCTTCCAGCTCCCGTGGCGGCGCGGCATGGACGAGGCGAGGGTGCTCGCCGACGCCATCAACGACATGGCGACGCGCATCGAGAGACAGATGGGCGACCAACGCGAGCTACTCGCGGCCGTCTCGCACGAGATCCGGACGCCGCTTTCGCGTATCCGGCTCGTTGCGGAGCTCCTGCGTGGCGAGCTGGGTGCGGGCAAGAGCGCGGTTGCCGCGAAGGCCCTGGACGAGCTCGACCGCGAGGTCATCGAGATCGACGCGCTCGTGAGCGAGCTGCTCGCGAGCTCGCGTCTCGACTTCGCGGCGCTGCGCGTGCACCCTCTCGATCCCGCCGACGTTGCGACGCGCGCGCTCGATCGTGCCGGGCTGCCGGCATCTCTCCTCCAGCTCGACGTCACCGCAACGAAGTTCGAGGCGGACGCCACGCTCGTGGCCCGCGCGCTCGCCAACCTCCTCGCCAACGCAAACGCGCACGCGGGGGGGGTGGACGCGCTCCGTGTGCGCGAGGCGGACGGGAGGATCGTCTTTGAGGTGCTCGACCACGGACCCGGTTTCGCCCCCGGTGAAGAGGCGAAGGCGTTCGAGTCGTTTTACCAGCGTCCGGGCGCCGAGGCGCGGGAGAAGGGTTCGCTCGGACTCGGGCTCACCCTCGTCAAGCGCATTGCCGTCGCCCACGGGGGCACAGCGTTCGCGGTAAACCGTGAGCGCGGCGGCGCGAGCGTGGGAATACGGCTCCCGCGAGCGGCGGTCACGCCATAGGCGCGACCTCGACGCCGCGGAATTTGCGCTTAAGGCGCCGCGGTTCCTACGGCGGCTCGCCCGACGACTCCTACTGCGGCTCACCCGAAGACACGCCCTTCGGGAGCATCACGACGCGCCCGAAGGCCGACCGTCCCTCGACATAGGCGTGCGCCGCGGCGGCGTCGGAGAGCGCGAACGTGCGGTCGATGACGACACGGAGCTCGCCCCTGGTGACGCGCGCGATGCACTCGGCGATGACGCCGTACATCCGCGCATGCTCGTTCGCGAGCGAGGCCGTGAGGCTCATCCCGATGAGCGAGGCGTTCAGTCCCCAGAGCGGGAGCTGGTTGAACGTCCCGAAGTCGCGCCCTGCGAAACCCAGGTTGACGATGCGGCCCCGGTACCGGAGACACGCGACGCTATCCTGGAGCGTCTTGCCGCCCACTGGGTCGACGACGAGGTCCACGCCGTCCTTGCCTACGGCCCTGGCGACGGCCTCGTCGAGTCTCGACGTCCTGTAGTTGATGCCGTGCGATGCCCCGAAGTCGCGCAGGCGCGCGAGCTTTTCGTCGGTCGACGCCGTCGTGAGCACCTCCGCGCCAGCCGCCTTCGCGAGCTGGATCGCCGCGAGCCCCACCCCGCCACCCCCCGCGTGAACAAGGACGCGCTGACCCTTTGCGAGCCGGCCCAGCCCGAACAGCGCCTCGTGCGCCGTCCCGAAGGCGACCGGGACACACGCGATGGTCGTCAGATCGGCGCCGGCCGGCACCTTCCACGCCGTCGCGCCGCGCACGGCCACCCGCTCAGCGTGAGAGCCGTTCGGCCCGACGAATACGACGCGGTCGCCCACCGCCAGGCCGCGCGCGTCGGGCCCGCACTCTCGCACCGTCCCCGCGCCCTGGTAGCCGACAATGTGCGGCCGGTCGGTGAACGGCGAGCGTGACCGGTGCAGCGTGTCGCCGCCCTCGAGGCTGATGACCTCGACGTTGACCACGACCCCGTCCGCGGGGCACTTCGGGTCGGGCACTTCCTCGTACTTGAGGACCTCGGGCCCGCCGTTCTCGTAGTAGACCGCAGCCTTCATCGCGTCCTCCGTCTGCAGAGGTCCGATGCCGCCGCAACGAGGCCGTTGCCCAGACCCCCCGGAACTCGCTGCGCGTCCCGCCTGGATGATCCCGAGCGTCGCGTTCGAGTGCGCATGGCCTAAGTCATCGAATGAGCCGGGGCTTTGCCCGAGTACCCGCTGCTACATGGGCCTGCGACGAGGGTGCGCCAGACGACCCACGGTCGCGCGCGACACACGAAAACCGGCCACGGCAAGCAAGTCTTGCCCAGCGCTCAGCAGGTCGTCGGCATCGACGGCTTGCTCGAATTGCTCGTCCGAAATCGAGTCGAGCGCCCCGCACGCATACGTTCGGGCCATGGCCAACACCCCGTTGACCATGCCTTCGCGCTTGAGCGTTCGCGCCGCATTCAGGACGCGGACAATCGTTCGCTGTTTCGCGTCGCCGTCACCCTTGACGGCGAGATAGGCGCGGTACATGCGGCCGACTCTCTCGACCTGACGAGGAGTCGCCTCGCCCGCTTCGAGCGCCTCGACATAGTTGGCGACCACCTCTCGGAGCCAGCGGGCCTGCTGCAGTGCGATGCCATCCGCGACGGCGGGCGAGCTCAGGGAGGAGACGTTCAGCGAGGATTTGGCGGCCATCGGTGGATTCGTCCTGTGATGTCGAGAGCCTTAAAGCGTAGCGGACGAAAGCCTTTCGTCAGCCCCCTTTTGCCGGCCATCGCAAGCGCTTGCAGCGCATTTTTCCGGCACGATGGGCGTCTCGAATCGGTCCGAGTCGCCGATTCGACGCGCGAGATCGCGAAAGGCGCTTTGGCTCGACGCGTGGCAAGCCTGCAGAGAGATGGCACACTGGCGCGCGTGAGTGCACCGAAACCACCCCTCGCCGACGAGCGATACATCAACCTCGAGACGTTCAAGCGCGATGGCAACGGCGTCAAGACGCCCGTTTGGGCCGCAGCGCTGGACACCAAGCTCGTCGTGATGACCGCCGGCGATGCCTTCAAAGTGAAGCGCTTGCGGCGGGACGCGCGTGCCCGTGTCGCTGCGTGCGACTTCCGCGGGAACGCCCGTGGTCCATGGCTGGAGGCTACGGGTCGAATTCTCGAGCGCCAAGAGGACGTAAAGCGCGCGCACGCTGCGCTCCGGGACAAGTACGGCTGGCAGATGGCCATGGGGGATTTCTTCGCGCGGATTGCGGGAAGGATAAAGAAGCGGGCTTATTTGGAGATCACGGTAGCGGCCATGTCCGGGGCCACGTCCTGACCGGAAGTCGGTTCACCGAGAAAAGCCGCCGCTCCCGCGGCACCCGTGGCGACCGTGCGAGAGGCGGCCGAGCGCGGAACCGTGCAGGCTGGCAGTCGTGTATGAACTGGAGGCTCGTCTTCTCGCTGTCGCTCTTCGGCCTCGCGATGGGGATCGCGACAGTGTGCGTGATCCGGGCGAGCATCGAGCCCGCACTCTGGCTCGTCCTCCTCGTGGTTTGCGCCGTTCGGATCGCGAAGTTCACTGCGCCCCAGCACTTTCTCCAGGCGTCTGCGTGAGTCTCGCCAACGGCGTCTGGATCACCGCCCATCTCGTGTTCTTCGTCGTTTATGTCGCACGTCAATCCGCGCGAGGCGGCGATGTCGACGTCCATGTCGTCGCACCGCCTGATGATGCTCGCGGTGGGCCCGGTGGTCGGCTCGTGTCGGGGCTGGTGCTGGGGCTTCTCGCGGACTTCGCCAGTCGGTTCGTCCAGCCGGCGACTGCGTAACGCGGTGACGCAATTGTGTTAAATGGGGTATTGTCCGTCGATAATGCTGTTGATGTATTTTTCAATGTTCGTGTAGCCAGTATTATCGAAGTCGCCCGTCGCGTCGTCCGGCGAATTGGGGTTGAGGCCGTACCGCGACTCCCAAGCGTCCGGCATGCCGTCGCCATCGGTATCAAGTGGCGGCGTGCCGCCCGTGAGCGTGCCGAAACCGCCGTTTGCAAGCCCCGTCGCGGTCGGGGTTGTCCATAGTTGTCCTTGTTTGCCTAGTGACGTGACGTCGGCGACGACCAGGGCGTCGACCTGGTCGCGAGAAAGAGACGCGCCCGCATCCGCGATGACCGCGGCGTAGGCGTCGGTCGCGGCAAGGGCCGCGGGAAGCGGCATCGTTGCCGCCGACCACGAGGCGGCGAGGGCGACTGCGCCGGCCGGCAGGCCGAGGGCGGTGCCGTCGAGCGTGCCGTCGGCACTGCTGTCGAGGATGTTGCCGCTCAGGTACATCGGCTGATTGTTCACTTGGAAGAACGCGTCCGAGGGCGTTGTGGTCGACGGCCCGGCGATGAACACGTTGCCGATCACGTCGTGGGAAAACGTGCCCGCGGTGTTGCCCGCTGTGTAACCAAGCTGGTAATTGTAGATCACGTTGTTTACGTATTGCGTATTCGCTTTGGCAAGCGGAGTGCGATTGTGTGCATTGGCGAAGAGGTTTCGGTACCAAGTGTACGGGCCCGTCTCCGTGTGGGCGGCAAATTGCTGCCCGACCGGGTCGGCCGTGATCGAATGCTGCACTGTGATGTTGGTGGCGCCGACCGAGTCGATGTTGTTCCACTGCGCGAATTCGATCGACACGTGGTCGATGATCACCGTGCTCGAGCTCGCCATGTTGACTCCGCTCCGCTCGAAATTGGGATCGGATCGAGTGCAGGTCGTGCATCCGGGTCGAACGCGAACATAGCGGGCGATGATGTTCGAATGGCTCGAGAACGAAAGCTCGTTTCCCTGGATCGCGATGCCGTCGCCCGGCGACGTTTGCCCGGCGATGTAGATGTCGCTGCTCACCGAAATGGCCGTCGCGATCGTGATCGAGCCGCCCACGTCGAAGACGACGATGCGATTGCCTGCGCTCACCGCATCGCGCAGGGATCCCGTGCCCGTGTCATTGAGGTTGGTGACGTGCACGACCGTGCCGCCTCGACCGCCTGTCGCGACTCGTCCAAAGCCGACGGCCTCGGGGAACGCGTACACGGGCCCGCCGGGGACACCCTTGAACGGTGCCGCGTCGGAGGAAGGAATGATGCCCGACGTGCCGCCCTCACTACTGAGGGTCGGGCCCGTACCCACGGAGGCATCGCTTTCCGGGCCGCCCGTTGGGGTAGGCCCGGAGGGTCCGCCAGCCTCGGAGCTTGCGCTCGAAAAGCTGGACGGGCTGGACGACGTCGACGCCCCCGACCCGCTCGAGCTGGCCGCTGCGGCCGCACTTCCTGTCGATCCGCTCGAACTGGCGGGCGTAGAGCTGGTCGTCGAGCTGGCGGCGCTGGTGGCGCTTGGTGAGGCGCTCGGGGCCCCCCCCGCAGGCGCCTCGGGCGTGCTCCCGCACCGGGCCTCCAGCATGGCAAGCAGGGCAAGTGCACAGACATTTCGTCGCATCGGGGGCTCCGGTCTTCGAGCCATGGTTATGCGCGAAAAGCGCAGTCCGATCATCCTCGGATAAAATTGCACCCTCACCCGAAATGACATCGCGACTTCACCCGCAACACGGTGACGTCCAGCGTAATTCGGCGGCCGCCGGCGAGCCGTTCCGCGGGTGCTTTCGGCCCACGAGACGGCGCGAGGAGGTCCGTGCAATCGACGTTCACGACTGGCCGCCCGACTGGCCCCGAGCCTTGGCAACAAGAACAGCAAGCGGTTGGCCCCACCCAGTTTATCGGGCGGCTCGACGAGCTGATCGGGCGCGGCCAAGCCGCATGCATCCGCGCGCAACGAATGCGGAGCCCAGTCCGCGTCGTCGCTCTCGCCCAAAAAGAAAGGAATTTATCGGTCCTTTTGGTTCTTTTTGGCCTCTCGAGTCATGGGCGCATGCAGGTGGTGCAGTACGGTCAAGAGATTGGTGACCAAGGCGGCGTGTTCGGGGCAGAGAGACGAACGCCATTTTTCCAAGCTGTTTGGGTGGCGCGTGCCGCCGAGGAAACCGGCAACGTAGCCTTGCGCGACCGTTTGAGCGGTCGTGGCGCACTCGCAGACGGGGCAGTCGTTCATGAAGCAGCCATCCCGGACCGAAGAGTTAGCAGCAGTGCGCACTCCGCCCAGAGTTTTTTAGCGCTAGCGATAACCCCGACCCCGACCCCGACCGCGACCCCGACCACCGCGACCGCGACCGCGACCCCGACCCCGACCCCGACCGCGACCGCGACCCCGACCGCGACCCCGACCGCGACCGCGACCCCGACCCCGACCCCGACCCCGTGCTCTAGGCGATCCTCGGTCGGCTCGACTGGGTGATGAGCCACGACGCCTGCCCGCGCGTGAGGCCGTTGGGGTTCGGGATCCGGCGCCGGCGGAGCAGCTCGAGCTGCTTTTCGGTGGGCTTCTGGCCTCGCCAATGGGCATCGAGGGTCAGCAGCGGCACCATCCTCTCGCGATCGCGTGCGACGAGCGCGTCGACGGCCCCGATGGCCGACGCGAGGTCTGCCATCGGCGGGGGCATCCGAGCGGCCGCTCGCGGGTTCATGAGCGTTGCGTCCCATCGCCCGAGGCGATCCTCACGAAGAGCGATCCACTCGCCGTCGGCCAGGTTCAGCCGATACCCGCCGTCGGGCGTCCCGCACCAAGCGAACCGCGTAAACGGAGCGATCTCGGAAGGGGGCTCGAAGCGGAACAGGTCCACGCGCTCGGCAACGTGATCGAGCTCTTCGGCGCGTTCGACTCGGCCGAGATCGACCCACGGCATAGCCTCGCTGAGGCGGTCGAGCTCGTCGACCGTCTCAATCGCCCCGTGACCGCCGAGATCCAGCGATTCGGGCAAGTCGAACAGGGCGTTTAGGCCGGCGAGCTTGTGGCGGGCACTGTTGTCCGCGATGTCGATCACGACCACGTCGCTCTTGGTGTCGTGGAGCCGCGTACCGCGGCCGACCATCTGCGCGTAAAGCAACTGCGAGTGCGTCGGCCGGGCCATGATGACGCAGTCGACGCGCGGCTCGTCGAAGCCCTCGGTCAGAACGTTGCAGTTCGTGAGCACGTCGAGACGCCCTTCACGAAAGCGTCGGAGAGCGTCCTGGCGATCTTCGCTGGGCATCGCTCCCCAGACGGGCGCCGCGCGAACCTGTGCGTCCTCGAACGCGGCAGCGAGGGCCTTCACGTGCGCGACGTTGACGCAGAACACGATGCCACGCCGCCCGGCTGCGATCTGCCGATAGGCCGCCACCACGAGGCCGTTTCGCTCCGGGACGTCGACGGCGCGTGCGAGGTCCGACTCGACGAAATCGCCGTGCCGGACCCGCACGCCGCCAAGGTCGACCGACGAGCTCACTCGCCAACCGCGGACCGTGCAAAGGTAGCCCGAGCGCACCATGTCCGGCAGGCTCTTCGCGTAGGCGATCTCCTCGAAGACATCGGCGAGCGTCAGCTTGTCGCCCCGCCGGGGCGTGGCCGTGAAGCCTACGAGCAGCCGCTGGGTCCGCTCGGCGAAAAGGCCGAAGTGATCGAAGACGCGCCGGTAGGACGGCGCAACCGCATGGTGCGCCTCGTCGACCACGACGACGTAGAACTGCTCGGGGTCGAGCCGCTGAAGTCGACGGCTCTCCAGGCGACCGACCGTCGGGACCGAAGCGAGTACGACCCGCGCATCCGAGGGTGCGCTCCGCTCGCCCTGTTCGATGCCAACGCGCAGCTCCGGGGCCACCGCGTGGAACTTGGCCGCGGCCTGGTCCAGCAACTCCTGGCGATGGGCGAGCACGAGCATCCGCTTTTTCATCGCCAGAAACTCCGGCATCTTCGCGAAGATGACGGTCTTGCCCGTGCCCGTCGGGAGCGACACGAGCAGGCGGCGCCGGCCCTGCTTGTAGCGGACGAGAATGCGCTCCAAACATTCGCGCTGGTACGGGCGGAGGTTCATGACCGCGCCGGAAGGCTCCTCCCGTGTCGCGTCCTGCGCCGGATGTCGCCGGTGAAGGCCCGCTTCATGATTACGTCCGGTTGTCGCGCGGTCGGCCAACAAACGTTTTCATAGCGCGGTTTCCCGCATGCAATCCTCAACCGCCGTGCGTCGCGGCTCGCTCCCCGCGAAAGGCCGGCAGGCGCTCCAGACGGCGAAGAACCACCTCGGCGGCTTCGCAGATGACCGGCGCAGGCCGCCGGCTCGTCGGGACGGCGTGCGCCGGCACCGATGCCCCCATCCTCGGCCGTATCACCCAACCGGGTGACTTTCACGGCCGTGCCCTCGGGTGCGAGCATGGCTCCGAGCCTCGTCGGTTCACCGATGAGGCATAATGTGCGATGATGTGCTCGGAGCCGGGCTTGCTCCGGGCAGCGATTAAGCGCGAGTTGTCGTGAAAAGGTGGGCTGTCCGATGACGATCGATCTGCGAGTATTTGTGGTGGCTTTGTCATTGGCGGCCACGGCCTGCACCACGCTGCTCGGGCTCACGGATGTGCCGGATTCGACCGCGGCTGCGACCGCGGGAGCGGATCAAGACGGTCAGGCCTCGGCCCCGCTCGACGCGGCCACGACCGATGGAGAACGTCATTCGGCCCCGCTCGACGCGGCCGCGACCGACGGCGCGGGGCTGCCGCATGAGGCCGGTTCGACGGACTTGGCCGGGAACGACGCGAGCATCGAGTCGAGCGTCGCGAGCGTCTCGAGCGACGATTCCGACGCCTCGGCTCCAGCTTCCTGCGCGACCGCTAACGGCGGATGCGACCCGAACGCGACCTGCGCGTCCACGGGGGACTCCGGCATCACGTGCACGTGCAACACGGGATACTCCGGGACCGGCACGGTGTGCGCCGCCATCGATTCCTGCAACATCGACCACGGCGGATGCGACCCGAACGCCACGTGCACAAGTACGGATGCAGGCAAAAATTCGTGCACTTGCTCCACCGGCTACACGGGGAACGGCACCACATGCACGGGCGTCGGCGCCTGCGCCGTGAACAACGGTGGATGTGCGGCAACGGCCCAATGCACATCCACCGGGACCCTCGCGGCATGCACCTGCAATACCGGCTACACGGGCAGCGGTGTGGTGTGCATGCCCGTCGATTCGTGTTCGACCGCCAACGGCGGCTGCGACAGCCATGCGAGCTGCACGAGCACAGGCGCGGGGACCAACACATGCGCGTGCAATGCGGGCTACTCGGGAAACGGCAAGACGTGTACGGCAATCGATAGCTGCAGCGTCAACAGCGGAGGCTGCGATCCGAATGCCAAGTGCACGTCAACCGGCGCGGACACCAACACGTGCGCGTGCAATACCGGGTACTCCGGAAGCGGCACGGTCTGCACCGCCATCGATTCGTGCAACGTGAGCCACGGCGGCTGCGATCCGAACGCGACCTGTGCGAGCACCGGGCCTGGCAAGAATTCGTGCACGTGCGCAACCGGCTACACCGGAACCGGGACCGTGTGCACCGGGATCAATGGATGCGCCACGAACAATGGGGGATGCGCAACCACGGCGAAATGCACGTCCACGGGCGCCGACACGGTGACGTGTGCCTGCAATACGGGCTATTCCGGAACGGGGACCACGTGCGCCCCGGTCAACTCGTGTCTGACGGGCAACGGGGGCTGCGACCTTCACGCGACCTGCGCCAGCACGGGTCCGGGCACCAACTCGTGCTCTTGCACTACGGGCTACTCCGGGAGCGGCCAGAGCTGCACCGCCGTCGATAGCTGCAACGTCAACGGCGGCGGATGCGACGCAAACGCGGTGTGCACCTCCACCGGACCCGGTACCAACACGTGCGCGTGCAAGACAGGGTACTCGGGGACCGGCTCGGCCTGTGCGCCCATCAATTCGTGTCTTACCAACAGCGGAGGGTGCGCGACCAACGCGACGTGCAAAAGCACCGGTCCGGGCACCAATTCGTGCACCTGCAATGTCAACTACGTCGGCAACGGCATGACCTGCACGGGGGTGGACGCGTGCAGCTCCAACAACGGAGGATGCGCCACAACGGCTCAGTGCACGTCGACCGGGCCCAACACAGCGAGCTGCACCTGCAATCCCGGGTACAGCGGCAACGGAATGACGTGCATGGAAATCAACCCGTGTCTCACCAACAACGGAGGCTGCAGCGTCAACGCGACGTGCACCATGTCCGGTCCGGGAACCAGCACGTGCGCGTGCAACACGGGATACGCCGGGACGGGCGTAACGTGCACCGTCATCAACCCGTGCCAGAACAACAACGGAGGCTGTGCGACCGGGGAGACTTGTACGTACACGGGCCCGGGCCAAAACACCTGCGCATGCCCGAGCGGTACGACCGAGTGCGGCGGGGCGTGCATCGACCTGGCCAACAACGGCACCCCGAACGCCTCGAATTGCGGGGGCTGCGGAGCCGGCTACACGTGCTCGGGCGGCGAGATTTGCCAAAATAGCCAATGCGCCTGCAGCGCGGGTTTCGTCCACTGCACCACGTCGTGTCCGCCTGGGGGCGGTTCGTGCATCAAGCCGATCGCCATCGCGCAAGGCGATATCCATACCTGCGCGCTTCTCTCCACAGGGGATGTCGTGTGTTGGGGCGCCGATACCTATGCCGAACTCGGCAATGGCGCGGCGGTCAACGCGTCCTTCGACACGCCCGTGCCCGTGCCCAATGTGTCGAATGTCACAGCGATCGCCGCGGGCGGATCGCAGACCTGCGCGCTGGTTTCCGATACCTGGGAGTGCTGGGGCGCCGATCCCTTCGGAGCGCTGGGTCCGCAGCCGGCTACCTCGTGCTTCGGTGCCCCATGCGATTTGACCCCTACCCCCCTCTTCGGGGCCGGGATCACGGCGTTTGCTACAGGCACCTCCGTGACGTGCGCCGTCATCTCCGGGTCGGTGGAATGCATGGGGAACAACACGACGGGGGAGCTCGGACTGTCCTTGGCGAATTCACCGGACACATGCTTGGTTGGAGGGCAGTCCTCCCCGTGCTCGACGTCGCCGGTTGTCGTCTCGACCTCGCTCGACGTGACGGCGCTTTCCTTGTTCGACACGTCCGTGTGCGCCCTCGTGTCCGGAGGCTCTGTGGCCTGCTGGGGCGACGATTCCGAAGGCCAAATCGGCGCGAACGGCGCTGGCTCGATGTGTGGCAACGGGCCGTGCTCGCCGACTCCGGTGACGGTACCGGGGGTCAGCAATGCGACCGCGATCGCCACGGGCGAGTCCTTTGCGTGCGCGCTCATCCGAGGCGGCACGGTCGAGTGCTGGGGAATCAATGATTTGGGCCAGCTCGGTCAAGCCGAGACCGCTACATGCGAAGAAAATCAGAATCCGTGTTCGGTCGCTCCTCTGAGCGTCACGGGTCTGAGCAATGCAACCGCGATCGCAGCCGGATCCGATTTCGCGTGCGCGATCATCCAAGGCGGCATGGTCGAGTGCTGGGGAAGCGATTTTTCCCTCGGGAACGCCGGCTCCACGGCGGACACGTGCCAAGGAGGAAATAGTTGCTCCGTCACCCCTGTCCAAGTGACGGGAGTCACCGACGCCGTGGCGATCACGGCGGGCGAGGGCACCGCATGCGCCCTCCTTCAAAGTGGCGGCGTGCAATGCTGGGGACAGAACAGCAGCGGCGAAGGCGGCAACGGCACGGAAAGCGCCGAAGTCACGGCGGCCAGCGTACAATGGTAACGACAGGTTCAAGAAGAGCCGGCACGGGTCGCTTGCCCGCGAAGCGGATCCCCATCGGGCAAAGGGGCCGGACCGACCGGCAGGCTTCGGCGAAGAGGTTCTCGTGATGGACGGGATGGACTCGATGGACGGGCCGGAGACCACGGCAGGCGTGCGGATCGGCGAGGTGCTGGCCGGCAAATACCGAGTCGACGGGGTCCTCGGGGCCGGCGGCATGGGCGTCGTCGTGGCGGCGCACCATCTGCAGCTCGACGAGCGCGTGGCGCTCAAGTTTCTCCTGCCGTCCGCCCTCGGCGACGCCGAGGCCGTTGGACGCTTCGCGCGGGAGGCGCGGGCCGCCGTCAAGATCCGGAGCGAGCACGTCGCCCGCGTGATCGACGTGGGAACGCTCGAGACCGGCGCCCCCTACATCGTGATGGAATTCCTCGAGGGCAGCGACCTCAGCGCGTGGCTGCGAACGCAGGGGCCGCTGCCGATTGAGCAAGCCGTCGATTTTGTTTTGCAGGCCTGCGAAGCGATTGCGGAAGCGCACTCGTTGGGAATCATCCACCGAGACCTGAAGCCGGCGAACCTGTTCGTCGTCCGTCGCAACGACGGACTCTATTCGGTCAAAGTGCTCGATTTCGGAATCTCGAAGATGACCCGGCTCGGCGTGTCCGCGATGACGACCAAGACGAACGCTCTCATGGGATCACCGTTTTACATGTCCCCTGAGCAGATTTTGTCCTCGAAGGACGTAGACCCCAAGTCGGACATCTGGACCCTCGGTGTCATCCTTTACGAACTTCTTTCGGGCAAGGCTCCCTTTTTCGGCGATACGTTTCCGGAAGTCTGCGTGAAGATCGCAACGCAGCCGGCTCCGCTCCTTCGTACCGTTCGACCCGACGTCCCCCCAGGTCTCGGAGCCGCCATCGACAAGTGCCTTCAGAAGGACCGCGCTCAGCGGTTTGAGGACGTGGCTCAATTGGCGATGGCTCTCGAGGACTTTGCTTCCCAGGGAGCGAAGACATCGGTCGATCGGATTTGCGGGATTCTGCAACGCGGAGGGCTCTCGAACGCGGGGCGGGATTTCGGCGTGGAGACTGCGAGCCACCCGCTATCGTCGCCTACGGTCACCGCATTCGGGGGGACGGCACGCGAAGCGCGCCGCCGAAGAAAGAGCATCGCGCTCGTCGCCGGGCTCGTGGCCGCCCTGGCGGTCGTCGTGGGCTGGGTCTCGGTGCACGAGCGCGACGCCCCGCGACCCGATCAGCCTTCCGCCGTCCTCGTCTCCGCGGCGCCCGCGGAACCCGCAGTTGCGCCGCCCCCGGTGTCCGCGGTGGCCCCCCAAGAGGCCTTGTTGCAGCCGGCACCCGACCGGGTGAATTCGATAGCGTTGCCTTCGAGGCCGGAGCCCGCGAGCGACACCCTACGCTCTCATTCGGCGCACCTGCCTGGTGGCTTCACGACGACCACGCCCGACGCGAAGCATGCCGCGCGCCCGGCGGCGCTGGCTGCGGGTCCGCCGGCCGGCGTTGCCTCCACTGCGGCGGCGGCTTCCGTTCGCGCAGCGCCGACGGTCAACTGCGATCCGCCGTTTTACTTTGACGAAAGTGGCACCCGTATCTTCAAAAGAGAGTGCGTGCAGTAATGAAACGTGCAAGTGGCCTCATCGGTCTCGCTTCGCTGGTCACGCTCTCGCTCACTCGGGGATCGCAAACCGCGTTCGCCGACGTCACGAGTGACCAGTGCATCGCCGCGAACGCGAACGCGCAATCGCTTCGGCGCGAGAGCAAGCTCTCCGCAGCGCGCGATCAGCTCACGATCTGCGTCAATGCGCACTGTCCGGGCATGGTGCGCGACGACTGTGCACGCCGGCTCGACGACCTGGATCGCCTGCAGCCTACCATCGTGTTCGATGCGAAAGACGCCTCGGGCGGCGACGTCATCGCCGTCAAGGTCACGGTCGACGGGCGCGCGCTGACGGACAAACTCGACGGGTCGCCCCTTTCTCTCGACCCGGGCCCGCACACGTTCTCGTTCGCAGTCACGGGTCAGCCGCCAGTCACGCGGCGCTTCGTGTTGAAAGAGGGCGAGAAGGGACGCATCGAGCACGTCGTCGTCGCAGCGCTGCCCTCCGCGTCGACGTCGGCTTCTTCTCAGCAGTCAGCCAACTCTTCGGCCGCCGAAACGCCTTCCGGCGGGACGGGCCCGAGGAAATCCTTTGCGATCGCGCTCGGCGCAACGGGCGTTGCGGGGATCGCGGTAGGGAGTGTCTTTGGGCTCATGGCCCAATCCCAATTCAACGACCAGAAGAGCGAATGCAGCGTCGCATACTGCCCGGGGCCTCAGCACAGCCAAGCGCTCACCCATCACGCGGACAGTCTCAGGGACGGTACCATTTCCACGATTGGATTCATCGCGGGCGGCGCGGTCCTTGCGGGCGCCGCCGTCCTATTTTTTACGGGACCTTCGTCGGACGGAAGAGGCGATCGCGCGCAGCGACTCGCTGTGTTTCCGAGCTTTGCGCCGACCCTGGTGACCCTGAATGCTCAAGGCGAATTTTAGCCGCGCGTTCCATTCCTGATCGGGCCGGACGCGCTGTGGAATCCTGGATTGCTGCTGTCGGATGCGGCGTGACTTCCCTCGCGGACGCAGGCGACGGACGGGTAGAGTGGACGTCGACGTACGCCGACACGACTCCCGCGAACAACGCCGACAACAACAACAGCGCGCTCGCTGCCCGGCGGGCGGAGGCAGGTCGTTGGAACCCACTCTCACGGTCCTGCATCGAAGCGCCATCGCCTGCCTCGGGTTGCAAGGGCAACGCAAGCAAGGCCTTCCGACGGGCAATCCCAAGCGTGCGTTCGATCCGATCGCGTGACGCTCGCGCCAGGTGGGTGCCGTATGGCGCAAGCGCTCGAGCGAATTGCGCGACGTCGGCGAACCGGGCCAACGGGTCCTTTTGCAGACAACGTGCGATGGCCGCTTCGAGGCGGCGATCGAGGCTCAGCGCGTCGCAAGCCAGCGGTTCGGGGGGCCGGCTTCGCAATGCGATGCTGAGCTCGGAAAGGGCACCCGCCGGAAACGGCGGCGCGCCAGAGAGCAATTCGTAGACAATCGCGCCCAGTGCCCAGACGTCGGTCTGGGCGTACGCCTCGTGCGGGGGCCGAAGCTGCTCCGGCGCAATGCAGTAAAGCGATCGCAAAAGGCGGTCCGGCTGCGTCAAACCAACCGCCGAGAAACACCGCAACGGATCCCCAACCGCGGGAAAACCAAATTGGGCAACCTTGACGCATGCCGTGCCATCGAAGCGTTGGGTCAAGAAAAGGCTGGCCGGCTTCAGATGGCCATGGACGCTCCCTTGAGCATGAGCTTCGGCGATCGACTCCGCAGCTTGCAGCACCCAGTCGATCGCCGTGGGCACGGCCAGAGCGCCCCCAATGTGGATGAGCGGGTCGAAGTTGTGACCGTCAGGATATTCGACGACCGAATAGGGTTGTCCGCCGGGGAACGTACCCGTGTCGAGAATGCGCACGGTGTGCTCGTTCTGGAGGCGTAACGCGCTACGTGCCGTCCGAAGGAAGCGATCGATCACTCCGGGATCGGCCGCCCATTCAGGTGCCAGGGTCTGGATGCCGACCCGACGATTGATTTGGCAATCGTGAGCCGAAAGCAGGACGAGGATGCGGTCGCGGCCGCAGTCGCCCTCGATCACGTATCGGTCTGCCAGCGTTGTTCCGGGTCCGGGCAGCCTCCCGCCGAGACTCTGCGCCAATGAGGTCATACGATGCTCCTATTCCCAGGCCATCGCTGCGAAACGCGGGCCACTTTGTTTCCCATCCCTCGCGCTTTCGACCCGGGCTTGCGACGAGCCCGGCTGACCGCTCGAGATTCCGTGGCGCGGCTCGGGTTTTGCGACCGCGGCCTGATAGCTGCAGTAGCCATCCCAGATGCGCTCGAGGTCGCTCGGAGGCTCGGTCCAATCAGTCGCGGCCGTCGATGGAATCGCGATCGGTCGGGCCGTGGTGTGGGGCAGCGATCCGGAGCCGCGCAGTGTCGCCGGGACTCCCGAAGAGGAGCGCCGGCGACTGGGCCGCGCGCTCGTTCGAGTGACGCGGGACGTGCAGGACCTTGCACGCTTGCTGCCGCCTGCCGAGGCCGAGCTCTTTGCCCCCGAAGTCGCGATCCTCGACGAGCTCGGTCCTGTGCTGTTACAGCGGATCGACCTGGGAGCCACGGCCGAAGAGGCCGTCCAGGAGGCCACCTCTCGGGTGTCGACCGATTTGCTTTTGGATGCGCGCGCGCGTCTGCTCGACAGCCTGAGCCACGACTGGCGATCCGTGGAGGCGCTGCTCGAAGGGCGGGACGGAGACCGAGTCCTCGCCATCGAGTCGCTCACTCCATCGGTCGTTGCGTCGCTTCCCGCCCGCGTCGTGGGAATCGTGGCGGCGTGGCACGACGCCCCACAGAGAAGCGAGTACACATCCCACGCCGTCATACTCGCCCGAGGGCGCGGCATCCCGGTCGCTTTCGTGCGCCTCGAGACTCTCCATACCATCTCCGACAACGACACCGTCGTACTGGACACCACCGGCAAAGTCGCCTCGCTCTGGGTGTCACCGGACCCGGCGGTCGTCTTCGAGGCGAAGCGGCGGCACGAGGAATGGATCGTCCACTGCGCGCAGGACGAGGCCAAGGTCGCCGCTCCTCTGGCGCATCTCGGGCTCGACGTGCAGGTCAACATCGCGTCGATGGTCGAGCATGTTCCCGCCTCGGCCGATGGGATCGGGCTTGTGCGGACGGAGCTCGTGTTTTCGGGTCACGTCCTGGCTCCGTGCGAAATGGAGCAGTTCGCGTCGCTTCGAGCCATCGCGAAGCCAGTCGGGCGAGCTCCCGTCGTCATCCGCCTCTTCGATGCGGGTGGCGACAAGCCCTTGCCCTGGCTTAGGCCGCCCCCCGGCTCCGAGCGTGCACAAGGCATGGAGCTCTTGTTCATGCATCCGGCGATCCTGGATACGCAGCTCCGCGCGATCGCCCGTGCGGCCGACGGCATCGACATGCGTGTCCTCCTGCCGCTCGTTCGGTCCGCGGGCGACGTCGATCGCATTCGGGAGAAGACATCCCGAAGCCTCGCTGTGGGCGCGATGATCGAGACGCCGGCAGCGGTTCGTCAGGTCGACGCAATCGCTGCAGCCGCCGACTTCGTATGCGTCGGCACCAACGATCTGTTCGCCCGGGTGGCTCGGCGCGAGCGCAGAGGTCCGCCCCTGTCGTTCGATGCGCGCGCCCTGCGCATGGTCGAGCGCGTGATTGCGGTGTCGCACGCCCGAGGCCACAAAGTGAGCGTCTGCGGTGAGATGGCCAGCGATCCGCACGGAGCACGGATCTTGGTAGGCCTGGGGGTCGACGCCATCAGCGTGGCTCCGGTCCGCTTCGCCAAGGTCAAATTGTCACTGCGTGACGTGACAGTGGACGATTGCCGACGCGTCGCCCAAGAGGCCGTGAGGCGAGGATGACACAGTCGGGTGCGCACTGGTTCATCGGAGCCATGGGCACCGAGTTCCGGCGACCACGATGGGTGATTCCGCTCGTGCCTCACGTCCTTGTCTCATGACGCGCCGAGCAGGGTGGCGGATTCACCCCTGACGCGCCACCCCTCCTTCGTCTCGATCGGCGGCATGCCATCTCCTCCGTATCGCGGGTCCTCCGAAGACCAAAGGGGCGACCAATCCATGCCGCGAGGCGCCGCCAGCAGCGGCTCAGGCATGTGGACCAGATCGATGTCGGGTCCGAGATTGACCAGCAGAAGGCGATCGGCCGCCTCGCTCGGGCCGAAAAACCGCAGGACAAACGCGTGCTCATTCAAGACGGCCCCCTCCAACCCGTGCGACCCCTGGGCTCGAAGGGTGCGGTCGTTCCACCGCAAAGCGACCAGATCCCGATGCAACCGCAAGACCTCGACGTTGCGCTCGCGTTCCGCCGCGTCGAGTTTGCACTTGGCAAAGACGTGCGGGTCGGACGGGTCGTCGAGCGACCGGTTCATCGGGGTAAGGCCAATCGAAGGAAACTGGGCCAAGAACTCCGCTCGGCCCGTTCGCGTCGCGGCCGCTAGGTGCGGATCGTGACTCGCGAAGTACACGAAGGGGGCACTCGATGAGAACTCCTGGCCTTGGAAAAGCATCGGCGTTCCGGGACCCAGCAGCACGAAAGCCGTGAGTGCACGCAGTCGCGCCGGATGGGCGCGCGCATGCAGCCGCAGGCCGCGCGCCGTGTTCGCAACCTGATCATGGTTTTCGAGGAACGTGACGAAACGTTCCGGCGAGAGACCGCGGGTCGACGTGCCGCGACGCTTTCCTTGCCACGCGTATCGCTGCCCCTGAAATAGGTAGCCGTGTTTCGCCCCTGAAATGAATTCCTGGGGGAGCCCGCTGTGATCGCTGTAATAGGCCTCTCGGTGCCCGGTGAGTGCCACGACGGCCGAATGATGCAGATCATCGTTCCAAACCGCATCGAGTCCGTACCCTCCGTCTTCGAGAGGACGGACGAGTGTCACGTCTTGAGTCTCGCACTCGGCGACGAGGATCGTGCCTCGCCCGCGCGCGCGATCGCGCACGCGCTGGCCCAATTCAGCGATGATGTGGCACGGCGAAGTGTCGTGGATCGCCTGCGTCGCGTCCAATCGGAGCCCGTCGAAATGGAATTCGTCGATCCAATACCCGGCATTGCTCACGAAGAACTCACGCACCCCGGAGTGGCCTTCGCCGTCGTAATTGACGGCAGCACCCCATTCCGTGTGGACATTTTGACTGAAATAACTGTCGGCAAATTGGGACAGGTAATTTCCGTCCGGGCCGAGATGGTTGTAGACGACGTCGAGAATCACGCCCAGTCCGAGCGAGTGCGCATGGTCGACGAATCGTCGTAAATCGTCGGGCGTCCCATAGAGGTGGGTTGGCGCGTAGAGGTCGACGCCGTCGTAGCCCCAGCCGAAGTCCCCGGGGAAGTCCGCGACCGGCATCATCTCGATCGTCGAGCAAACCCCTTGCAGCCGGTCGGTTTCGCGGGTCGCGGCAGCCCACGTGCCCTCCCTGGTGAATGTTCCCACGTGCATCTCGTAGATGACTTGTCCCCTCAGGCCGATGCCGTTCCAGTTCGCGTCGGTCCAAGAAAAGCGCGACGGATCGACGATCTCGGACGGCCCGTGCGGCCCTGCGGGCTGGAAGCGCGAAGCCGGGTCGGGGAACAGTTCGCCGCTCCCGTCCAGCCGGAAGCGGTATTGCGCTCCGGCGCCCGCGTGCTCGACCACCCCGCTGAAGTACTCGCCGTTTTCGGGAAGCAACGCCTGTTCCGCGCCGTGCTCGAAGACGACCGCGACACGTTTCCGGCGCGGAGCCCATACGCGGAAGTGAGTGCCGCCGCTGAAAGGCTCCGCCCCCACCGGCAGGCGCCGGGTTAATGGCAAAGAAGGGCTCGTTCCGTTCACGCGTGAAAAACCTCGGGGTGTCGTGACACCCGCCGCAGGCGCTTCGGGCGACGTTGACACGATGCCGTTTGGCGACGGCCGATCCATGCGTTTCGGCGTGCAGCTGTCGTGCCATACCGTTCGTGCTTCGGCCCTTGCGGGCTCGGCGTCGACCCGATTGGCCGGGCACGAGGTTCGCAAGCGGCGTGCAGCGATGTTCGCCTCCAATCCGCCCAACGCTCCAACAGTCACGATGAAAATGACAACCCGAGTGCGTCTTGCCGACGACCTCGACGAGTCGGGGCCCGACGCGGCCGCCACAGCGCCGACGCTTCCGTCTCGTGGCTCGCCGTCCGACCCGACACCGACGGGGGAAGAGCCTCGCTCCGAGACTCGCGCCATCGAGCCGGCCGCTCGGATTGGCGACGTCTATCGGGTGTTGGGAACACTGGGCACCGGTGCGATGGGCACGGTTCTTCTGGCGCAGGACGAAAGTCTCGACCGCCGGGTCGCCATCAAGTTCATCCGGCACGATCTCATCGATTCGGACTTCCGCCTTCGCTTCATTGAGGAGGCGCGAGCCATGGCTCGCGTCAATCATCCCAACGTCTTGCAGATTTACGCATTCGGCGAGCACAGATGCGTTCCCTACTTCGTGATGGAGTTCGTCGATGGCATGACTCTCGAGCAGTGGCGGGGTCGGAGGGCCATGCCGATCGACGTCGATCTCCTGATGCGCATCATCGACGAGACGTGCCACGGGTTGTCGGCCATTCATGCGGCGGACACGCTTCACCGCGACCTGAAGCCGAGCAACATTCTATTGGACGCCAAGTTGAGACCTCGCATCGCAGACATGGGCCTGGCGGTGCTGCGCCGCGACCACGGGTCGATGCACTGCGAGATCGCCGGTACGCCCGCTTACATGGCGCCGGAGGTGGCGTTCGGCCGCGAGGTCGACCACGCACATCGGTCTCGGGCCGACGTGTACTCGCTCGCATGCGTAGCGTACGAGCTTCTGACGGGACAGCCGCCCTTCCAAGCGGAGACGCAAGTCGCACTGATGCTGCGCCATGCGACCGCGCCCGTGCCGCCTCCGAGCCAGTTCAATGCCGCGCTGGCTCCGGAAGTCGACCGCGCCATCCTACGTGCGCTCGCCAAAGATCCGGCCGTCCGGACGCCGACGGCCGAGGCACTTCGGAGCGAGTTGATGCTGGGTCACAGTGACCCGGAGCCCGAGCGAATCCTGGTCGTCGACGACGACGTCGATTCGCGCGACGCTCTTCGATCGTATCTGGAGTTGAGATTTCCCGATGCCGAGGTCGAGGGCGAGTGCGACGGGTTCGGCGCCATCGCTGCGTTCGATCGAAGGCCCCCGTCCGTGGTCATTCTCGACCTGTGTATGCCGGGACTCGACGGGCTGCAGGTCACCGAGCAGATTCGACGGCGCGAGGAGTCGAGAAGAGTCCCGATCATCATCGTGACCGCGTCCGGCGGGCCCGAGCAATGGGGCAAGCTCTCGGACCTCGGCGCTGACGGATTCCTCGTCAAGCCCATCTCGTTCGACGACGTGGTCGCTCTCATTCGTCGATCGCTGCGCGAGCGCCTCGCGAGCGTTTGCATGGCGGACGTCGGTACCCAGTGAATGGGCACGCCGGCGCGCGGTCCGACGTTGCGCACCCGGTCGAGCGGGGTCTTGCTTCATCCGACGTGCTTGCCCGGTCGCCATGGCAGCGGCGATCTCGGCGCCGAGGCTCGGTCGTTTGTCGACTTTCTCGCTTCCGCCGGCCAAATGTGGTGGGCCATGTTGCCGGTCGCTCCGCCGGGCTACGGCGAGTCCCCGTACAGCGCACAGTCCGCATTCGCGGGAAGCCCTCTGCTCGTCAGTCCCGAGCGGCTGGCCGAGGACGGTTGGCTCTCCCCCGCCGAAGTGGTGCCGGTGCAACCGCTTCGGGCCGAACGCGTCGAGTATCAGCCGATGGAAAAGCACAGGATGCGTCTTCTCCGGCTAGCCTTCGACCGATGGAACGCGCGTCGCCCCGATGAGCGGGCCTACGAGCGTTTTTGCGCGGATCGCGCGCTGTGGCTGCACGACTTCGCACTGTTTCGCGCGCTCAAGCGGCGCCACGGCGGCGCACCTTGGACCGAGTGGCCGGCGGGCGTACGGTGGCGCAATCCGGCTGCCCTCGACGAGGCGCGAAGAAGCCTCGCCGACGAGATTGCGTTCGAGCAATTCGTCCAGTATGCGTTCGAGCAGCAGTGGGGTAGCCTCCGCGACTACGCCGCCGCGCGCGGGATTGGACTCATCGGCGACATCCCCATCTTCGTCGCCCACGACAGCGCCGACGTCTGGCAAGATCCGCGCGCGTTTTACCTCGATCCAGCGGGCAATCCCACATGGGTCACGGGCGTCCCGCCCGACTACTTCAGCAGCACGGGTCAGCGATGGGGCAACCCACTCTATCGCTGGAAGCGCATGCGTCGCTCCGGCTACCGGTGGTGGTGCGATCGACTGCGCGTGACGCTGCGTCGCTTCGACGCCGTGCGCGTCGATCATTTCATCGGCTTCCAGCGCTACTGGCGCATCCCGGCGGCGGAGCCAACGGCGGTCCGAGGACGGTGGATGAAGGGGCCGGGCGCGGATTTTTTTGTCGCCATGACCGCCGAGCTGGGCGAGCTGCCGCTCATCGCCGAAGACTTGGGGGCGGTCACGCCTTCGGTCTTCGCGTTGCGGGACCGCTTCGGCCTTCCCGGCATCAAAATCCTCCAATTTGCGTTTGGCAGTGACCCGAACGCCCACACGTTCCTTCCGCACAACTTCCCGCGCAGGGCCGTGGTGTTCACGGGCAGCCACGACAACGATACGACGGT
The DNA here is from genome assembly GCA_049521295.1 of Polyangiaceae bacterium. Lineage (GTDB taxonomy): Bacteria > Myxococcota_A > Polyangia > Polyangiales > Polyangiaceae > Palsa-1150. Next base: position 3,871 of record JBEKOY010000078.1, on the reverse strand, counting down.
GGGCTGGTTTCACGACCGGGGCGGCGGCGACAGCCCCCGATCGCCCGCCCAGGCGCAAGCCGAGCGCGATGCGACTCGGCGCTACTTGGGGGTGACGGGCAAAGAGATTGAGTGGGACATGATTCGCGCGGCACTCGCGTCGGTGGCTCGTCTGGCGATCGTACCGCTTCAGGACCTCCTCGGGCTCGGTTCGGAGGCCCGATTCAACCGTCCGGGGACGGCGACGGGCAACTGGGCGTGGCGGTTCGCGTACGGCATCGATCCCGCCGTCGCCGAGCGTCTCGCGACGTTGACGCGGACGTACGGGCGCGCCGCCCTCCGGAGGCGGCCAGGCGTCTGAGACGAGGGACGGGCGGCGTGGTTTGGCTCGACGAGCGCGATCCTCGCCTCGACCGCGCTGCCCGCGACGCGGACGTCGATGCCAACGCGCCGGGAACGAAGGCAAGAAGCTCGCGCGCCGTCGGCCGGTTCAGCGGTTTCAAATACACCACACCTGTGGCATTTTTGCGCTCTGGCAACGCCCGCGCCGTCCACGTGCCAAGTGCATGAAATCGCATCGTTTCAAGGTCTCTCGCTCCGTCGGCACGGCGCCTGCTGGGCTCAACGGGAGCACCGGGCGCGTGACGTCAACGGCAACCAACGAAAGGGCGCGAACGTGGAAGGACGCATTCTCATTATCGATGACGACGACAGCATGTTGGACTTGCTTCGGTCCGAGCTGGAGGCCAGGCAATACGAGGTCGTCACGCATACCTCTCCGGAGACAGCCCTCCAGCAACTCGCGGCTCAGGATTTCAGCGCCGTCTTGAGCGATATCAACATGCGGGGAATGAGCGGCGTCGACCTGTGCCGCGAAGTCGTCACGTTGCGCGAGGACACTCCCGTCATCGTGATGACCGCGTTTGCCAGCATCGACTTCGCCGTCGCTTCGATTCGCGCCGGTGCGTACGACTTTGTGACGAAACCAATCGATGCGGATGAGCTCGCTCTGACGATCGACCGTGCGCTGAAGCATCACGCGCTCCGCGAGGAAGTGAAACGCCTGCGGCGCGCGGTCGGCGAGCGCCAGGTCTTTGCCGACATCATCGGGGAAAGCCCGGCGATAACAAAAATGTGCGATGTCATCGCTCGCGTCGCCGACACCGAAGCCACCGTTCTCGTCACGGGGGAAAGCGGCACCGGCAAAGAGCTCGTCGCGCGGGCGTTTCATGCCCGAAGCTCTCGGGCGGCCGGACCGTTTGTCGCCATCAACTGCGCGGCGATGCCGGAATCGCTTCTTGAGAGCGAGCTGTTCGGCCATGCCAAAGGCGCGTTCACCGACGCCCGATCCTCGCGCGTTGGACTGTTCGTGAGAGCGAGCGGGGGCACGCTTTTTCTGGACGAGGTCGCGGAGATGCCCTTGCCGATGCAGGCCAAGCTCCTGCGGGCCCTTCAGGAGCGAACGGTCCGCCCCGTGGGAGGCGACGCGGAGGTGCCGTTCAACGCGCGCATCGTCGCCGCCACGAACCGCGACCTCGAAGAGGAGATCGAGCAGCGGCGGTTCCGAGAAGACTTGTTCTACCGGATCAATGTCGTCCACATTCATGTCCCGCCCCTTCGGCAGCGGGAAAACGACGTCGTTCTTCTCGCCCAGAATTTCTTGCGTCTAGGCCAGCCGGGCGGCAGTCCGCGCGTCGTGGGCCTAAGGGTCGCGGCAGCCGAGCGCCTTCGAGCGTATCCGTGGCCGGGCAATGTCCGGGAGCTTCAGAATTGCATCGAGCGGGCGCTGGCCCTCTCGCAGTTCGATCATATCGGCGTCGAAGATTTGCCGGAGCGCATTCGTGAATTCAAATTGGCTCGTCCCGTCCTCGAAAGCGCCGACCCTCTCACGATTCTCCCGATCGACGAAGTGGAGCGGCGCTACATCGCGAAGGCGATCGAGGCGCTCGGCGGAAACAAGTCCTCCGCGGCTCGTCTGCTGGGGATGGACCGCCGAACGCTTTACCGAAAGCTCGAGCGCTGGAGTACCTCAACCCCGAAGCCAGACAGCCCCCACGAGACGAAAGGGACGACCCACGGGCGCTCCTCCAACGCCCTCTGTTGACAGGCGCGCGGGCCCGGCGTGGCCCTGCCCGGCCCGTGCAGAGGCCGAAGTTCGACTCCGCTGGTTGTTTGCGGACGAGTCCGCTGTCACGCCACGCCGAGGACGTTGACGGCGGCTGCCTCGACAAGAGGTCTCTGCGGCCTTGCCGGCTGGGCCGTGATCCCGGTTGGGGGGGGGAGTGTTTGTCAGGATACGATCCTCGATGGCCGATCATCGAGTCATGAGGTCACGGGCCGGCGAAGGTGTGAAGCGGTGCGTCGAGTCCAGGGTAGAGCCCGGCAAAGAATCCGCTGTGCGCAGCCGTGCGCTGGGTATTTACGCCCGAACCGACCGCGTGCCATACTTGGCTGTCGCTGACAGGAACCGGCAACAGGAGCGTCATGTCCAATAGCGTTGTATCCGATTCGAAGTCGGGAGTTGCGGAGTCGCCCCGTTCGCCGCTGAGAGACGACATACCGAGCGAAGGCCTCGCGGCGAATGGCCATTACGAAGGCGCGTTTTCCCGCGATCTCCTCGTCGCCCTGCTCCGGTTCAAAGAAGGGGATTTCAGCGCCCGCCTCGCCTCCGATTTCACCGGCATCGACGGAAAGATTGCCGACGTCTTCAACGAAATTCTGGGTGTGAGTGCGCGCCGCTCCGTCGAGATTGCGCGTGTGTGCCGAGTGGTAGGAAAGGAGGGCAAACTCAAGCAGCGCATGAACGTGCCAGGCGCCGTCGGGGGTTGGGCCGACGAGGTCGTATCGCTCAATACGCTCATCGACGACCTGGTCTGGCCAACCACCGAAGTGACGCGCGCCATCGGCGCGGTCGCAAAGGGCGATCTCACCCAAGCGATGGCGCTCGAAGTCGATGGCAGGCCGCTCGAAGGGGAGTTTCTCCGCTCCGCCCAGCTCGTCAACAAGATGATTGACCAGCTGTCGGTCTTCACCTCCGAGGTGACCCGCGTCGCGCGTGAAGTCGGGACCGAGGGCAAGCTCGGCGGCCAGGCCCAAGTGAAGGGGGTCTCGGGCGTGTGGAAGGACCTGACCGAGTCCGTGAACCAGATGGCCGGCAATCTGACGGCTCAGGTGCGAAATATCGCGGAGGTGACCATCGCCGTGGCCAGCGGCGATCTCTCGAAGAAAATTACCGTCGACGTTCGCGGCGAGATCCTCCAGCTCAAGGAGGCCATCAACACCATGGTCGAACAGCTCCGCTCGTTCGCCTCGGAGGTCACCCGCGTCGCGCGCGAGGTCGGTACGGAAGGGAAGCTCGGCGGACAGGCGGTCGTGCCGGGTGTAGCCGGAACGTGGAAAGATCTCACCGACAACGTCAATTCGATGGCCTCGAACTTGACGGGCCAGGTGCGCAACATCGCGGAGGTCACCACGGCGGTTGCCCGCGGCGACCTCTCTCGCAAGATCACGGTCGACGTCAAAGGCGAAATTCTCGAGCTGAAGAACACGATCAACACGATGGTCGATCAGCTCAATGGCTTTGCCTCCGAGGTGTCGCGCGTCGCCCGAGAGGTGGGCACCGAGGGCAAGCTCGGTGGACAGGCCCAAGTGCCCGGCGTGGCCGGCACATGGAAGGATCTCACCGACAACGTCAACTCGATGGCGTCGAACCTGACCAACCAAGTGCGAAACATCGCGGAGGTCACTACGGCCGTGGCGCGGGGCGACTTGTCCCGCAAGATTACGGTCGACGTCAAAGGCGAAATTCTTCAGTTGAAAGACACGATCAACACGATGGTCGATCAGCTCAACGGCTTCGCCTCCGAGGTGAGCCGTGTCGCGCGCGAGGTGG
>JBEKOY010000077.1:0-26998 GCA_049521295.1 Polyangiaceae bacterium | reverse complement strand
GTGACCATACCTGCAAAGGAATCGGCTACGTAATAGTCGCCGTGTAGGTCCTCCGCGATGCCGTTCGGAAACGTAAAACCGGAGGCGACCGTCGTCACCGCGCCGGTATCCGTATCGACGGACAGCACGCGGCCGTTGGTATGCCTCGGGTTTTCGAACGAGTCCGCGAAGTCAAGGGCAAACAGTTTGTGTGGTCCCTCGTAGAGCAGGCCGAGCAAAGAGACGACCCCGGCAGGCCCCGGTGGGATCGCGTAAGCGTGGCTCAGCGTGCCGTTCGGCAGGATCTGGCAAACGTCGCCCGTCGATTTCGTTTGGGATGATCCAGTATAAAAATTGCCTTCGAAGTCGATTGTAAGGCCCTCGGGGCTGCCGCACGGCGAGTCCGCGATATTGCCGGTGAGGCTCGAGATGGTGCCCACGGCCGAGGACGCCAGGGCAGGTGCGGCGATTGTAGAAATCCCCGTCGCCAGGATGAGATGCATCCACAAAGCGTTTTTCATTGGAACCCCTTTTGCGCGTTGAAGGACGCGGGGACGGTCGCACGCGGGCCAAGAAGGTTCAATCGATCCTTATGTCACGTTTGTGCCCGTCGGACAACGCCTCGGGCCCAGATCGTGTGGCGAGTAGCCTGCCGGCCCGCGTCGACGACCGGCGTGGAAAACGGAGCCCCTCGTGGACCGCGATGAGGAGCGTCTTGGCTAAAGCCGCGCCGAGCGATGGCCGTAGGCCCGGTGCAGATGCGCGTTCTGATCGCCGACGACGACCCCGTGTCCCTTCGATTGTTGGGTGCCGCGCTCGGGAAGATGCACCACGAGGTGCTGATCGCACGCGACGGTCTGGAGGCGTGGGAGCTTTTTCAGCAGGTCGACATTCCGCTGGTCGTGACCGACTGGCTCATGCCGGGAATGAGCGGGGTGGAGCTGTGCCAGAACATTCGCGCCGAAGCGCGCGAGAAGTACAGCTACATCGTCGTCGTCACCACGTTGTCGGACAACGAGAACATTCTCGAGGGGTTTCGCGCGGGCGCCGACGACTACCTGGTCAAGCCCTTCCGCGTCGACGAGCTTCAGAGGCGCATCGGCGTCGCGGAGCGAATCCGCACGGCCATGAGCGCCAAGGTCGAGGCGACGCTGCGCAGCGCCGTCGAAATGCTCCAAAAAGACGAAGACCCGCCGAGCCCTTCCCTGGTGCAAAGCGTAAAGAACCTCGGGGAATTTTACCGAAGCGAGGGCGCTTACGCGAAAGCCCGCGCGTTTTTGCGCAGGCAGATCGCTTTGGTCCGCGAGGCCCGAGGCGGCGAGGGCGATCTCGCGAAGCTGCAGCGAGAGCTGAAGTCGCTGGAGGGGCTCCAGGATGAGCGCGTGTGACGCACGTTTCTCCTTTGAAGGCCCATTGAAAGACGAGGGGCGCAGGTCGGGTCTGTGCGTCGCCGCATGTCGGCCGTGCCGTCGGCTCGGCGACCTCGAGCGGCGGAGTCGCGCCCCAACGTCGGGTCCATGACGCTTCGCGCAATCATCTCAACGAAAGCGCCCTTCACTCACACGGAGTCCGCATCATTTTTTTAGGTTGATGGGCACGAAAAGCTTATGTGCTGACAGAACGCAGCCGTCCTTCCTTGCGGTTTCTCGATCACGAGGGGCGACTGGCGGCCCCAACGGGAGCCAAGGGGGGGCGGACGCATGGCGGTCGGCGATGAGGAGATCTTTCGCGAGTTCTTGGTGGAGAGCACCGAGAATCTGGACCAGCTCGATCGCGACTTCGTCGCGCTCGAAAGCAGCCCCGGCGCGACGAATCGCGTCGCGGCCATCTTCCGTACCATTCACACGATCAAAGGCACATCGGGCTTCCTCGGACTATCCAAGCTGGAGGCCCTCGCTCACGAGGGCGAGAACGTCCTCAGCAAGATCCGAGACGGCAAACTGACGCTGACGCCGGAGATCACTTCAACGCTTCTGTCGATGGTCGATGGCGTCCGACGCATTCTGAAATGCGTCGAGTCGACCCGGAGCGAGGGGTCGGATGACTACTCGCCTATCCGTGCGAAGCTCGCGTCCTTTTGCGCGGTGCGCGTGCAGCCCATCGGAGAGATCCTGATCGAGGCGGGAGTCATCCAACCGAAGGATCTCGAAGAGGCTCTCGAGCAGCAGAAACAGGACCCTCGCAAGATCGGAGAAATCCTGGTCTCCCGAGGGAGCGTCCTCAATGCGTCGGCCATCTCGGATGCCTTGCAAGCCCAGCGCGAAATGCGCGCGGCCGCTTCGGACACGAGCATCCGGGTCGACGTGGGGCTGCTCGACAAGCTGATGAATCTCGTCGGCGAGCTCGTTCTGGCGCGCAATCAGATTCTGCAGTTTGCCGGACAGAGCAAGGACTCGTCGTTCGTCGGCACCTCGCAGCGCTTGAACCTCATTACCACCGAGCTGCAGGAAGGCGTGATGAAGACGCGGATGCAGCCTATCGGCAACGTGTGGAACAAGTTCCCGCGCGTGGTTCGCGATCTCGCGCTGACCTGCGGCAAGCAAGTGAAACTCGAGATGATCGGCGAGGAGACCGACCTCGATCGCACGATCATCGAAGCGATCAAAGACCCGCTGACGCACCTGGTCCGGAACTCCGTCGACCACGGCATCGAGACTCCCGAGGTGCGGATCGCGCGCGGGAAAACTGCTCACGGCAAGCTTCTTCTCCGGGCGTACCACGAAGGCGGTCAGGTCAACATCGAGATCTCGGACGATGGCGCGGGGATCGACCCCGAGAAGATCCGGGACAAGGCTGTCGCGCGGGGACTCGTTACGCAGGATCGCGCCGCCCGGATGAGTGACCGCGAGAGCCTGAACCTCATCTTCTTGGCCGGGTTTTCGACCGCCGAGAAGGTCACGAGCGTTTCCGGTCGCGGCGTCGGCATGGACGTGGTCAAGACGAACGTCGAAAAAATCGGCGGCACCGTCGACGTCCAGAGCAAGGCTGGCCAGGGGACGACGCTCAAGATCAAAATTCCGCTCACGCTAGCAATCATTCCCGCGCTCGTCGTGACCAGCTACACCGAGCGTTTCGCCATCCCCCAAGTGAACCTCTTGGAGCTGGTGCGCCTCGACCGAGAGCAAGTCATGGAGCACATCCATGGCGCGCCTGTTTATCGCCTGCGCGGCAACATTCTGCCGCTCGTTTTCCTCAACAGGACGCTGGGGCTCCCCGAGAAAGCTTTCGCGGATTCGGGAGCCACCCATATCGTCGTGCTGCAGGCCGACGATCGCCAGTTCGGCCTGGTCGTTGACGGCGTCAGCGATACCGAGGAGATCGTCGTCAAGCCGCTGGGTAAGGAGTTGAAGGGGCTCTCGGTGTTCGCCGGCGCCACCATTATGGGCGACGGACGCGTCGCGCTCATCCTGGACGTGCTTGGAATCGCCCAGAGAGCCAACGTCATCTCCGAGATCCGCGACCGCAATCTTGCGGACGAGCGGAAGGAGCTCGGCCACAACGGTCACAAAGAGGAGGAACGGCGAGCCGTCTTGCTGTTTCGCATCCGAGAAGCGGGCCGCATGGCCATCCCGTTGTCGATGGTCGCTCGCCTCGAGGAGTTTCCGCGCGAGCGTCTCGAGCGATCGAGGGGCCGCCACGTCATGCAGTACCGTGGGCGCATCCTGCCGCTGATCGATCTTTGCGGGATGACGGACCACGGAGGCGACCAGGGCGATGCCCCGCTCCAAGTCATCGTCTACTCCGAGCAGGGGCGCAGCGTCGGACTCGTCGTCGACCGAATCCTCGATATCGTCGAGGAATCGTTTACCCAAGAGCTCCGCGCCGCAAGCAACGGCGTCATCGGGTCCGCCGTGATCGGAGGAAAGGTCACCGATCTGCTCGACGTTCACGGCGTCATTCGCGCCACGGACCCCGAGTTCTTCGAACGGACCCACGCGGCCTGAGGGGATACCCATGAGCGACACCCAGCAATACTGCACGTTTCTCGTCGCCGATCGTTTCTTCGGCGTGGACGTGACGCGTGTCCAGGAGGTCATTCGGTATCAGGAGATGACGCGGGTGCCCCTGGCATCTCCGGTCATCAGTGGCCTCATCAACCTGCGCGGCCAGATCGTGACCGCGATCGACATGCGGGCTCGGCTCGGTATTCCGCCGCGACCCGTGGATGAGCTGCCTACGAACGTCGTCGTCCGCACCGACGACGGCGCCGTGAGCCTGCTGGTCGACGAGATCGGCGACGTCGTTGAGGTCGACGACGCCAGCCGGGGGCGTGTGCCCGAGACGCTGGCCGTTGGCGCTCGAGAGCTCATCGCCGGGGTTTACACGTTGAAGGACCGGCTGATGCTGGTCCTCGATACGGAACGGGCGATCGCCGAACCGGCGCCGGCTTCCGGTCTGGTCGGTTGAATGGTGGCGGCCGCGCTGCAATCTGCCCGGATGGGCCCTGTCATCGTGAAACGAGCCTTTTCGGATGCGCACGCCGCGAAAGAGGCTCTCCGCCCTACCGGCGTTCGACCGGCCGGCCGTATCCGGTGGTGCCGGTCGATGGACCGACATCAACCCCCGCGGCTGCACGCGCTGGGATGACGCCCCACGGAGATGGGGTGCGCACCCACGCACGACGCGACCGGTCGGCCAAGGGCGGTCGCCGAGCGAGCCGGAAGCGCAAAAAGTATAGGGGTGAAGTGACGGACCTACGTGTGATTTGCGGAAGCCAGCAACAAGGACGGAAAATACTATGGACGAGGAAACCGCTCGCGAAAAGGTCAATGGCAACAGCGTCGTGCCGCCCGGGCCCGCACGCGCCGACGCCGATGCTTTGCTTCACTCCCTCTTCGAGGGAGCGCCTACGGGCCTGCTCTACTGCGATGCGAGTCTCACGGTTCGCCACGTAAACCGCGCAGCTCGCCAGACTCTCGAGCGCCTCAGTGACGCTATCGAGATCGCCGCCGACAGCCTTGTCGGAGAGCCTTTCGACGTCGTTCACGCGTTCACCGCGCAAGAGCGACGCAGTCTGCGTCAGGGTCGAGAGGTCTCCGTGGAGGTGACGGTCGGCCACGAGCTCCTTGCCATCAAGGCGTCTCCCATGAGCGGTCCTGGCAAGGAGTCCCGCGGCGTGGGCATCCACCTGGAGATCGCGACGGATCGGAGCAGCGCGCGCGACGAGGCCGCCAAGCTGGCCCAGATGATCGAAAGCGTGCCGGTCAACATCATGACGTGCGACCTGGATTTCACCATCCGTCAGATGAATGCGGCGTCCCGTAGCACGCTGTCGGCTCTGGAGAAGTACCTGCCGATCCCCGTATCGAAAATCGTCGGTAGCAGCATCGACGTGTTCCACAAGGTCCCGTCGCACCAGCGACGCATCTTGTCCGACCCGAAGAGCCTGCCGCATCGCGCGATCGTCCAGCTAGGCCCCGAGCGTCTGTCGCTCTTCGTCACGTCGGTGAATGACGCCACGGGCAAGCAGGCCGCGATGATGCTGACCTGGGAGATTGTGACCAAAACCGAGGACCAGGCTGGCCAAGTCGCGGCCATCTCGAGGGCGCAGGCGGTCATCGAGTTCCAGATGGACGGGACGGTCATCGGCGCGAACGAGAACTTTCTCAGGGCGCTGGGCTACTCGCTCGACGAAATCCAAGGTCGTCACCACAGCATGTTCGTCGACGAGGCCACGCGATCGAGTCATGATTACCGGGAGTTCTGGGCGAAACTGAACCGCGGCGAGTACCAGGCGGCCGAGTACAAGCGGATCGGCAAAAACGGCAAGGAGGTCTGGATCCAGGCGTCCTACAATCCCATCCTCGATCTGCGCGGCAAGCCTTTCAAGGTCGTCAAGTACGCCACGGACATTACGGCGCAGAAGATCGCCACGGCGGATTTCGTCGCACAGATTGGGGCGATCTCGAAGTCTCAGGCGGTGATCGAGTTCAAACTGGACGGTACGATCGTCACGGCGAACGACAACTTCCTGAGAGTCATCGGCTACTCGCTCGACGAGATCAAGGGCCGGCATCACAGCATGTTCGTCGACGACGCGACGCGGTCGAGCAACGACTATCGCGAGTTCTGGGCCAAGCTGAACCGCGGCGAGTATCAGGCTGCGGAGTACAAGCGCATCGGTAAGGGCAATAAGGTCGTCTACATTCAGGGCTCCTACAACCCGATCCTCGATCTCAACGGAAAGCCCTGCAAGGTCGTCAAGTACGCCACGGATGTTACCGACATCGTGCGACATCGCGAGCAGGCCGCGCAGGTCCAGCGAGAGATCGCGGGCAACGCCACGACCCTCGGCGCTGCGGGAGTGGAGCTAGACGCACTCGCAAGTACGATGGCGGCCAACGCCGAGGAGACGTCCGCGCAGGCAAACGTCGTCTCCGCCGCTGCAGAACAGGTGAACAAGAACGTGCAGACCGTCGCGACCGGCGCCGAGGAGATGACCGCAAGCATTCGCGAGATCGCCAAGAACGCCAACGACGCAGCCCGAGTAGCGACCTCGGCAGTGAAGGTCGCCGAGACCACCAACGCCACCGTCGCGAAGCTCGGAGAAAGCAGCGCCGAAATCGGCAAGGTGATCAAGGTCATCACGTCCATCGCCCAGCAGACCAACCTGCTCGCGCTCAATGCCACGATTGAGGCCGCGAGGGCCGGCGAGGCGGGCAAAGGGTTCGCGGTCGTAGCCAACGAGGTCAAGGAGCTCGCCAAGGAGACGGCGAAGGCCACCGAGGACATCAGCCAGAAGATCGAGGCCATCCAGACCGACACGCGAGGGGCGGTCGCCGCCATTGGACAGATCAGCGGCATCATCAACCAGATCAACGACATTCAGAACACGATCGCCAGCGCTGTCGAAGAGCAGACTGCGACGACGAACGAGATCAGTCGCAATGTCTCCGAGGCCGCCAAGGGCAGCTCGGAGATCGCACAGAACATCACAGGGGTCGCGCAGGCCGCGAAGGACACCTCCGCGGGCGTGCAGGACATCAAGAAGGCTTCCAGCGAGGTCTCGCGGATGGCCGCGGATCTGCAGAGGCTGTCGACCGATTTGTGAGAACGCACCTCCGGCCTGGGAAGAGTCGGGATCGTTCTTCTTGCCTTTGAAGGGAGACATGAGGTGAAAGCACTCGTCGTCGACGACTCGCGGGTCATGCGATCCATCCTGAAAAAGTTCCTTGCGTCGGAAGGGTTCCTCACTCTCGTCGAGGCTAGCGATGGCGCGGAGGCACTCGAACGACTGAATGAGGTGGGCGCGGTCGACCTCGCTCTCGTCGACTGGAACATGCCGCGAATGAACGGCCTCGACTTCGTTCTCGCTGTGCGCCGGAACCACGCCTTCGACGGCGTTCGCTTGATGATGGTGACGACCGAGGCGGAAGCCACTCAGATGGCACGCGCTCTGGAAGCGGGCGCCAACGAGTACGTGATGAAGCCGTTTACCACGGAAATTCTGCGAGCCAAACTGGGGATCCTGGGCCTCGGCACTCCGACCCATGCCTAAGATCCGCGTCCTTATCGTCGACGACTCCGTCGTCGTTCGCCGCCTGGTCGCGGACGTCATCAGCTCCGATCCGAGCTGCGAGGTCGTAGGCACCGCGGCGAACGGCAGGATCGCGCTCGCCAAGATCGGGCAGGTCAATCCAGACGTCGTGACCCTGGATGTGGAGATGCCGGAGATGGACGGCCTCGAGGCGCTGGCTGCGATCCGCAAGACCCATCCTCGGCTGCCCGTCATCATGTTGAGCGCCCTCACGGAGCGCGCTGCCGCGGCGACACTCACGGCTCTCACGCTGGGGGCCAGCGACTACGTCACGAAGCCCAGCGGATCGAGCATCGCGGCCGCTAGCCATCAGCTGCGAGAACAGCTTCTCAGCAAGGTCCGCCTCTTCGGAGCCCCTGCGCTCGGCTCGCTTCGCCCGGCCGCAACGCCCCGGCCGGCGTCCACGCTCGGCGTTGCGACCAAGGCTCACCCGCCCGCGGCGCACGTCGACGTACTCATGATCGGTTGTTCGACCGGGGGCCCAAGAGCGCTGACGACCCTACTCGAGGCGTTCCCCCCGAGTCCCCGCGTTCCCGTGGTGATCGTGCAACACATGCCTCCGGTCTTCACGCGTCTCCTGGCGGACCGCTTACGCGCTCACACAGGCCTCAACGTGAAGGAAGCCCACGGCGGCGAGACCTTGGCGCCGGGAGATCTGTGGATTGCCCCGGGCGACTACCACATGGTGGTTCATCGCGAAGGCTCTGCACGACGCCTCAGGCTGCTCAAGACTCCGCACGAGAACTCGTGCCGGCCGGCGGTCGACGTGCTTTTTCGCTCGGCCGTCGAATGTTACGGTGCGCACACCTTGGCGGTCGTGCTCACGGGGATGGGCCAGGACGGACTTCGAGGCTGCGAGCACGTACGCGAAGCCGGCGGGCAGGTCGTCGTCCAGGACGAGGCCACGTCCGTCGTGTGGGGCATGCCGGGGTACATCGCAAACGCAGGCCTTGCAGACGCGATCGTTCCCCTCGACGCTGTCGCCCATGAGGTGTGGCGGCGGATCGGGGGCACCCGGAGGTCACCCGCGGACGGCCTGCGATTGTCAAGGACTCCCTCATGGTAAGCCCGTCGGGTCTCGCCTACGTGCGCGAGCTTGTCTACCGGCGATCCGCCATCGTCATCGAAGGGGGCAAAGAGTACCTGATCGAGTCGCGGCTCGGGCCACTTGCCCGCGCCGAGGGTTTCGCCTCGATCGACGAGATGGTGGGCCGGCTCCGCGCGCAACCGGCGAACGGCTTGCATTCCAAAGTCGTCGAAGCCATGACGACCAACGAGACGAGCTTTTTTCGCGACCTGCACCCGTTCGACGCGCTACGGACGGAGATCGTCCCAAAATTGCGCAAAGCGCGCGCCGTGTCGCGCCGAATCCGGATCTGGAGCGCGGCCTGTTCGATGGGGCAGGAGGCCTACACGATCGCGATGGTGCTCCGGGAGCACTTCCCGGACCTCATGCCCTGGGACGTGCGGATCATCGGAACGGATCTGGCGTCCGCGATGGTCACTCGCGCCCAGAAGGGCCTCTTCAGCCAGCTGGAGGTCAACCGCGGCCTTCCGGCGCCGCTCCTCGTCAAGTACTTCGATCGAGCAGGAGTCCAGTGGCAGATCAAGCAGAGTCTGCGAGACATGTTCGACGTCCGTCAGATGAACCTGGTCGACCCCTGGCCGAGCATGCCTATCTTCGACGTCGTTTTCCTTCGCAACGTTCTCATTTACTTCGACGTGCCGACCAAACAACGCGTTTTGTCACGAGTCCGGCAGGTCCTCGCTCCCGACGGCTACCTGTTTCTCGGGGGGGCCGAAACCACGTTGAGGGTAGATGATTCGTTCAAACGCATTCAAGTCGACAAGGCGGTTTACTACCGACCAGGCGGTGCAGAGGCAGGAAAATGAGCGTTGAAGAGCAAGACATCCGGGACATCACAAGTGCCGTGTGGACCAACGTCCTTCAAACAGACGCCGAGGAAAGGTCCGGAAGGCCTGAACCGCGACTTCCTGGGACGGTCGTCACCGGATGCGTCCAGATCAGCGGCGCATGGGAGGGAGCCGTGATGATCCAATGTCCCGTCGGCCTGGCCCGGGCGGCAGCCGCAAGTATGTTCGAAACCAGCCCCGCCGACACCTCGTCGGATGACGTCCGCGACGCGCTCGGCGAGCTCGCGAACATGGTTGGCGGGAACATCAAGGCTCTCCTTCCGGGCCCTACGCGGCTCTCGCTGCCGGTCGTCGTCGAGAGCGGCCGGGCCGCGCTAACCATCTGCGACGCGGTGGCCGTACAAACCGTCTGGTTTGCTTCGCACGGAGAGGAGTTCGTCGTGACCCTGCTTTCGCGCCAGGCGCGCGAGTAGGTGACGTCGGCGCTTCGCCCAGAAACGTCGAAAAGGGGGGAACACATCGTGAAGATACTGGTGGTAGACGACTCCAAGGCCATGCGGCTGATCGTACGGAGAACGCTCCGGCAGGCGGACTTCGCCGACGAGGACATCCAGGAAGCCTGCAACGGGGCCGAGGCGCTCGCGGCGATTCGGGTCAAGACTCCGGACCTCGTGCTCTCGGACTGGAACATGCCCGAGATGAGTGGGCTCGATCTATTGTCCTCGCTCACCCACGAAGGGAAAAAGGTTCCCTTCGTCTTCATTACGTCCGAAGGGACGCCCGAGATGCGCGAGCGCGCGAAGGCGGCCGGAGCTTTTGCGCTCATCGCCAAGCCCTTCGATTCGGAAAGCTTTCGAAAAGTCCTGGGGCCCATCCTCAAGCGCTGAGTTCTCCGATGTCTGCGCCGCTTGCCCTACCTGCTCCAGGTGCGGTTGCCCGCGTCCTGCGGGATCTCTTCGGCAAGGCCGTCGGTCCGAAAAAGGGGGCGGCGATGCCCGCTTCCGTCCCGGTGTGCACGGGGACATACGTCGACGATTCGGGCGCGGTGGTGGTGGTGTGCCTCTGCGACCTGGCCCTCTCGGCCTCGATGGGCGCGGCCCTCGCGATGATTCCGGCCACGGTCGCCGCGGACGCCGCGAAGAAAGGCAGCTTTCCCGACGAGATTTTCGATAACCTTCGCGAGGTGCTCAACATCCTCGCCAGCCTCTTCGAAGGGACGCATGTGCGCTTTCGGGAGCTGTTGCCTCCATCGATCGCATTGCCCCCCGCCGTCGCGAACGTCCTTATCCGGCCGAGCGTGCGCATGGACCTCGAGCTGACGCTCGCGGGCTACGCCGGCGGACGGCTGTCGCTGCTGCTCGCCTAGAGCGGTCCGCCAACCTGTTCGGCGCGCCAGTGGGTCCGCAGTTCGATGGGGCTCCTTCGTCGCCCAAGTCATCGGCGGCGGGTGCCGACTGGGATGGCGGCGCCACGTTCGACCGGGTGCCGTGGCGAGCGATGGTTTGGGCGGACGTGGTCAGGCCGCGAGGTTCAGGTCGTGAAGGGTCGATTCCACCGGCCCGCGCTATGGGTGGGCCCGCAGGGCGCGCATCTGCGCTGTCGTTTCGTCCATCGCAGCCTCGAGCTCGCTCAGCATCTCGGACGCTTGCTCCAGACGAGCGCACTTTGCGGCTTGTTCGAGGTTGTGAGCCAGCTCGGCCATGGTGGTCGCGAACATTCCGAGACAGGCGCCCTTGAGCTTGTGGGCGCACTGGGCGAGGCTTACGGCGTCACCGCGACCGAGGGCGCTACGGACGTCGCGGATCTGCTCTCGGCCTGCCGTAGCGAACAGATCCACCATTTCGTCGACGAAATCGCGCTCGCCCAGTTCGGTGATCCGGTCCAGCTCCACACGTGCGCTCATGGTGACGACGAACGACCGAGCGCCTTGCCGGCTTTAGGCCCTGCAGCCGGATTGCCTAAAGATCACCCGGGATCCGACCGTCTTCCCCCCTATCGTGCTGAGCGCCCCCGTGCCGGAGCTGGAGGCCGAGCGGTTGGCCAGGCTGAGGGCGCTAAGGCTGCTTGACACGCAACCCGACCCGGCGCTCGACGATATGGCGCGCATTGCGGCGGCCCTCGCCGGAGCGCCCATCGCGCTTGTGTCGCTCGTCGATCGTGACCGGCAGTGGATCAAGGCTGCCGTCGGGCTGCAATCCGTGGAATCGAGCCGGGACATCTCCTTCTGCGGCCATGCCATCCTGCTTGCGGACCGGCCGTTCGTTGTCGAGGACGCGCAAATCGATCCGCGATTCGCCGACAACCCCCTGGTGACGGGTGCGCCGCATATGCGTTTCTACGCGGGTTTTCCCCTGCTCGGAGGTGGCGATAGGCCAGCGCTCGGGACGCTCTGCGTCATCGACCGGATTGCCCGAACGCTCGACGCCCGTCAGATCGATGCGCTGCAAGCCCTGGCGCGGACCGTAGAGCGGCGAATCCAGGATGACGGCCAGATCTCGAACCTGGCGCAGGCCCTCAAGCGACTCCGGGAGGCCGAAGACGAGCTCGAGTGCATGCGCGGTCAGCTTTACGACGCGCTCGAGACCCTCGATGGCGCTCTCGTCATGCACGACCCGCGCGGCAGGCTTACTCTGGCGAATAGGGCGTACGCTGCGCTGCGACCTGAGATCGACGCTCTTCGAGGCTCCGAAAGCGTCACGGAGACGGGCGGGCCTTTTGGCGAGGTGATCCTCGTCGCGGGCGAGCACCGCCTCGGTGATCGGTGGTTCACGGCGTCGAGCCGCCGGACCGACGACGGCGCGCGGGTGACCCTGCTCACGGACATCACCTGGCTCAAAAAGAGCCAGGCAGAGCTCTCTGCCGCTCGCGATGCCGCCGAGTCCGCCACGCACGCGAAGGCGCGCTTTCTCGCGACCATGAGCCACGAGATCCGCACCCCGATGAACGGCGTGATCGGGATGACCGCGTTGCTCGCCGACACGGAGCTTTCCGCCGAGCAGCGCGAGTGCGTCGCGATCATCCAGAGCAGCGGTGATTCGCTGCTGGCGCTCATCAACGATATCCTCGACTTCTCGAAGATCGAGGCCGGCAAGCTCTCGCTCGAGCAACAACCGTTCGACCCGCGCGCCCTCGTCGAAGATGTCGCGGAGCTACTTGTCGCCGCGGCGCACGCCAAGGGAGTGCGGCTCACCACAAACCTGGTGGGCATCACGCACGCTCCGAAGGGAGACGCGGCACGCCTGCGCCAAGTTCTCCTCAATCTCGTCGGCAATGCGGTGAAGTTCACCCAGAGTGGGCAGGTCGTCGTCACCGCCAGCACCGAGCGGACCGATCCCGGGCGGGTCACCATGCGGCTGTCGGTCCGGGACACGGGCGTCGGCATCCCTGCGGGTGCGCTCTCACGGCTCTTCGAAGCTTTCTCGCAAGCGGACTACTCGACCACCCGACAATTTGGCGGCACCGGGCTCGGGCTCGCGATCTGTCGAAGCCTCGTGTCCCTCATGGGGGGAACCATCGAGGTCGACAGTGAGGTCGGCGTCGGGAGCTGCTTCCGCGTTCTGGTCGAGCTGGCCGCCGCTGCGGGTGAGCCACCGGTAGCGCCGCTCTTCCAGGGCTTCCGTGCGCTGTGCCTCGAGGGCCACGCCGAGGAGAGCCGGGCGCTCGCGTCGGAACTGACGGACCTTGGACTCGACGTCGAAGAGGTGACTACCTCACTGCAAGCCCGAGAGCGGCTGTCCGCGCCGGAACTCGGGCCCATCGACATCTGCTTCGTGGCCGACGCGTTCCTGTGCGAGGACCCGTCGCTTCGGGCGTACTTCGAGGACCTCGAGCATCCGAGCGGACCGAGGGTCGTCTTCTCGACTCACTCGCGACAGCGGCCCGCTTCGCTCAGTCCCCGATTCAGCGACCGCATCACGAAGCCGGTGCGGCGGGGCCCGCTCGTGCAGGTCCTTGTCGCGTGCCTCAAGGATCACGGCCACAAGGTCGTCCCGCCCCGAATCCCAGAACCATTCAAGGTCTCCGCCGTGACACGCGAACACCCGCCCGGCCGGGCGCTCGTCGTCGAGGACAACGAGGTCAACGCACGAATCGCCCGATCCATGCTGGAGCGGATGGGCTGGACCGTGCAGAGCGCGTCGGATGGCGAGGAGGCGCTTGCAACGCTCGAGAACGCGTCGTTCGACATCGTGTGGATGGACTGCCAGATGCCCCGAATGGACGGCCTGATGGCGACCCGGGCTCTCCGCAGTCGCGAGGGGGGCCGCGACCGGACCTACGTCGTGGCACTCACGGCCAACGCCATCTCGGGGGACCGTGAGCTGTGCCTTGCGGCAGGCATGGACGACTACGTCACCAAGCCGATGCGCCGCGACGACCTCAATCGGGCGATCGAGCGCTGGCGGGCGCTACGGGGAACGATCCCCGCCGAGATGGCGAACGATTCCATCGGGAGGGGCAGGTGAGAGCCCACCCGACCTCGACGGGTGGCGTTACGGGCACGTGCTGTACGAAAGCTTCGACGACGAGATGACGCCCGGAACCTTGGTTGCCGCGTAATCGAGCTGGGCGCGGAAGGCGGCTGTCTGCGTCGCCGTGAGGGCGAGCGACCCGTTGCTCGCGAGCGCCTGGTTGATCGCGGTGATGTAGTCATCCTCCATGGCGGAGATGTCGGCCGTAGTGAACGTCAGGCCCGCGCGAATGAGGTCCGGCGGGATGAGCGAAACTTGCAGGGAGAGCGGGCCGTCGAGGTTGCCGGCGTCCGCGCACCCGAAGAGCTGCAGCGTGAAGAGGTTCAACGCGAGCGATTGCTGGGAGAAGCCCATGGGCGTGAAGTCGTCGACGATGGGCGGGTTGTTCCACGCGCCGAGTCGGCAGTCGGTCGCCTCCGTCGTGAAGTCAAAGTCGTTCGCCACGTCGCCGGCCCAGCCGCCCGCGGAGTCGAGCCGGTCGAACGCGCAAGCGTCCGTAGACACCGTGTTGCAGCTCGCGGGCTCCGAGAGACCGAAAAGCCTGTCGAAGGTGGGGCAGTACGTGAGCGGTGCGGGCGGGCAGCTCGTGCCCGTGAAATTCTGCGTCGTGTTCGCCTTGAGATTATTGAGATTCGAAACGTTGGGAGTGAACGACGCACAGGCGCCCGAAACGTCGACCGAGTACGACCCCGGGTTCACCGCAAAGCTGTAGGCGCCCGTCTCATCGGACGTGCGGTAGCCTTGGGCGCTGCCGTTCAAGTAGACGCGTGCGCCAGCGACGGGAAGCCCGTCGGAGGTGACCCTACCCTGAATCGTGAGCGAGCCCGACATGGCGCCCGTCGACGCGGAGGGCGAACAGTTGGTGACCGGGTCCGTCCCGGAGCCCACGAACGGAATGGTGGTGCTCGACGTCAGGTTGTTGAGATTGACGATGCTCGGAGTCACCGTGAGGCACGTTTGATAGGGCGGCTCGAAGTAGTTGTTGGTTCCCGCCGCCGTGAGCGAATACGAGCCGCCCGGCTTGACGCTGAACGAGAAGCTGCCGGAGAAATTGGTCACGATCTGAGCCTGGGCGCTGCCGCTCAGCGTGATCGTGATGCCGGCCTGCGGGCCGTCAATAGGGTCGGTCACCGTGCCGCTGATCGTGATCATCGCTCCGGCGTCAACCGCCAGTTCGGAGGTCAAGGCTTCGCCGGCGACGGACGAGCGTTCGAAACCGGTGCCGATTGCAGCGACAATGACGACGGGTACGACCCGAGCGACCGTGCGGCACGCTCCAGCGAGGCGAAGATGAGTCGACATAGGGATAGCTCCTGCTCGATCTCTGGCGAGCACTCGGTTTTCAAGCTCGGCGCGAGCGCAGGATGCGGTGCACCGATGTCGCCTTCTGGCCCGGAGCACTCATGCTGTCAATCGATATGCGGTCAGGGCGCTCAAAAGGCCTGGAACTTCGCCGCCACGGAAGAATTCAATTTCAAGGTTCGCAGCGGACGGCAAAGAGCACCCCCGAAGTGCGGATTCTCAAACTGAGAGATGGCACCACGAACGCAGCCGTCTGCGATGCCCCAGGCGATGCAGCCGAACCGCGAGCGACGCCCGTTCTGCAGGGGCAAGCCTGCGGTCCCGGTCCGACACCCTTCTGCGGGCCTCTCGACGGCTTGCTCCAGCATGCGCCGACATGGCCGTCGCGTTGCGGTAACTGGATGGAGCCGGGTAAGCTCCTCGTCGTATTCACCGCATGGCCCTCTCCGCCACGATTCATCATTTCCAGGTGACGCTCTCCGATGTCGATCGCGCGGTCTACGAAGCGCTCGACTTTCGCGTGGCTCGCCACCCATCGGAGAGTGCGCGCTACCTCACGACGCGAACGCTCGCGTACTGCCTCTCGTACGAGGAAGGGATCGCCTTCAGCAAAGGGGGACTGTCCTGCGCCGAGGAGCCGCCGATCAGCGTGCGCGATGCTACAGGAATTCTGCTGGCCTGGATCGATGTGGGGTTCCCGTCCGCCGAGCGGCTTCACAAGGCCGCCAAGGCGGCGCGGCGAGTGGCGCTCTACACGCACGTTGACGCGGTGCTCCTCCGACGAGAGATGTCGAGCCGATCCGTCCACAAGGCGGGCGAGATCGAAGTGTGGCGGTTGGCCCCGTCGTTTCTCGACGCGGTCGAGCGGAGTATCGGCCGCACAACGAAGCTCGAGCTCGTGCGCACGGACAGCCGACTCTACGTCACCGTCGACGAGAACGTCATCGAAGGCGAGATCGAGCGCCTGCGATGGGGCGACGCCGAACCGTAGCTCGCCCGCGCGCCGACCTGCGTGCCTGCGGGCCTCGAATGCACGCCTTGCGGATGCGTGGTATGCCTCGAAGAAGGGCGGATTATGCGGCATGTCGTCGGCGACGTGCACCGTGCAGTCGACCCCTTGGACGCGCAGCCTCTGCGCGAACGCCAGGATGTCGTCATGTCCGGCTTCCGCGCCCCCCGCGACGACCACGGTGGGCGGCAGCGCGTCGAGTGGATCATTCGCGAGCGCCAGAGAAGCAAGCGGGCGCCCGCCAGCGACGCCTTGGGCTTGTCGGAGCAGCACTTCACGCGTGCCGAAGTCGAACGGATCGTTGTCGACATACGAGCGGCCCGGCATCTCCAGGTCCGCCCAGGGCGAGACGAGCACGAGCCCCTTCGCCGGGATCTGCAGCGCGGCCTTCACCGCGAGGTGTCCCCCGGCGGAGTCACCGGCGAGAATCAGCGGCGTGCCGCCGAGCTCGCGGCATACCGCCAATCCGTCGTCGAGCTGCGCCGGCCACGGGTGCTCCGGGGCTAGGCGGTACTCCACTCCGATGACCTCGAGTGACGTCGCCAGAGCCAGGTGGGAGCAGAAGTCCGCGTGCGATGTCCGGGTCGAGCCGTAGACGTACGAGCCGCCATGAAAGAACACGAGCTTGGTGACCCCTGCTTGCGCCGGCAAGAAGCGGCGGACGCTTACTCCCGCGACGACACCCTCGCGCACGGTGATCCTTTTCCCATGAGGATTTGGGTATGGCCTCGCGGCGGTCACGGCTCGTTGGGCCTCTAGCGACCAGGAGGCCGTCTCGTCCCAGTCGCGCCGGAGCGCGCGTATCATCCATTCGAACATGAAGGACCAGGAAGGGCGCAGCGGGCCACGCCGGAGACGAGAGGAGAAGGTCGGAGAGAGCGTGACGAGCATCAGGCGAAGTGTGCGGAGCATCGCCGCCAAGGATGCGCACCCTGCCGGCGCCGCGTCCACGCCGCGCGCGCCGAAATTGCGGGTCCCACGCGCCAATTCGCCGCGAATCTCCGGACGGATGACGACCCGCGTGCTGACACTTCTCCGACGCGAAGGAAAGACGGTGGATGGGCTCGGGCTACCCGTAGAGGAGCTGCAGAACCCCGAGGCTCGCATCGACATCGAGACCGTCGATCGCCTCATTGAGGTCGCGGCTTCGCTGCTCGGCGCGAGCGGCCTCGGCCAGAAGATCGCCGCCGTCTTCGACGCGGACACGTACGACGCCGCGGGGCGGGTGATGCTCACGGGGCGCACGCTGCGCGAGGCCTTCGAGCTGGCGTTCAAGCATCAGCGACTCTGGGGCGACACGGATCGGTTTTCGATGCGCGCCGAGCCGCACGTGCTTCGGCTCGGCTTCGAGCACCCGGGAGAGAGCGCGCTCGCAAAGGCCATCCTCGCGGAGCTGGCGCTGGTCGAGGTCATGCAAGGGGCGAAGGCTCTCGTGTCTCCGGAGGTGGCGGCTGTGGAGGTGCGCTTCGCCCATCGTCCGTTCGGCCGCGTCGACGAGTTGAAGGCAGTCTTCGGCTGCGATCTGACCTTTGGAGCCCTGCGGGCGGAGTTGGCTCTTCCCATCGAGCTCGCCAACGCGCCGTTGCGGGTGCCCGTTGATCTGCTCGCAGTGCGTCTCGCGACTTTCCGTCTCTGCGCGAGCTCGCCCGGAGACTGAAGCTGAGCGCGCGGACACTGCAGCGCAAGCTCGGGCAAGAGCGCTCGTCGTACTTCGAAGTGATCGACTCGATCCGGCGCGAGGCCGTCGCGCAGCTCACCGCCCAAGGGCTCGCCGAGAAGAACATCGCACTCCAGGTGGGGTTCGGCGATGACCGCTCGCTTGCGCGCGCGCGCAGGCGATGGGGTGAGAGTCGGAGTCGGTAACGCCCCTGCACCCAGAATCGCGTGCACCAGCAACCACCGGGTCCGTGGTTCGCCGTCGGATTCTTATGGCGACACCGCATTCAACGGCGGTAGTGCGGGCGAGGTGTACGACCTCGTGACGTTCGCACAGATGGAGACCCTCGTGAAGGACACGGTGACCACTCTCCACAAGAACAGCTCCGCCCTCGTCACAGTGGGCAGCGCGGCCGCGAAGTGGAAGGACGCCTGGAAGCACGTGGGTCTCGACTACTACACAGTTCATATGTACGACTGGGTCAACGAGTATTGCCCGTACACGGCCTCGGTCTCCTCCTACGGATTCACGCTTCCCGTCGTGATGGGCGAGTTCCCGAACCCAGGTCTCCCGGCGTGCCCTTCGCGACGCTGCTGAGCGGTATCCTTAGCCCGTCCGTTGGCTACGCCGGTGCGATGGCCTGGGCGTACACGGATCCAAGCAGTCCGTGGACCGGAACGGACGGCGGAGCTACCAACGAACAGGCATTTGCGGCATCGGAGCCGTGCGTGATGAAGTTTTGACGAGGCCCTCGGGGAACCGGACCGAGACGGCGCGCATCAGGCCTCCGGTGAGCTCAGCACCTCGTGCGCTATCTCGGGATGCCGCGCGATGATCGCGAGCAGCGCGCCAACGCCGAGTCGACGTCCGCGTTGGCCAGTCCATGAACGCCGGCTCGCGCGCAGGCGTCGCGCGGCCAGCACGCGACTCGCCGGCCTGGCCCGTCCTCAGGCTATGCTGCGGTCGACCGAGATGACCTCGAGTAGCCGCGCCGACGACAGCCCGGCCGGCGGCAGCCCGGCCACCCGTTTCGCCTCGGCGACGGCCGTCATGGCGGTCGTCTGCGCCGCTCAGTTCGTGCTGCAACTGGACTTCAGCATCGTGAACGTCGCGCTTGCCGCGATCCAGATCGACTTGCACATGGTTCCGGCGGAGCTTCAGTGGATTGTCACCGGATACGCGCTGACCTTCGGAGCGCTCTTGCTCGCCGGCGGCCGGTTGGCAGACCTTCTGGGCCGCAGACGGCTGCTGGCCCTGGGGGTCGTCGGGTTCGGGCTGACATCGCTCGCTTGCGGCCTCGCGCAGTCCTCGATGGTGCTGATCGTCGGCCGGGTCGTGCAGGGCTCCTTCGGGGCGATGCTGTCGCCGGCGGCTCTGTCGCTGCTGACGACGACGAACGCGGAGGGGCCCGCCCGGAACCGCGCCCTGGCGATCTGGCAAGCGACCACGGCGGCGGGGGCCACCACGGGGATCATCGCCGGGGGACTGCTCACCCAGTACCTGGGCTGGCGGGCCGTTTTTCTGGTCAACCTGCCTGTCGTCGCGGTCATGCTCGCGTTCCTCGGGCGGCTCCCTGCTGGCCGACCGACGAGCGGTCAGCGCCTGGATACGGCCGGCGCGCTGCTCGTCACCGGGGCCATCGCGGCGCTCATCTCCGGGCTGAGCAACGGTCAGCAGCATGGCTTCGCGGCTCCGACGACGATCGCCGCCCTGGCGGCCGCGCTCGTGCTCGGTGCGGCGTTCGTGGCGACCGAGCGGGTGGTTGCAGCGCCGATGCTGCCGAAGGCCCTCCTCGCCGCGCCGTCCAGGCGGGCGGCGATAGCGGCAATGCTGCTGATCGGTGCGGTGCTTGCCGGCTACGTGTATTTCCTCTCGCTCTACCTGCAGGGAGTGCTCCGCTTCAGCCCGGTCGCGACCGGGCTGGCCCTCGTGCCCTCGACCCTGACCGTCGTCCTGACGTCCACCTTGGGCGCGCGACGGCTGGTCGCCCGCGCGGGCATCAAGCCCGTGCTGCTCGCTGGCCTGGCCTCGATGGCTGCGGGCCAGCTTCTACTGGCCCAGATCTCCGCGCGCTCCGGGTACGCCGCCAGCGTCCTTCCCGGGCAGCTCGCCACGGCGGTCGGCATTGGCCTGGCGCTGCCTTCCTCGTCGATCGCGATCACCAGCGGCGTGCGCGGAAGCGACCAGGGCCTCGCGGGCGCCCTGTTTACCACCAGCCAGCAGACCGGGGCGGCCGTCGGGCTGGCAGTTCTGGCCGCCGCCGCCGCCGCCCGCAGCGCGCAGCCGGGCGGGTCCCCCGTGGACGGCTACAGGCTCTCCTTCCTGATTGCCGCGGGCCTCGCGCTTCTGGCCGCCGTCATCGTTTGGCGACTGCTGCGTTCCACGCAACAACAGCCGGAGCCGCCACACCCCGACGCGGCGGCGCCACCGCTCGCGGAAGCGCAGCTTCGCAAGTGCTGAGACGAGCGCCGCCAGCCGTTCGCGCTCGAGTCAACGGATAGGCCACGAGCACTGTCGCCGCCATCGGACCGCCGATGACCGATGCCCAGCATGGCTCCACAGCAGTGCCCCGGAAACGCGGAGCGACGGCCGTGCTAGGACCCCCCACCGACCGCCGATGGACGTGGCCCGCCTGATCACGATTCCGCTCAGTCATTACTGCGAAAAGGCTCGCTGGGTGCTCGACGCCACCGGCGTTCGCTATCGTGAGGAACCGCACGCACCTCTGGTGCATCTTCGGGCGACGCGCGCGGTGGGCGGCAGAACCGTGCCCGTGCTTGTGCACGACGACGTCGTCCTTCTCGATTCGAGCGAAATCGCTCGGCATGCGGACCACCTCGCACCTCCCGAGCAACGCCTCATCCCCGCCCGACCGGCAGAGCGCGCCCGTGTTCTCGCTCTCGAGGACGACTTCGACGAGACCCTCGGCGTGGACGCGCGCCTGATCGCATACTGGCACCAGCTTCGTGATCCCGAACGGGCGCGCGCCCTGGTCGGGGCGATGATGCACCTACGTTCACGACTCGCCCAGCGCGTCGTCGCATCGCTCTTCCGACGGCTCATCTTCCGCAAGTACAGGATTGACGAGCAGGCAGCACGGCACGCCGAGGCGCGCGTTCGTTCGCTCTTTGAACGTCTCGCCGATGCGGTCGACGAGGAGCCGTACCTGGTCGGAGGACGCTTCACGCTCGCCGACCTGACGCTCGCGGCGCTGTCGGCCCCCTTGCTCGCGCCGCCGGAGCATCCGGTCATGGGCCGACTCCGGTCGGCGGCGCCTCCGGCCGCGCTCGCAGCGCTTCGCGCCGAGCTATCGGCCACGCCCGTCGGTCGGCGGGTGCTGCAAGTCTACGCCCAACACCGCAGACCCGCTTAGTACCTCGACCCTCGGTTTCGATCGTTTGCGGCCGTAGGCGAGGGATCTCCTCAGCGGGAATTGCGGACGGCAATGCTTCTGGGTTGCCCGTGCAAACGGCGAATCAGTCCGCGTCGTCCCAGTTCCACGACCATGCGATGGACGGAAGGATCACGGATCGCGCGCGGCGCCCGGGCGGCCGGCCCGATGCAGCGCGATCGAGGAGGTCGGGGATGGCGGGCGCGACCTCGGGCTGCGAATCGGCGCCGGCACGACGCCACATCATCAGAACGTGGCCTCGATGGCGGCGCTCGCGTCGCCAAACCTCGGCGAAGCGCTCAAGAGGCTCGCGCGCTACAAGCTCCTGGTCTGTCCCGAGCAGATCGTGATCAACGTTGTACGCGGCGAGGCCCGCCTTCGCTACGAGTGGCTCCTCGCCGAGGAGGGGCCCCCCGCGAGCCTCATGGACGGCATCTTCGCGAGCGTGCTGCGCCTTGCGCGGCAAGGCACGGGCAAGCCCATCGCCCCGCGCCGCATCGAGCTCGCCCGGCGACGCGCCAACGAGGCCATGCTCGAGCGCCACTTCAGCTGCAAGGTGCGCTTCCCGTGAACGCGGATTTCGCGGGGACCCATGGCGTGCGTCCCTGGGCGATCGATCCGGGGCTTGCCGCGCAGCTCTGGAAGAAGAGCGAAGCCTGGACCGGGGCGTCGTTCGAAGGCTGAGGCGCGCGGATGGGGCCGGTCCTCGAGCAGCGCGACTCGAAGATCGCATCTTCGGCGAACGCGTCGAAGAAATGCTCACCGTCAACGAGTCCGGTGAGCCCCTACTGCGTACTTGCCTCTCTTGGGCATGGTCATCTCTTGACCGCTACTTGGCGTCGCCGACCAGCGTCTGGAGCACCGTCTCTACGTCGGTATCCCCTCGCCAGAGCGGGTGGCCGCCTTCCCAGGCTACACGACCCGTATTGACGCCGTGGGTAAGCTCCTGGAACAGACGCGCCCACTCGGCGTTCATGCCGGAGCCCAGGAGGGCGGCTGCCATGGCCTCCTCGGGTTCTTGATGCGCGACAATCGGCTTTCCGACCACGCGCCCGAGCGCCGCCGCGACGTCACGCGGGGAGTACTCGCGCGGGCCAGCCAGCTCAATCACCCGCTTGCCGCTTCCACCTTCGGCGAGCACGCGCGCGGCGGCCAGGCCGATGTCCCGCGTCGCGACCATCGGGATCGTCTTGTCCGCGAGAAGGAACGTTGGCAAGACGCCTTGCCCAACGGCGTAGAGCGATCCGCCCCAGTTCTCCATGAAGTAGGCCGCTCGTAGGAACGTCACGGCGGCGCGTGTTCGACTGAACGTCGCCTCGGCGTCGTGGATGCTGAGGACCGGCCCTGTTCCGTCTGGCTGCTGCGCGCCGACCGACGAGAGCACGACGGCATGGGAAACGCCCGCGGCCTCGACTGCGGCGGCGATCGTTTTCGCGCGACGGCCGTTGTCCACGCGGACCTGGCTTGAGCTGAAGCTCGGGGGAAGAAGGACGTATGCGCCCTCCACGAGTTTGAAAGCGCGCTCCAGCTCGGCGCCATCCTCGACGTCGGCAACGGCGACCTCGGCCCCTCTGGCCTTCCACACTTCCCCTTTGGCCGCGTCGTGCAGCACGACCCGGACCGCCTTCTTCTGCGCGAGCAGCGTGTCGGCGACGACCTTGCCTGTATTCCCCGTAGCACCCAGCACGACGAACATGGATCAGCTCCTTGGCGATGGCGACCGCCGTTGCGAAGACGAATCTGCGTCCGATGAGCGCATGTTTCCAATGGACGTTGTACATTCGGCCCATGAATGAGGTGCATCTTGGCGCCTTCGATCTGAACCTTCTCGTGGCTCTCGACGCCCTACTGGCCGAGCAGAGCGTGACGCGAGCGGCCGGGCGGATCGGCATCACGCAAAGCGCAGCCAGCCACGCCCTCTCCCGCCTGCGGAAGCTCACGGGCGATGAGCTACTCGTGCGCGGGCGTGACGGTATGGTGCCGACCACCCGGGCCGAGGCCATGAGGGCGCCCTTGCGCCGGGCACTTGAGGACATCACCCGGACGCTGTCGGCCCCGCGGGCGTTCGCTCCGAAGACCGCGCAAGTGCGAGCCTTCATCGGCGCCAGCGACTATGCCGAGTTGGTTCTCTTGCCCGGCGTCATGGCGCGACTGGTACGTGAGGCTCCCGGTGTGGAGCTGCGCGTTCTCATGCCGGGCCAAGACCCCGCGTCGGAGCTTGCGGCGGGCAAGCTCGATTTCGTCATCATGCCGTCGCCCCCCGGCGACGAGGGCCAGGGCATCCGCGGGCGGCAGCTCTTCAGCGACCGCTTCGTCTGCATCGCACGACAGGACCACCCGCTGGCCAAGACGAAGACTCTCAGCTTGTCGTCATTCGCGGGGGCCGCACACGCCCTTATCTCACCCTGGGGCATGGAAGGCGGCTACGTGGACGACGCGCTCGCGCGGCTCGGCCTCCAGCGCAAGGTCGCCGTTGCGGTCCCTCACTTCTTGGTTGCGCCTCACATCGTCGCTTCGAGCGAGCTGCTGCTCACGGTGGCCAAGCGTGTCGCAGATGTGGTCGCGGGACCACTCGGTCTCGTGGTCCTCGCGCCGCCAAAGGAGCTGGAGCTTACGGGCTTCACCCTGTCGATCCTGTGGCATGAGCGTACCCATGAGGACCCCGCGAGGCGGTGGCTACGCGATGTGATCGTTGCCGAGGCGAGCGAGGCCGTGGCGACACGATCTCAGGCGCCCAAGTCGTCAAAGGCGAAGGGCTCCGAGTGTCGCTGAAAGAGCCCGCCTGCCTCGAAATCGCTTGAGCGTCCATGGGTCGAAACCTGGTGGCAAATGCGTTGGAAACGACCGCGTGCCGGTCTACCCGCGCCGACGACGACCGCGGAGTCCAGCCGCGTCGCGCGAGGGGTCGAGGCCTGCCGCGAGCTGCACGACGTACGCGACCGACCGATCAGAGAGGGCGTCAACGCAACGTCCGTGCTTGGCGACGCCATGTACGTCACGACGACGGTGGAGGGTGCTATCGTTCGCGCGATGGCTCCGCGCACTCGTCCCCAACTTCCCCCGGGTCTATCCATAGCCCGAAGACGAAGCCGATATCCGCGCAGGCCTTGCCGAGCTTGACCGTGGTGAGGGGCGCACCCTTACCTCGGAGGAGGTGCAGAGGCTGGCCGAAACCGGCGAGTGGCCTGAGTGGTGCGACTCGTCAAGCTAACGTCCAGCTTTCTCGCTCACCGCACTGCATGCGGAGCGATTCGCCCTTCCCCGCGGCAGAAGCTCTCGGCCGAGCGATCGCGGCCCTGAGCCGAGCGGACACGCTACCCGAGTCGGGTGACGCGACGACTCTGCTTGAGCCCGACCATGCCCGTGGCCATCATCGACCTCACCCGTCTGACGCAGCGGATGGGCGGCAACGGGTCGCCGAAGGAGCAAGGTGGACAGCATCGGTGGACAGCACAGTGGGAGCCCGGTGGGCGGATCGTCTAAGTATTTATGATTGCTTGCTTTTTTTGTAGGCGCGATAGGGTTTGAACCTACGACCCCTACCGTGTCAAGGCAGCGCGGACGCGTTTTCAACACGTTACGGATCGTTACCAAACAACCGATTAGGACCAAAAACATCGAGAAAACAGGCCCCGAGGCGTTTCGCGCACGTCCAGCACGTTACGACCGACGGACCCGCGATGGACAGCAAAGTGGACAGCATGATGGACAGCATTTTCAACCGAATCGGTAGGATTCGACGCGGACGATCCGTTCGCCCACCGTGACGAGCGCGACGCCAGCAGAATCGCCTGCATAAGCAACCACTGGCCAGTGGCTCGCGGTCGGGCTTTGCTCAAGCGGCGCGACGACGCCTTTTCGGGGCCGTCGGCTTGTGAACCGTCTTGGCGGCCTCGAGCACGGCCCGAAGTGCGGCGTTCACGGCCTCCGAGTCCGGGAACGCCTCGGCCAAGTCGGGAGCCAGAACGGCGAGCTCGGGACCGAGCTCGGCGGCAAGCGCGCGGATTGCGAGAAGGCGGCGTCCTCCAGCCGAAATGCGCCTTGCGTACGGGTTGGGTCCCCAGTTACTCCCGCTCGAGTTGGCGCCTCTCCTTCGGGTCGAGCCGGCGGGCTGAGATGATTCGGATCGTCGTTTCATCGTGCACCTCTACGTGGATGACAAGGAGAACCCGCCCAAAGATAGAGTAGCCCATGATCGCCATGCGTCGCTCGGCATGTGGCGAGCCCCGATCCTCGCGCACTCTGGCGAGCGGATCTGCGAACACGGTTGCCGCCTCCTCGAAGGTTACGCCGTGCTTTCGCCGATTTGTTTGCGCCTTCGCGCGGCTCCAGACGAACGTGAGCCCGTCGATCGCCACCGTGTCGTCCATCACGTACTCCCACCCCCGTAACTCTAGCGGGTTCGGACCGTGCGGGCTTGCTACGGGCGCGCGACCGCGACTTGCAGGAACGACGCCGATTCGTGAGGGATCGTCTCTGGCAAGCCGAGAACGACGCTGGCCTGGCCAAAATCACCACGGACCTACGCGCGCCGTTCCCGGTGGGCGTCGCGCACGACTTGAACAATCTCCTGTCGGTCATCCTGAGCTATTCCGAGCTTTCCATAGATGGGCCAGTCACGATGTGGATTCCGACGCTCGCAGGGCGCTCACGAGCGTTGCCCGCGCGCCCCGTCCGCGTGGTAGCCCACGTCACATGGCCGAACCTTCCTCGCGCGCACTCGATTCGATCTACGAGGTCCTGACGTTTGGTTCGGTGACTCGGGCCGATGGTGGAAAAAGGACCCAGCGTTCGACGCGGAAATTCGGGATCATTTCGTCGAGCTGCACGGCGCCGTCATGCGCGACGCGCGCGAGGATTGGCTCGAGACTTCGCGCGGGACGCTCGTCTACGTCATCGTGCTGGACCAGTTCTCGCGCAACATATTTCGTGGCTCTGCGCGCATGTTCGAAAGCGATCCGTGTGCGCTCGCGCTGGACGCTCGCCGCGACCGTCTATGGCGTGAAGACGCGCGGCGAGTGCGCAGTTTAGCGGGTGTTGCCCCCCCAACGGGGACAAGGGGCCGTCCCTGGACCGATTTCTGTCATTTGTGTCATTTACTTTCGCCGAGCCGACTCTGAGAATATCCCTGGCGCGACCGGCGATCTGGCGCCGAGAGCCGCTTGGTGCGGAGTTTGGTGCGCATTTTGGTGCGAGCGCACGAATCGGGAGGCTGAGTCCCCAAGAATTTCGCGGCCACGCCCGGCAGAACTCGACGTGTGCCCCGCGGCTTAGAAGGCCATGCCGGTTGGGTGCGGGAGAGTGCGGGAGAATGCAGATTGGGCGATTTTTCGGAAAAACGCGCCGCTCAGAGTGCGGGAGAGTGCAGCCACGGTGCGGATTCCGACGATCGCACCAAGCGCGTCGGCCTGCCCGCACCAGACATCGAAGAGGCGATCCGTGCGCTCGTCGCGGGCGACGTCGAGACCGCGCGCCGGCTGCTCCAGTGACGGCGAGGCGCGTTCATTGCAACCCCTCCTGCCGGTTCCTCCGACGCGCGCCTCGCTTGAGCGCGGTTGGGGTTGCGTGTTGATGGTCGGCGGCCGCGATCCATCGTGCACTAGCCAGGCATCCGGCCTGGCACCGCCGAGTCCATCGTGCGTCCCGGTCGGATTCCGTCATTACTGTCTCATGTGGCGCGTCGCCAGCTCGAGTGCGGCCCGGGAAATGCCCCGGCCCTTGTTGAATTTCGCGTAGTCGCGGCGGAGTGATGAATTCCTTACGCGACCTTCTTCTCGGT